>JARBTJ010000005.1 GCA_029240245.1 Herbinix sp.
ATAGTTGAGAATTGTGCTTCATCCTATATAGTTGAGAATTGCGCTTCATCCTATATAGTTGAGAATTGCGCTTCATCCTACATAGTTGAGAATTGTGCTTCATCCTACATAGTTGAGAATTGTGCTTCATCCTATATAGTTGAGAATTGCACTTCATCCTATATAGTTGAATATTACGCTTACTCCTACATAGTTATATTGTTGTCCTTTATAAGACTACACTGACCTGACAATTACAGTTGTGATTCCGGGGGATATATTAGAACTTACAGATGAAATCCATGCAGATTACATAGGTCATTTCATTTGCTCCCTTATACGAACAGGAAATGGTCCTGCATAGCCCTCCGGTAGCCGTAGATATATACTCATAGGAGGTATATATCTCCTCCGGATACTTCATCGCTTGTTTATAATATTTCTTATCACCGTGGTAATCCCCTGGTACTGCCGGTTTAAATTCTTCATCATTTTCTATGATAATGGAAGGGTTCATAATCGTATTACTAAACTGGTATCCGTTTTCATCAATGATATAAAAACACTCCATATCATTTTGTGGCCGGATCGCATTTTTTAAATAGTCATCCACTTCTCTTTGATTTGATATCTGTTGTAAGTGATCCGTAAGTTGAAGTATTAATAGGCGCAATTTCTCCGTGTCTATTTTTTCCTCCTGACTTTGACTTCCTGTCTGACCTTTTAATTGATATTGCATCAGAACATTTTTTAAATGTGTGGATAAGTTCGATAAATCGGTGGCTCTTTCATAGCTTTCCTGTGCATAATCCGCATTACTTTGCACCACTTCCGAAATATTTGTAATTATTTTCGATGTATTCTTTAAATTCTTATCCTGTGTATCAGAAAGCTTTGCAATATCTTCACAGATACCGGTAATTCCATTTAGAGAGTTCTGAATCGTGGAAAAACTTTCCGCTGTTCTATTCGCTATGGCCGAACTCTCCTCGGCTGCCTGTATGCTCTTTATGATTAACTGCGAGGTCTGCTTCACGGCACTGGCGCTGCGTTCTGCGAGTATCCCTACCTCATTGGCCACCACGGTAAAGCCCTGACCGGCTTCTCCGGCTCTTGCGGCTTCAATTGCAGCATTCAACGCGAGTAATTTCGTCTGACTTGCCACCCCGTTTATGATATCGACGATGTGTGATATATCCTGGGAGGAACTCATTACATTCTGAATCGAAGATAGCATCTGATTCATATAATCCCGCCCGATATCTGCCTGAACCGCTATGTCCTTGATACTTAAGGAGGCAGCTTTTGCATTCTGCGCATTGTCCGAGGTTTGTTTGGTTATTTCATATACTGTATTGGTTAAATCAGAAATCAGACCGGCCTGTTCTGACGCATTTTTTGCTATTTGTGAGGATTCCGTCTCAACCCGGCTGCACATCCGGTCGATTTCCAATGACAAACCATGTAGTTCTTCAAAGGAATGGTTTAAGGAATGTCTGATTTTACGGAGTGCATTTTTAATCGGTAGAAAATCGCCCTGATAATCAAGCTGTTTATTAAAAGAAACTGCCATATTACCTGCTGATAGATGGGACAAAATATGTGAAATCTCATAAATATAATCATTAAAAACAACACTAATCTGTTTTATATCCGCAGCCAGTTCATCCAGCGCATCATAATTTTCAGAATCGATTGTGATATCTAAATCACCCTTAATCATCTGATGGGTATGATGTAGAACACTGAGCGCTTCTTTCGTAATTTGTATCGTTTTCTTCTGTTTTAACATAATTTTATCTCCTCTGTTCCTAATAATTTGCATAAGCTTTTATCTCATTTACATATGCAAAAAAGCAGCGAGTTAAGCCTCGCTGCTTTTTTAATACTATATATTACTAATTTCATTCTGTCAAGATTTAATAACCCTTTGAATAATTACAATACTTTCGATATTTACTTTTCTACTACCGCAATCACTTCAACTTCACAAAGTACATCTTTGGGAAGTTTCGCTGCTGCCACACAGGAACGTGCCGGTTTATTAACGAAGTATTGAGCATAGACCTCATTGAATGCAGCAAAATCATCCATGCTCTTTAAAAAGCAGGTGGTTTTAATTACATTTTCAAAAGAACCTCCTGCTGCCTCTAAGATTGCCGAGACATTTTTCATTACCTGAACTGCCTGAATTTTAATGTCACCCTCAACAACCTGTCCATTTTCCGGATTAATTGGAATTTGTCCAGATGCAAAAACAAAATTTCCATACTGTAAGGCCTGTGAATACGGCCCGATCGCAGCCGGTGCTTTATCTGTACTGATTACCTGAAACATCTTGAGTCCTCCTGTTATTTTCTTTTGTTTTATTCATTATATAATATTATCCAATTAATTCAATGATATTTTAAAGATTCGATTAAGACTATTTATAGGCTGTCTCCACTTTACCGCGAAGCACTCTGTTTCTGGAAAAAAGCTTGAATGCCAGATGGTATAAGCCTATGCCCGCCAGTGCTCCGAGCATATCAATGACCACATCAGCAACTCCCGCCCCTCTTCCGCTTACGAATATTTGATGAACTTCATCTGTGACTGCATATAGGCCGCAAATAATAAAGGCCAACAGCTTTCTGCGTTTTAATCCGCTGTTTTTAAAAAATACAATAAATAATATGGCCAAAATAAAAAACTCACAAAAATGGGCTAATTTACGGAATACGAATTCGAATAGTAATTTATCGATTGTCATATCCGGTATGATTGCTTGAAGTATTGTGATTAACCGTTCCGTAATTTTTGTGCTTAATTGATAGGATTCCGTTGCTATTTTCGATGATTGTTTAAATATAAGTGTCATCCATAAAATTATGACGATGATTAAAAGCCTTTTAAAATAAATAGCCAGTTCTTTCTTTTTCTTCAATCAATTCACTCCTTATTTATTACTTGCAGGACCAGTATCCAGTTTTGTTTTAGTTAAATTATTCCATCTAAAATGTGTTTCATACAAATACCGGACTTTTTCTTTCCTGGTAATAATATAAGTTTTGTGTAAGAATGATTTATTGTTGACCTTCGTTTATGACAGCTCCGTAAATTTTCGTCCATAATGCATCAATATTTTTCTCAAAATCAATTCCGAGTACCTGTTTTCCTTGAATCCGCATATCGGTATAGGTATCCTTCATTGGAATCCGAAACTGTTTCAGCTCATAATCTTTATATATGGGCAAAGAAAGAATAAATGCAAACAGCTCACCCTCCGTTAGATTCGTTGTTACTCCGGGCAAAATAATATTCAAAAGTTGATTTAACTCTAAAAGATTTGAATCCTTAATTGCCAAATATATCTGCTCCAGCACCTGCCGCTGTCGGTTCGTACGTTCAAAATCCGCATTACCTACATAACGATTGCGGGAATAACCCAGCGCCTGTTTACCATTCAGTAATAAAAGTCCCTCCTTATGTAACTGATCCTGATCCGCTTCTTCACCTGACAACTTATTAATTTCTTCTATGTAAAAGTTAATCACCGGTATTTCTGCCTCAGTCACAGGAAGCGTAACACCTCCGATTGCATCTACAATATCGATAAATGAGAAAAAATCTACGGAGACAAAACGGTCCACCGGTATTTTAAAATTCTGTTCCACGGTCTCCATCAGTAAATCAGCTCCACCATAAGCATAGGCAGTATTAATACGGTTTTTGCCACAGCCGGGAATCTGCAGATAGATGTCTCTTAATATGGAGGTTGCTGTTATTGTTTTGTTCCTCTTGCTTATGGATATTAGTATGATTGCATCGGAACGCCCAATATCACCGGCTTCTCTGGTATCACTGCCTATGAATAGTATATTTATAACATCCTGGTCTACCTCTTTTGACTGTGCCTGATCTGCTAAATTAATCTCTATCCGATCTTCTAATGTTTTTATTTCTTCCTCAAGAGAATCCCCGGTTGCCTCTGTTTGTTCTGCGCATACCTCTTCTCCGGTCTGGTCTCTTATCCAATATTCCCCGTACGGATTTTGTTCTATCTCCTCAGCAGTTTCAACTACCGCTTGAAACAGAGGCTTTGTTAGGCTATTCGATGCATATGCATTTGATTGTGTATCAATGATATTTATTTTATCAATATAGCCTCGTATCAGTAAATAGGAGGAAAATGTCACCAAAAGAAGCAGGATACCAATGATTCGAATTACAATAAAAATCCCCTTTCGCTTTATGTTTTTCGATTTCACTTTACTCATAGCTATTTCCTTTCTATGGATCAACTCCATGATAAGATCTCCCTCTTCATCACACGAATAATGGACTCAATTCAAGTTTCACTTACTTATCCCAGTCCGGTGAGAATTTTTCACCAATTTGGATAAAGGACTCCCGATGATTCCAATTGCAATGGGAGGATTGATAGCATCTTTTACAAGGCAGTTCCATATTCGAACTGTCATTCACGTTCTTACGATAATCCTGATATTCCTGTGCATTCCACATCTCCATAAAATCAAGGTCCGAATTATACGGAAAAAATTTCACAGGCGTAGACATGCAGGGTCTGACATATCCATCTGAACCAAGGAAAAAATCCCGCCAGGTTACAAAACAGTCTTTATGAAATTTGTCGCCGGCAATATCCTCACCGATTAAGTGAGGTAATTTTAATAGTATACCAAGCTCCGCACTAAGGCTTTCCGCTTCTATAAAATACTTGCTGATAAGTTCCTCTTCTCCCCATAGACTTTCCTCTAATAATTCATTGTTAAAAACGGTCAGATATACAACCTTTACTTCATCGATCCCTATTTCTGCCGCCAACCGCACCAGCTCAGGCAACTCGGCAATATTTGATTTCATAGCACAGAAAACGAAATTAATATAAGGATAGCTTAATCCTCTTTCATTTTTCTCCATTATAATGCTCTTTAAATCCTGAGTGATGAGGTTCAAATCCGAACCCCTGCGAATTCTCGCATTCGTTTCCTGGGTAGCACCATCTACACTTACAGCAAAAACATCCACCTTATAACGAAAAATACTGTCTTTTATTTTTTTTAAATTCATTCCGTTCGTGCAGAAATATTTCCTGGCATTATGCCTATCAATTATTTGAAGCATTTCACAGAAATCCGGATGGATGGTTGGTTCTCCCCATCCCATTAAGGTCACTTCTTCAACATAATCCATTAGATCTTCAAATTCTCGAAAGGTATCCATAGGAAAAAGGGTAGGCTTAAATTTAGCAGCATTTCTTCCACACATAATACAGTTCAAATTACAGGCATTCGTTAGTTCAAATACTAATCTTCTGGGATAGGATTGTAAGATACATTTTTCCTCCTCCAACTCCTGAAGATTTAAATAAGAATTGCTGTTCTGCTCCTCGGTTAGTTCCTTACCCGAAAAAAGATTTTTGGTTTTCGCTCTGAGAATCATTCTACCACCTCTTTCTTTGCTCTCACAAAATTTACGATGCATTCTATCATGGTGTACAGCATCTCTTCCGTCATACCGGGATATACACCGATCCACAAAGAATCCTCCATGATTTTATCCGTGTTTTCTAAAGATCCCACCACTCGATAGCCCGTATTATCTCTTCTCATTTCATCAAAGCAGGGATGTTTTAAAAAATTACCGGCAAAGAGATTTCGTGTTTGAATATTATGTGCTTCGAGATATTCCGATAGTTCTACTCGTGAAAATCCCGTGTTATCCCTTATCGTAAGAAGAAAGCCGAACCAGCTTGGTATCGAATTCTCTTCCGGTTCCGGCAAGTAGAACGTCTCCCTAAGTGGGTCAAGACCGGATCGCAATTTACTCCAATTTCTTTTTCTGGCATCAATAAATCCTTCCAACTTATCCATCTGGGCACAGCCAATGGCTGCCTGCATATCAGTGGCTTTTAGGTTATAGCCGAAATGGGAGTAGACATATTTATGGTCGTATCCGTAAGGAAGCTCCCCAAACTGTCTGGCATAACGGTGCTTGCAGGTATCATCCACTCCCGGATTGCAATAACAGTCTCTTCCCCAATCCCGGAAGGAATTCACAATCCTGTATAGCCTATGATCATTGGTATAGACAGCACCGCCTTCCCCTAAGGTGATATGATGGGGCGGATAAAAGCTGGAGGTAGCGATATCTCCTACGGTACCTGTTTTCCTCCATTCTCCGTCAAAAAGGTACATTGACCCCAAAGCATCACAATTATCCTCAATCAACCATAAATGATATTTGTCACAAAACTTTTTAACATAGTTTAGATCAAACGGATTTCCCAAGGTATGGGCTATCATAACCGCTTTGGTTTTTTCCGTAACGGCTTCTTCCAGCCTATGAATATCTATGTTATATTGGGGAATTGTAATATCAACAAATACCGGAACTGCACCATACTGCAGGATAGGTGCAATTGTTGTCGGAAAACCCGCTGCAACGGTGATTACTTCATCCCCTCTCTTAATTCTTCTTTCACCCAGCTGCGGTGAGGTTAAAGCCATAAGTGCCAGGAGATTGGCGGATGAGCCTGAATTCACCAGTGAGCAGTATTTTAAACCCAAATATTCGGCAAGCCTATGTTCAAATTCCTGTGCATATTTTCCAGCAGTAAGCCAGAATTCCAATGCCGAATCAACCAGTTTCACCAGCTCCTCACAATCAAATACTCGTCCTGAATAATTAATCCGATCACCGCTTTTAAACGCCTCTTTACGTTTATGTCTTACCTCATAATATTGTCTTGTCAGATCAAGGATCTGACTTCTTAAAAAGACTTCGTCATTCATATGTATTTTTGCAGGATGTATTCTTTTTCCTACATCCAAACGCTCCTTTCATTATAAGCCTAGTAAAGACAATTACGAAAATAGTTTTTGCTATTGTAGATTATGAATTTCGTAATTAACTATTAGCCTAGTATTTTGTTAACGACTGTGAATTTGGGGAAATATCGCTCCCTCATCATTTGATACCTTACTTTGAATGAAAAATGATTTTTGTACTTGTAATTACAATAGGATCTTATTAATTTCCTGCGTAATTCCTGTTTGTTCTCCTTTAACTTCCTATAATATTTCCTGCACATGAAATAATTCTTTAACAGCGAATTACGGTACCAATATAAGGATTTATTATATAACTCGCTATGATTGATCGAGGTAAAGAAATCAAGTCTCTCCTCATAGGCGGCTAGCACATCAAGCCTTTTTAAATTATAACCACTTCTCATGTAACTGTTTTCCGATCGGAAATAATAATAAAGCGGTTCCTCCGTAACTGCTATTTTCTTTGCTGCATAAATAAGTAAATAAGAGGTGGAAAAGTCCTCCATAATTCTCCCCACCGGGAAGCTAATGTTATCAAATAAATCCTTTCTAAACAGCTTATTCCATACTACATTTGTAGTGGCACTATGTTTACTGTACAAATGTTGCAGCATATCAAGATTGTCATATATCTTTATCTCATATTCCATATTATTTTTTGGGATATGGAAATTCTGCAAAGTGAGATACAAGGGTCTGCACTGAGCTATGGGCAGACAGTTCTCCTCACACATTTTGTAAAGGACTTCGATAAACCGCTCATGGATAAAATCATCACTGTCAACAAAAGCAATGTATTCACCTTTTGCCATCTTTAATCCACAGTTCCTGGCATCCGATACTCCACCGTTCGTTTTATGCAACACCCTTATCCTACTGTCTATTTTTGCAAAATTGTCACATAATAAGCCGCTGTCGTCCGTTGACCCGTCGTTCACTAATATGATTTCAAGGTTTTTATAGGACTGATTGATTAATGAGGGCACGCAGTGATCCAGATATTTCTCTGCCTTATAAATCGGTACTATTATGCTTACCAGCTTGTCCATGACACTCCTCCTTCTTCTTTTCTTTGCAATAGCTAATAAAAAATACTTAGCTTCTCACACGGATTTTATCCAGCATTTTGTTGGTGTTACTTCCAAAGGTACTTACTCCGCTGGCTGCCTGCGGTAACCACGAACTATGACCCAACAAATTTGCTTCAATTAAAACCGGTACATTATTTTCATCAAAAGTAAAATCCCAGGAGATAAACTTTGTATGAGGTGTTTTTTTATGGCATGCGAAAGCGCATTCAATTATTTTATCGATACCAGTTATAGGATAACCCTCAAACCGTATCCTGCTGTCAGGATGAACGCAATATCCCTCACCCTTTCTTGTAAAGGCTTCTTTTTTCAGATAACCGTCATCACTCAAACCAACAAACAGCCCTCCAATGCCAACATTATCCACTTCATTACCACCTTTCCCTATCCGAAGGATTAACGGCGCATGATACAGCTTATCCTCCAGGATATAAGTCATAATGCGGATGGTATTTAATGAGTTATCATACAAAGCACGAAGCTCTTTTGAATTTATGATATACTCCTGTACGATAAAATTTTTCTTATATCCATGAAATAGAGTCAAAATCTCTTCACTACTGTTATACGCATCTTGTTTACCTATCACCACACCGGCACCGGAATGAGTACCCACCGTGGGTTTAATAACAAAACGTTTCCTTTTACTCCACTCATAAACAAGATCAGCGGCCGTCTCTTTATTTATGATATTACGATTACCGTCATAAAAAATGCCGGAGCAGTTAACAATCACGGTTTTGGGTAATCTAAGCTCCGGTACCGAATGATATAAGACTCCGATTAGTCCTTTATCCTGCAGCACCTCGCATATACCTCTTGGACACAATATTGGCTCCAGCTTTGTCGAAAAGAGTATTTCAGGAAAATAATCCTTATTAAATTCCCCGGTATAGGATTGATAAAGCCGATGCCACTTATTACTGGTTTTTTTGCCAAATACCGCCTGCAGTTCCTTTTCCTGCTCCTTGGTTAAAATGACATCCTTCCACAATTTTTTCTGGGCTTTAATGTATCTGACTTCATGTAAATAGATATAGATATAATGATAGAAATCAAACATATGATAAACGAATTCCTTAATTTTGCTCTTAGCCATTTATTTATCCTCGTCATCAAATTATTAGATTTAAATGTTGGTTAAAGTGTCAAAAGCACCTTCGGAGCTTTCGTGCTACAATATATTGATATGGAAGCTTGCTTCCGTATCAGTATATTGTAGTATGAAAAGTGCGTAGCACCATTTGACACTTTAACCAATGTTAAAAGGTGAACTACACATTTCCGGCTATCCTATATCGCTATGCAAGCCAGCATGCAATCGCAATATATTTTATGTCATATTATAATAATCAACATACCAGTCAGTGAATTTTTGCAAACCCTCCTTTATCGGTGTACAGGGTTTAAATCCAATTGCCTCCTGCAATAAATCGATGGATGCATAGGTTACCGGCACATCACCGGCTTTGATAGGCTCGAATATTTTCTTGAAAACAACTTGTCTGTTCAAGGATTTGCTCAGAGCTTCCTCAAGCGATTTGATAAATTCCATAAGTCTCTCGGGACGGTTATTTCCTATATTGTATACTTTACTTGGCGAAGCTCCTTCCGGCGGGGTGTGAATTAGTTTTGCAATACCTTCAACAATATCATCAATATAGGTAAAATCCCGATACAAATCGTGTTCGAAATCACCGTTATTATAGATGTACACCGGTTCCTCCTTAAAATATCGGTCAGTAAATCCAAAATAAGCCATATCCGGTCTGCCCATCGGACCATAAACGGTAAAAAAGCGAAGACCAGTGGAAGGAATCCGGTAGAGATGGCTATAAGTAAATGCCATCAGTTCATTTGACTTTTTCGTTGCTGCATACAGGGATACCGGGTTGTCAACCGCATCCGTCTCTTCAAATGGCACCTTCTTATTGGCACCATAAACGGAGCTTGAGGAGGCATACAATAAGTGGTTTACCGGATGGTATCTGCAGGCCTCCAATAGATTAAAAAAACCAATGATGTTGCTCTGTATATAGATATCCGGATGTTCTATGGAATACCTTACTCCGGCCTGTGCTGCCAGATGAATGACAATCTGAGGCTTAAATTCCTGAAATATATCCATAACTGATTCCTTATCGGAGATATCTTTTTCCATAAAGATAAAATTAGGTTTCTCCCTTAACAGCTCCAGGCGATCCTGTTTCAATTTGACATCATAATATTCATTCAAATTATCGATACCGATTACTCTGCAGCCATGATCAAGTAATTTTTTCGATAGGTAGAAGCCGATGAAGCCTGCTGCTCCTGTTATGAGATAATTGATGCTTGTATCGAATGATTCTAATTTCATTGTTATTCTCCTTCATAGAAAATTCAGGAACATAAGTATATTTTCTTCCTACCGAATAATACTCCACACCGACCTCCTTCATCTTCCTTACGCTGTATATATTTCTGCCATCGTAAACCAACGGTGTTTTCATATATTTCTTATACATTTCTGGTGTAATCATTTTGATGCAGTCCCATTCCGTAAAGATAAAACAAATATTCGCTTCCATAAGCGCATCTTCGATACCATGAACATAAGTAATATTGCCTTTACCGCATTTGCCCTGCGGATATACTTTAGCAAAATTAAGAGTTCCGATTGGATCATAGGCATAGATGTCTGCACCGTTCTCCAACAAGAGAGGTATATTATCTAGGGAAGGAGCTTCTCTCAAATCATCGGTATCCGGTTTAAACGTAAGACCAAGCACCGCTACCTTAAGCCCACTAAATGTGATCAGCCTTCGGCTTGCTTTCTTAAACAATAAAACCTTTTGATCCCGATTTACTTCGATGGCTGCTCTTACGGTTCTAAGTTCATATCCATTCTGTTTTGCTAAATATTCCAACGCTTTTGTATCCTTCGGGAAGCAGGAACCTCCGTATCCTATACCCGCATTCAAGAATTTACTGCCAATACGGCTGTCAAAGGACATTCCTCTTGCCACCTCATCAATATCCGCCCCTACCAATTCACAAAGATTTGCGATATCGTTCATATAAGAGATTTTAAGTGCCAGAAAATCATTCGAGGCATACTTAATCATTTCAGCAGAACGCCTTTTTACCGTTACGATCGGAAGATGAAAAGGTTCATAAATTTTCGTTAACAAATCCTGTGCCCATTTGCTCTCTGCGCCAATAATAATTCGCGAAGCCTGCAGCGTGTCGTGTACTGCTGAGCCCTGTGCCAAAAACTCCGGATTGGAGGCTATTTCAAACTTCACATTATGTACCAGAAAATCACGGATAAACTGCTCTACCTTATCATTCGTCCCTACCGGAACGGTGGATTTTACGACAATCAGGCAATCCTTTTCAATGGTTTCGGCTATTTGCCTGGCCACGTTTGCGATAAACGTAAGATTTGCCGAACCATCCGGTCGCTCGGGAGTACCAACTCCGATAAAGATGGCATCAGCATCCTTATAGGCTGTTTTGTAGTCTGTCGTATACTCAAGCCTGCCGGCTTCATAATTTTTCTTCATCAGAATTTCTAAATCTGCTTCATAAATTGGAGAAACTCCTGATCTCATCAGTTGAACCTTATTTTCATCTATATCAACGCATATTACCTTATGACCAACTTCTGCGAAGCATACCCCCGCGACTAATCCTACGTAACCAGTTCCTGCTACTGCGATTTTGTACATATTATGTTTCCCTTTCCCCTCTGTTTTTCATGGCAGTTACCACTCCCATTCATATCCTTCACAATCCCCTTCCTCTAATTCCATACCTATCTGAACTTCAATATAATGGAGGTCTCCTGGGCCATGCGCCTTCATGGCATGCTTTTGTCCCCTTGCGATCGAGATGACATCCCCTCGTCCTACCCTTTTTATAGCTCCGTCGATTACGATTTCACCACAGCCGCTTACGATCGTACATATTTCCTCCCGAATGCGATGTGCCTGATAAGCGATTGACTGCCCCGCTTTTATCGTCAGATGCTTCGTGAGCGATTTTATTGAATCGGAATATTGATGATAATCGTAGGCCCTATACTCACCCCATATGCCCTCTCCATACATTGGTCTTTCACTGATCTGATCCACATATGCTTTTAATGAGGTACTTTTTATCTTGTCCGTAATTAAAATTCCGTCCGGACTGGCTGCAATCACTAAATCCTTTACGCCCAAAGCTATGATCGGAATGGAAAGCTCGTTGATCACCGTCGTATTTCGTGTTTCCTCTCCGATGGTAACCCTTCCGATATAATTTTCTTTCATTTCCTCGGACAGCATATTCCAGGTACCCATGTCCTTCCAATAGCCGTCATATAAGACCATGGCAACAGAGGAAGCACGCTCTACCACTTCATAATCAAAGCTTATTTTATTCAATAATTTATAGTTTTTTTGGATTTCTTTATATGAGAGGTGTTTCAATTCGACCGATATCCGATGTGATTTTATGATATTCATTAAGTATCTTAATCGAAATGCAAATACTCCACCGTTCCAG
Organism: Herbinix sp.; assembly: GCA_029240245.1. GTDB lineage: Bacteria > Bacillota > Clostridia > Lachnospirales > Lachnospiraceae > Mobilitalea. The sequence goes on from JARBTJ010000005.1 coordinate 12,437, forward strand.
ACCGCACCATGTGAAATCAGCAGATTTGCAGCTTCTTCCGATGGTTTTTCAGTAAATCGTTCAACTTTTTGAATCGTTGTTTTCTCAGAAATGTATTTTTCATTCATATTATTTTGAAGTGATATTGTTTCTTTTGCAGGTACTATATAACCATATTTTGTAGAGGGTGAATTTGGCTTTATCCCCATCAGGACCAGGTCAGCCACATCCTGTAGCACGGCCTCTTCCATCTGTACTAATGTGTTAAAGTATTCCATATCGGCATATGGATCTACCGGAAGTACAAGGATTACTTCGTCATCGTCTAAATTTTTTTCATAAGCCAGATAGGTACAGGCTAATGCAATCGCAGGAAAGGTATCCCTTCGCTCCGGTTCAATCACGATGTCAACCATATCGCCAAGTTGATTTTTAATCGAGTCCACCTGTGACGCCCCGGTAGCAATGGTAATATCCGCTTTGATACCTGCTTTTTTAATTTGGCCATACACCCGCTGGACCATCGATTCAAAGTCACCCCGGTCATTTTTTAGGAGCTTAAGAAACTGTTTTGACCGGGTATCATTGGATAACGGCCAGAGTCTTCTTCCTGAGCCGCCCGAGAGAAGTATAATATTCATTTTTTCATTCCCAACTGCTGTATCGTTCTTTCGTATAACACCTATGCTTTTAACAAGCCCGACATAAAATCATGGTAGGTAAACTTGATACCGTCGAGCAGCTCCGTCTGATATCTCCAACCCAATCCCAATAGCTTGCTGACGTCCAAAAGCTTTCTTGGTGTCCCATCCGGTTTGCTCCGATCGTATACAATCTCACCTTCGTATCCGATCACCTTTTTAATGGTTTCTGCCAGATTTGCTATGGATATTTCTTTTCCGGTACCGATATTTACTGTTTCCATACCGGAATAAGTATTCATAAGAAATACACAGGCATCTGCCAGATCATCCACATAGAGAAATTCCCGGTAAGGCGTGCCGGTTCCCCATATGGTTACTTCCTTTGCATCTGCTTCCTTCGCCTCATGGATTCGACGGATCAAGGCGGGAAGTACATGCGAATTCTGAGGATGGTAGTTATCATTGGGACCATAGAGATTTGTCGGCATTACACTTATATAATCCGTACCATATTGTCTGTTTAAATACTCACAGTATTTTAATCCTGATATTTTTGCCAGAGCATAAGCTTCGTTCGTCTGTTCCAGTTCACTTGTAAGCAGACACCTTTCCGGCATTGGCTGGGGTGCCAGCCTTGGATAAATACAGGAACTTCCCAAAAACAAAAGCTTTTTGATCTTATGGTCGTAAGCCGCTTTGATCACATTCATCTCTATCATCATGTTGTCATACATAAAATCAGCTGAATATGTACTATTTGCCATAATTCCGCCTACCTTTGCAGCGGCAAGGAAAACATAATCGATATTTTCCTCGGTAAAAAATTTCTCTACTGCCTCCTGTCTGCGTAAATCCAATTCGGCGGAAGCCCTAAATATGATGTTAGGATAACCCTGTTCCTTAAGTTTTCTAACAATTGCTGAACCAACCATACCACGATGACCCGCTACATAAATTTTACTGTTTTTATCCATTCTTTTTCCTTCCAATCTTATTCACTATCAAGGCAATTGCGAAGCATAAAATCTGTATTAATTGCGCACACAGCATATACTACTCCGGAGCGGAAGTTAAGCCAGTTTTCTCTTATCCTCTATTTCCTTATCCACATTAAATTTATCAATATCAATTTCAGCAATCTCCAGCATATCAGCAGCCACCATTTTATGGATCAGGCCCTTGAAATCAACATTTCGCTTCCAACCCAATAGCGTTTCTGCTTTCGTAGAGTCACCCCATAACAACTCTACCTCAGTCGGTCGGAAATATTTCGGATTAACATCAACTAATAATAAGCCCGTTTTCTTATCATAGCCTTTTTCATCGATCCCTTTGCCAATCCACTTAATCTCTATTCCCACCTCAGCAAAGGATAATTCCACAAACTCCCTGACTGTATGAGTTTCATTCGTTGCAAGGACATAATCATCCGGCTTGTCCTGCTGAAGCATTCTCCACATTCCCTCCACATAATCCCCCGCAAATCCCCAGTCTCTTTTCGCATCAAGATTACCCAGAGATAATTTCTCCTGACTTCCAGCGATGATACCAGCAACTGCCCTGGTAATCTTTCGGGTTACAAAGGTTTCTCCTCTTCTCGGTGATTCATGATTAAAAAGAATGCCGTTGCAGGCAAATAAATTGTAAGCTTCCCGGTAATTTACAGTGATCCAGTAAGCATAAAGCTTTGCAGCGCCGTATGGGCTTTTCGGATAGAACGGTGTTGTTTCACTCTGAGGTGCCGTACCCGGTAAGCCTCCAAATAATTCCGAAGTGGATGCCTGATAAAATCTGCAGTTTATTCCGCTTTCCCTAATTGCATCCAATATTCGCAACGTACCGATACCGGTTGCTTCCGCCGTATATTCCGGGACTTCAAAGGATACTGCAACATGGGACTGGGCAGCCAGATTATAAATTTCAGAAGGTTTTATCTTCTCAATTAGCCGGTTTAGATTACTGGAGTCTGTCAGATCACCATAATGCAAAAACAAGGTTTGATTACCAATTTCCGGATTTTCAAATAAATAATCGATTCTCGTTGTACTTATCATACTATGTCTGCGGATAATTCCATGTACCTCATACCCTTTTTCCAGCAGTAGTTCCGTTAAGTATGAACCATCCTGCCCTGTAATACCTGTGATTAAGGCAACTTTTCTTATTTTACTCATTTTATCCCTCACCTTTATTCATTTTTTATCAAGCTTTATTTATAAATCAATACAGTTAATTCAGGTTACATCTCCCTTCTCTCCTGTATCATTGCTTTTCTTGTTTTTAGACTTCTGACTTTTTTCATCGCCAAACGATAAATATATTGAAATTCGTCTGCTTTATGAAATATCACTATAAATAATAAATTAGGTATTACTGTTACTATTATGATTGATGTAACAAACGTAAAGATCAAAGATCCGGGCATTCTGCTGCATATAAATTTTGTTATAAATCCCGACAACAGGGTAATTGCTCCAAATTTAAAAAAGATAAAAAAGTAATGATATAGTCTTTTTTTAAAACCATATTTAAAGACAATGTAAGGCTCCACCCATAGATCCGTTACAATTGTACTGATCAAAGTTCCAAGGAGTACACCAATAAATCCGAATAATTTTAGCAATATTACGGATGCAACCAGATTGATTACCGCTTCGAATGCAGGCTTAAATCTATCCTGCCAGAATAATCCCATCGTATCCTTAAAGGTATTCGTTACGGAACGAATTCCTCGAATATCACAAAGATAGAAATTAATTGAGATAATTAAAACAATTTCAGGGGATAAAAGATACTTCTTGCCTACCCAAAGCTCTATAAAAGGATTAAGCAATACATAAAAGGCAATCGAACAAAAACCCACCAACCACGCATTGATAAAATAAATTTTTTTATAGATATCATAAGATTTTTCACTTGTTTCAACAGCATTGAGATGCCCTATACTGGCCGTAACACCATTAATTAATTGAACTATAATACCTTTTACGGCAGAAACTATCATAATGTAATTCGAATACAGGCCTACTGCCGCCAGACTGACAAACTTAGCGATTAAAAAATTATCTGTGCTGCATACTACAACAAATCCGATACGATGCATTAATAGAGCACTGACATCCTTTAATATTTTCATACGTTCTGATTTTTCTAATTTTTCTTTATTCGAAATTAAGAATGGATATAATTTATTTGCTTTTTTAGAAATTTTATAATTGAAGAAGACAATCGTGACTATTTGTACGATGTAATATAAAATGATATTCCCGGTAACGATCAAAACTGTATTCTGTACTATTGACTGTACAATTGTCTGCTGATATAAATTGATACTATCAATATAATTTTTCTGATCTGCAAAAATGATTGATCTTTTATAAGTAAAGAAATAGGATGCGGATGAATTCATTACATATAATACATATATGAGATGCAAATGATTGATATCCGGCTTATTATTGATAAAAAACTCTAAAAACGGAAGTAAAGACAAACCGGTTATTAACACAAAAACACCGATTACGTTATATGCCATTTTATAAAAATTCATTAATTTCTTCACTTTGGAAATATCATTGGTGGCTAAAGGCTTATACATATTATATATAATGGCAGACCCTACTCCCAGCTCAGCCAGCGATAGAATAGATAGTATGTTACTAAATAATCCATTCACTCCCAAATATTCTACCGAAAGAAAATGGATGAATATCGTCCGGTTCAAAAAGCTGGCTGCAACTGCCATTGCCTGTCCTACGATAGCGTATTTGGTATTTCTTACGGTATTCTCAAGCCTCATTTTACTTTTTCCTTTATATAGAATTTAGTAAAGTCTTAACATTATCATCTGCAATCAATTGATTGTAGGTTAACTCTCTTTTTAGATTATCTTCCAACCGATTCCTTAATTCTTCATCCTGCATCAGATTTAATATCGCATTCGTTAATTCTTCCACCGAAAAATGAACAATAAAACCATTTATTCCATTTGTAATCTGCTCAAATGCCCCTACAAAATCGGTGCATATGATTGGTTTATGAAGCACTCTGGCTTCTGCTACTGCAATACCATATCCTTCATGCCTGGAGGGCTGAACATAAATATCACAATTTTTTATGTAAGGATACGGATTCATACGTAAACCAAGTAATTTTATTCTGTCACCTACATTAAACTCGTTAATTTCATCTTCTAATTTCTTTCTATCCTCGCCCTCTCCTATGATATACCAGATAAAATCCTTTCCCTGCTCTTTTAATTTCGAGCATACTTGAATTGCTACATCAAACCCTTTTTGAGAAGTGAGTCTGCCTATAGATAATAGCTTATACGTGATTTTACTTATGCTTTGATACTCCTGAGGTATAAATTCGTATGACATCCGGCTAATCGCATCGGGTAGGAGTATGTTTTTAAACACAGTAACCTGATTATGATATTTTAATGGCATAACCTCCATAAATTCTGATTTCAATTGATCTGAAACTACATAAAATTCTGCATAGCAATCAAAATACCGAAAAAGCTGCTTAACAGGAAATTTTGTTGTTTTAAAATCATTGTGTATCCATGCGATTTTTTTATGAGCCTTTACTTTTTTAGCTATATATGCAAGGTTAAACGGACAATGTATGTGATAACAGATTGCCAAATCATATTCCTCTTCTAAATCTTTATCCATATTCTCCAAAGCTTCAATTTTATTAGGTATATAATAGAAGTAATCCTTGTAGAAATACTTACGACAGATAGAATTCATTGCCTTTAAAAACTTCCCCGCTTTTACATAATCATAAACCAGCCTTTTCATACTCTTATTCCGCATGAATTCATTTGAAGATAACTGCTTCACATTAATTTCCTTCAATATAATATCCTTTGGTAATAAAGGTAAAAACTCACCTTCCATTTTTAAAAGCAGTAATGTAATCGTATATTCATTGCGTGGGATAAAGTGAAGCATATTCAGTAATGCTTTTTCCACTCCACCACCATACATACCTGAGGTCATAATAAGCATTTTCTTCATTTGATATCCTTCCTACCATAATTGTTACAGGTTAAATCTTTTGAAATTCTAAAAACTCATCCATCTCATATGATAATTCACATTCTTTTTGACTATAAGCGAGGAAAGTCAACATAAAAAAGCTGGGATAAAATACATAAGTTTGTGCTAAGGTAGTATTGACAAACATAAAAACAAATATTAAAAATGCAATTTTTGATGCCCCGTATTTAAAAATCGGTATCAACATTCGATATAATATCACAAGCATTGGTATCACTCCCAAGGCTGCAATTGTTGATAACAACCCATTTCCTACCGCTTCCAGCTTTGCATATCTTTTTACCATGTTCAAATAATCATAACCCTGACCAAGCGGATTATTGATAATCGAATCCATTGATATCCGTATGGATTCTACTCTGTATTTCCCTGTAGAAGATGATAAATCAAACCGGTTCCCACTAAATAATTTCTGTAATACAATCCTGCTGATCAAACTATCTTCTCCCTGTATATTATAATCAATCATTAATATACATAATAAGAGTGCAGCCACAATTAGGATATAACGTTTAATTCTCCTGTTTTCCATTTCCCATCGATGTCTCGAAACAGCAAAACCTAGCAATACAGCCATCATTGATAAATAACCCGATGTGGATTGTGCTGACAATAAGGTTAGGATAAACGTCATTAAATAGTGTATTGTTTGTTTTTTGGTGAAATTCGCTTTATGTCCGTAAAACAGCAATAAATACAACGCCATATTCAAAGCAATCTGATATACTCCGGGTTCCGGATATATGCCTACATTTCTTGTATTATTATTATGTATTACAAAAAATAATTTCCCGTAAAATATAGAATTATCATAATTTACTGCAACATTAGCAGATAAGAACGGTTTTAAAATATTTGGGTTAATTAACGCTATGATCCAACTGATCAAACTGATTACCGCCAGAAAATAAACCACCTTAATATAAACCTCTATAAAGGTATCTCTCCGGTAGTAAACAGCCAGGAAGGCTATCAGCATCTGTGAAGCAAACAAAATCCATACATCCATGCCGATTCCGCCATGGTTTATTTGACGGACAAAGATGATACTGATTAGCAAAAATGCAAGTGTCATGATAATTTTCATATCTCTGTATTTCGCATTATAAGCAAATAGAACTACACTAACAAATAGGATTCCCATTTTAAAAGCATTTTCATTTAGACTAAACAAAAAGGATCCGTCCATTGTCAGAAGGATATATACCAGGCAGCACTGAATTAATATTTTATAATTTATTTTTATCGTTGCATTTATCATCATTCCACATCCTAACCGTTTATTAACTCATCTAATTCATTTATATTAATGTTGCTGGCAGCATGAAACGAAATATCATGATATATGGAGATTAATGTGGCTGCATTGTTTAGGGCATTATGAGTCACAGTTGCATGACGCATTGCATTATTAGACAGCTTTTTTGCCAGCTCCTTGCTACTTAAAATTTCACATACATAATATGCCAACATATAGAAAGCATCGGCCTGATAGATAAAGCCTTCTTTTCCATGCACTAATAGATTCTTCACTCCACCAACATCCGACGCCACTACAGGTACGCCTAATAACATAGCTTCACCAATGGAATTCGGTGAGTTCTCTATTAGTGAAGGAGAAATATATACATTTGATTTTAAATATCTCTCACACATCTGAGTCTCATTTAGCGTGCCGCAAAATACAATGTTATCACTAAGATTATCATTCTCTATGAGTTCAAACAGAAAATTCTCATATGCCTTTCGTTTCCATTTTGGATAACTCTGTTTCTTTTTTAATACCTCACTGCCTGCTATGTATAATTTTACGTTGGGATATCTTTTTCTAATCAGTGGTAAAGCTTTTAGGGCAAAATGCAAACCCTTGATTGGATTATTTCCCTGACTGATAAACAATGAATACGGTTCACATTCGTTTTGACTCCATAATTTACCGTAAAAGGGAGGTCGTAGTGTTTCATTATTAAAATAATACTTAACCTCTGGATTTATCTGCATCGTACATGCTCTATCCCAATCAGTCCGACCGATTACATTCTTAACTTGGCTAAGAGCTAATACTTCATATCTCCCTCTCTTATAAAGCTCCTTCTTATATTTTTGAAGGGAATCTCTTTTTATTATGTCTCTAATTGATCTTTGGTGTAATGCATCATGTGGAAGACCCAAATCATAATGATGAATACATATTGATACCAAACCTTGTATTGAAATAACAGCCCTTGATATATAATCACATGCAATACATGCTTCTACCATGGAATAACAGTGGGGAAATTCACTTCCCATAATATGAATGACGTCAGGCTTTTCTTTATATATAATTTCAATGAAATCTTGCTTTAATAAGATATTGTAGTCGATTTTATTACTTAATTCGGGATATCCATAAAATCTAAGCTTCTCGGTAATTCCTGTGATTTGTTTGGTGATACCGCTCTGCGGATAAACAACCGTCAGCTCTACATCGGAATTCATCATTAATTGCTTTGATAAACCGATCAACCACCCTTCATTAACGATCTTTTCATTTCCCAGGGCTTCGGCAATCATCGGAAGTGCATAGTTTGTCAACCATAAAATTTTCATTCTTACTCCTCATGACAATATAAAACAAATGAACATAAGCAATGGATTTATCATGATTTTATACTATCAAAAATTGATATTATTAATTCTTATAATGCTTTTCTGTGTAAAATAATTATGCAAAAATCGTCTCAAGGAATAGAGTTTCACTTTTGATGACAGTTTCTCGTAAGTATGCAGCATTCCAATCTCACCATAATACTTACTTCTATCCTCTGATTTTTGTCCTTTATGTACACGGAATCCAGCTAATATGGAATTAACCACATATAGTTTTTCATATCCTGCAAAGCTCTTCCATAAATAATAATCACCGGCAAATAAATAATCAGGGTTAATACCACCCGACTTTACATACAATTCTTTTGTCCAGAAGGTTGATTCCTGTTGTATGCAGCCCAAGCGCCTGCCCTCCATCAATCCCTTCTTTATCACCTTTTGGGAATAGGTGGGAATTATTCTGCACTGGCAATAATTAATACCAAATTCGTTAAATTGAGAAGGAATACCTGTGCACCATTGTATTTTAGGATTTATCATAACACTGGACACCGTCTGTAAAGCCCATGGCATATACATATCATCCGAATTCAGCCAACAAAAAATATCTCCTTTCGCCATCTCGAATCCTTTTTTAATCGCATCGTACATTCCCTGATCCTTCTCACTAATCCAGCGCATGTTGTATCTATTCTCATATTTTTTAATTATCTCTAAGGTTCGGTCCGTTGACATACCGTCCACTATGATATGTTCGTAGTCATCATAACTTTGATGGATAATGGATAGGATACAATCCTCAAGGTATATATCCGAATTAAATGTTGGCGTAATAATACTGATCAATTAATTCACCTCTAACTTATTAGTAATAAAATCTGTTATTCTGCCTGACCAATTTTTATAATAAAAGTTTTGCACAGCAGAGGATCTGCAGTCTAACCGAAACCTCTCCTTATCCTTTCTTTTCATATTCAAGGCGAAACGTATTGCTTTCTCACACTCTTCGGTGGAGCAGCCCTCCAATATGATGCTATCAATCCCATTTCGTAAATACTTTTTCGTATAATCTCCGACGTCGGAACAAATCGGTATAACTCCGTAACAAAGTATTTCCGGAACCTTACTTGGAAAGTTGGCTCTTGTAATCTTATTATTGTATCTTGCAAGAAACAAATAATCCATTTGCAGATATAGCTTAACTAAGTCTTCATAATCAAGCCATGGATGTATGATCAATATCTGCTCTAATTCATTTAATAAATTCCTATCTCCATGTAGTATTTGCAATATTCTTTCCCTTGTCAGCCCTGTGATATGAAATTCTATCCTTTTTCTTTCCACCCGCTCTATTCGTAAAAATGCTTTCAGCATTGCTTCCACAGCATCTTCTCTATCAGTAACCTTATTACCGGAATATATAAATCTCACTTTATGCCTGTCAAATTCCGTAGGCATATACTCGTATTCATAAGGATCCGCCATCGCCGGCAGCACCAAGGTGCTACATCCGCTGGACCTGAAGTAATCCGCTAAGATTTGGCTAATTGGAAAAATCTTATGTATGTTTGACCTAATATATTTAAATCCAAATCTATGCCTTAAATAGGCCGGACTAAATACATTTAACCGAAATTGTGACGGTTGAAACCATTCCACAATACATATGGAAAGATGGTCCTTTTGAATAAATCTACTAACGCATTGAATTAGTTTTAGATTAGTCGTATATATGATCGCGTAATCTTCCTCATTTATCCTATAATCGTTTAGCACATGACTAAAATTTTTGATATATTCCGAATTACTGTAATGATTGCCAGAATTTTCGCATGATACATTACAATATTCAATTCCTCTGTATTCATATATTTGCTTATCATCGTTATAATCCTGAGGTCGATTCCTACCCTTACCGAGCAGTAGAACGTCCCAATCTTCTTCCTTTAAAGCCAAAGCAAGATATTGAATATAATTAGCACTGGCTCCTGACCGAGGAAAATTTACACTTGTACATAGAAATATTCTTTTTTTCATACTCACCTCTAACTGTTACATAGAAAATCGTTTTTGGATATATAATCGTTTTCACTCAGACGGTATTCCCCGCCTTTGAAAAGCTTATGCTTTATAATCCACCAGCCGGGTATCCAAATGTATTTATGTATGGCAGGAGAAGCACTCCCAATCATCCAACAGTTTCGATCACAGCTCTTGGTACATCTTCTTACTTCATTTGCCTGCGCTGAATTCCATAATTCCTCCCAGGTCTGTTCATGAAGATTTCCCATTACAGCCTTCTTCTCCATACCATTACATGGAATAACGTCACAGAAAGGGTCGATAAAAAATGCATTTTTGGACATGTCACAGGGAAGCAGCCTTTTATTACCGTAGATATAATTAATCAAACCATGATTGAAGTATGCACGGAACCATTTTTTGGGGGATTTGCTCTTAAGAAGCTCATTAATTAATCGTTCAAAATTTTGAGCTACATGAAATTTGTCGTCGATTTTGTTGTCTGTCTTTCTAAAATAGAAGGAATTATGTAACGTTGCTGTGGCAAATTCCATATTTAATTCATTCGAAATATCGTAGAGAGGCACTAAATCATCACAGTTCATATCCTGGACTGTCATACCAAATCCGACATCGGGATGCTTCATTTCAACCAGGGTTTTTAAAGTTGTATAGCCTCTTTCAAAGCCATTTGGAATCCCGCGGATTGCATCATTTGTCTTTTGCAGGCCTTCAATGCTGATCCGAATTCCCACCTTGGGGAACTTTTTGCATAAATCGATAATCCGTTCCGTGTAATAACCATTGGTGGAGATAACAATTCGATTTGATTTCTTATATAACTCTTCTACTATTTCCGGTATGTCTTTGCGGATAAAGGGTTCCCCTCCGGTTATGTTAGTAAAAGACATTTCCGGTAATTTACGGATATCCTCGATTGTAATTTCATCACTCGCCTTCGTAGGGTCCTTATAACAGTCACACATATTACAGTGAGCATTACAGCGATATGTGACAATAACAGTGCCATATAAAACTCTTCTAGCCATTGTATCTATCCTCTTTTCATCGATATTTCACTCGTATGCTGCAAATCGGAAGAAAGCAGTTCACGAAAGGTATTCATTAAACGGTTATAATGAGTCTGAGCTGAAAAATTACCATCAAGCAAAGAATGTCCATTGGTTCCCATCCATATAATTTTACTGTCCTCCCCCAATTCTTTTATGTACCGGATGACTTCCTCCACATTTCCGGGTTCGAATAAATAACCGTTAAAACCATGGATAACAAGTTCGGGCAGGCTTCCGATGTTACTGGCAATCACAGGCTTAAAGTATTGGAAGGCTTCTAACGCTGTGTTCGGCAGATTATCGTACCAAAGGGACGGAATGAACGTAAATCTTGCATTTCGGATGACGGTTTCCAGCTCGATCCCGGTTTTAAAGCCTATGAAATCAATATTAGTAATTTTGTTATCATTTATATAGGCTTTTAATGCTACTGCCTCATCGGTTGCATCATCTCCCATAACCACCAGCCGATACTTCCTCGGCAGCTTTCCATATGCATGAATCAAGGTTTCAACACCCTTTTCCTTGGTGATACGGCCGAAATATAATCCGTAATCACCTACTTCCGGCTTGTCGATTTCACTTTGACTTGAGGTAAAAGTAGGGATACAGTGTATTTTTTCTTCTTTAAATCCATTCTCGGCTAATTTTTTCTTTAAAAATTCAGAGGGAGCTATAAATGCATCTACATCATTATTTATTTTCATTAATTTATGTACTTTCATCGAAAAGACCCGGATCAAGGAAGCAAATATGGAATCTTTCACACATCGTTTTTTTATGCAGGATTTATAACCTTTTGTCAGGCAATCCTCACAGATTTTCTTCTGATACAGAAAATCAAATCGGGGACAGAGAAGAAAATAATCTGATAACCGGAGCACAACCGGTAAACCCATTTCTTTTGCTCCTTTAATAACACTCGGCGACAATTTATTGACATAGTGGAGGATATAGACGATATCCGGCTTTACATCGGTAATTATTTTCTTAACCGCTCTTTTAACTTCAAAGGAATATACACTACGGGATATCATCTGTATAATTGCCTTCGGCGTTTTCTTATATTCCCTATAGTAGGTTACGTCTCTGCTGCCAATTGGATTAACAAAATATTTTGAGTACTCCGTTGTTTCATTTTTATTGGAATGGATGGAAAAAGGAATTACTTCATGGCCTTCCTCCTCCAGCTTTTTCTTGATATGAAACATATATTTTTCAGGTCCGCCAGAAATAAAGTACCTATAGTTAATCAATAATATCCTCATCCTTCCTCCTTCCTCCAAAGAAAAGCAACTATATTACTTGTTCCTTTGGTATTCGCTGCAAATCAAAGTATTTACCAAACTCATAATCCCACTCGTCCGGCTCAAAGCGTGTAAAACCACCGAAATGATAAAAGGTCAATTCTCCGAAATACACTCTGCCCTCTTCCTCATATAAATCCACCCGGACATGAGGGAAATCCTCCGAAAGCTTCCCGGCGATTCTTAACATTTCATCAAAATGCTCCGGTTTACGGACAAATGACTTACAATCATGACCATTTTTAACCGGGATCAGATTCCAATTTAAATCATAGAAATTAAATTTCAAATTTGAGTCCCGGTCGGAACCGACAAACAAAAATTTAGGTTGTCCAAAAAAGCAAAAAATCTTATAATCTTTAATCGCTGTTCCATCTGTGCTTTCTATGTAACGTTCCGCTATAATCCGGTATGGCAGATCATAATAGGCCCATTCCTTGGTTTTGGAGGAAAAATGCCGCTTACTGTATTGATTTAATGTTTTTCTCGCTTTATGTAAATCGAGTTTACTTTTATCCCTGCACACTACGACATCCCCACTGCCATTGGTAGGCTTTAAGACAAACCGGTTAGGAAGCTTATTAAAATCGATTTCATCAAAACTATCCCAGCAGCCATAATAATCGATTAGATACTCGGAACCGATTTTTCCTGTTACGTATTCACGTACTTTCAGTTTATCGGCGCAATCCTTTGCCAAATGATTTCGCCAGTGCAGCTTATACCAGGCTATTTTTTCCGTATATGATTCCGGACGGTTGAGATTGAGTATTCTTTTGAAGATTAACTTATAAATAATTTTTAAATAAGTTTTATCACTGATCCAATCCAACAAACCCATTTTTTGAATACCGAACAGAATTTTAACCGGATTATTGATAATTTTTTTCATCGTCTCAAACATGAATTTACCTTTCAATATTGATCTTTTTTCCTCAGATACATTGATATTTCCTTATAAACTCCTCAAAGCTTTGCAATCGATTATCCTTTTCCGACACGATAGGTTCACCTGCACCCCAGTCAATTGCTATATTAGGATCATTGTATTTAATACCACTGTCACAATCGCTTAAATATTTGCCGATGCATTGATATGAGACGATTGCCGCCTCGGATATCACTCTGAAACCATGTGCAAAGCCCGCGGGAATCCATAAACATAAATGATTTTGATCCGTTAATTCGATACCCCTCCATTTACCAAAGGTAGGTGAGTCTTTCCGAAGATCCAGAATTACATCATAAATTGTTCCTACAATAACTCTAACCAATTTTATCTGGGGATTTTGCGTCTGAAAATGCATTCCCCGGAGTACATTCTTTTTCGAATAGGATTCAAAGCTTTCGTAGATCTCTGCAGAAAGTCCTAAACCCTGATAAACATCCCTTTCCAGGCTTTTTAAGAAATATCCCCTGGAATCCTCCCTGTAAAAGGGAGTAATTAATCTGACTCCTTCCAGTTCCAGCTCTTTTACTTTAAAATCAGACATTACCACTTATCTCCCCATTGCCAGATTTACTACCTTGGTATATTTCCCCCATACCTTCCAAGGTGCATCCCCGGTAGTCCAAAGGGTTTCTAATCGTTCTTTGTCCCGGATGGAATCCATACACTGCCAAAAGCCGCCATGTTTATAACAGATTAATTCTCCATCGGCAGCCAGTGCTTCCAATGGTTCTTCCTCAAACATTGTTTTATCACCCTCAATATAATCGATTACCTCAGGATTTAAAATCATAAAACCGCCGTTCACCCATCCATTGTCTGCTTGAATTTTCTCCCGGAAAGACATTACCTGGTTGCCCTGTATATCCATAATCCCAAAACGTCCTTCCGGCTGGACTGCCGTCAGGGTTGCAATTTTTCCGTGCTTTTTATGAAATTCCAGCATATCCGAAATATTCACATCAGCAAGACCATCTCCATAAGTTAAGAAAAATGGTTCTTCTCCAATATAATCCCGTACTCTTTTAATACGTCCGCCTGTCATGGTAGATAAACCGGTATCCACTACGGTAACTCTCCAAGGCTCCGAAAACTGACTATGGACAAACATTTTATTTCCTTCGGTTAAATCGAAGGTGATATCGCTGTTATGTATAAAATAATGAGCAAACCATTCCTTAATAACATGCTGCTTATATCCGGAGCAGATGATAAACTCATTAAAATTATAATGTGAGTAAATTTTCATAATATGCCATAGGAGCGGTTTTCCACCGATTTCAATCATTGGCTTTGGCTTTAAATGCGATTCCTCAGAAATCCTTGTACCAAATCCTCCTGCTAAAATTACTACCTTCATATGAACCTCCATTAAATTGATAATACTAATTTTCCTATTGTTTTTCCCATTGCCTCTATTGTATGATAGCTGCTATATCTGTCCTTAGCATTGTGACACATCGAATGATAGAGCTCCTCATTGTTATAGATTTGATTAATATAGTCTAACCAGATTCGCTTGTTATTCGGTGCAATGAATCCAGTCTCTCCATGGGTTATATAATCACAGATTCCTTTGGAATCCGTTACAATAACCGGTTTACCAATCTGCATGGCATGCAATATGGTTAGCTGCCCCGCAGCAATATTCGAATCCTTTAACGGTATCACCAGGCATCTGCATCTTGATAACATATCCCATGTTTTATTGCCCAATCTTTCACTGGACATTTGTATGTTACCGTTAAGATTCAGTGTTTTATCCCCATAGATTTTGACATGGTAATCGGTATCCTTCATGGTATCGATCAGAAAATCATAATCTCGGTAGCTAAAGCCCACCGATAATATAAAATCCTTTTCTTCCGGTATTTGCGTTTCCTCGGAAAGGGATGGCTCAGGTAGTTCCTCTCCGAAATGAACAAATACAAATTTATCATCCTTTAATCCAAACAATGCTGCATAATAAGAGCACTCATGCGAGGAAAAACAGACAATTTTATCAATATATCTGCTTTTAATGATATAGGTCATAAATCTATGATATATTTTACCTAATACTCCGGGTTTGGCTTTATAGATAAAAGTCATAATCATCAATTTGTTCGTCTTCTTACAGTGAAATAACCTGCAGTAGAAGGCGAAGATCAATCCATAGAATTGCTGCCACGCTATAATATCAGAGTACGATTTTCGGGTTAAAAATATTTTTAAAGTGAACATAAAATACTTCACATATCGTTTCATATTGGCAAAAAAGCCAATTCTGTCGTTATTGCTGATGCATTTGATAACCTTCCATTCTTTTTTCGTGGTCTTTTTCAGTGTATCAGCAAATTTCCATTTATTGCCTGTCTCGAAGTCAACTAAAACAATCCGCTTTTTTTTCTGCATATATACTCCCCATTATTTTTGATATAACTCTACCGTATTCCTTACTACCATATCCCAATCATACTTGTGGCATATAAAATCCGATGCTTTTTCTTTATAGGCATTCACTATATCAGGGTTATCCATAAGCCAGGTCAGTTTCTTTGTTAAGTCCGTCACATCACCTTTGGTAAAGCTGACCGCCATATCCTCCACAACCTCCAGGCATTCCGGTATATCACTTACAACGCAACAGTTGCCATAGCTCATTGCTTCCAGCAGACTGATCGGCATACCTTCCAAATCGGACGGCAGAATATACAGATAAGCATTGCTGTACAACTCCTCCAATTCCTCTCCCTGAATAAAATCAGTAAAAATGATCCGTTCATCTCCTGCAGCTTTTTGCATAATTTCCCTCTTATACTCATCGGTATGACTACTCCCACCGGCTATCACCAGTTTCTTTGTAATCGGGAGAGCCCGGTAAGCCTCTATTAAATAGTGCAGACCTTTCTCAGGAACAATTCTTGCTAAATACAAAAGGTATTCGTCCTTTTGCAACTGCCATTTTCTCCAAATTACATCTACGCTTTTTATGACTGGTCTTACGATTCCGTTCGGTATGAAACTTACTTCCCGTCCGTAGGTATTCCTGAAATAATTCTGAATATTTTTTGATAGCACAATAATTTCATCTGCATATTTTGCGGCAGCCTTTTCCCCAAATTTTAGATATTTCGAAGCAAAGCCACCCCATTTTCCTCTCTGCCAGTCCAACCCGTGGATGGTAGCCACAGTGCGTATTCCGAATAAATGTGGCAACCATAACATGGCACAAGGCCCCTCTGCATGATAATGAATGATATTATAATGGCCGACCATTGCTCTTAGGGTTCCGAATACAGAATAAATTAGTGCATTCCATTTACCATTTTGTAACGTAGGAATGGTTATAATTCGTATCCCCTTGTATTTTTTCAAATACGAGCAGTTTGTGTTGCTCGAATCAAATTTTTTGCCTGAAACATGATGGCCGCTTCGGTTATATGCATGAACCTCGTGCCCCGATGCCGTCAAACGGTCCGAGAGTTCTTCCACTACAATTTCAACACCACCCTCCCTGGAAGGAATACGTTTATGCCCGATCATAGCAATCTTTAACGGATTGTACGGACTATTTCGGTTTTTTTTCTGTCCATTCCACTTTTTCATTATCTTGATCCCTTCCAGAAAAGCACTACCCCGATCGTTTTAAACAGGATTTTAAAGTCCATTTTCAGTGACCAGTTATCGATATACTCTAAGTCCATCTTTACAACATCCTCAAAGTTATTAATATCATTTCTTCCGCTGACCTGCCAAAGCCCGGTAACTCCGCCTTTCAAAGCCAGCCTTCTTTTATGCCTGCTCTCATATTGGATAAATTCCGATTCCGTAGGCGGTCTGGTTCCAACCAGGCTCATGTCCCCTTTTATGACATTAAAAAACTGAGGGAATTCATCCAGACTGGTCTTTCTTAAAAATTTACCGACCTTGGTAACTCTCGGATCATTTTTCATTTTAAACATGAAGCCATCCATTTCATTGTGTTCCATTAACTCCGCTTTTCGCTGTTCCGCATCCATATACATGGATCGGAATTTATAGATTTTAAACCGTCTTCCGTTTTTTCCAATTCGAATCTGTGTAAAAAATATAGGACCGGGGGATTCCAACCAAATGGCAGGTGCTATAATCATGGTTAAACATAAGGTGATGATGCAGCCAATCAATCCTCCGATGATATCGATCATCCTTTTGAGCAACATTTGACTTTCGGTAAAGAACTGGGAGCTGAAGGTTAATACATGATATCCACTCATTTCCCGGACCACCTTTTCATGTATCTTTAGACCAAAGGTGTTAATACTCAAATCCACTGTAATACCCATATTTTGAAATTTAAGTACGGTATCCTCTAAATTAAGATCAAGCATATCATATGGAATATGTATAAAAATACCATCCAATACTTCAGTCTTAGCCACTTCAAACATATTTTCAGCATCTGACCTTACATCAATTCCTTCTATTTTCCGTCCAACCAGATCCTGATCAAGTATCGTTAAATATGTAATCTGATATTCCCATTCATTTTCATTATGAATACGGGTTAATACATTCTTAACCTGGTCAGATGTTGTGATAATCATAATTTTATAGCTGGAATTACTTTTCTTATAAACACCAAGCAATAAAAGCTTAAAATACTGTCGAAAGATATAGGTAATTAAAATATTTAGCAGGAAAAAGCATAGGAAGAAAATCCGTGAATAATAAGTTCCTCCCTGAAAAAAGTACATTACGCCGGTCAAGGTAGCAGCAAGTATAATGTTTATTTTAAACACCGTAATAATTTCATCCAGAAAGCCTCGTTTGAAGAGCCTGCTATAGGTATCGTACAAATAATAAATTACAATGTATAATAATGTGACTAAAATAAATGCTCCTCCATAAATGCTTAGGTTAAGCCAATCTTTTGTGATACCTCCATACCGAATCCAGGTGGTTATGAAGAATGAGATAAGAATGCTTATTAAGTCAACTAAAAGAAGATATTGATTAGGCAAATTTCTTTTCATCAAATCCATCGTATTTCCCACCTTTTACATATAATTGCTTCTTCTTTGCTATAACGATGCAGACACTAAACAATACCAATAATAAAATTAATGTGATAATGAATGCTTCTAAGCGAAATCCGGAGGTTTCTAAGGGATTCTTATTTTGAAATAGAACTCTGCCGGATACCTCAGCTATCTGATTGATATTCCCTTCATCATTCATGATAAGTTCCAATCCACTTAGTTCATAAATCTTCTTAAGCAGATAAATCGTAATTTCACGCCCGTCGATGGACATTTTATGAATGTCACTTTCCTTCTCAAGGTATATGGTTTGATTTCGGTTTCTGATTAATTTCTCGATATCAATTGCTGAGTTCGTATTTAGTTCCACATTCGGATTGCTGTAATGATTTTTTATGTACGTAAAATATGTAATATACAAATACTCTGCTTGTTCCGTCGGTTGATCCGGGAATTCGATCCAATCGGCAAGCATCGTTAATATTCTAATCTCCGAACTATTCAAACCATTCTCCTCATTCAGTACTATGTTCCTGGACATCGCTTCAACACTGTTGGGTTCGATTGATCCTAATCTTCCCTTAGCAACACATATGATACCAATTATAATGAACATGTTAATTATTGTCAGTATCAGGGTCATCCTTGATTGCTTTTTCCGCAACTTTACCTCTGAACCCATTTTTGTATACCTCCCTACCTTATTGCTTTTCACATGCGGTATAACGCATCTGCCTGAGTATCGAATTAACCTTTAAATTTAATCGGTTCCTTCCTCTTATGTAGGGCACTCTATATATACTTTCCGGGCATTCATTATGCTTTATAATAGTATTCTTTTTCGTACTTCTTATATTTTCTACCGTAATAAGTATTACGTATACTATTAACCTCAACCTTATTTAAGATTGCTCCCAGGATACGGATTTTACCTTTTTGAAGCTGGTTTTTAACCTTCTGAGCCAACTTATAACTGATAGCGTTTGCCTCAATAACCAATACCACTCCATCACATTGTTCTGCTACAATAGCACTGTCAATAACACTTCCAAGGGGAGGTGTATCGATTATGACATAATCATACTCCTGCTCCAATACCTTCATCAGATCACCAAAAAGTGCACTACTTAACAACTCTGCAGGATTTGGCGGAACCGGTCCGGTAAAAATGATATCCAGATTATTCACATTCGATTCATACAGTATTTCATCAAGGGAATTTTGGCCGGATAAGAAATGTGTTATTCCAAGGACGGCCTGATCCGGCTTAAAACGGCCAACCATAATGGATCGTCGCAAATCGGCATCCAGATAAATGACCTTTTTTCCACTCTCCGCAAAGGATACTGCCAGATGAAATGATACAATAGATTTCCCTTCATTCGGCAGACAACTGGTAAAGCAAATAAGCTTTAAATCACTGCCACAGAATTGAATATTGGTTCTTATCGATTTATAAGCTTCGTTACTTCTATAATCAATCTCCTGTATATTTTCTAAGTTTATCTGCAACATTATTATTCTCCTTTAGCTTGCCATGGTAGCTACTTTCCTTTTGGATTTCATCTTTTTCATATATTTTTTGCTCTCTGCAAAAGGTATAGTTCCTAGAGCTGTGATATTTAAATATTTTTCTATATCTTCGGTCGTCCTGATCGAGTCGTTTAATATAAATATTACTAATATGATCGCGGATACAAGAAATACTCCGAACAATCCACCCATTGTTGCATTTAAAGGAATAATCGGACTGGAGGGTTTACTTGGAATGTCTCCCCATTCCACAATATTTACCTTCTCCATCTCCATAACACTGACCATGCGTTCCGCTGATATTCTCGTTACAGCATCCGCTATTTGTTTTGACATTTCCGGATCTGTATGCTTTACCGATATTTCAAGAATTCTGGTAGCGGGCGGGTTTACGATATCGATTAGTTTTGCTAAATAGGAATTGGACATATCCAGTTCCAACTCTTGAATTACCTGTTCCGTTATAAGCTTACTCTTTACTAAAATCATATAGTCCTTCGTCAGCTGCTCACCTGTCTGAATATCCGCAAAAGTCATTCTGGTCTCATCCTGACGATTAATTATGTACACCTTTGTGGAGGAGGTATATAAAGGTTCGATCAAATAGTAACTCATAACCCCTGCACCAACTGCGAAGACGATTCCAATGAATATAATGAGCCATATTTTATGTAGCAATACTAATAACAATTCCTTCAAATTAATCTCAATTTGTTCGTTATTCCGTGTGATCATACTTCAACTCCTTAGCTAATTTTTATCCCTATAGATGCTTATTTTCTATCATCGTCATGGGATTTTCCCATAACAGTTGTCTTACTGTATTTTCACCGTATCTTTTTTTCATTATTGTAACGGCTTTTCTCGCAAAAGGTGCTCTATAATAGGTATCGTGTGTATCTGTCCCCAGGAAATGAACCCACTTTCTTTTTAATAGCTGGTGTCCAAAGATTGTTCTGGAATTCATTGGCTTTCCTGTTATACAGGATAAATTGAGTTGTATATAGGCTCCGGACTTAATGAGCTCATCTACATATTCCAAATTCCTGTACAGACAATAATAACGTTCTGCATGTGCCAGAATCGGAATGTAACCGGCATAGATACAGCAGCTCAATCCTCTTTTCATTTCTTCATAAGTAGTGTCAGGTAAAAATTCAATCAATATGTATCTGGTACCATCAATCGTGAGAGCTTCCCCTTTCTCTAAAGCATTTATGAGCTCCTGGTTAAAAAAAAGCTCGTTTCCCAAAACAATACGATAGTCTTTGGAAACACTAGCTGCTGTTTGATTTACCTCATCATAGATTGTCATTAATCTGCCGATACTAATGTCAGTTTTTCCGGCAACATAATGTGGAGTCGCTACAATAATACGTATTCCCTCTTCATAAGCTGTTAAAAGCATGCGTCGGGTTTCATTCATGTCCTTTGCTCCATCATCAACTCCGGGGAGGATGTGGCTATGGATATCAAAATAACCGTTCATAATTTCCTCCTTGTCCCAAGGAGAGTGTATCCTCACTTTACTATGCATCGATTAGCCGAAGATTGTCCCCATATTTTTCCAATAAATGAATTATATAATAGTAATCCAACAATTTCAACAATTAAAAGTAAAAAAGAGGAAAATCCAATTTACAGATTTTCCTCTTTTTATACAGTGAATCAAGTTTTTCTATTACATTTTCCTTCATGCGACTTAATACCAGAAAAAACAATTCCTGCTACAGGTTATATAAATATCATCCTCCATTTATCTAGATTAACTTACTCAATATCAGATAATTCATTCCAGGATTTCGGCAATACCGGTTCCTCCTCAAAGGTGCGAAGCCTTTTCACCATGACTAATAGATCCCACCATTGTCCCATTTTATAACCGGTCTTTTCATAAATCCCAACATTAGTAAAACCAAATTTCTTATGAAGTGCTTCACTGCCCAAATTGGGATATGTGATTAATGCATATATATTATAATACCCTTGCTTCCTAATATACTTAAATAACTTGGTATAAAGTGCAGTAGCTATCCCCCTGTTTTGGGCTTCCTTATGTAGATAAACAGAACATTCACAGTCCCATGCAAATGCAGCCCTTTCTTTAAATTTAGAACAGTATGCATACCCGACAACCTTTCCCTCCAGTTCACAAACCAGCCAAGGAAACTGCTTTTGAACTGTTATAATACGTTCCACAAAGGTTTCAACACTTATCAAGTCATATTCAAATGTAATTGCAGTTTCTAGAATGTAAGGCTGGTATATCTCCATGATAGCTTGTGCATCCTCTATCACTGCCGATCTGATTAAAATATCATTCATAATTTGCCTCCAAAGCTACTCTTATCTTTACTCTCTACTAATCGGTTCTTTCCCCTCTATTATATAGAAAATTATCATTGTTTCAATAGAAATATCTGACCCTATTATAAATTTATAGTCTTGTTTAAATGTCAAAAGGTGCTACGCACATTCCGGCTATAATAGATTGATATGCAAGTAAGCCTGCAAAGCCAATTTTTGTAGCCGGACAAAATAAAAGAGGGTAGGATTCAGAGAATCCCACCCAAATTATAGTTACAGGCACTATCTTAGTTTTGATCAAATAAATGACATGCAACTTTATGTGAATTACCATAATCCTTAAATACCGGAGCCTGTGTCTTACAAATTTCCATACACTGAGGACAACGGGTGTGAAATTTACATCCAGCCGGAGGATTCGCAGGGGACGGAATATCACCCTCTAAAATGGTACGATTCATTTTAACATCCGGATTCGGGATTGGAACCGCACTCAGTAATGCCTTTGTATATGGATGCATTGGTTTACGGAATATTTCCTTGGTCGGAGCCATTTCAACCAGTGAACCAAGATACATTACACCAACGGTATTTGAAATATGTTCAACAACGGATAGGTCATGGGAAATGAAAAGGTATGTTAAGCCCCTCTTCTCCTGTAAATCCTTCATTAAATTAATAATCTGCGCCTGAATGGAAACATCCAAGGCGGATACCGGCTCATCGGCAATGATTAAATCAGGATTTAAAGCAAGTGCTCTTGCAATACAAATACGTTGACGCTGTCCACCGGAAAATTCATGAGGATAACGATCAATATAATACGGTCTAAGACCGCAGTCCTTCATAATCTTTAATATGTAATCACGGTATTGTTCTTTGGGAACAATTTTATGTTCACGAACAGCTTCTCCTATAATTTCACCGACCGGCAAACGTGGATCTAAGGACGAATATGGATCCTGAAAAATCATCTGAACCTTTGGTCTTGCCAGTCTGAGCTTTCCCTTCTTCATCTTGAACATATTCGTTCCATCTACAATTGCCTCTCCGGAAGTGGGCTCCGTTAAACGGATGATGGTACGTCCAATTGTAGTCTTGCCACATCCGGACTCTCCAACAAGTCCAAAAGTTTCGCCTCTTTTTATTTCAAAACTTACATCATCTACCGCTCTCACTTGTCCAATGGTACGTTGCATGATACCGGATTTGATAGGAAAGTATTTCACTAAATTATTTACTTCAAGAATATTATCCTTCTGCACTTTATTTACCTCCTACCTTAGCTTTTTTATCGGAAACTAATCCTTTATCATATAAGTAACAGCTAACCTTGTGGGTAGGAGAAACACTGATTAATCCCGGATAATCACCATTACACTTCTCCATGCATTTATCACAACGATTTTTAAAATAGCAACTCTTAGGTAAATTGATTGGATTGGGGACATTACCGGGTATGGAATACAGACGATCAATATCTTCATTTAAAATTGGTCTTGATTTCATTAAACCTACGGTATACGGATGCAATGGTTGATGATAAATTTCTTTCGCTGTGCCCTGTTCCACAATACGCCCAGCATACATAACAACCACATAATCAGCCATTTCAGCAACAACTCCCAAATCGTGGGTAATTAGCATAATGGAAGCATTTATCTTATCCTTTAAATCTCTTAATATATCCAAAATCTGTGCCTGAATGGTAACATCAAGCGCAGTTGTCGGCTCATCTGCAATGATTAACTGTGGATTACAGGATAAAGCCATGGCAATCACCACTCGTTGTCTCATACCACCGGACAACTCGTGAGGATAGGATTCATAGATACCTTCTGCTCTTGCGATACCTACTAATTTCAACATCTCAATCGTTCGCTCTCTCACCTCAGATTTCGGCATCTTTGGATTATGTAACAGGATACTTTCATCGATCTGATTTCCTATGGTGAAAACCGGATTTAAAGTGGTCATCGGTTCCTGGAAAATCATTGCGATTTCATTACCACGAATTTTCTCCATTTCTTTACGGGGAAGCTTTGCGATATCTACCGCACGTTTTTTCGATATCTGATTATAACGAATTTGTCCTCCAGCAATCTGACCCTGAGGTCCTTGCAATAGACGCATTAAGGATAAACTGGTAACCGACTTTCCGCATCCGGATTCACCTACAACACCGATCGTTTTACCCATCGGAATAGCAAAGGAAACACCATCCACTGCTTTAACCGTTCCTACATCTGTATAAAAGTAAGATCTCAAGTTATCAAATTCAATTAAGTTCTTAGGATCCTGCATTTGTGTAAGGTATTCAGATTCCGGAATATTCCTTCTTTTATTTACCTTTTCATATTCCTTATACATCTTATTGTTATATATTTTAATTTTTCTTATCTTCTCTTTTTGTGCTTTCTTATCGATTGCCATTGAAATCTCACCTACCTTTTCATTTTGGGATCGTAGGCGTCACGTAGACCATCACCTATGAAATTAAATGCCAATACTGTTAATAAGATACAAACTCCCGGTGGTAGCCAGATATTCGGGAAATTTTTTAAAATGATTGAATTATTAACTGCAGTTACCATATTTCCCCAGGATGCATAAGGGAAGGCGATACCAACTCCCAGATAACTCATGGTTGATTCCATTAATATGATTCCGCCTAAATCCATAGTTGCAATAATAATGATGATAGGCATTACATTCGGTACTAAATGTTTAAAGATCTTTCGACTGGTACGAATTCCGGTAGCCTCCGTAGCCTGCATAAATTCCATCTCACGTAAAGAAAGAATCTGTCCACGGACCATTCTTGCTACACCGGCCCAGAATAGGACACCCATAACAAACATAATGATATATATTTTATATTTCGGTGAGATACCATAGCCCACCATTACAGCTGATATGATTAACATAAGAGGTATAAATGGAATACTGTAGAAAATTTCTACAAGTCGCATGATAATCATATCGACGGCTTTTCCATAATAACCAGCGATACCGCCTAACGTTACTCCGATTAACAATTCTACTAAAACAACAACCAAACCAACGGTCAGGGATACCCTTCCACCATACATGAGACGGGTTAGTACATCTCTTCCGTCTGCGTCAGTTCCAAGTAAATGTGCTGTGGAGATAGGAGCCTTTATATTTATTTTGACACCCTTTTCACTGATACGGGCGTCTGTCATATAAATTTCTTCTCCGGTTTCTTTATTTATGTAAAAAATTTCATATTCACTATAGGGTGAAAAAAATGGACCGATAAAACAGAATATTATCATAACTAATATAGTTATTAATCCGACGGCTGCCAATTTATTACGAAAAAATCTTTTTAACACTAATTGCGTGGGACTGAGGATTACTTGGCTAAGCTCAAATTCATCCTGATCCTGTTCATTCCTTACTTGAATATCTTCCATGTCAAGTTCCTCCTTCCTAACTATATCTTACGCGAGGATCTACCACTGCGTAGAGTATATCAGATACTAACGTTCCAAGAAGCGTAAGTACTGCTAAGAACATATTAAATCCCATCAAATAAGGGATATCTCCATTGTTTACTGCATTAATGGCAATTTGTCCAAGACCTTCGAGTGCGAAAATTCCTTCGGTTATAACAGCACCGGAAAAAAGTCCGGGGATCATGCCGCCCACTAAGGTAACAATAGGAATTAATGTATTACGAAATGCATGCTTTCCAATAACCTTACGTTCTGGCAACCCTTTTGCACGAGCGGTACGAACATAATCAGCATTCAACACCTCAAGCATATTTGTACGTGTATATCTTAACAAACCGCCGACACCGGTAATAACAAATACCGTAACCGGTAAGACTAAATGGTGCCCTATATCCATGATCCTTGCAAAGCCTTCAAATCCTGCTCTTGCATTAACCATACCTGACAGTGGAAGTACACCAAGTCCAATGGCAAAGACACGCTTTAAAATGGCTGCAAAGAAAAAGGACGGTAGCGAAATACCCATGAGAGCAATTGCTACAATCGAATAATCCATCTTGGAATATTGTTTACGTGCAGCTAAAATACCTAATGGAATTGCTAATAACATCTCAAAAACCATTGCAATCGCTGCAAGTGCAAATGTTATCGGTAAATATCTTTGTATAACCTCCGTAACCGGCTTCTGATAGATAAAGGAGATACCGAAATCTAACCGAACCGCATCACCTAACCAGGATATATAGCCTTCTAATAGTCCTTTGTCGAGCCCGTATACTTCCCTCATTCTTTGTTCCATTTCTGCAGTTACATTCATGTTTCCGGCAGTGATATTAGCTACATAATCACCGGGCATTAAACGGATAATAATATACAGCAGGAATGATACCCCGAATAATACAAGTATACTGATTAAAATTCGTCTTACGATATACTGTCTCATATTAACATATTCCCTTCCACTTATTTTTGTTGGTCGCACTGCTGGCAAAACATATTATGATATATTTCCTCAGCAGTGAGGCTAACAAATCATCTAAATCCTATATCCTATGATATAAGGTTACCGAATATTTATTCCCATAACAATCCATATCCCACCTATTCAGGGTGGGATATGGACTTCTATATCATAATATTTTTAATAAACTTTTTAGTAAAAACTTATACTTTTACTGAACTACAGATTGATTATTGCATTTCCAAATGATAGATCTGGCTAGCATAATTCCAATATGTTGTTGTTTCCTCAGGAAGAGTTTCGAGATTGATTGTACTTGCATTATAAATCTCCATATTCTTTCTCTGGTAAACAGGCATATATACCGCTGCATCCATGATCAGATCAAGTTCCTGAGCAACTAATGCACATCTTTCGTCAAAGTCTACTGTCTGAAGGATTTGTTTCTGAAGAGCATCCACTTCATCACTATATAATCCAACCGTATTATCATTACCCTTGCTACCGAAAAGCTGTGTCAAATCGCAGGAAGTGGAATTACCCCAAGCCATAACCCACATATCAAGTTCGCCGGCATCTACCTTTGTGGTAAGTGTGGAGAAGTCAATATCCTGGATAATGAGCTCAGCTCCCATACCAGCCATATCATTAACCATCTGGGTTAAGATAGGTGCTGAAGGGTGGTTCATAGTACCGCTGCTACCGATACCAACCGTAATCTGTAACTGTTCGCCATCTTTAACAAGCTTACCACTGCCATCCTTTGCATAACCAGCTGTAGTAAAGTATTCCAGAGCCTTTGCAGGATCATATGCATACACTTCTGTTGCACCGTGAGGATATTCGGAAACGGTAGGTGTCATAGGTCTCTCAATAACTTCAGCCAAATCCCCATAATAGGATTCTACTGCAGGATGTCTGTTCATTAAGTGCATTAAGCCTTTACGTACATTAATGTCCGGAATTGTTTTAGCACTTACAGCAATATAACCATATCCAGGGTTATCTACTAAGGAGTAAGAATCTCCTGCTTCTTCAATCTGATCAATAACATCCTGGCTTGCACTAGGATCAGTAATATCGATTTGATCACCGATTAATGCATCAACCATATCTTCTTGTGCAGTTACCTGGAATTTAACCGTAGGGATTTTCGGTGTTTCACCAAAGAATAACGGATTACCTTCCAATGTAACTATATTATCCTGATAACTTACAAATTTATAAGGACCTGAGCCAAGAGGAGAACCATTTAATGCCTTAACTGCAGATAAATCGCCCTTCTTGAAATCCTTGCCGTAGTAATGCTCGGGAACGATTGATAAATAAGCAACTTCACGGTCACCATAGATGTTAACTGAATCAAATAATACGGTACAGGTATACTCATCAAGCTTTTTAATACCCTCGATCGTATCTACATCCACACCATCTTCTAAGTTACCTGTGATAAATTCGGATTCCCCTTTTGCCTGATAGTAGGACTGAGGATCATAATATGCAGCATATTTTGTATATTCACAATCAACTAACATCTCCAGTAATTTATCAGCATCTGTCTCAATACCGGTAGGGTCATAACCTTCACCCTTTAAGTATTCAACCCAGTCATAGCTGTCAATACCCTGCCACCATCCGTCAAGACTGCTGTCTTTTAAGTATGCTTTATAGTCATCAGCAGAAATTTTATCAAGTGTATATTTGCTTTCTACATCTGCTGTAATTGCAGCAATCTGAGCGGTATAATCCGGTGTATCATAGTAGTATTCCTTCAACCCAACGATATCTAATGTTGAGAAGGTTGATGACCCGTCATAGGTAGGGTCAGCAAATACATAATACTGGAATATCACGTCATCAATGGTAACCGGCTCACCATCTGAGAATTTCATACCTTCTTTAACGGATACAGTATAAAGCACCTGAGTATGACTACCGTCTTCAGACGGTTGCTCTTTGGCTTCAACATGGCCTGCATAATCGACTAATACGCCATCTTTATCTAAACGTGAGATGGCTACAAATACAGGGTCATATGCCTGTACGTCGTATGCATTACTTGAGAACATAGGTGAGAATACGCCATTAAATGTCTGTGTACCAACAACCAATGTATCATATGTACCGGTAGCAACGATCTTGTCAGGTACCTTCTCGCCGTCTGCATCAGCTGTGTCATCGCCATCTACATCAGCGCCGTCATCTGCTGTATCATTTTGATTTGTTTCATCGTCTTTTTTAGAGCCACAAGCAGTAAAAGAAAACGCTAAACACAGCAGGAAAATTAATAACAGTGTTCTTTTCTTCATAAATATCCTCCTAATAATATATTTTATTATATAATTCTAGGTACAAATAAAAAAGCTTTTGATTAACGTTTCTTATGCTCGCTCTTCAAAAAGCCCCATTGCTTATACTGTTAAATTATATAAATATTATTTCCCGAATACAAAAAATGGTAAGACGACTTAATCATCGGAAGATTTTTCTAATTCTGGAACTAATAAAATTATTATAGTATTTTTTAACTATCTTGTCAAGCAATATGTCTGCAATTGTGTTACAAATGTATTCGCTAAAAATACACCTTAGTAACTTTACTATTATTTTATTGCATTGGTGATAAGCCAATCACAGATTATTTCGCAAAACATATAATGTGACATAAAGGAGTGATTATTATGTCCCATCTATATGAAATAGGTATCTTTGGTGGAGATCTCCGCCAGGTATATATGACCGCTTCCCTTCTTTCCAAGGGTTATCGGATTGCAACCTATAGCACTTACGAAACTGTCAGCCACGAAAATTGCAGTCAGATGCAAACCTTAAGTGAATTATTTGATCAATGCAAATACCTGATCGGACCCATTCCTTTTACAAAGGACCAGGTTTCCATAACAGCGAAAAGCTCTCCGGCAGATCTTACCATCGCTCATGTGGCTTATTTACTCAGGGAGAATCATTTCCTTATTGCCGGAAATATTCCTTCACCGATAACCGGCCTCTGTGACTCAAGACACATTCCCTATTATGACCTAATGAAAAATGAAAAATTAACCATTCTTAACGCCATTGCCACTGCAGAAGGTACTATTATGGAAGCAATTGCGGGCAGCACCAGAAATCTTCATGGCAGTAATGTACTTGTATTAGGGTATGGTCGCTGCGCAAAGGTTTTGGCGCAGAAATTAAAGGCTATGGATGCAAGGGTTACCGTCGCTGCCCGTTCCGAGGAGGCACTTGCATATGCGAATGCGAATGGACATCAAACGGTCCATTTATCTAACATCAAATGTATTTTGCCTTCCTTCCATTATATATTTAATACCATACCGGCCCTGGTTCTAGACCGCGACTGTCTGGATTTGGTCGATGCTAATGTTACAATTATTGATATATCTTCGGCTCCCGGCGGTGTTGACTTTGACTATGCTAAACAACAACATTTAAATGCCAAATTATCACTCGGCCTGCCAGGCAAAGTATCACCAAAGGCATCTGCCGATTTTCTGGTAACCGAAATTAACGCGTTAATGAAAGAAAGAAGTGATTAAATGACCGTCAGCAATAAAAATATAGGTTTTGCATTTACAGGCTCATTTTGCACCTATGAAACAGTGTTTTTAGAGCTTGAAAAATTAATCCGTGAAAATAACAACTTATACCCAATCTTCTCGGAACGTTCACAAAGCATAGATTCCCGGTTTGGTAAAGCAGCCGATTTTCTTCAAAGAGCGAAAACAAGCACCGGAAGAGATCCGATTACTACAATTGTAGAAGCAGAAAAATTTGGCCCGAGCAATCTCCTTGATGTTATGTTAATCGCTCCTTGTACCGGTAATACCTTAGCAAAGCTCACCTACGGAATAACCGATTCACCTGTTCTTATGGCAGCAAAAGGTCATTTAAGGAATGGAAAGCCGGTCGTACTTGCCATCGCTACGAATGATGCTCTTGGTGCCAACATGAAAAATATCGGTATCTTAATGAATACCAAAAATATCTTCTTCGTTCCTTTCAGTCAGGATAATTACATGGGCAAACCCTATTCCATGGTAGCCCATTTTGATTTGGTCATGCCAACCATCGAAAAAGCATTGGAAGGTAAACAATTACAGCCAATTATTTTATGTCCTCAATAATCTTACAATATAATATCCTTAATCGAAAGCAAGGGTGCTGATATGTCCTAAAATGATTCTTACCGCCCGGTAAGCAACAGGATGGAATGCACCCTTGATTAATTCTTGTTTGTAACTATGAAGCGTTTATTAAAGCATGGAGTGCTAGACTTTAATAATATAATTAGATGAGGTGATGCTATGTGCGGTATAGCCGGTTTTTCCAATATTCAGGCTGATTACACAAAGGAACAGGGTAAATGGCAATTAATTCTCGATCATATGAAACAGGTTCTGGCGCATCGTGGACCTGACGATACCGGAGATATTCTTTATCCCCAGGCAGGCTTTGCGCATACCAGGTTGTCAATTATCGATTTAAGCCGCGGGCACCAGCCAATTACAAAGTATCAGGCCGGAAATGCTTATTCCATTATTTATAACGGGGAACTGTATAATACCGCTGAGCTTAGAGAGAATCTGATTCGAATGGGTTATTTATTTAAAACTCATACGGATACAGAAGTAATCCTAACCGGATATATGGCCTTCGGACCTGATTATGTAAAGGAGTTAAATGGTATCTTTTCTTATGCTATCTGGGATGACAATAAAAGAACTTTGTGCCTGGTCCGGGATAGACTTGGAATTAAACCGCTATTCTACACGGTGAAAGACGATACCATCATATTTTCATCCGAAATCAAGGGGTTATTTCAATTTCCGGGTATAAAACCAAGACTGGATGCGAAAGGTCTTGGGGAAATCTTCGGACTCGGACCGGCAAAATCCTATGGACAGGGGGTATTTAAAGATATACATGAAGTATTACCGGGTAACTATCTTCTTTATAACATACAGGGAGTACATGAACATAGCTATTGGAACTTAATCAGTAAACCACATGAGGATTCCTACCAGGAAACCGTAGAAAAAACTTCCTATTTATTATACGATTCCGTTAAAAGACAGATGGTTTCCGATATTCCAATCTGTACCTTTTTATCCGGCGGTGTGGACAGCAGCCTGATAACTGCAATCTGTGCCAAAGAACTACAAAAAGCTAATAAACAGCTGGTCACTTATTCGTTTGACTTTGTCGATAATGACAAGCATTTTAAATCAAATTCTTTTCAACCATCCCAAGACCGTCCGTTTGTGGATATTATGGTTAACCATGTGGGAAGCAAGCACTCCTATTTAATTTGTGATAATGCCGATTTGGTGGATCAGCTTTACCCAGCCGTGGATGCAAGGGATCTTCCGAATATGGCTGATGTTGAATCCTCCCTGTTATATTTTTGTAAAAAGGTAGCTGTGGAAACTAAGGTTACTCTTACCGGAGAATGCGCGGATGAAATATTCGGCGGATATCCCTGGTTTCATCAACCGGATATCATGGCACTGCATACGTTTCCCTGGTCTAAAAATATGGAAAGTCGAAAGCTTTTATTGTCGGAGGATTTATTGACCTCGGTAGATTTGGATGCTTATGTTTTGGAGGCTTATGATAAGTCGATAGCAGAAACCCCTAAACTTCCTGGTGAAAGTAAGGAAGAAGCCCGCCGTCGGGAAATCTCTTACCTGAATTTGAAATGGTTTATGGTAACACTTCTTGATCGAATGGACCGCTGCAGTATGTTTTCCGGGCTGGAGGCAAGAGTCCCGCTGGCAGATCATCGCATTGTAGAATATATCTGGAATGTTCCCTGGGATATGAAATGCCCGAATGGCTTAGTGAAAGGCTTACTGCGGGATGCCGGAAAAGGTTTAATACCGGATGAGATTCTATATCGAAGAAAAAGCCCTTATCCAAAGACTTATCACCCGGAATATGAGAAAATATTAGGTACTAATTTATTAGAAATTCTGTCCGATCCCAATGCACCGATTCACCCGCTCGTGGATACAAAAAAGATAAAAACCTTCCTTTCCTCCCCGAGCGATTACGGTAAACCCTGGTACGGACAGCTGATGGCAGGTCCGCAGATGATAGCCTATCTTCTGCAGATCAATTATTGGTTGGAGAAATATAAGATTGAGCTGGTGTAACAACTCGAAGGAAATATTTTTAGTTAATTGAATAGGCACTAATATCAGCACATAAAATTAGGCTTTAAGATCTGCTCTTAAAGCCTAATTTATACTGTAAATTTTGGATAAAGTGTCAAAAGGTGCTACGCACTTTTCATGCTACAATATACTGATATGGAAGCAAGCTTGCATATCAGTATATTGTAGCACGAAAGCACCAAAGGTGCTTTTGACACTTTAACCAATTTTATTTAATTAAATAGTACTTACGCATTCTTCTCTGTATTTGGTTTTTCAATTTCAACAATAGCAGATTTCTTCATTGGAATTCTGCAGTTCTTGTTGTTACCAAATTCAACAATAACCACTTCGTCCATAACATCAATTACTACTCCGTACATACCGCTTGAAGTAAGAACACTGTCACCTGAAGCTATGGTAGAAAGCATTGCCTGCGCTGCCTTCTGCTGTTTTTTCTGGGGACGGATCAGCATAAAGTAAAGTAACAGACCAAGGACTGCAAATTGACCAATCATGACAATCCAATTAAGACCCGGCTCACTCTCTGCTGCTGCATTTTCTGCCAAAAGTATAAAATTATTCATAGTTTTCCTCCTAATGATTTTATTTTCTATAATTCAATGTTATTCGCTCTAATCATTGCTCCTAACAAATCCTTCCAGCTTTTGTTTTTTATATTCCTGGTACCGCTTGTTGCGGATTGCCTCTCTGATTTCCTCCATCATATGATTATAGAAATACAGATTATGAAGAACCATAAGACGCATTCCCAGCATTTCCTTTGCCTTTAATAGATGTCTGATATAAGAGCGGCTGTAGGTTCGGCAGGCCGGGCACTCACACCCTTCCTCCACCGGTCTGTCATCCAGCTCATATTTCACATTTAAAAGGTTCATTCTTCCCTGGTTCGTATAGGCATGTCCATGTCTACCATTTCTTGTGGGGTAAACACAGTCAAAAAAGTCTACACCGCGGTCAACGGCCTCCAGAATATTCGCCGGCGTTCCTACTCCCATCAAGTAAACCGGTTTATGAAGCGGTAGGTAAGGCACAGTCTCTTCAATGATCCGATACATATCTTCATGGCTTTCGCCGACTGCCAGACCACCAAGGGCATATCCTTCAAGATCCATCTCTGAAATCCGTTTGGCATGTTCTATCCGGATATCTGCAAACGTTCCCCCCTGATTAATACCAAACAGCATCTGTTTCTTATTGATGGTATCCTCTAAGGAATTTAACCTGCTAAGCTCCGTCCGGCAACGTTCCAGCCAACGGGTCGTGCGGTCAACCGAATTTTGCATATATTCTCTTGTTGCCGGATGCGGAGGACATTCGTCAAATGCCATTGCTATTGTAGAAGCCAGATTGGACTGGATCTGCATACTCTCCTCCGGTCCCATAAAAATCTTTCTTCCGTCAATATGGGAGTTGAAATATACTCCCTCCTCCTTAATTTTTCTAAGTCCTGCTAAGGAGAAAACTTGAAATCCACCCGAGTCGGTTAAAATCGGTTTATCCCATACCATAAACTTATGCAGCCCGCCCATTTGCTTTACAACTTTATCTCCGGGTCTAACATGCAAATGATACGTATTGGATAGCTCAACCTGCGTTTTTATTTCCTGTAGATCCATGGTAGATACAGCTCCTTTGATTGCAGCTGTTGTCCCCACGTTCATGAACACAGGTGTCTGAATTGTGCCGTGGACCGTATCAAATTCAGCACTTTTTGCACACCCATCCTGCTCTATTAATCTATACATCTCTGTTTTCTGCCTACTTTCCAATTGTTTTCACATTGTAATCAAAATAATCAAGATAAAAATCCTTGTAAACATTACAAGTATACCCTTAAAACCCTATATTTTCAACTAAAATATTAAATGCCGTATTTAAGCCGAATTCAAGTGATTTCCATAATAAAAAGTATTTACCTATTATTTAATAACAATCAATTCAATTTTCATGAAATTCTCCATATTCATGCAATTGAATATTATAATAAAATGTTTCAAAAAAATTTATATATAATAACATATTTTATATTATTTATTGAAATATTTTGACGAAATTGGTAGAATATATTAGGCTTAGTATCATCCATTGTAAGCTGGGCTTAAGACGGAGGTCTTTAAAAATGTCAATTAAAAAATCACTACGAATTATGCTTATCATATCATCTATCATACCTGTAGTATTAATGTCCGTAATAGCACATGGTCTGCTTACAAATAAGCTGATTACCCTCCAGTCGGAGAATCTGGAGAGGACAGCCAACACGAATCGAATTGGTATTATGGCAATGTTGAATACACAGATTACTGAGGTATCCCTACTTGCTATACAGACTGAAATTCAGGAATTAATAAAGTTAAACAATCCCTCTGATGCATTCGCATCATCTGGAATTAACCAACTGCTAGAGACAAGAAAGAACGAGTATCCCACTTGTGAATCTATCACTGTCTTTAATTCTAAAAAGCAGGTAATCGCTAGCTCCGACCCGCTTGTCATCGGACAGGAGAACCAATCGGACTATGCTCTTTCCTATATGTTAGTTACCCGCGAAATTTCAATAGCAGCGGGCGGATTGAAACCCATTACCAAATCAGGTAAAACCTTTTACACCATTGATGTCGGCTGTCCAATATTTGATTCTGACTCGAATTCCCTGATCGGTTACGTAGTCAGTAGCTTGAATGCCTCCTTCTTAGACGAGTTACTGGAATCTATTAATTTCGGAAAAAGCGGTTTGGGTATTTTACTGGACTATAACGGTACTGTCATTTATCATCCGGAACCAAATTTAATAACTAAAAATATAAATTCCACAAAATTATCCGGCCTTGTTAACGATTATAACAGAGGGAATATCAAATCAAGCGGAAGCTTTGAATACTTTTTCGATAATACGAATCAAGCTTTTGGATACAGTATAATTCCAAAATTAAATTTTGTTTTACTGGTCAAGCAGGATATTAGTGAAATCCGCTCCCTTACAACAATTATGTTATACCTTTTAATCTTTATCAGTGCTGTTATATTAATCATCATTATCATTTTTGCCAATTGGCTGGCTAAATATTTATCAGCTCCGATCATATCCCTGCGTGATGCAATGCGGACTGCCTCAGACGGTAATCTGAATATACAATCAAACATTAAAAGCAATAATGAACTTGGCGAATTATCGAAAAGCTTTAATAAAATGCTACATATTATTAAAACGAATTATGAGGATTTGGAAGCCATGCACGAGGAGCTTTTATCCAACGAAGAACAGCTCCGCATGAATTATGATCATATTGAATTCTTAGCATATCATGATATTTTGACTAACCTTCCGAATAAACTCGCATTTTTGGATTATATGAATGGAGCTTTGCTATCTTCACCCTCCGATAAAAAAATTCACGCAGTTTATTTTGTCGACCTCGATAATTTCAAAACAGTGAATGATACCTTGGGTCACGAATATGGAGATACTCTGCTGGTTAAGACGGCTCAGATACTTACCAATGTCATCGGGGGCGATGGCATGCTTGCAAGAGCAGGTGGTGATGAGTTTCTAATATTTAAGGAAAATATGACTTCAAAGAAATCAGCCGTTGATTTTGCTCACCAAATGATTGAAAGTTTTCATAATCCTTTAGACTTAGAAGGTGAGATGATATATGTATCAATGAGCATCGGTATCGCCGTCTATCCAGAAAATGGTTTATCTCCCAATACCTTGATTAAAAACGCTGATATAGCAATGTATAAATCCAAGGATACCGGTAAAAACAAATATACTATGTTTGATTCTAAAATGGAGGATGAGCTTAACCGTAATACTATAATTATAGAAGTGTTAAGAAATGCAATCGATAATCATGAGATCTATATTCAATATCAGCCTTTGATCGAGTTAACAAGCAATAAGGTCATTGGTTTTGAAGCACTCATGCGGATAAGAAGCGAACGCCTCGGCTTCTTAACACCAAAGGAGTTTATACCGATTGCTGAAGAAAGCGGATTAATCATCGAACTTAGTTCCTGGCTTATTAGGGAAGCCTGTAGCTTCAATAAAAAGTTAATCGATCAAGGCAATAAACCTCGTCCGGTATCCGTTAACATCTCCTCCGTTCAGATTAACCGACCCGGTTTTACGAACCTTATATCGGAAATACTATCCGAAACCGGTCTTCCCCCGGAATGCCTAGAGCTTGAAATAACGGAAAGCACCCTGGTTTCCTCAATTATGGATGCTACCCAGTTGCTAACCAGCCTCCAGAAAATCGGAGTAAAAGTATCCCTTGATGATTTCGGTACCGGTTACTCCTCATTAAACTACCTGACCAAGATGCCGATTAACACTCTAAAGATTGATAAATCCTTTATCGATAATATCTGTCATAGTAAAAAGGATGCCTTTATTGCCGAATCGATTATAAAACTTGCGCACAGCTTGGATATTAAGGTTGTAGCGGAAGGAGTCGAGCATGAAAACCAATTATCCATGCTCAGAGCTCACAACTGTGATATTATTCAGGGTTATATCTTCAGTGCTCCACTGCATCCGGAGGATTTGACCGATATCATCTATGAATTATAAACAGAGCTTCGTATCAACTAGCCAAGCACAAGGTGTCAGCTCGCTGACACTGTCGCGCCCGGGCGGATTGCGAAGCAAAAAATCCTTACCGCGAAATGCGCTTCCTGCAGGGAGTGCTTTTTTGTTTCATAGGACACACTCCTATGAAACAAAAAAAGATACTGTAGGACAGTTTCCTACGAATGTATTATAACCTCCGTACTACTATCCTACAGCATCTTTCCTATTCTTATTTATCACATATTACGTTTCATACAATTCTTACAGATTTTAACCGGTTCTTACCAAGCTTTACCGGAGCAACCAAGTACATTAACAATTTTATGCTTAACAACTGCTTTGATATTATTTCTTGCAGGTGTAAGGTATTGTCTCGGATCAAAGTGACTCGGGTTGTTGAAGAAATACTCTCTGATACCTGCAGTGAATGCAAGTCTTAAATCAGAGTCTATGTTAATTTTACATACTGCCATGCCTGCAGCCTGTCTTAACATCTCTTCCGGAATACCAATCGCATCTTCCATTTTACCGCCGTACTGCTGAATTGTCTTTACATATTCCTGAGATACGGAGGAAGCACCGTGTAATACGATAGGGAAATTAGGCAATCTTCTTTCTACTTCTTCTAAGATATCAAAACGAAGCTTAGGTTTCTGGCCCGGTTTGAATTTGAATGCACCATGGCTGGTACCGATAGCAATTGCTAAAGAGTCTACGCCGGTACGTGTAACAAATTCTTCTACTTCATCCGGTCTTGTAAAGGAAGCATCTTCTGCCGATACATTAACATCATCCTCAATACCTGCAAGCTTACCTAATTCGCCTTCAACAACGCAACCATGAGCATGCGCATATTCTACAACCTTTTTCGTCAAAGTAATATTGTCCTCAAAGCTGTGTTTTGAACCATCTATCATGACGGAAGAAAATCCTCCATCGATACAGGATTTACAAATTTCAAAGTCGTCACCATGGTCTAAGTGAAGAGCGATAGGAAGGTCGGTATCAATTATAGCTGCCTCAACCAATTTTACAAGGTATGCATGCTTTGCGTATTTTCTAGCTCCGGCTGAAACTTGTAAAATAAGCGGTGCATTTTCTTCTTTCGCAGCTTCCGTAATACCCTGGATGATTTCCATGTTGTTTACGTTAAAAGCTCCTATTGCATAACCTCCGGCATATGCTTTTTGAAACATTTCTTTTGTTGTCACTAAAGCCATCTTATTATCAATCCTTTCTATTTGCTTAATATTATTCTGATTTGAATGTTTTTTCCCGTGAAATCAAGTCAATCAAATCATAATTTGCAATTCTTATCTATTATACCATAAAATAGTTAGTTGAAAAGTTATTTTATAAATTTTTTATGGATAAGCTATCCAGAAACTTCGGACCATTGATCACACATGCCTTCCGGTTCATATAATATATCATATCATCTGTTATATTATGTGTCTTTACTTGATCTTCTATTATGAGGAAAGCATGCTGATACAACAAGAAGGAGCGAATTGTATGTTTTATCATCCCTATAATCTCCGTAATCCGGATTATGACGGACCAT
Source organism: Herbinix sp. (assembly GCA_029240245.1). Classification (GTDB taxonomy): domain Bacteria; phylum Bacillota; class Clostridia; order Lachnospirales; family Lachnospiraceae; genus Mobilitalea. The sequence goes on from JARBTJ010000005.1 coordinate 51,704, forward strand.
ATCGACCAATACGGTGGCGAAATCCTTCCTCCTATTTTTATCCGAGAACCGGTCGAATCATTGTAATACCGATTACCCTCAGACCTCCGGTTGGTAGACTTCCCTGGGGTCCCGGCCCTGCTCGTCCGCCATGGGGCATACCCAGATACAGGAACAAACCATATCGCTAGTCTGTAGAATCTTTTTTAATGCAACACGTACCCACCTCCCTTATTGCTATAGTCTGATTGATAAATATATTCCTATCAATATCGGTAGTCAGAACTGTACTAAGGGAGGTAATTGATTCCTTATATTTCAAATTGCAGTAACTGAACCAAACCTTGATAAATGTCAGTAAAAGGTATAGAATAAGATGAACTTATCAATCATGTTTTATGTTATATTCTACGAACGAAAGGATTAACCTATGGAACCAAAACGTGTTTCAGATTCTATAACCGAACAGGTACAGATTTTGATGCCATCCCATATAAACGGAACAGACCGGCTGTTTGGCGGGCAGCTGGTGGAATGGATCGATGTCGTGGCAGCAGTTGTTGCCAGACGCCATTCCGGCTGCAATGTAACAACTGCTGCCATAGACAATTTGCAGTTTAAGGCAGGCGCTTATATAAATAACACACTTGTACTAATTGGCCGTATAACCTATGTCGGTCATACCTCTATGGAGGTTCGAGTTGATACCTATGTGGAGGATTTAACCGGTTTCCGCAAGGTAGTGAACCGTGCTTATCTCGTATTGGTTGCACTTGATTCCGAAGGAAATCCGAATGAAGTCCCAAGACTTTTGTTGGAGAATGAATCAGAACGGGCCGAATGGGAATCCGGAAAAAAACGCCACGCACTGCGACACAGACGACGAAAGGAAGGCTTTTAAATACCCGTATTCATAGCTGTTCATGTTGTAGGCCTTGTTGAAATGGGCGTAGCAGCATAACAGCTTTTCTAATATCGCTTCCATTGTGCGCCTTATTTATTCTTCTTTTTCTATGGACGCAGCCTTTCTCACCGCATCCTCCAAGGTCATACCTGCAAATGCCTGTGCATCTATGACTCTTCCACTTTTTTTATCATCCAGAAAAGCACCGATTACCATACCCGGAATAACGCTATCCACCGAATTTGGAGCATGTGGTCCTCCCAAATCAGTGTTACACCAGCCGGGCTTGACTAAATTGATCATGACATTGGTGCCTTCCAATCTTGAACCTAAATCCTTCGTAACCTTATCCAGAGCAGCTTTACTTGCTGAATATCCTGCCTGTTGCGGTTCATTTTTAATTCCACTGGTTGTATTGATGATTCTTCCAAAACCTCTTTCTACCATTTTAGGAATGAAACGGTAGCAAATCATCATCGGTGTAATTGTATTAATGATGAAACTTTGAGTAAAATCCTCGGGCGGTGTTTTAAAAAAGTCATGGCGGTAAGCAACCTGGACTCCGGCATCATTAAAAATAATATCGATATGGGTTTCTTTTTCCTCTATCTCAACAAACATACGGTTAACCGCATTGAGATCGGATAATTCAGCCTGGACTGCATAGGCATCTACACCGAGAGCTTTCACTTCCTCGAGCACCTTTTCTGTATGAGAGATACACCTGCTGTGAAGCACCAGATTACATCCCATTTCTGCCATGCTTAGCGCTATTCTGTAGCCAATTCCTCTGCTGGCACCGGTGATTAGTGCCCATTTTCCCTTAACCTTAGTCATGCAATATACCTCCGTAATACGATTAAACTATTTTTACCATCTCTTATGGGATTATCAATTCAATTTGATTTTCTGTCATATAAAATTCCTTCTCCAGTGACAAATATATGGAATACCTCCATTCCATGATCTCAATTATTATTCATAAATGTAGCTAGTAATATTCGGTATTGATGAATAAATGTGATGAATTACATGTAATTAAATTCTAACATCGATATGAATAACTGGCTGATCCGGAACCCATTTTCGTATGGTATGAAGATACGAGGATTCCTTATATTTTAGGCATTTTCTTAAAGTTGTTTATTACAATACCATTAAAATGAGGGTACTGTGGATAAAACTACGGAAACTCAAGAAATAATCATATTGACATAAATATTTCCATGTGTTAATCTGATACAAATTAATGGCAGCATGATTGTCTTGCAAAGATAAGCGGGCCATGAAAAGAATAGCAAAAGCAACTATTCTACGTGATTGATGTCAATTAGTATGAGCGTTAGTTTGAAGCTGGTCACACTGAGGTTCGTGTTTTTCGACCAAATGCAAGCAAACATTTTCAAATTTGGAGGTAGTATATGCAATTCGTATATGTAAATCTGAACAGGGACGACGATAGATAGCGCTTGTACTTATGATTTTCCGGGTACAGGCGCTTACAGTCTTGTGCCTGTGTGGAGGATCATATGATGTACTAAAATAATCATATAATAACCACATCGGTAAATGTTATATTTCCCGGTGTGTTTTTTTTATCTAAAAATAGTACTTCGAAGGAGTTTTGACCGAATATTGGTCTCAAAGGAAGGGTGGTGATCGTATGGAACATATAGATTATGTTCGCACTGATCAATGGAAGGCTATCATAAATTAATTGCATCTTTTGCAGTAGATAGAGACTGAATATGTTATTTTTGATAATACGAATGGTCAAGCAAAGCATGCGGGCCATTGTAAGAATAAAGATTATGATGTAACTGACTAACGTATGATCATAACAATTTAATCAATCATAACAATTTAATCAATCACAATAAGAAAAGTACATGGAGGAAATGATATTATGAATAAAATAAACGGTAACCTCAAACAACGATTTGTTCAACCCGAAGAATTATATAGTTTCATCGGCAAAGTAGTGACATTACAGGGTTCAGTATATAAAATCAGGCTGATGAGCGGATTTGCCTTTGTTATCCTTCGGACGAAAAGAAGTATGGTTCAATGTATCTATAGTCAGGAATTTGCATGTTTCCCCCTGGAAAACATAAAGGAAGAAGCCTGCCTGATATTAACCGGTGAAGTGGTGGCGGAGGAACGGTCGAAAACCGGTTATGAGCTAAGGATGCTTGATGTTGAGGTACTTTCCTCTCCTGTGGAAGAGTCTCCGGTGGTTATTAATAATAAATGCATGGAGACCTCCTTAGAAACCTTATTGGATTTTCGTCCGATCACTCTTAGAAATGAGAAGGAGCGTGCTATCTTCAAGCTGCAGGAAGGAATTTGCAGAGGAATTCGTCAGTTTCTAACTGCACAGCAGTTTACTGAAATCCATTCTCCAAAGCTCGTATACGCCGGAGCGGAAGGTGGAGCTAATATTTTTAAACTGGACTATTTCGGCGGCGAGGCTTTTCTGGCACAAAGTCCTCAGTTTTATAAGCAGATGATGGTTGGCGTTTATGAGCGTGTATTTGAAATCGCTCCTGTTTACCGAGCTGAAAAGCATGATACTTCCAGACATTTAAATGAATATATCAGTGTTGACTTTGAAATGGGATACATTGAAGGTTTTGAAGACATCATGCAGATGGAAACAAAGCTCCTGTTCGAAATACTGGAATTTCTTAAAACAGAATACACCTTCGAATTAAAGCTTCTTAATGTAAAGCTACCCGCCATTACAGAAATACCAGCAATCGCATTTACGGAGGCGAAACAATTAATTGCTCAGGAATACAACCGTGCGATCACCGATCTGGAGGATTTTGAACCGGAGGAGGAAAAACTGCTTTATGAATTAATCAAGAAAAAGACAGGAAGCGAATTTGTATTTGTTACTCATTATCCTAGTAAGAAACGTCCCTTTTATGCCATGGAGGATCAGGAAAATCCGGACGTAACACTAAGTTTTGACTTATTATTTCGCGGTCTTGAAATCACAACCGGTGGACAGCGAATTCATAATTATGAGGAACAACTTAATAAAATGAAACGTCGGGGCATGAATCCTGAAGCTTTTGAAAGCTATCTGATGATTCACAAACATGGTATGCCACCGCATGGTGGTCTTGGTCTTGGATTGGAGCGTTTTACCAGTCGACTACTGGAACAAACTAATGTCCGATATTCCTCTCTTTTCCCACGGGATATGAAACGATTAGTTCCGTAGATTGTCTGCAATTCTTTATAACGAAGCCATAAGTTCATCACTTTCGAATAATCAACCACTGTCATGCTCCTCAGGATAAAGAACCAAGATAAAAAATAACCTCAGATTTTTACGTTTTCTGAGGTTATTTGAGATTTTATTTTATTTCTGAATGTTATTTCATTTCTCTTCATTAATTTCATAGCTATAAAATTTTTCAAAAGGCGCTACACACATTTCCAGAGACTACCTAGCGAAATGTCTTACATTAATAAAATATTACCTTATAAATCACCAAAAGTGCTTATGTCATTTTAATTTGTCAATTGTTTATAAATATACTTCCAAATCACAAATACTTTATTGACTCACATTTTATTACCGCAATGAATCTAATTGTTCTTTTCTATGCTCCTGTTTTTCTTTTGCATTTCGGAACGTCTTCTCATCCATGTGATCAGCATTATGATTAAGATATCCTTCCGTATAAATTAAACGCTTTTCCGTGTTATCTTTGTAATTGTTGCTATAGTTATCACCATACGCTATTTTATTTTTCAAATTTTCAATTTCCTGCTGACGCTCTTCCTGAAGCTCTCTTGCATGCTCCAAATTCTCAGGAGAAGAGGAAATATCCGCATGCTGCTCCAGATGACGTTCCGTACGTGTCTGCTTTTCCACTATATTAACCAAATGATCAATTCGACGTTCATTTTCAGCACTACGACAATTTTTATTATTATCCATGTTTTCCCACCCTTTCATATCCTATTCGAGAAGTTTATCTCGAATTTATTTTTTCCGATGCTGTTCTTTTTCATACTAAAATACGACTGGATGAAAGAATGCCTTATTGCCAATTTATGAATTTTCTGCCTATTATAAATTAACATTTGGTTTACCAGATATCTACCATTAAATTTTTTAAAAACAACCTAATCAAATAATATCAATGCTCTTAAACTCCTTTTAAATTTCTCATATAATAAAACATATACTGTTGGACAATCCCTGCATATCCATCATAAATCTTCACATCGAAACGGTTATCGTAGATTTCCTTCAGTACCTTGGCAATCCATACGTCCACCGGAAAAGCTTCAATATGATGTAAACCGTATAGCAAAATGCAGTTTGCAACCTTATTACCAATTCCACGAATCTTTTTTAAAACAGCTGCTGCCTCTTCAAAAGAACACCCCATTAGCTTTTCCAATGGAAGCTCACCCTGAACAACAGCCTGTGCGGCATTAATTATGTATTCATCTCTGTAACCAAGCTTAAGCTCCCTTAAATCCTTCGCAGATGCTTTTGCCAAACGATCCGGTGACGGAAATGTGTAATATGTGACACCTTCGCCTTGATCGCTCCTTCTTTTTTCTCCGTATCGCTCACAAATACGTTCAATGCAGTTTTTTATGGAGGGTATATTTTTGTTCTGCGATATAATGTAGCTGATTAGCATTTCAAAGGGTTCTTGTTTCAGAATCCGTATTCCTTTCCCGTATTCAGCAGCTGCTTTCAGGAACTGATCCTTTCCTTGTATCAGTTCTTTCACAATACGGTCATAATCATACTTAAAATCGAAATACTCCACCCATCTCTCATGGAAATCCTCTTCACTACAGCTGATATTGACGGTTTCCTCGTCGAGCTGCTCCAATTCAATATAAGTACCATAAGCTATCATACTAAATTTATTTTCACTAATTTCATTCATACGAAAGCATTGTCCGGAATTAGCGATTTGAGCGATGTTAAAATTTTTACTTCGAATGAGCATTCTGATTTCTCCGTCCTTTCATACATGAATTTATATAGGCCATTGTGAAACAAAATAATATTTGCTATTGTACATACAACCTATACTATTCTTTCGCTCCATCACTACCTAGTGCTTAACTTGTATTACAGGATAATATATAAAAAATTTATAGGATATAACATGAATTTCATACAACTAATAACATTGATTATCTTAAAATTTATCTTATAATATATCTTATAATATGTCTTAAAATTTATCATAAATTTATCTTAAAATTTATCTTATAATATATCTTATAATTTATCATAGATTATGCTATAGTGAAATCAGAATTTATCAGTGAATTACTGGTATATTAATCAGCTTAAGTTTACACAAATGAAATGGAGGAATTCATCACAGCATGTTCAATAACATAATGTTTGTACATAGGTATCTTATGGGTCAGATCAGACGAATTTACTTTATGGCACTGCCGGAGAGTAAAGAGGACTTTAAAAAGAGCCGAATTTTTTATACTACCGCCGACACTGCTGCACAAACGATAGCTCAGTTAGCTGGCGGTACCTTTTTGGCCACTTTAATGTCCTACTGCAGCATATCGGATGCCAATATCGGAATTATCACCTCCTTAGTTAGCTTTGCTGCCTTATCACAGTTGTTCCTGGTAAATTTTTTCAAACGTATAAAAAAATATAAACTGCTGGTATGCTTAACCGCACTGCAACGTATTTTATTTGCAGTCTTATATTTTATTCCCTTATTGGCCATCGGCGGCACCTCCAAAGCCACTATCATTGTTTTACTATATTTTGTGGGACAGGTTTTTGTGCAAATCGGTCTTCCTGCTTCCCAGGATTGGATCGCCAGCTTAGTGCCGGGCAAATTAAGAGGTAAGTATTTCTCCATCAAGGATTCTGTAGCGGTCTTCGTAGTATCCAGTACTATGCTACTGTCCGGTGTAATCCTCGATTACTTTAAACCAAGAAATCTCCTGACTGGTTTTATCATCATCGGTATTTTAATTTTCCTATTGACTCTTTTGAACGTGATTGCATTATCCAAAATGAAAGAACCTAAGCTCTCTTATACTAACGAAAATGGCAAAGAAATGCACGGAAGACTGGCGAAAAAGGCAAAAGAAGATTTAAAGACGGATAAAGCATCTGAGCTTGGTATACTTTCCGAATTAAAGGTAGCCTTCCTCGACCGGAAATTTCGTAAGGCATTTACCATCCAGTGTCTGTACACCTTTGCTTTTTTCATATGCCTTCCTTTTAATGCCAGTTATCAGATTAATGATTTATCACTTCCTTATACCTTTATAATGCTGATAAGTTTTATTGCTAATTTATATCGTATTTATATTACTCCAAAATTCGGACGCCTGGCTGATAAACACGGTATGGCTAAAATACTACGGTATACTCTGTTTGCTTTGGGCCTCAGCTCCCTCGCCGTGACTTTTACCGTACCCGCGAATGCCTATCCCTTATTTATCATTTCCACTGTTTTCGGTTCAACGGCATGGGCTTTTGTTGGTATCGGATTGTTCGGGGTACAGCTGGATTTCTTTAAAAGCGAGAAACGTATGGTCTGGTTAACCATTACTTCTTCTCTTTCGGGCATTTTTGGGTTCCTGTTTTCAATCCTTGGAGGCATGATCCTGGATTATCTCCAGAAAGCAGACTTTCACCTGTTCGGAATTAAGATATATGCTCAGCAGGTGCTTAACCTGATCGGATTTTTAATCATTTTGATTGCGGTATATTATATAAAATATCATATTGAAACTGAAAAGATTGATTCGAATCGCCTTGACGGAAGAGTGAAGGCCTAACCATTTTTACATGAACATAAACTATAAAAAGAGAGCCCTATTTGCACCCCATAATAGCAATTCAATCGGGGACAGGAAAGGCTCTCTTTTTCGTATTAAAAGCCCTGGTGTTCCCCATGATGTGGCATTGAAAGGTACGGACATTTTATTGAAGCGTAATCATAAAAGGATCGAAAGTCATGGTTGCAACCGTTTTAAAGCTTTTTAAATTGAACGTATCTTGGCAGGAATCCAAAATCCGGTGACTAATTTTGAGATTCTGAAAGAGACCCCTACTACCGCAGTAGTAGACGTACATGACAGTATTGGGACGCATTGGGATATATTGGGATATAAAAAGAAAGTAAGTTATTTTGATATTGACATTTGGTTAGTTATTATATATAATTACAGCTGACAAGACAGCTATCAAGTCTCTTGTATACACCGGAGGACAATTACACTTTTTATAACTACCACACTCTCTGTACAGGATCTGACTGGTAAACAGGCTGAATTAATAATTATGTAAAAAAGGAAGGTAAGATAAGTATGAAAACCCAACATAACAAAGTATTATCCATGACGATTACAGCAATGCTCTGTGCCATCGGTATTATGATTCCCCAAGTCGCACCCAGATTTGTCATGGGGCCGATTTCATTTACTCTTGCAAGCCATGTATCAATATTTATTGCCATGTTTATATCCCCGGTGACAGCTATTGCTGTTGCTATCGTTACAACCCTTGGTTTCTTAATTAATGGGTTTGCTCCCGAAATCGTATTAAGAGCGGCTTCCCATTTAATCTTTGCGGCACTTGGTTCCTTCCTACTTCAGAAGAATGGCGGTATTATGCAGTCGATGAAAAAAGCAACTGTTTTTTCCTTATTAATTGCCGTTGTGCATGCAGTTTCTGAAGTAACTGCTGTAGCAATTTTCTATCAGATTACCGGTGTAACCTCAAGCTCCTTCTTTAAAATGGTAATCATCGGTGTTGGCGCAGGTACTTTAATTCACAGCATGATTGACTTTACCATCGCCGTACTTGTATGGAAGCCTCTACAGCACATCATCATGATACCGGCAAGTGCGAAAGTTAGAGTAAAATAACCACCTTCTATTATAATAAATCATTGAATAGATTATGAGATAAAGTGCTTTTCCTCAATTGTATTGCGAGGGTAAGCACTATTCTTATCTGCATTAATGTAAATCATTTACTATTGATATGATCTTTTGAGTATGGTAAGGTTTTATTAAAGGTGGTAATGATTATGAAAAAAACTTACAACATCAAATTCATTTTATCATTAGTATTTTTAAGCTTTTTTATCGGAAGTGTTCCTGTATATGCATCAAGTCTATTCGATTCTGAGATTTTATACTATCTTGAGATGTATTTTAATTCACATATTTCCGGGTTTACCAGCAAGATTGATCGTGAAAAGAATCAAAACATCCAAACGCATAAAGAGGAAATGAAAGATTACATAGACTCCTCTACCGCACAGGCTATATCTAACGTTGATGGTTTTGTTCAAAACGAGATCACTCGAATGGACCGTGAATTACGCAACTATATGGATAGCTTATATCAGCAGCTTCCGGATGCGTTAGCGGAGGATGAGGAATTGTTAAAGGAATATTTAACTAATTATGTGAATCAACAAATAGACAGTGCTAAGGATGAACTATTCACTGCACTCAGTATTGAAATTCAGAATCATATGATAGAAGAATTAGAAGGAAACACGCAAAACTAAACAACCTATTCCGTAACGATAAGAGTTTAAAATAGAGAGGATACCGGAATGGCCCCAATTAGCTGATTAGCCTATCAAGGGTAAACACCGGTATCCTCTTTTTATTTACTACAATTTGCAAGTATATATTCTAAAGATTGATTAAAGTATCAAAAGCACCTTCGGTGCTTTCATACTACTATATATTGATATGTAAGCTTGCTTCCATATCAATATATAGTAGTATGAAAAGTGCGTAGCACCTTTTGACACTTTAACCAAGATTATTATGTTATTGTTCATTTCAGACATCAGTACCTATGACGACTGTTCCTTTTTTCCTTTAAGACAAAAATGATAACAAGTCTATCATCAAAACATTATTCAGCTGTGATACCCACTTCATCCAACTGTTCTACACTGATATAATCCAGATTGATTCCTCCGTTACCACCGGTAAGTCTAATGGTATTGGTTTCACCAGGATTAAGCTTTAATGTAAAGGAAGCCACACCGGTATACTTTTGCCAACCCCAGGTACAAACAGCATTCAATAAGGAATAATCTTCCCCATTTACATTCAAGTTCAATTTCGATAGCTGCTGCCCGTTAGCAAAATAAACTTTAATCGTTGATCTTCCGCCATTTCCACCATCCACATGGTTAAACTGACAGTATGCACCTTCCATATGTAGGTTATTGATTACCCTGTCAGCTTTATTATCCACCTTAGCCCCTAAAGTTGCTCCACCGCCAAGTTCACAATCTGTTACTTCATATTTCTTTAAGGTAGGATTAGGAGCAGGCGAATCACCCGCAAGTCCAACACCCTCTCCAGTCTGCTCCACCATCTGGATCGTACCATCTTCGTTAAAATATATCTTATCAACGCATACGCTTCGCAATACTCCCTGACCGGAAATATTTTGATTATGATAGAACAGATACCATTGACCTTTATATTCTGCAACAGAACCATGACTCGTATCGCATCCGGTCGGTTTTAAAAAGATACCCTGATAATTCCAAGGTCCGAGCGGGTTATCACTGATGGCATATCGCATGTTATTAGCACCGGAATTATTATCTGCATAGGTTAAATAATAGATTCCATTTCTCTTAAATACCCAGGTAGCTTCATGAAAGTCCTCTAATCCCTCCATATCCTTCATTTCAGTCTTTAAGGAAACCATATCTGTATTCATTTCTCCACCCATGCACATACTGCCGCCGCCGTAGTACATATAAACCCTGTCATCATCATCAATAAATACACATGGATCTATCATTGCATTACCGCCTAGACCTTCTATGTACCCTTGATCTGTAAAGTCAGATGCCGGTTTATTACTGGTAGCTACTCCAACTTTCCATGTCGTCTGCCACTCACCACTCGGATGTGGGTAATAAAAATAATAGGTTCCGTCACGATAGGCACAGTCCGGTGCCCACATAAAGCCACCTTCCGGCCTGCCCCATGCTACATCATCCGCCCGAAGAATTTCGCCTTCATCCACCCAGTTCACCATATCTGTTGAGGAAAATACATGATATCGATCCATAAGATCACAACCCCTTGCCGGGTCCATATCATGGGAAGCGTATATGTAAATCTTCCCGTCCTCCCATACGTGAGCAGATGGATCAGCAGTGAAAATACTGGTTATGATCGGATTACCTGCTGTTTCTTTTGCTACAGGCTCTACAAAAACCGGATCAGTATTCTCAACAACAGATGCTTCATCATCCTCCGCTGTTTCCGTATCTACTGCTCCATCCGTATTATCAGCGTCCGCTAAAGCATCTGTCACCTGCTGATTAGCCCCTCCATCCGATTGATTAACATCACCGTTTCCGCCCGTTTCTTCAGCCGGCCAAAGCCATGGAAACCCTGTTAATTTATTCATAGCATATCCTCCTCCGACCAATAAAATTATGGCTGCCCCAATGATGATGGAAATTCTGAATACTTTTTTATTCTTCATATCTAACCTTCCGTCTGTTGACGGTACCTTTCTTCCTATGCTTACTCATGCTGCAATATTATTTTATCTTTTTCTTTTTAAGGAAGAGCAGTACTGTTATCGCTCCCAGAATCAATACCGCTGCTCCAATGAGGATTGGCCAAAATAGCGAGGGATTCCTTTTCGCATTTTCCTTCTCATCCTCAGACTCTGCCGGTGCTGATACTTCCTTTACAGCAGTAACCAAAGTATTTTTTGCAGCCTCCAACCTTTGTTTTAAATCATTTAATTCCGCAATTGCAGTGTCAGGTGTAAATGCTTGATCTGCTTCCTCAATGATAGACTTTAATTGTTGGTAGCTCTCAACAGTATAGTCCTCTGAATTAAGCCTTCTGCAATTTTCTAGTACATTAACAAATTCATTCTGGGCAACCAAAAGCTCCATATCCGGCATTAGCTCACCCGCTGATTCAAAGGATATCCAGTTTACATTCATACCGGCATTCATAATCAGATAAAAATCATGTCCTCCGGTGAACTGTTCTCCGTTAACGATATCCACCGTATTCGTCGTATAAGTCTGCCATTCATCTGTCGCTTTTACAAAAAGCTCTGCAACCACCGGACCATCGAAGCTGTCCAGGCAGACAGTAACCTTATTTCCGGAAGTACCAGAAGTACGAACATTAAGTTTCACAGGTATCTCTTTGAATTTAACATCATAAAATACTGCATAATTACTACCCGAAATAAAACCGAGATTTTCCCCGCCTTCGCTGCAGGCCTCTGTTTTAATATTACTACCAACTAATTCATCATAATCTTCTGCTTCAATCTGTCCCGGAAGAAGTCTGCAATTATCAAATGCACTCTTCACAAAGCTAACGTACTGTTCGGCTTTCTCCCTCCATACCTTCAGCCTTATAATATCTCCTTCTTTACAGCTATCATATACCGATACAAACTCGCTGGTATCCTTTACTTCCTGATCATTGATGAATAAAATCAAATCATCCTGCTTTAAGCCGATCAATGCTGCCATGCTATAATCCGGAACTGTCTGAATATAGGCTCCCTGATATCCGGGTGCTGAAATCTTGCTGATCATAGAGGGGCTGTAAAGGTTTTCGATTGTAGCCATCATGAAATCTTTTGGATCTGAGAATACTTTATCTTGTGGTATATTTCCTACAACATAAGTTTCTCCCACTTCTGTCTTAAAGGAAATGGTATCCGTATCAACAGCCTCAAATTCCACCTTCTGGCCATCACTCTTTCGAACAACATTTGCTTTTGATAAACTGAAATAATTTAATACACAATCATTACCTGATAACGATGTTACCGTAAAATTCTGTGCTATTTTATTAGACCATGTTGCTGATACTTCAAAATTACCGCGTGCCTTTAATCCACTCACGCTACCCTTTTCCCAAACCACCGGTAGAGACGGTAGTAAGTCGATGGAATTACCCTGACTTTGAAGCAGCATTTCTGTCATACCTGCAGTTGCTCCGAAATTACCATCAATTTGGAATGGTGGATGTGTATCAAATAAGTTCTTTAAGGTAGATTCGGAAAGAAGCTCCACTACCAGCTTATGTGCACGGTTGCCGTCTCTTAAGCGTGCCCAGAAGTTAATTTTCCAAGCCTTACTCCAACCGGTACCACCGTCACCACGGGTATTTAATGTAGTTTTCATAGCCTCAACAAAGGCATCATCCTCTTCACTGCGTCCGGCAACAATCTGGGATCCCGGATGAAGAGCAAATAAATGGTTCGCATGACGATGTCCTCCATCACCGGTAATATCTATGGTAAGTTCATCCTTCCACTCCATAAATTGTCCGGCAAGACCAATGGTAGGCCCTGCAAGTTTGCCCTGTGCTTCTTTGATTTCGTCCAACTCCGGTGAGGTAATACCAAGTGCTTCACTAGCCTTAATAACCTCTTCAAAAATCTCCCAGATTATACCCTGATCCGCAGATGTACCTAAGGAATAAGGTCCATGCTCCGGTGAGAAGGACGGGTTAGCAACCAATTTTCCGTCACGGGAATCCGTCCACAAATTATCCACCCAAAACAGAGCTGCCTGTAATAGGGTATTGTAATTATCCTCTAAGAACTGCTTATCCTGATTAAAAGCATAGTACTCCCAGATATCCTGACACATCCATGCCGCAGCAGCGGGGAAATAGAAGCCCCAATAATAATTTCCAGGTCCGGTATTGCCCCAGATATTATTTTCATGGTGGATAACCCAACCACGGACATCCTCACCCTCCTGAGTGCAATAATAATCCTGCGCAGTGAGGGTTCCTCTCGGCACTAAGCTATTGACATAATCAATCACCGGGAGATGACACTCAGACAGATTTGTCTGCTCGGCCAGCCAATAATTCATCTGCAGGTTGATATTCGTATGATAATCAGAATTCCATGGGCTACTTAATCCCTGTGCCCAGATACCCTGAAGATTAGCGGGTAAGGACCCTTCCCTGGAGGAGGATATCAAAAGATAGCGTCCAAATTGGTAATACAGATTTTCCAAATAACGGTCTTCCTCCGACGTATTCGGTGCTTCTCCTCTCCCATTGTAACCTGCTAACAGCTGGTCTGTAGATTTTGCAGGCATGGCTACATCACATAGATTTAATTTTACCTTATCATAGAGGGAAGTATAATCCTTTACATGCTCATCAAACAAAGCCTGATAAGATTGCTTCGCTGCTGAGTCTACTCTTTGACTCACTTTCGTTAATGGATCTTCCTCACTAAAATAATCAAAGCTGTCATCCATACATTGTTGGTAATTGGTACCTGTACTCATAATAAGAAGGATTTCATCCGCATTCTTAACATCGATAGAATCGGTACCTCCCGTTAGAGTTCCTCCTGACTGGATGACCTTCATTTGTCCAGCAAACTTTAATCCATCATCACGTTGATCGGCAGGTTTACCGGTCATCGTTATTGTATCTCCTTGGACTGTTATCGTTTTCGCCGTTTGTTCCGAGGTGATCGCTATATTCTTCGTCAGTTTACCCTTCTGATTTGCGGTAAGCCTGACTACAACAACATTACTCGGATTATTGATAAAATACTCCCTTGTATAATCTACTTGGTCCTGGGTATAGGTTACCTTTGCCACACCCTGATCAAGATTTAATTCTCTGCGGTAATTACTGTAATTTGCTTCAGCGCCGTCTGATTTACTGCCGTCACCCAGCTTAAATTCAGAAAGCTGGCAAGGAGTACCTTGAGCTTTTGTACTTAAGATTTCCAGCTTATAATACTGGTAGGATACTTCTTTGGCGAGATCAAAGCTGCGACCCATACTGCGGGCGCTGAATTCTTCCCCGGTCCTGGTATCAAGTAAATCGTAGGTCTTACCGTCCTTGGAACCATATAATTTCCATTCCTTGGGGTCACGCTCCGGTACATCATTTCCGGATACCATCTCATAGCTTTTGGCTGTTACCGGAATACTATATTTCCATGCAATCCATATGGGTGAAGGTACCGTATACCCTTCTGGTGCTCCTGCTCCACTGAACCACTTGGTAGCTGTACTGCCATCTAAAATCTTATCAAATTTTTCTGCCTCATTAAATGCCTCACTATTGGAGGTAACTTCTAAAATGCGAGGTGCTGCACTTGCCGAATCGTTGATGATGATATTTCCGAAGGTCTGATAGTCACCGAAATTATCCTTTTCACCCATCAGCTGGTTAATCAGAGCTTGAAGCTCTGCATCCTCGGCTGCATAATCTGCTGACACAATTTTCCCGTCAGCACCAACATGGGCAGCTTGATTTTTAGTAAACTCCGTCATTTTATTCTGCAGAAGTGTTCTGAGCTTTTGCAATGCTTCCTTCGTTTCCTCCGGTTTACCGTTCATACCGCCATCATAGTTAACATTTGCTCCCGGTCCCCCTGACCACAGAGTATGTTCATTGATTTGAATACGATCGTTTTCTACTCCACCAAACAACATACCACCGATAAAACCATTGCCTAACGGTGTTGCTTCGCTTTCCCAATCGGTAGCCGGTGTATTATACCAGGCAATGAGTTCCGGCTGGGTAGCTACTGCAGTTATATCTGTGGCAGAAAGTGCTCGCATAGAAGACGGTCCTGATAGTGTAGTTGCTGCCAAAGAAATAGCCAGAGCAGCACCAATAACCTGTTTTTTCATGGAATCTTCCTCCTCCCAATTCATATCAGTTTTTGTTTCAGTTTCATATCTCATAACACTTATCCTTCTTAGTAATTGACATCAGGTGCATTAGTTGAATTACCAAACTATATTGTTTATAAAAAGGGACTTCTGCACATATCCTCTAATTATAAGGATAATCATTAACCTGGCAAAAGCCCCTTCGACCTTTTAATTTCACAAAGCTTATAACTCTGCTCTGTAAGTTACACTCAAAAGTTATTTATTTACTTAAATTAGAAAAATAATCATCCAACTGAAGATTCAACGCTTCTTCCGTAGAGGCAATTGTTGACACAATATCGGAGTAGTTATTCCAATAGCATCCACCGAATAATGTACTAGCAGGAGTATCAAAATTGCTGTTTGCATTCTTTATAACATTGATTACATCGTAGGAGCCATGGCCTAAGATATAATTTCTCATCATAGACTCATCTTCCTCTAATCTCCAGTAAGTATCAATATAATCCTGCAGCTTCTGCTCTTCAGTAGCCTGATATCTTCGTGCTAATGCGTCTATGATAATTCCTGCTTCATAGGTATTGGGATTCGAATTGGTAATGGAAAATATTGGTGCGTTATGATCTACACCGCTTTGATAATTTGCCTGTTGTTCATTCCATTTAGGTAAAGGCAGAATTCCAAAATCGTCCTCCATATTCTTAATAAGATCACTGGTATCCCCCATATACATCATGAATAAGGACTTACCACCGGAAAACAGCTCTAAGTAGCCTACGTTTTCATTCTTAAACATTATGTTATCCTTCTGGAAGAACTGATACATAAAGTTGATTTTTTCGGCCGAAACAGCATCTAAACAGGAAAGACGAACCTTGCCTTCTTCATTTTCCTTGTAGAAATAGCCTTCCATGCTTGCATACATAGCACGTATCATATCCCCGGCCGGGCTGGTAATGCCCCAGCGATCTGCATCCGTACTGATTATACCATCACCATCATTGTCACGAAGCGCACCTTTGGCATATTCTACCATTTTATCCCAGGTCCATTTACCGCTGTTTACCAATTCAACCGGATCTTCATATCCTAGCTCATCCCATATTCTAGTGTTGTAGTACATGATCCAGGTAGCTCCCATATGAGAACCGAACGGTGCACCAAAGGCATAGGTTTTATCGCCAAAGGTTACTGTCTTAGCAACATTTTCAAAGAAATATGGTTGATTTAAATCAAGGGAATCTATGGTCTTTAAATCTACCAGAAGATTACCACCCAGCATTTTTCCAAACGCCCAAACTGTGGTACCAACTAAATCTGCATATTTTCCGCCTGTCATAATCTCCGGTTGTGCTGTTTCGAAGATAACATCCGGAGCTACATTTTCAAACTCAATATCACAGTTAAAGGTCGTCTCAACATCATCTATAATAGATACAACCAATTCATCCATGGGACTTTTAATTTCCTCCGGTGCCCAGCGGTCCTGATGAAAATCCACAACCTTAAACTTATATCCCTCTAAATCAACGACCTCTTCTCCCTCTGTATATTGATCGAAGGGTCCTGCATCTGGATCTTCTTCCGTTACATCCTGCTCTCCGCCATCTGAATCTTCATCTAAATTCCCGGCATCCTCGGTATCTGGATCCGTATTTTTGCTTTTATTACACGCTGTAAATGACACTGCCATAACAAGAATCAATAATACTGAAATAAGCTTTTTTATTAAATTATTCATTGTATCATCCTCTCTATTCTAAATTAGTGTTCAGTTCCATCTTTACATAACTTTTACCCAACTGTTATGAAAAAGCAACACCCCCTAAAACTTAAGTCCTTCTTCAAAGAGTGTTGCTAACAGTTTTTACATTATTTAATCACTTAGCGGTTCGATTGTAATATAGTCAAGATTGATTCCGCCATTTCCACCGGTTAGCTTAATCGTATTGGTCTCTCCTGGGTTAAGCAAAACGGTCAGATAAGTGCAGCCTGTATATTCTTCCCATCCCCAGGTAGTAAGTGCATTGAGGAGAGAATAATCCGTATCATTTACCGTAAGTCTTAACTTAGGCACAGCATCAGCGGTAGCATAATAAATTCGGATGGTAGCTCTTGTTCCCTCTTTGCCGTCTACATTATTTAATTGACAGAAGGAATCTTGTATATGAAGGTTGTTTACTACCTTTCCCGAACCATCTTTCTTATCGGCAACCGTAGCACCACCGCCAAGTACACACTCTTCCGCTTCGTATTTCATTACTTTCTTAGGTGCAGGAGGATTTCCCACCGCTTCAACACCTTTTCTCGTCTGTTCCACCATTTTAATCGTTCCGTCTTCATTGAAATATAAATGATCAATGCATACTGTTCTTAAATTACCCTGGCCAGATAATGCCTGATTATGATAGAAGAGGTACCATTGGTCTTTATATTCCACAACAGAACCATGTGTGGTATCGCAACCGGTCGGCTCTAAGAAAATGCCTTTGTATGTCCAGGGCCCCAGAGGGTTATCACTAATGGCATATCTCATCTGATTAGCTCCGCCCTTATTGTCAGCGTAAGTCAAATAATAAATTCCGTTTCTTTTAAAAACCCAGGTAGCTTCGTGGAAATCTTCTAAACCTACCATGTCCTGAAGCTCTGTAGCTAAGGACATCATATCATCTCCAAGCTTTGCTCCCTGACACTTACTTCCACCACCATAATACATATATACCTGACCGTCATCATCCATAAATACGCAGGGATCAATCATAGAAAATCCGCCTAGTCCGTCAATATACCCCTGATCCACAAAATCAGAAGCCGGTTTTTTGCTGGTAGCAACTCCAACCTTCCAGGTGCCATTCCAGTCGGAACCACTGGGATGTGGATAGTAAAAATAATAAGTACCGTCTTTATAAGCACAGTCCGGCGCCCACATAAAGCCACCTTCCGGTCTACCCCATTCTACGTCTTCCGAACTTAAAATTTCTCCTTCATCCACCCAATTCACCATATCTTCTGAGGAAAATACGTGGTAACGGTCCATAAGATCACATCCTCTGGGTGGATCCATATCATGGGATGCATAAATATATATTTTTCCGTCCTCCCATACATGAGCGGAAGGATCAGCTGTATAAATACTTGTGATTACCGGGTTCATGGAGGTTGTCTTTCCGCTTGATACAGCCTCTATTTCCAAACCGGTTGTTTTAACCGGATCTACTTCAAGCTGATTCGTTAGATCCTGGCTTGATTCAACTTGATCGGTTGTATTCACGGCCGCAATGTCCTTTATTTCATCTGCATTTTGTGCAGAATCAGACTTTTGTAGAACTTTACTCATAATAATTATTCCTCCCACGACAAGTACTAATATAATGCATATAAGGAAAACTTTATTTTTCATGATCCTTCCCCCGAGCATAGAGTACCGGAGGAGACACGTTTTCGAGTTTCTCCGGTTCGCATACGCGCTCATATTCATTCCAAGAAAGCTTTCATTTAAGTCTATTTCACGTAAGTCTTAGTAGTTGAATTTTCAATTGGATAAATATTCACTCTTCTTTTGCGAAATTATGGGGTGCCTCAAAGTACTAATTAAAAAGTCTTTTAAACACCCCAAGATTATCTGATATTCTTACATTATATTATTATTTCGTTTGTTTTTTCTTTAATACGAAGAATACTGCACCACCGATCACTGCAACAGCAGCTACGATAGCAACGATAATGAAAGGATTTATGCCACCTTCTTCAGCATCAGTTGAGGCCTCAACTGCATCATCAGCAGGAGCTTCGGTAGGTGCTTCCGTAGGTGCTTCCGTAGGTGCTTCGGTAGGCTCCGGTGTAGGTTCTTCGGTCGGTTCCGGTGTTGGCTCTTCGGTCGGTTCCGGTGTTGTTTCTGCAGGTGTTTCTGTCTCTGCAGGTGTCTCTGTTTCTGCAGGTGTCTCGGTCTCTGCAGGAGCAGTAGCATTTTCATCCGGCTCTACGCCAAGACCAAAGATACCCGCTAAATTAATGTCTTTCGCTTGAACAATACCATCTGCCCATTCATAGAAGCCACCGGCATTCATATGGTAGGAGAAGGATAACGGAAGCATCATACCGTCAGTTAATTCTGTTAATTTTGTGGAGAAAGCTGTAACCGGTAATGCTATTTCATATGTAGTTGTAGTTCCCTCACGAACAACGGTATAATCTTTATCCTGTTCCAGATTAAAGGTACCGGTACTCATCCAAGCATATGCCATAGGTTTACTTGTTAAGCTGTTTAAGGAAAAGCCTAATTCATTTCTGTCTGTTCCGATGGTTGTAGAAATCTGAACCTGCATGCAGTCGCCTTGCCACATAGTGTCAGGAAGTAACGCTTCATTTTTATGATCATCATAGGTTGCTACAGCTGCAATATAAATCTTAGCTGCATCGTATCCAACATAAATATCTGCAGTCAGTGGTGCCGGCATAACTCCGGTACCGCCTTCCGGCATCGTTTTGATACCTTCTCCACCATCTGTAATGGTAATTACCTTTGTACCCCATTCCTCTGCACTTACCTTACCGTCAATTGTAGGTGCTGTAGCCATTTTCGGGATATTATATCCCTTAACAGCAGCCTGTGTATTATGTGCAGGTGCTGCAGCAGCTATTAATGCAAATGCCATCAATCCCATAACCGCTTTTTTCATCATAGATCTCATTCTTTTTTTCATGTCCATTCTCCTTTTTTTATATAAAAATTATATTATTCTCCGGGAGTGAATATCTTCCACTGCTCCGGTTAACTCCAGTAATCAGGTATTTCATTATTACTTATTCCTCACTTAAATTAGAAAAGAAATCATCCAGTAATACATTCAAAGCATCTTCCATCGATGCAATCTGAGATACAATATCGGAATATGAATTGTTAAAGCATCCATTGAATAGAGCTCCTGCTGGTGTTTCAAAGTTCGGATTTGCAGTTTTAATCATATTAACGATATCATAGGCACCATGTCCGAGGATATAATCTCTCATCATTTCCTCATCTTCTTCAAATCTCCAGAAGGTATCAACAAAGTCCTGTAGCTTCTGATCTTCTACTGCCTGATATCTTTTTGCAAGTGCATTGATAATGATACCTACCTCATGTAAATTCGGATTGGTATTTGTTATACAAAATACCGGTGCATTATGGTCAGGAGCATTGATGTATTCCGGCTGTTCCTTATTCCACTTCGGAGTAGGAAGAATACCAAAATCATCCTCCATGTTCTTTAAGGTATCATTTGCATCATTACCATAAGGCATAAATAATGCTTTTCCGGCTGCAAACATCTCTAAATAACCAACGTTCTGATTCTTAAATAAGATACCGTCCTTTTGATAGAACTTATACATAAAGTTAATCTTCTCGGCAGATACCGGATCAATACATGCAAGACGAACCGAGCCTGTATCATTCGCTGTATAATATTTACCGCCCATACCAAAGAAGAAGGACTGAATTAAGTCACCACTGGGACAGGTAACACCCCAACGGTCTGCATCACTGCTGATAACACCGTCACCGTCATTATCACGAAGAGCAAGCTTTGCATATTCAACCAGTTTATCCCAAGTCCATTCACCATTTCTAACAAGTTCATAGGGATCCGGAAGACCAAGTTCATTCCAGATTCTTGAATTGTAGAATACTAACCAATAATTACCCATATGAGTACCGAAGGGAGCACCAAACGCATAGGTTTTATTACCAAAGGTAGCTGATAGAGCAACTTCCTGTGAGAAATACGGCTGGTTTAGATCAAGAGAATCAATGGTTTTGACATCACCCAATAGATTACCACCGAGCATTTTACCAAATTCCCACATGGTAGTTCCGATTAAGTCAGCATATTTGCCACCTGACATAATTTCCGGCTGTGCATTCTCAAATAAAAGGTCCGGTGAACCATGTTCAAATACGATATCACAATTGTATTTTGTCTCTACATCTTCGATAATTGATACGACTAATTCATCCATAGGACTCTTAATTTCTTCCGGAGCCCAGCGATCGTCATGGAAATCGATTACCTTAAATGTATATCCGTCTAAATCTTCAACCACTTCATCCTTAATATACTTAGCGAAGGGACTTGCGTCGTCATCCACTACTTCCTCCCCAGGATCTGTTTCATCACCACCGGGTGTTACACCATTCGTATCTGAATCACCGGTAGGTTCTGTTTTATCTTTACCACAGGCTGTGAATGGAATTGCCATGGCCAGGATTAACAAAACAGCAATCATTTTCTTCCATACATTTTTTTTCATTCTTCTCATCCTCTCCTTAACTTTGAATAATTCATAGAAACATAACAATACCCTTACTGTTAGCCCCTCCTTTTTTGCTCATATTCTCCCTTTATTATTAACCGACAATACCGCTTCTCTCGATGCCGGCAATAATCTTACGTTGTAAGAAAATATACATGATAATCAGTGGAATAATCGCTGTCAGTACACCAGTCTGTAATACGGTTGTCTTATAGAATTCTCCGGCACCAGGAGCATCGGAAAAGGCTGATCTGATTACGAATACCGCATTGGACAAAACTTCATCACTGTTGAAGAAAATACCAGAGTAGAAGGTATCCGTCCACTGCCAAGCAAAGGAAAGTATAAATATAGTTACCATCATTGGAATTGAGATCGGCAGAATAATCTTAAAGTAGGTTTTAAATACGCTGCAACCATCAATTGCTGCGGCTTCCTCAAGTTCCTCCGGAACACCCTTATAAAACTGTCTCATTAAGAATATGTAAATACCGTTTTTAAACCCGGTTCCGGTGATGGACAATATAACCAACGGCCAAGAACTGTTCATTAAATTCATCTCGCTACCCGTAAATAGCTTAACAATACCAAGCACATCAAAGAATCTAAACTTTAAGTATAACGGTACCATCAGAACCTGTGGGGGTACAATAATCGTTAAAATAACTAATATCATAACGAAGGTTGTAAACTTTGATTTCATTTTTGCCAAAGCATAACCTGTGCAAGCGCAAATGATTGTCTGAGGTAGGGCGCAGATAATTGATACAAAAAATGATTTCAAGGCTGTTTGAACAAAATTAAGATCGTCAAGTACAGTCCTATAAATATCGATATTCGGATGCTTTGGTATGAAATTTACGGTCCTGTCATACATATCATCAACACTCATAAAGGAGGCCGATAGCTTACTGATTATCGGAAACACTATGATGAATGAGATTATGATTAGTAATGCATAAATAAATAAACGGGCAAAGAAGTTTTTAAATTTAGTTACGATCCAGTATCTGTCTATTTTTCTGGAACGTTGAAATTTCATCGTCGCTGTTGCTGCCTTCATCTTCATCCCCCCTTAATCTTTCTGCTGATAATGAACGTATCGGCTGATTACCCATGTAACTACTGCAATACATATCGCAATAGTAGCAAAGTAGAACCATGCCATGGCAGAAGCAATACCCATACTGGTTGTGTTTTGCTGCCTGATTTGCGTCATTATAATATTTTCAGAATCCGTAAAGGTGTCTACTATCGTATATATAACATTTACCACAATGATCGGGCTGATCATCGGGAAGGTTATTAGCCAGAACTTTTCCCAAGGGGAACATCCATCTATATCGGCTGCTTCATATATGGAAGGCGAAATGGACTGAAGTCCAGCCAGGAAAATAAGCATTTGAACACCGGATATATTAACTATATTGAAAATCTGGTCAACGGCTCCTATTACGAAGCCAGCCAACTGTGGGCTGAAGCTAAGATTCATGAAAAAGTCCCTGATATCCCCGGTATCAATCAGACCGTTTGCAACCGCTTCTATCGTTCCGTCGGATGCCATACTATTCCATTGCTGGCTGAATACCGCACTTAAATTATCCGCTCTTGCCATAAAACCGGTAGCAAGAATAACAGGAATAAAGAAAATGGAGCGGAACACAGTACGACCCTTAAACTTTGCATTCAGAATTACAGCAATCATAAGGCTGTATAGGATAGCCATTATGATATTTGGCAGCATAGCACCGACGGTTGCCCTGATATTGGAGACAAAGGTTGGATCCGTTGCTATGGCAAATTGGTAATTCTCAAGGCCGACATAATGTAATGCAAAGCCCCCGATACCTTTCATCTCCAGTTCATTTAAGCTGTACCAAAAGGAATTGATGTAAATGCCGAGAAACAGCAGGAAAAAGCCTGCTAAAAATGGTACGAGAAATACTGCATACGAAAGTTTCCGGCGATTCGAATAAGACAATCGTGTTTTACTTTTATTATTTTCTTTGCTCATATTAACTCCTTATTCTTATACGACATCGCTTATCATTTCAACACTACGAAGTTCTTTGCCTCTACTGTTTTACCATTAACTGTGACATCGCTGTCATTATAGTTAACAATAACTTTCGTGCCGTCTTCATAGGTGGTCTGATAAACATTATTCTCCAGTTTCATATGGTCAACCATTGATTGGTTCTGCAGACTCCGGTATACTTCGTTAAACGACTTATATTGGTCAATAATCTCTTGTCTCCAGGTGCTATAATCAATGGAAAATAAATAGGAATAAGGTGTTTGCTTAAATTCTTCCGTATTATCATTAGCTAAGGTAAAGAATAAGTTGGAACCGTACTCAACACTCTTAAGAATTATATCTTCCACATTACTAGATAAGTTAATCGGTGTACCTGCATAATTGATATAACCATGAAGTACCAGCTGCATGAACGGGATGTTTTCATCTGCGAGTGTATATACACTGTCCGTTAGTGGCAGATTAACAATATCCGAGGAATACTTAAGGACATAAGCGTTACCTCCATCCGTCATTAGGTTCTTTTGTCCGGTTATATAGGTGTCAAGATTATTTGTTAAGAGGTCCTGCGCCTCTTCTCTGGTCACTGCAGCCTTCTTATTATAATCCGCATATAACATAGTACCTATATTGCCCATGGACACACCGTCCACCTTCAATTTATTGTAATCTTTAAAAAATCCCTTCATGTATTTATTATACATATTTGGTGATACGGAGTAAAATATAAACTCTAAAAAGGTTAAATTTGTCATTTCTTCCGGTGAGATCAGATAGGTCTCATCCCTGGAAAGGGTTCGGGGTGAATGCCAGGAAGGCACATAGGAATCAAACTGTTTATTGTCACGTGCCATGAAAAAGTCTACGTCAGGGAAGAATCCGATGTTATTCGCTTTTGCATACTCATTCAGCTTTTTCAGTCCCTTACTGCCGCCCAAACTCTTTTCTACAGATGCCTCATCAGCTACCGTGTAATTTAATCCGCCATTCATCCAACCTTTATACCTTAGATTTAAACTATCAATTCCCTGGTCCTTTAAATCTGCTAATATGCTTTGCGCTTCTTCAAAGGTTGTCAGATTTATCGCCTTATCATAAGAAAATCCAAGGAAGGTATCCTTCTTTTTAATCGAACCGACTGTTTCTAGGTATAAAGGTGTATTTTCCGGTGTATTCTCTAATTTTGTAAGTACACCATTTTGTACCAGATAGTCTTGATATGTCTTTGCCATTCCTACATAATTAGCATTTTCACCAGTCAGTAAACGGTATCTTATACGATAATCACCCTGATAATAGTTTCTGTCATGATAGGTATACATACCTCTCATTTTGGTTTCATCAAGATAATTTACGGTACGGGAAGTTGCATAATTGAATTCTGCAAAAGCAGTTTCAAAATAAGTCAGCTGATTACCACTTTCGCTGTATATCTTGGCCATTGCATCACCCTCTTCGATGATTGCAAGATATGCCTTGCTCAATTCCTTATTACCAAAAATCGGTAAATGAAGTTGCTTCTTTAAACTCGTATACCACCATTGATTATAAATGGAATAATCATCACCATAAACCGTATTGGTTGTATAAAGAGTTAATTTGCTTCGATCGGTATTATAATTAATTAAGGTACCCGATCCGTCGGGGATGAACAGATAACCCTCCTCCAAGGTATTTCCTGCTCCTAAGAATTCGCAAAGAGTAATGCTTGCTAAAGCAAATTCCTCTTTGTCATATTCAATTTCGTCGGCAGGAATATTAACCACTAAATCACCTTGGTTTAAGCTAAATTCAACCGGTATACTAAATAATGCGGTTGCTGTTTCTTCACTGACATATCCGCTCAATACCTGATCTTCGGTGAAATCCTCCATACTATATTCTGTCTTTTTGATAATTTCCTCGATTAATCTTCTCTCTCTATCCGACACTCTACGAAGTACATAAAAATCATGCTCAGCCAAACCGGGATAATTCTTCTGACGGTCCGTTTTTACCGCATCGCTCAATTTCGGGTCAGTGAGGGAAATCAAATCATAATATGTATTAATCTTACGTGCATCCTTTTCATTTAGCTTACTGATAACCTTCTCTTCAAATCTTACTGCCTCCGCAGCCTCCGGTAACATCATTTCTGCTTTTACCAAACCAAGCTGCATATTGATACGAATACCATTTTCAATTGGCTGTATCGTAAACTGAGGCTTCTTTTTTGAGATACATTCGGAATAGCTGTTCATTTTCAACTCTGTCATCTGCGAATCATAATAGGTAAGCTTGAGTATAGATGAAAGCTGAGCTTTTGCATCGTCGCTTACGGTAAGGCTATCCATCGTACTAAAATCCTTTTTAAAATTATACGGAGTTGAAAACCAGGTTTCTCCTGTCTTAATATCTAAAACTGCTATTTCAGCATAAGAATTATCAAAATATAGTTCCTTGCCGCCTTCCTCCGCCACTTTTGTCATAGATGCTAATCTTGCCTGCGCGGTTTCATACGTACCGTGCAACGCATCCTCTTCAGCGGTAGGTGCTTCTCCCTCAACAGCGTTAGATGCATCGGCAGCTTCTGTTTCTGCTTGTATATTTTCTGCATCTTTACCGAACTTCCCACTGATGGCAAGAAGGACTAAGGGTAAGGCACAACAGAGGATTATCATTATAAGTCTCTTTTTCATAAAGCTCTCCTTCCTTAATACCACTCACATTTATTATAAGGTTATGTACCTATAATCTTAAAATGATTTCATCATAAATTCCGGCAAGGAATTCCCAAATTCTCTGAGACAAGGTCAGGAATAGAAGGGCTAAGAACAACATTACACCCATTCCTACCACAGATAAAACCATCGTCCTCAAGTTTTTGCCGAAATGGTAATCATGGATTACCATGGAACCAAAGAAGATAAGTCCCATTGCCCAAACATATGCGAGGGAGACAAAAAAGCTCATGAACTGCACTTCTTCTAATACTAAAAAGTTACTTGCAATAACTACTGGAATATTAAGTAATATCATCGGTGTAAGTGCATAACAGGTCATAATATAAATATCCTTCATGCTTCCTTCACCATTCATCAATGTCGTAAGACCCCAGCTAGCTACGCACCATAATACAAGCGGCACCAATACATTAAAGATATCATTCATGACATTCATATATTCAATATTGACGGTTTGGAATAAAAATCCCGTTCCCATTGATTTATATATAAATGTTAAAATCAATAATACCACGATTATGGTTGCTGCCCGGACGCTGCCGCGCTTCTCCCTTTTCAATTCCCAAAAACCATCGAATGGATGGTAAATAACACGCATTGCGTATAGAAGTTCATCCTTTAAGGTATGTTTTGAACCAAGCGGATACAGCTTCTTATTTTCCTTTTTCACCCATTTCATAAATATGAGCCATAAAGCAATGAAAATAGTAGGTATCAGGATTACGAGAAGAAAATTATCTTTCACGTATTGTGATCTTGCATAACGAAATGCCATGGAATAACCTTTTTTATCATCAATAATCTTAAAATTCTCTAATGCTTCTTCATAGTTTCCGTTTCTTAAATAATTTTTAGCCATTCCCTGATATGCAAGGTCATAATTTTTATTATTTGCTAATACTTCACTCCAGCTGGCTATGGATTCCTCAAAATCACGATTTTTATCTGCCATAATTGCTCGCTCTATCAGTGCCCCGTAATCGGTACGTTTATAATGAAGGATTGTGTCATCCTCTTTATCCAGTACCAAAAGGTCATCTCCAAGATACGCAATAGCGGAAGCTAGTTTAAATACACCATCCTGGGCACCGGATCCACCGAACGCATATAACAAATCGCCATTTGCATTATAGGTAAATAACCGGTTAAAGGTATCATCCAAAATCGTATAAATTCCGTTTTCTTTCACAGTCACATCGACTATGGACGAAGCCTCCCATAAATCACCACCGGGAGCAAAGTTACCGTTACGAAGAAGAATATCGTTTCCATTAGGATTCATTCTCTTTACGGTAGCATCCTCTTTCGCTTTTGAATTTAAATATGCGAGTCTGGTGTAAACATCACCGGAGTTAGAGGTCAGCCAGACAAAATCTTCTTTATCGATAGAAATATTACTGTAAACTCTGGGTATGATCTTAGCGATACGTTCCTTTTGTGCATCTGTCATGAAAAGGGTTCTTATCCAGTCAAACACCGTTCTAGGTGCCGTCTGTGCTCCAAAGAAACCGATAAATTCTCCGCTTTCATTCAATTCAAGAATGCCTCGGTTCTCATTATCATTCATAACATACATTCTATTTGCACTATCAATTACCAGTCTTTTCGGTTTATAAGAATATTCCAGTCCCAGAATATCCGATTGAGGTTGTGATAATTCCCTTACATAATTATAATCCTCATCAAATTCTACGATACGGCTTTTTTGTGTATCCGCAACGAATAAACGGTTATCATCGGTAACAAAAACTCCAGTTACACCAAGAAATTCATCAAAACCAAATTCATTAATGGTACCATCCGTATTTTCCATTCCGACCAAATTCGGATTAATAAACCTTGAAATATCGTCAATTTTTTTAAACTTTTCATCCAAAATAACCACACGATTATTATCTGTATCTGCAATATAAATTCTATTTCGTTTATCTACAAATAAATCACTTGCATTCGATAAGCCGACGACACCCATGTAACGTCCATCGTATTCGCCCGCAGGTTCAAAAGCATTCGGGCTGCCTAATGCCCAGCCATCCTTATCATAGGTAAAGGTCGTATAAGGAACCATGGAGGATGCATATACATTACTGCTAAGTAGCACACTGATGGCTAATGCTGCAAATATAATTTTATGTATTTTTAATTTTCGAATTATTCTAAGCAAATTATCCACCTACTCTTTCATTCCGGATGCACCCATTGTTTCTACGATATTACTCTGGGTAAATATAAATACGGAGACAGGAACTATCATCATTACTACTGCGGCAGCTCCACCGACACCGGCACGACCGATACCACCTGCAAGGATCTGACCCATTGCGTAATTGAAGGTCTTTAATTCTTCCGAGTGAATAAATACGGTTCCACCCATATTCCACAAATCACGGAAGGAGAAAATAATCAGTGTCAGCCAAGCAGGCTTAACCATCGGCATAGCAATATGCCAGAAGTTCTTCCATTCACTGGCACCGTCAATACGTGCCGCTTCCAGTACCGTATCATGAACCATCTGCTCCATAAACTGTTTCATCAGGTAAAGACCAAGGGTAGATCCGAAGGCAGGAATAATAAGCGCCCAGTAGGTATCCAGCATATTCATCCAAGTCATTACCATGAAGTTAGGAATTGCAGTTACGGCTGCGTTAAACAAAAGTGTTATTACTATAATCTTAAAGATTATTTGTGATCCAGGAAATTTATGTTTCGCTAATGCAAATGCACACATGGAAGCTAACATTACGTGTCCGAAGGTTCCGATGACCGAAATCAAGACCGTATTAAATAAATATCTGGAAAATGGTACTACCGAACCTGACAGAACGCGGAACAAATCTTTGAAGTTTCGCAGGGTAGGGTTTCTAACAAAAAAACGAGGCGGGAATACCCATAATTCATCCAGTGGTTTCAAGGAAGAAGATATGGTGTAAATGAGCGGAAGTATCATAAATGCTCCCAGCAGGGTGAGTATAAAATAAACGCCTGCATTGCCAAGTTTAGAACGATTCAGTTGTTTCTTTTTAGCCTTTTTCGGTTTCATGCTCTTCTCCCCTCGCTATTCTCCAACCTTATTCAGTAATTTCTGCACGACATAGTTTGTAAAAAGCATCGCTGCAAAGAGTATTGCTGCAATCGCTGACGCATAACCCATCTCATAACGTATACCACCGTAATCCTCAAGATGATTTACTATGGTATGCGTCGCATAATCGGTACTTGGAAAGCCTACCAGACCCGATACAATAGATCCGATGCCAAAGGCACTGGATATACTCATGACCGCACCGAACATCAGCTGAGGCCTCATACTGGGCAGGGTGATAAACCAAAGCTCCTGCCATCTGTTTTTGACTCCGTCAATCGCACCAGCTTCATAATATGTCTTATCGATACCCTGGAGACCGGCGATAAAAGCCAAAAATCCGGTACCTAGGGATGACCATAAAATAACTACGATAACAATCGGCAACATGTATTTTTTATCCGTAAGCCAACGAATTGGTTCATCCAAAATACCCATTTCCATCAGCCAGCCGTTAACCCAACCGTTCTGATCACTGGAAAACAATACGGTCCAGATCAGCAGTACGTTACCGGAAAGAGAAGGAGCATAAAACACTACGGTTACCACTGCTCTCAGCCATGGTTTTAAATCGTTGATGACCCAGGCAATCAAAAGTGCCATCAGATAACTGATCGGTCCTGTTACTGCCGCTAATATAAATGTATTTTTTATTGCAAGGACGAAAACATCATCCTCCAGAAATAGCCTTATGTAATTATCCAGTCCGATAAAGCTTGGTACCTCCATCATGTTAAAATCCGTAAAACTGAAGAAGATGGATATCACTACCGGACATACGGTAAAGATACAGAATATGATAAAATAAGGCATTGAAAATGCATAACAGGTTGCATAATACTTTAATTTATCCTTCGTCAATTTTTTTCGATGCTTTGTTAGCTTTATCTGTTCTGCATTACCAGCTCTTGCGGAAACTTCGTTCGCATTCATATGAAATCCTCCATTAATTATTCAATCCCAAATTCCTGTCTTTTACGTGTTAATTCTGAATTAATCGGCTCAATGTAGGATTGCAGCGTATCCGCAGCATCCTGCTTGTCGTTAATAGCTTTATTAAATGCAAAGGTT
This sequence comes from Herbinix sp., assembly GCA_029240245.1. GTDB lineage: Bacteria > Bacillota > Clostridia > Lachnospirales > Lachnospiraceae > Mobilitalea. The sequence continues at coordinate 82,485 of JARBTJ010000005.1, forward strand.
AGAACTCGGGATGTATAATATCCACCGGGAACCTCCGGGGTACCTTTTACATATTGCCATTGATCTAAAATGTTATTTAAATCTTTGGAGGACCAGGATAACATTCTTAGTGCTTCCATATTAGCTGTCGGTTGCTTGGCAGCTGCATTAATGACGCTTTCCATTTCAGTACCGAAGGTGCTTTGAATTTCAGCGGATGTCCACCATTTCATAAATTCCCATGCATCGTCAGGGTTCTGTGCATCCTTCATCATCATAACGGAAGAGCCTGAGGACGGAATTACGCGGCTTAATTGTCCGTTTTCATCAACAGTACCGGGTATGGTTACCATTTCCCAGCTGCCTTTGATTTCCGGAGCAAACATGGATAATTGGTTATACTGCGTGTAGTCTGCGATAGCTAACGGCATCTCACCGGAGCGGAAACGGTTCACAAAATCATATTCCTTCGGGAAATCATATAACAGGTAGTAATTGATCATCTTTATGAAGGCCAGAGAAGCACCCTGCGAATCTAAGTTTGTTCGTTCACCTTCGTTGACATATAACTCGGTATCATTTTGATACATAAAGGTTAATAAAGTATTTAAATCATGGGGCATACCGATGGACATATTCTTCTTCTGGAGCTCAGGAATAATGATATCAAATTCTTTCCAGGTCTCAGGAACCTTAAGACCCAGCTCCTCAAAGATATCCGTACGGTAAAACATCATGTTAAAGCTCTGGTTTTCCGGTAATGCATAAGTAGCTCCGTTATATTGGTAGGGAACCATCGCACTTTCATGGAAACGGCCTATCACCTCATCAAAGTCTTCAAATCCGCTGATATCTGCTACTGCATTACGAACCGCAAAGTTAATCGGATCGCCGTAAGCATTCGTTAATGAAACATCCGGACCTGTTCCGGCAAGTATGGACGGAAGGAGTGTTCCTGGATTAACCAGCTGAAGTTCCACTGTTATACCATGTTCCGGTGTAAAATAAGAGTTAATCAGGTTTCTTAGGATGGACTGCTGATCACGACCGGTTGACAACCATACTTTAATGGATCTTTCTTCCTTACCCTGACTTTCCTTCATGGTTCCTATCGCATCGTAGTCCATGCTGAAGGAGGAAAGGAATAATTTTACAGCATAAGCAAGGTTATCAAAAAATCCTCCATTCGCCTTCGGTTCGTCCTTATCGTCCGGAATTAATGCGATATAGTCAAGCTCGAGTGGCTGCTTTGAGGTATCCAAAATCCAGGTACCGAGTGCTGCAATACTATCCTTGAAATATTTAAACTTACCTGCAATATCACTTGTCTCATCTACCATTCGTTGAACCAAAAATTCCATCTTTTCAATTTGAACAACGCGCTCACCCTTAGATCCGGTCAGTTCAATCATCTTATCTACCAGAGCATTCAGCTCGTCTGCTTGAACCTGCATGGAAGTTAAAGTGTCCGGAATCAGCTTCTCAAATTCGTAATCACGGTATTTATCAGGGGTAGCACCGGTTACCATCAAAATTTTACGGTATATCTCATTAAGATTAACTACCACATCCTGTACACGTCTTAATACATCGCCCATGTCACCTAGAACGGCTTCCATTCCGATTACGTATTCTTTTCCTGCTTCAAAATAAAACAGATAATCCTCTGTTTCATTGCCGAGGGGCTTTACTCCCCAGTCATCATTATATAAAAATCTTAAGTTCTGAGCCTCTGCAAATGGCACTTCTCCGTTAATTGTAAGCTTTCTGCTTGCATACACACCGGAGAATACATTCTGGCGAAATCTTGGTGCCAGCTTATATAAACCTGTCTCAGAAACTGAAACCTTCCATGACATAAAACTCCCGGCTGTCTGCCATCTGGTTCCGCCCACACTGTTTAATACAATGCGGTTAACATCCTGCGGCTGTGTAAATGCGGAGGATCTGTCATTAATCGGATAATTTGATTTTTCCGTTTTCTCGTAAATATTCTCACATTGGATATATTGAATATCACCCGTTGCTTTTTGATAACCCAGGCTTTCATATTCATTCTGCACCTCACTATAGGCTTTCACAGGTGCCTTGTGGTAAAAACGAATACTTTCAATAATCAAGGGCTCACGTTCCGATATCAGGCGAAGAGTATGTTTACCCGCCTCAAGATAGAAGGATAAGGGTTCCGCATAAAAACCGGAAATGTCTTTAAAATCCTCTGTCAACCATTTTCTTACCTCTGATTGCTGGGGTCTTATATCATTCCCGTTGATATCCTGTCGCTCAGTTTTATAAATATCCTCCCAATATCTTGGAAGAGTTATGTAATTTGCTTCATTATACGGAACTTCTCCATCAATATATAAAATTCTTTCGATGGCACTTCCCTTACCCTCATAAGGATAATATCTCATGCTGATGTTATACATTCCGGTTTCCGGTACATTAAATTCCCATTCAATATAGCCTTCCTCCGATGTCAGTACTGAGTCCTTGGAAGAACCTTCATAGCTCGGAAGCACCTCAACAGCCTGATCCGCAACTGTATAATCTGCTGCGTCTATCGTAAACTCAGTTTCCGCAAACGGAACACCCTCATGAGTCTGCAAATATGCTTCATAGCTTCCTTCTTCCGCAACATTGCTTACCGGCTCTGCTTCCTCCGTTTGCAATTCGTCCGATGCAATAATGTCCGGACTTTCGATTTGTTCTGCATTTGCTATCATATTAATATTTGATATAAATATGATATTACAAAGCAGTAACGCTGTCAGACGTTTGAAAAACTTTGCTTTTCCGCCAAAATTATGATGACCAGCCACAGTAAAAACCTCCATTTTAATATGCTAAAATACCAATTAACAGTAATTATCAAGGCATTATCGCCTTTAACATGATATATCTTATTTGTAATAAATATATCATATAAACATTTTCATGTCAATGTTATTAACAAAAAAACCACTTTTATTTATAACATATTTATGCTTTTCTGCTAGATTAAGCGCTTCATAATTGGTATTAATTTATTATTTGATATATCATATTAATATATTTCTATATAAAAGGAGACAAGTTGACATAAGTCTTGCTAATATTTTCATTCAAATATCTATTAATACATACCAAAAAACGACTTTAGTTATAATTTCGATCAATTACGCCTCCGAAAATAAACTAGGGTATTTGTGTTCCAAGCCTTATTTTAATAGAAAAAGAGAGCAACCTGCCATTACAAGTTACCCTCTAGTCCTTTCTTATACCATAAAGGAGTGCGTGAAAAACTATATTCAGGTCTTGTCATCATCAAAGTTGTTATAATTTTTCACGCTTTTGGTTCATCGGATCATCCGACCTCATAAACATATACATAAGTATCGTTTCTTAGCTCTTATGGCAATATAAATCCGATCTCGATCGGCTTCTGACCGGTTAAAGCACTGCTTCGTAAGTCCGGCTGGTTCGTTCCTACATAGAAATTAAAGTTTCTGCTGTCAAGTCTTCGAATTCCTTCTTCATCCACGATACAAAGAGCTGTATCCGGAATTAAGATAACTTCATCCTTTTCTTCTCCAGCTTTTAAAGCAACCCTCTTAAAGCCGCATAATTTATAATTCGGTACTTCATGCTTTGATTCATTATCTTTACAATAGACCTGAACAACCTCCTCCGCATCCCGGAGTCCTTCATTTTTAACCTTAACACCTATTGTTACGGTACCGGTTGTTATATCATATGATAATTCAGCAGACTCACACAGGGTCTTGCTATAGGTCAACCCATACCCAAACGGGTACAACGCTTCTTTTGTCATATAACGGTAGGTTCTTTCCTTCATGGAATAATCCAGGAAATCGGGCAGGTCTTCCGTAGAACGATAGAAGGTAACCGGCAATTTACCGGAGGGTGAACATTTGCCAAACAGGATATCCGCTACCGCTTTTCCACCTCTTGCACCGGGATACCAAACCTGCAATACCGCATCCATGGTCTCATCTTCAAATCTTAAATCTGTTGCACTTCCTGTCATATTGCATAAGATCATAGGTTTTTTTAACTTCGCAACCGCTTCAATCAAATCCCTCTGAGCTTTTGGCAATAACAAGGTCGGACGGTCCCCTGCATAATATTCATTGTTCGCATCCCCTTCTTCACCTTCGAGGGTTGCATCAAGACCAACACATAAAATAACTACATCGCTTCTTTCAGCTGCAGAAATCGCCTCCATGATTCGGTCCCCGGGATTTGCACCACCCTCCGCAACATCACGGATAATTTGGCTTCCCTCCGAATAATATACTCGGATATCATCGCCCACCTCGTCCTGAATTCCTTCCAGCAAGGTGATATATCTGGAGGAGGTTCCGTAATAATTAGCTCGTAAAACCTCTCTGTTGTTAGCGTTCGGACCAATGACAGCGATCTTCTTTATTTTAGCTTTATCCAAAGGTAGTATTCCATTATTTTTTAGTAGAACAATACTTTTTCTTGCAGCTTCCTCCGAAAGATTCAAATGTTCAGAACACTCCACCGTCTCATAAGGAATATTATCGTATTCACAGGAATCAAACATACCGAGTCTCATTCTGGTCGCGATCAGATGCTCCACAGCTTCGTCCACTTCTTCTTCCTTAATCAGACCGTCCATGACCGCTTTCTGTACATATAAATAAATGGATCCGCAGTTTAAGTCACAGCCAGCGGATAATGCCATCGCTGCTGATTCCTCTGCAGTGCTAGTTACTCTGTGATGATTATGGAAATCTGCTATTGCGCCGCAATCCGAAACCACATAGCCGTCAAAGCCCCATTTACCTCGTAATATTTCCCGAAGCAGAGTTTGGCTTCCGCAGCAGGGTTCTCCATTCGTCCTGTTATATGCCCCCATAACACCTTCCACTTTAGCTTCTTTTACGCAGGCTTCAAAGGCCGGAAGATAGGTTTCCCATAAATCTTTTTTTGATACAACGGCATCAAATTCATGACGCCCCTTTTCCGGACCGCTGTGTACTGCAAAATGTTTTGCACAAGCTGCTGACTTTAAATACTCCCCGTCACCCTGCAGGCCTTTTACATATGCAACGCCCAGTCTTGCCGTAAGATACGGATCCTCTCCGTAGGTTTCATGACCACGTCCCCATCTGGGATCCCTGAATATATTAATATTCGGACACCAGAAGGTTAAACCTTTATAGATATCTCGATCATCCTTTTTCAGGCTTTCATTATATTTTGCGCGTCCTTCGGTTGCTATGACATCCGCTATTTTCTGCATTAACTCCTCATCAAAAATGGATGCCATTCCAATAGCCTGTGGAAAGCTGGTAGCTACTCCGGCACGTGCAACTCCGTGTAGTGCTTCATTCCACCAATTATATGACGGTATACCCAGTCTCTCAATAGCGGCCGACCGGTAGGTAAGCTGGGAGGTTTTTTCCTCAAGCGTCATTTGTGCTACCAGCTTCTTTGCTCTTTCTTTCAAACGATCCATATTTTGCATTTCATTCTCCTCACATTCTGATCTATTCTCTCTGAGTTTTTGATAAGTCAGCTTCCACTCCCTACATGGAAACCGGGGACTTTTCATCGGTAAATGATATGGCTATAATTTTTATATAATTATAAGATTATATGATTATAAGTTTATATGACTATAAATTTTTATTTAATTATGGTTAAAGTGTCAAATGCATCTTCGGTGCTTTCATGCTACAATATACTGATATGCAAGCTTGCTTCCATATCAGTATATTGTAGCATGAAAAGTGCGTAGCACCATTAGACACTTTAACCAATTATAGTTCTTTATATGGTTATAGTTCTTTCTACACGGATGTCATTACATCCAGAGCCTACCATGATAGCAAAATCACCGGGTTCAACCACCCATTCCATTTTTTTGTTCAGAAGCTTGAAGCTGTCAAAATCCAACTGCATGGTAACGGTTTTTGTTTCCTGAACCTCAAGGGATATTCTCTCAAACCCTTGCAATGTCTTAATCGGCGTAACAATACTAGACTGCAGGTCACTGACATAGAGTTGTACAATCTCATCCGCTGCCACTTTTCCGATATTCTTTACATCAACAGATACACGATAACAATAATTATCCTCCAACTTTTCGACCACTAAGTTGCTGTATTCAAATTCTGTATAGCTTAAACCATGACCAAACCAAAACAAAGGATCCTTGTTACCTTCCAAAAACCAAGGGCTTCCTCCGGGCAGCATCGTATAATAGCAAGGAATGTGACCCGTACTCTTCGGGAAGGAGATCGGAAGCTTTCCGGAGGGACTCACATCGCCGAACAATACATCCACGATAGCCTTAGCACCGTGTTCTCCACCGAACCATGCAACCAGAATACCATCGATTTTCTGCACTTCATTGCTTAAGTCCACCGGCTTTCCGTTTTCCAGCACCAGTACGGTTGGCTTGCCAAGTTCAGCAACCCTGTTTATGAGCTCCTGTTGCTTTCCATGTAACTTTAGTTCACAGCGGTCCATTCCTTCTCCGCTGGTAACCTTATTATCACCACATACAAGTACTACATAATCACTGTTTTTCGCCAGTTCAATTGCTTTATCTAAGGATTCTTCGTGATGATCGATGCAGAAGCTCAAATCGTTTCCGTTAACATCACAAAGATATTCTATTTCAAACTCATGCTCTGCACCGTTAACAAATTCAAATATGCAATGGGGCAGACGCATTTTTTTATCACCAAAACTTTCAATGATATAATTACCATCTATTTTAATGCGTACTGTATCATTGGTTGTAAAGATCAATTTACCGATAAAGGAGTCGGCATCCATAAATTCATGGGTGTTTACCTTCAGCTTGCCACTCATACGTACGGAATACCCATTAAATTCAAGGTCTCTGTGAGGTTTCGCAAGGATCCAGTTAAAATTGATTAATTCAACAATCTCGGTTCCAATCGGTTCCCCTTCAAAATTATCATTGTTAAAATACTCCATTTTAATTTTTTCCGGATACCAGGATTTTGGTATCAAGGAAACATCATGCTCCGTAATTCCACAGCCGTCGCTTTGTCTGACAACCGTTTTATCACCGACCACTTTTTTTATCTCCTGGAATACACTATTTACCTCATAACCGTACGGCACCGAGGAATAGCTTCCGATCCTCTGGGTTCCAGAGCTTGGTCCTATGACAGCGATGGAGGCCGCATCTTTGCTTAACGGTAATATTTTATTCCTATTCTGAAGAAGAACCATGGACTGTTTTGCTCCTTCATAGGAAATATTTTTATGTTCCTTTGAGCGAATCACATTTTTATAATTGGATTCGTTCGTATAAGGATTTTCAAATAAGCCTAAGTCAAATTTAACACGAAGAATTCTGGAAACCGCATCATCAATGATGTCCTGAGCAATTTTACCCTCCTGCACCAATTCGATCAAAGCTTCCTGCCATGTACGATTCGGGAAATCAAAGCCCTGTACATCCAAACCACCGTTTACAGCAAGTTCAATGCTTTCCTTGTTATCCTTCGTCATTCTGTGTGTGTGTTTCAACCGGCTTACTGCGCCGAAATCAGCACGCACATAACCCTTCATACCATAACGTTCCTTTAACACTTCTCTCAAATAATGCTCCGAGGTTATGACAGCTTCCCCATCAATACAGTTATAGGACGCCATCGCATTATAGGCTCCTGCCTTCTTGATACCGGCTTCAAATACCGGAAGATAGCTGGTTTCCACTTCTCTGATACCAACTCTTGCAGGTGAACAATTCGTTCCACCCTCCGGAATTCCGTGTACGCAATAATGTTTCGGTTCACATACAATCTGATCGGGTCTGCTTACATCCTCCCCTTGCTCTCCGGTTATGATTGCATATGCCATTTGGGAAGACAGATAGGTATCCTCACCAAAGGTTTCCTCCACACGGCCCCATCTTGCATCTCTTGCTACATCAAGATTTGGAGCAAGTATCTCGCAAATACCGATACTTCTTGTTTCTGCTGCGATCGCATGCCCTACCTTATGTACCAGTTCACGGTTAAAGGTTGATGCCATGGCTATCGGCATAGGAAATACGGTGGCACTCGGATAAGATATTCCATGCAGAGCCTCACCGGTAAAAATACAAGGGATACCAAGTCTTGTTTTTTCTACAAAAAAATGCTGAAGCTTATTTAACACAGCCGGGACGGAGTAAACATCATGGACAAATCCAATTCCTTTTGCACCAATACTTTTATCTACCTTATCCCAGTAAAAATCGGAGTTTTCCGCAACAGAGCAAAAATGTGCTTCATGTATTTTGGTTGCCAACTCCACGCCACGGATCATATCCATTTGCGCAACTTTTTCTTCTAAGGTCATTCTTCCTAACAGATCTTCAACCCGGTCCTTTACCGGAAGTGTTGAATCTTTATATTTAAACTGCTCCACCTTCATCTTAATGCCTCTCTGTTTTCATATAAATTTCATTACTTAATCCTAAATAATATTTTTCATTGCAATAAATGAGCCAAAATCATCATTATAAATACTCACATTTAAAGTACAAATGTGAGTATTTTTTATTTTCGGTTAATCTTAATAGCTTATTTTAATCGTCTTGATTTCAAAAGGACGGAATACAAGATTAATATTGTTTTTCTCCTGAAGCACTTCCAGAGCCTCCTCGAGCATATCGGTTACCGCTACTTCAGCCGCATCCTCCTGCAAACTGAGTACTGCATTGGTGTAGGTACCTTCTGCATCATAAAGTCTAATAATAAATGCTTTCTCCTGATCCTCACAGGGCTTTATTGCTTCAATTATGATATTGTCGCAATTAAGTGCTGCAAAGGAATTTTTCTGATAGTTTCCTGTCACTACAATCGGTTTATAATTTAAGCAGTATGCCGGCTGGATAACCGTTTCAGCACCAAAACCTCCATTATGAGGGTAGAAGGAATAGGTACATTCATGAATACCCTTATCCCCGTGAAAATCCGGTCTGGTTCCGCCCTTATGAAGGGATAATCTCATCTGTGAATCCTTCACGGAGATACCGTATTTACAATCATTTAATATGGATACACCATATCTGCTCTCGGACAAATCTGAATATTTTTGATTGGATACCTCAAATTTCGCCTTTTCTTCTGCGGTATTTCTGGTTGTATTTCTCTTTATGAAGCCAAATTGAACTTCATTTCTAACCACATCCGAGAAAATGGTTGTATCAAAGGCTGTCTTCAAGAAACGATGTTCCTCCTGCCAATCCATTATTGTTTCAAAACGAACCTCAGGGCTGTTTGCATAGAAAATCATATCTTGAAGAATACTTGATTTTTCACTCAGCTGGTATTTGCTTCTAATTCTTAATTCAACCGGACCGTCTGATACAATAGTACGTTCTAACAGCTTGGAGGTATCACGGAACTTAAATTCAATATCAGCATCAACATCCCAGTTATCCCATGCATTCGGAACATCCTCTGCCATCAGGAAGGTATTGAAAGCAAAACCTTTTCCTCTTAATTCTCTACCTTGTGTTGTATCTACAAAGGAATCAATAAATCCTTTTTCATCAAAGACTATCTTTGCATAAGGAGTTTTTAATTCGTCCTTATGTAATTGGAATACAGACACTACATCCAAAGAACCCTTTACTAATTTCAATGTTACAGAAGCAAATGCAGGGATTTTGACACCCATTACTGCAAGCTTTTTATTTCCGTGTAAATCTGTAACCGGCTGTTGTGCATAATCACCCTCCACAATGTAGCCATCTTTATAATCGATGTATACAACATCATTTCTTTCAAAGGAAAGTGTATTAATCACGGAAACTGCATATTCGTCCTGATCAGCAGGTATGGAAGCCATAATTAATTCCTTTGCCCTGCCGATAACTTCGGATACCTCGGCTATCGCCTCTTGATGTGCTCTCGGCACGCAGGTTCCGGGTAAAATATCATGGAACTGGTTGATCAACAGGGTTTCCAGGAGCGGATGAATGACTTCATCCGACGCCACAATCTTATCCTCAACAGCATTACGCACCGTTATGTATTCTAAATCTCGCAAGCTAATCTCAGCCAGACGGTTATTCCGTTTGATCGGATGCTGGTTGGTAAGTGTACCGCGGTGTAATTCCAGATAAAGCTCATTGGAATAAACAGAAGGCTCTACCACGGATGCCTCAAGCCGCTTCATAAACTCACTTACTGTAATATGCTCCGTCTTCGGAACTCCCTCTAAGTCCTTGATACGTCTGGACATTTCAATCATTTCAAACTGAGGTCCGCCTCCTCCGTCACCAAAGCCGTAGGATAATAATCTCATATTGGATACGGTCTTTTCACGAACAGAATCTTTGCCTTTTTCCACATGATCTACGGTAGCCTCCACATCCGGCCAGAGATGTGTTTTGTTCAAATGTGTGAGAACTTTGGTTCCATCCAGACCCTGCCAGTAAAAGGTGTCATATGGGAAGTTGGTGGTATCATTCCAGGACATTTTGGTCGTCAGGAAGTAGTCAACACCACAACCTTTCATAATCTGCGGTATAGCAGCGCTATAACCAAAGGTATCCGGCAGCCAGAAACAGTCAGCTGTATAGTTGAAATATTTTCTGGTAAAGCGTTGTCCCCATAAGAACTGTCGCACCATGGATTCACCGTTTGGTATATTACAATCACATTCAATCCAAACGCCTCCGTTTGGCTCATACCTGCCTTCCGCAACCTTTTCCTGAATATTCTTAAATAATTCCGGATAATTCTTTCGTATCACTTCACTATGGAAAGCAGAACTCTGTATAAATTTATATTCCGGATACTGCTGCATTAAATTCAACTGGTTGGAATAGGTTCTGGCACACTTTTTCACAGTTTCACCCCGGTGCCAAAGCCATGCAGTATCCATATGGGAATGACCGATAAAGCCCGCAAAGCCTGCGGTTTCTGAATTGGTCTGGATTAATTTTGTCTTTAAAAGTATTCCTGCCTCTCGAACTGACTGCAGAAAGGTCTCTTCATCCACATTATCAAAATCATAATACAGAACCTCATGCACCTTTTCTAGGGTATTAATCACATCGGCACGACGGAAGCTGCTATCTTCCAGTGTATTTACCAGCTGGTTTAAGGTTCTTAAATCAAAATACACATCACAGATTTCCTCGTTTTTCAGACAGATGTCAAGCGAATTAAAGTTGAACACGAAATCACTTACCGGACTATCAGAAAATGGTTCACATCCCTTTACATAGTGGCCGGAATAATATTCAAGTGCGATATCAATTACCTCTCCTGCCTTTACCTCTTGCTTTAACATATCACAATAGTGATTTCCATGTCCGGTTACTACGATTTTTGTACAAAATGTTCCAAAAGGTACTCCGTTTACCCAAAGCATGGCTTCATAGCCTTCAATTTTTGGATAAATATACAGGGTCTTTCCGTCATATTCCTGCGGAACACTGTACTGTCCCTTAAACCAACAATAAGTACTTTCATTGCCGCCCCATTTGTCACCCTTTTCGCAAGGAGTAAACACGCCGTCCTCCGGTATATCATGAAGCTCTTCAAGCGTCTGGAATTTTTTCACTCCCACTTCGCCAATTTTCTCAAACATCATCGGAGCTAAGGTATTTTCAAATCTTCTTAACTTTGATAGCATTCTGTCAATCTGTCTATTATTCAGCATATAATTTCTCCTTATGTTATTATTTTTTATAGGTGATTGCGAAACAATATAGTTTTTGCTATTGCACACACAATTAATACAGATTTTGAGTTTCGCAATCGCCTTTTATTATTTTTTTACTGTATTACATACCTATGTCATTTGATTTTATAATCACCCTTGTTACCGGATGTTTCTCTGTTACACTCGATTATTTCAAATACCGCATTCCTTGGTATGTTCAGCTTTTGTCTTTTGATTACTTAATTACGGAAGACGGCAACATAATCTACCAGAATATCGTTGGCACTGGGTTCCTGACTAATAGTGCCACTAAGTGCTCCGTAAATAAATGCACCAAAACCATCATTGTTATTCTGCAGACTGCCGCTGAAGGGAATGTCATCCGATGCTGCTATCAGCTTGTTATTATCGTCATACAGACTTACTTTATAAGATTTATTCTTAATGTCCGCCAGTTTAAGATCAATCACAACACGGTACCATACACCCTCTTCCCAGGTTGCAATGGACTGGTTATTAACTTCAAATGCGAAATCATTCTTAAAGTTAAATAAAAGTACGGTTCCGGTTTCAGTACCGTTTTTCACATTATGCATACAGCAGAATAATCTGGCATCCCTGTTCTTACAGATCTGATCCAGCTTAAGTCTAGATTCAACAGTGTAATTGCTGCTCTCGAGTCCGACCGGCAAATCCATAGAATGATTGTACATATAAGACTGAGCTACTGTATTATCCGAATAAATTCTGGCATATGCACCATTCGCATCCTTCACCAGTGATACATTGGCTGATTTTGTAGGAGCTTGAATTTCACTGAAATTATCCGTATTGCCAAGGGCATCCTGCACACCGTTTAAATTGGAAACCGGATAATTAACAAAGTTTTCAGCAAAGTATATATCCGAGCCGGAAGTTAAATTAAATGAGTTTGCAGGAACAGCAAACCGCTCACCCTTTTTGGTAATATTTCTGAATTCCTTAAAGCCTTGGGTTGTATTTATATTTTTGTTGTAGGTCATAGAAATCAGTCGCATTTTATCCATTCCGTTACGAACCAGCTGTAAATCACCGTCATTGTTATAGGATAGATTTACCAAGTCCGCAGAAGCGTTCCCTTCAACAATCATAGAAGGTGCAGGAACATTGAATATATTACCGTTATATAAATTTAGATGACCGCCTTTCACGATAATATTATTCGCAGTACCTCCCCAGAATGCTACATTAAAGAAATCTACACTTCCATCAAAGCGTTCATCCAATCTGATCTGGCTTAAATAATCTGTCTGAACGTAATCATTTTTAAAGCTTACCAGCTGGGTATTAATAAACTGCATATGGTCAATTTTTTCAAATACGAAGGACTGGGTTGAATAGTCAATTCCCTGGCCCACGCACCAACCTGAAGCTCCTTTCCCGTTTTCCTCCACAAATTTCATGGACTGCCCACCAAAGTAGGAAAAGTTATCAAACAACAATTCATCGGTTACATCGCCGATTAAAAATACCACCAAATTTTCCTGCATAAATTTGTGCACGGATTTTGTATTGGCCTCCTGGTTCTGGGGTGAAATGGAATTCGGCCAGGTTCCGAATTTTGCTTCATCGCCCGAAGTCAAGCAGTTACCATTGGTCTGTATATTCATCAACTTTCCGCCGGTGGAGCCTCCACCGATTTTGATTGCATTATTTAAACAAACACCGGCAAGATATTCCACATAATGATTGTCACAACGATTTGTCATAAAATCCAAACCATTATAACCATTTCGGAACGAAACATTAACCGCATAGATATCCGCACCATTTGCTCTCACACCATAAGGATATTCTTTAATATTAATGTAATCTTGTTCGGGATAATTAAACACCAAACCGCGGATACCGCTACCCTGTTCAAGAGTAACCGTTGCGGTTCCATCTGCATCGCCGGCTCCACCATAGATCTGAAGGATGGAACCTAAATTAATCGGGTTTCTACCCAGGTCAACTGCGCCTTTGAATTCAACTCCGGTCGGTACGGTCAGATTTCCATCAATACGGTAATTTCCCGGTGGCAAGAACACGATGCCGCCGCCTCCATTCCCTGCTTTCGTAAGCAGCTCCTGTATAATGCCGGTCGCATCTGCCTCACCAGTTCCGTCCGCTTCCACGACATAGAGCTCATCCTTAGCAGGCTTGCATACCTGGATGTTCGTATCAGGAATTTCCTTTAATTTCGAAATTTGTACCGGTTGCTCATCCAGACTGACTTTACAGAGTGCAACATTATTTATGGATGGCTCACCCTTAAACGTATTACCGGTTAATATAGCACTGTTTGTTCCGGTATCTAAGGTTATGTGTTCCCCAGTTGTATTAAATTCACATCCGGTATAAGCAACAATGCCATTATTGGAATATACTTCACCGTTTTGAATGGTACACTGCAGCAGCTGTAATTTACCAAAGCCTTCCTGTTTGACTGCGTATTCCGTTGCGTTGATTTCACTGTTATAAAACTGTGCGTGTGTATCGGCAGCATTGGAATTCGCTTTCGTATGTATACCGGTGATACAATTTTCAATCTTAATTTCTGCAAAGGATTCACCCACAGCAGCAAGACCATCAATCATAATCGCTGTCTGGCAGTCTGTGTACGTATGACGATACACCTGACCATTCGGGTAATTATGTTCTACCTGCAACGTATCGGCATTGATAGCGGACGTAAAACGCATGCCTGTGTTATATCCAATAATATGAGTATTGGTGAAATAGGACCAGTCAACACGCCCTAGTATAATACCGGTTGCATTCGCATAGATATAATCCTTATGTGGTCCATCGATTGCAGGAGCTCCCTCCAAACCTGACTTTGCCCAGAAATCAGGAGAAAATGTTATAAAGTCAAAACGTCCGACATCGATCAATCCATCTACATTTAAACCCTGATACAATGCGGTTCCGTAAACATTCTGCACATTGGGACTGTTACTTGCATTCGGTCCCTGCTTAATTGCGATATAGGAATTAACAAAGGTGCAATTTTTTACATGAGTATAGTCAGCACCCCATACGGTCGGATCATATAGGCGGATGGTTGCGGGATATTCTACAATATCATCTGCTTTCTGCTCCGGATACCAGAAGGTGATATTCCTTACGCTAGCATTCGGAAGAACTGTGATGAAAGGATCTCCATTCACTTTCCCTCTGCCGTCATACACACAAATGATTGTTCCCTTAACCTCGGGGTTGTCAATCGGGTTCTGCCAATCGCCACAAATCGTGACTCCCTTCGGAATGCTTAATTTACCTTTTACTATGTACTGGCCCTCCGGCAGGAACAGGGTTCCTCCGCCATCACGTCCCAAAACGCTTAAAGCTGCCTGGATTTTATTCGTAACATCGACACCGGAGTTAGGTTCCACACCGAAATCACGTATATCAAATCCCATAACAACGGTATCGTTGGTTTCATACTTCATAGGAGCCAGACGCCAGGTTACCTCCGGCATAACAAATTGGCTATTGGCAGGTTTCTCCTCCTTTGAATTATCAGCATCCTCAGAATCATTCTCATCCGAATCATTCTCGTCCGACGCAATGTCTTCAGACCCCTTATTTTCCTTAGATTTGTTCATCTGTCCTATCATGATGGCGCCAATACAGACAACCATCACAATTCCTATTATACCAATTAATTGCCATATCCTTTTCTTATCCATTCTGCCCTCCAAATTCATATCAATCTTTGCATCACATTTTAATATATCATCCTTATTATTTTACTATTTGATATATCTTATTATCTCATATTAAGGTATGAGTGTCAATGATTAATATATCATCTTTATATCATTTGAAGAACCTGTCATCCCTATGATTCATACAAGAAAATGCCATCTAAGGTAAACACGTATCTCATATATCGAGATACCGTCCTACCTAAAATGACATTTGTTTTCAGAGTATCTTCATATTCATTATATCTATAAAAGGCTAATTTTACATTTGCCTAACCAATATGTTACTACAGGAATCTCTTTCTACCAGCTTCGTAGGTACTATGTTTTTAAAGCATTTATGTTCTCCGCCTTCGATTCCTTCTAACAGCATCTGAGCAGCAACTTTACCTATTTTATAGAAATTCTGCTGTACGGTTGTCAACGGAACTGATAAGTATTTACCAAATTCCAGATTATCAAAGCCTATGATTGATAAGTCCTGTGGTACCGATATGCCGGTTGCTGTCGCAGCTTTCATCAAAGTTGATGCAACGTAGTCATTAATCGCACAGATTCCGGTGACTCCCTGATCAAACAGCTCTTTTACAACCTTCTTATATATTTCATTATCATGATTGATTTCCATATCATACAAACCGCTTTTCACGATTTGTTCATCAATCTCGATCTTATTTTCATTCAATGCCTTACAATAGCCAAAGTAACGATTTCTGATTGAGGTAGCATCCTCAATCTTACCATCCGATACAAATGCAATACGAGTATGACCTTTACTGATCAGATACTGAACCGCTTCATATGAGCCCCTTAAGTTATCGCTCACGACATAACTAATAGGAATACTCTCATAATACTTATCGATGGTTACAATCGGGTAGTTATTTAAGTATAAGTAATTCATTACTTCAAGATTTTTTCTATCCGATATCGGATAATGGATAATACCGGCCACATTTTTATCATACAGACTTAACAGAAGCTTCTTCTCTTCGTTATTATCCGTATTGCCGCAATGGATGCTTAAGATATATCCTTTTTCATCCATAACTCTGGACGCTCCGATGACCAAATTCATAATACCCCCATTCGATACATCAAACGGAAGTACAATAGGAACAACCCTGCTGTAATCCAGACGGTTATTCACATTATTACTTAAAAACTTATCAAGATTTTTCTCCAAACCGGATACGAAGCTTCCGCTTCCCCGAACCCTATAGATTAGCCCCTCGGACTTTAAATCCTCCAACGCTCTCTTTGAGGTTATTCTGCTTACACCAAATTTCTGGGCAAGTTCTTTTTCCGTCGGGAGCTTATCTCCCGGCTTAAAATTCTGACTATTTATTTCTTGTCTTAAATAACTAATTATTTTCTCGTATAATAGTCTATTCTCACTCATTTTATCTCTATCGAATCCTTTCCTTGTTTCTATCACAATCTACCAAAAAAAGATATATTATACCAAATACATTAATATTCATATTTTATAATTAGTTATTATATCATTTATCTATTTCTTGTCAAGTCATGACTGATTATAGCAAAAGAAAGCGCCCAATTTTTTCTAAAAAGTTATATAAAACTATACTTTTTATCACAAACAGCTCCGCCGACCAGCCAAATATATCCAGTTGGTCATTCAATGCCGACATATATCAGCAAGAGTCTCTCTGCATTTATTTCTGATAATTTAAAGAAAGCCGCGATAATAGTATATGTTATTATCGCGGCCAATTCATTAATATTAGTTAAGAACGTTCTTTCTTAATTTCTTGTTAGCTACAACAGCAACTAATAAGCAAGCAGCGCCAGCAACTAATAACGGAACTACGGAAGTGTCGCCTGTTTCCGGTAATTCTTCTGCAGGAGCAGCAGCTTCTTCTGCAGGAGTTTCATCTGCAGGAGCAGCTGTATCTTCTACAACAGCACCAGCTTCAGCAGATTTAACATCAATATAGTCAATGTTAACCCAACCATGCTGAGCACCAGCTTCATCTAAGATTGTAGTAGAAACATAAACTGTATTCTCGCCTTCTTTAAGGTCTAACTGAACTGCTGTATTTCCCTTCGCAGGTACCAACGGAACTTCTACAGGAGCACCATCGTTAGCTTGAATAGCCACTAATAATGCATCATCAGCACAGGTATAACCAACGATAACATCTGCTGTACCGCTTGCTGCAGCCGTAACTGTTAATTCAACATGAGCTGTGTTAGAGAAGGTTGCATCAAGATCAGCAAATTTTGCTCTGCCAACATCTAAGTAACCTGCTGCACTGCCATTGGAGAACTGTTCGCCAGTATCTGTTCCTAAACCATTCGGAGCGTTGGAGCCAACGATTGTTCCATTCTCACCTTCATAACGTGTGTAACCATCAGCAACTGCTTCAAAAGCGCTTGCTGTTATGGTAGTTGCCATAAGAAGAACAGCTACCAATACAAAACTTATCACCTTTTTCATATTACCTCTCCTTTTCCTTTATCCGGGTCAAATTTGCCCATTTAATTTATTCAAAATAAGAGGCTTACCGATATGTAAACAGCCCAATTTCAATGTTCCGGTAAAATCTCTTATTTGATATATCCTATTCTATCACAGCCTTTTTAAGAAATCAATATTAAATATATCAATTTGTTCACATTTTGTACACTTTTTCATTTGTGGAAATGATTGGTATGTTTTATTAATCATTCCAATCTTTTGGTAATTTATTGCATAATTATTTGCATTTATATTGTATTTATAACATATCATACAAAATCTCATGATATATCTGGTTCAGCAAATCCTTATTTGATATATTTTAATTGACTTATTTTTATTAATATGTAATATTAAGTATATCATTTAGTCAATAATTTCGCAGATTATTTTCAATTTTAACTTATTTATATCCTATTGATATATGAAATTATATCAACTTCAATTTTAAAGGAAAATCTGCAAGCAATTTATAATTTGTATCTATTCAGGAGGTGATGATTCGGAATCTATTCAGATATGATATAAATAACAATAAATCAAAATATTTATATGCAATTTAAGGAGGATTTTATGAACAAAAACAAGATTATCGTATTATGTATCAGTGCTGTCCTGGTGCTGGGATTGATCGGAACAGGAGTAGCATTATTGTTAAATAAGCAACCCGCAAAAGATAAGGGCAATGATCAGGAAGTCGCTTCTAATGTCCCACAAACAGGTGAAAACGATGAAACAGACAACCAGGATAACGATCCCCAACCGAGTGTAACCCCCGAACCGGAAAACACTTCCACTGATCCGGATGTCGTTGCATATATCGACTTTTCCAAGGAAGGCGTCGAAAAGTTTAATATGGACTTCTTTGATGTAAAAGCGGAAGGCTCCGAAGCTTATACCTTGGAAGATACCCTTGACGGTGTTCCATGTCGAAAGGTACCGTCAGGCAAGTTTCTTTATATTATGGCTGATCGCACTAAGGTATCTACTACAGAAGAAAATATGATTATCGATATTACCTATCTCGATAATAGTAATACAAATTTATGGTTTAATTATAACTCAAAAACCAACAGCTGTGCGATTGCTGACTTTGCCAAGGGCAATTCCGGAGATTGGGTAACCACCTCTGTTGCTGTAACCGATGCACTTTTAGCCGGAGGGCTAATGGCCGGTTCTGATTTTAGAATGGGTTATAACGGCGGTGATAATTACATAAAATCTGTTAGCCTCCGTTATGGTAAATTAGATCCTGATTCCGAACCGATACCCGAGACACCGAATACCTTTGATAATGAATTTACAGGCAAATCCTTCGCGGGCTATCAGGTCTGGCATCATGCAGGCAGCCAGCCAGGCGACTGGATTCACTGGGCATATGGTAATGTTCCGGGACCCGGTTCCAGAGTAAATGTTCACGTATTAAGTTTCCCTGATTTATCGGATTTTCCGGATGAACTGCTTTATCAAACCAATTTTGCAAACTTAGGCAACGGACGTCCTACCGGTCTATATAATGATAAAGACGAAGCTGTTATTGAAATGCAGTTTGATTGGTTAGAAGAAACCGACATGGACGGCGTAGCTATCCAGAGATTCGTTGGTAGTATCGGAAAGTCCGTTACCAAAAGCGAAAAATCTTATTTAAATTATATTAAAAATGCAGCAGAAAGAACTGACCGTCTCTTTTATATGTGCTACGACCTAAACGGTTCGGATGAAACCATTGTACAAAGAATGAAAACCGATTGGGTTTATGAAATCGAACAGGCAAGAGCAATGACCTCCTCCCCGAATTACGCTACTGTAGACGGGAAACCGGTCGTTGAAATCTGGGGTATTGGTTATGATTTAGGATGTAACAAGGAACAGACCATAGAAATTATTGAATTTTTCCAAAGCCGTGGCTGTTATGTAATCGGCGGTACACCGAGAGGCTGGAGAACCAACTCCGATGGAGCGATGGCTAATTATACTGAGGTATACCAATCACTCGACTGCGTTTCCCCTTGGACGGTTGGTGTTTATAATTCCGTTCAGACAGCGGCAGAATACAAGAACAAATATATGGTACCTGATAAGGGCTGGTGTGATACCAACAATGTCGATTATCTCCCTGTCGTATTTGCCGGAAGCGGTAACTGGCTGGGTGGCGATGGAAACTTCAGCGAGGTCAGTCGTGAGGGTGGTATGCTCTTATGGCAGCAGATTGCAAATGCAAAAAGCTTAGGACTCACCTCCGTATATTATGCAATGTTGGATGAGTTTGAAGAAGATACAAATCTAATCAAGGGTGCTGTTGACTATTTTGATATACCGACGGATCAATACTTTGAAACCTTTGCAAAGGATGGTATCTGGGTTTCCTCCGATTATTACATGAGACTGGCCTCTGCAGCCGCTAAGGCACTTCGTGACGAGACGTCATTTACTACTGAAATCCCTATTCCGTATTCCAACGGACCCATTTATTTCAGAAACAGCTTTGAATACCGTGCAACTACATTTACACAAAACGGACGTACCTTAGATAAGGTTATGCAGATTGATCCTTGCTACTATGAACCGGCACAGGTTACATTAAAGGAAGTATCAGGAAACAATAGCCAGATAATTGAAAGTGACTTGACTAAGAACGGCCTTTACGCAGCCAAACTCTCCGGTAAGGCAAATGCATCCGGTTCCAGTTATTATTATAAGACCAACACTGTTAAAATAACTGTTACAGAAGGTATGCAGCTTCAATTTTCCAGATATGCAGAAAATGAACTTGGCCTTTATACCGGTGTTGATTTATTATTTAATGACGGTACCCGCTTAAGCGAATATGATATCAAGGATACAAACGGCGCAGGCATCAGCCCGAAAAATAAAAAGGGCAGCGTCGGATGCTGGTATGACAGCACCTGCACATTTGGAAGCGGTGAACTTGTAGGAAAAACAGTGACTGCTATTATTCTTGGGTTTGAAGGCAATGCTTCGGGCGACTTCTCAGCATTGTTTGATGATGTGATGATTCAGGATAAAGTGGAGTAAGCTTACAAAATGATGTTACCAACCATTTATGATACCTAATTTATCATTTATACCTGATATTTAGTTTATACCTGATATTTAGTTTATACCTGATATTTAGTTTATACCTGAATATAATTTATACCTACGATAAAGCCCATGGTAAAGATATTACCAAATGAAACCACCTCAATTCATTTAGTAATATCGGTATCACGGGCTTTATTTATGGTAGGTGCATTGTCAAGCCATTCATCCTGGTTACCCTTTTAGAAGCTATTAACCAAATCATAAAACTTTTTGCTCTGCCAAAAACGATGTTGCTATATAAAAAGAAGGAACAGAAAAACTTTGATAACAGATCCGTTTCGGATCTATTACAAGTTCTACTGTTCCTTTTTCGATGAAATAAAGAAAGCAAAATATTGCATACTTAATAATTTCATGAATCATTTTTGCTATTTTGCCCAGTTAAATCGTTCTTCCAGGATTCCACCATTCTTATTTACATCAAGACAGCTCTCCATGGTATCACGTTCTTTTGATTTCTTAACTGTCATATTTCCTGCTGCCAAGGCTTTTCCTCCATTCATAACCACATGATTAGCATTATTATAGAAGAAACCTCCGATCGCTCTTAAATCACCACCATTTACGGTAATAGCCGTTTTCCCCTGATCTACTACATTGTACTGCTGCAGGTCAACATCACCACCGTCGATAACAACAGCGTAATGTGGTGCTCCCCACATCAGAGTATTGTAGAATCGGATTTGTCCAGGCGCATTCTTTGCAACCTGTAGATAGATTCTTGTATTCGGAGATTCTATGGTAACCAGCTCTGTATTGATAAAGTCAACCTCTCCTGCTCCGTCGATATAAAGCCCGTTCTCGCCGCCATCCGTTCCATGTCCGATAAAGGTCCCTGATGTCCCTTTTCCTTCCTGCATGGTCAGATACAATCCATGCTTTGCTGCAAATACGAAGGTACCCAACAAATGCACCTGCTCATTGTAACCGAATTTGAAGGCATCCAGATATTTAATCTGGTTATGCCAGAAGGATTTCCAGGTTTCATTCTTCGGCTTGTTGGGCAGACTGCTGCGATACCAATAATGAGGATTATACTGAACATTTTCAATCCAGCCCTCCTTACTGTTATTACCGATAAATACCCCACAGCGTATCGGTGCACCGGAGATATAGGATACATAATGGTTTTCGGAACCATAGGTACCAAGATCCAGTCCAAGCCAGGAATTTACAAACACGGTATTGATAATACGGCAGTAATTTCCCTGAGCCTGAATTGACCATGGATAAGCCACCGGATAAGTAGGATCCTGCTCCGGATAATGAACTAAGAGTCCATTCACAACGGAATCCGCTTCCATGATAACAAATGGAGTTCCCTCTTCATCACCTTTGCCTCCAAAGGGCTGCAGCACGCTTCCGCCACCCAGCGTGTGGCAGGGTACTGCGTAGGACCCTCGCAGCTCCACACCGGAGGGAATCGTTATACTATTGTTAAAACGGTACCAACCGGCAGGTACATATACCACTCCTCCCGTGATTTGTGCTTCATTTAAAGCAGTCTGAAAGGCTGCTGTGTTATCCGTCTTTCCATCTGCTACGGCACCATAATCAAGAATGTTATATAATAGGGAGGTGGATGCATGCAGTCGGAACGGGTAAGGCTTATGCCCCTTTCTCGGTGCTACCGGTAAATCAAGCGGTTCTTCTGAGATGACCAATTCGGCTGTAGCTTCTTGATCCACCGTCATCCTGACATTTCCATGATAATCACAACCAAGGAGCTGGGTACCGCTAACTCCTTCCTTAATATCATAATGTAAGCCTTCACCCAGAAACTCACACTGTAACACAGAAAGTCCGCCGCATTTTTGCAAAACGGCACTACTGTTTACATTCCAATCCTTAAAGGTACAATTAATAAAACTCAATTGTCCTTTCCCTTCATGTATGACAAGATTCTGATAGGGTCCTGACAAATCCACACCATTTAGCTGCATGACGGTACTAAACTTAACATCGCTGACTATCGCAGCTGTGAGGCCCTCCCTGTCTGCAGTAATCGAGCTATTGGAGAGAGCCACACCGTAAGGGTTTACATTCACAAGTTTAAATCCGATATCACAGTTATGCATGTTCAGTCCGGATATCTGTGTATTAGGTCCTCCATCCTTCATGGAGGTAATCATAAATCCGATTTTACAGCCCTCCACCTTGATATCATAACCATATTCCCAATCGGAGCGTGCCATGAATACACCGGTAACTTCCGCTAACATATGCTCTCTGAGCTTTCCTATCTGTTTCTCCGACATCAGCTGGTCAGAAGGAAGTAGGGTAAACTGCTCCAAATATTTTGAGGAAATATTCAAATTCTGCATACGCCCAATATCGGTTGTCATATCCATATAAAATCCGATATGCATCGGTGTTATGTAAACATTATTCAAAAAATGCAGTTCATTACCATCCGGACCACTCTGAACGCCGATCCAGGGATTTACCAATGTGACATTCATTAATGTCATACTGTCCGCACCATGCTGTCTGACTGCCGGCGAATATGGAACAGGTGCTTCTATCTCCTGCTGCGGATAATAGATTGTCATATTCACAAGACCGGTACAAGCCTCCATCGTAATCTGGGGTGTTCCCTGCTCATCATTTTTCCCGCAGTAGCAACAAAGAATAGTACCTCTTCCTGCATTATACTCCTGCTCCGGATTGATCCATTCACCCCTCAAAGTAACACCCGTCTTAATTGTCAAATAGGACTTCAGGGCATATCTGCCTTCCGGCAGATAAACAACACCACCGCCAATTTCCTTACAGTCATCAATCGCCTTCTGGAGCACCGGAGCCATGTCTGCTTCTCCGGTAAGATCCATCTCATATTCTGCACCATTTATTGCAGCGACAACAATATCCTCTGTCGGATATTTCTCAATAATAATTTCCGGTTTCATAGCTCTACCTCATTTCATCATATTATCTTGTAACAAAGTTTCTTCATATTCCCGGTCGTTTCGATCGCAGGAATAATGATATATCATTTTCTATAAATATGATATATCATTTATATGTAAATGTCAATCATCTACATATAGTAAAATCTGCAGAAATCAAAAAGCAATATTTGCAATATTTTAGGCAAGAAACACAATGATATTTGTGCCATTTTCTATTATAATTATGAGAAATGCAACAGATACATAAAAACTTAAAAGACAGGAGTGTCATAATGAAAGAACCAATCATTGCGGTACAATTATATACTCTGCGGGAATTCACAAGAACACCCGAGGATCTGAAAAAAACCTTCCAAAAGGTAAAAGAAATGGGCTACAATGCAGTTCAGGTATCTGCGATCGGTCCAATGGAGCCTCAATTTGTCAAGGAGACTGCCGATGAAGCAGGCTTAACCATCTGCGCAACCCATATCGGCTTTGACCGCCTGCAAAATGATATCGACAGCGTTATCAGCCAGCACAAATTATGGGATTGCAAATATGTAGGAATCGGAAGTATGCCGGACAGTTACCGAACCAGCCGCGAGGGTTATGTACAATTTGCGAAAGAGGCCTCCGAATACGGAAAAAAATTAGCGGAGCACGGATTAACCTTAATTTATCATAATCATAATTTTGAATTCAGAAAATTCGGCGATAAGACCGGTATTGAAATTCTGTTTGAAGAAAGTGATCCCGCAGCCTTCCAGTTTGAAATTGATACCTACTGGGTTCAATCCGGCGGTGCGGACCCGATCGAATGGATCAAAAAGGTACAAGGCCGTATGGATGTAGTACATTATAAGGATATGGCAATCAGTGACAACAACCAGCAAATCATGGCTGAAGTCGGAGAAGGTAATTTAAACTGGAAGGGCATCCTCACTGCCTGCAATGAAATCGGTGCTACCTGGTGCGCTGTAGAACAAGATGTCTGCCAGAGAGATCCTTTTGAATCCTTACAAATAAGCAGAAATAATCTTGCAGCAATGGGCTGCAGATTTTAGGAGGTACTAATGGAGAATCTACGTATCGGAATAATTGGTGTTGGTAACATGGGAAGCATCCATGCCAAGAATATAATCAAAGGTGAAATCCCCGGCGCTGTCCTTACAGCAGTTTGCGATATTAACCCTGACCGTCTTAAATGGGCGAAAGAGAATTTAAATGACAGTGTACAGTTATTTGATCAAGCAGATGCAATGTATGAGGCCAATGTAATCGATGCCGTAATCGTTGCTACTCCGCATTACGATCACTCCCCTCTGGCCATCAAAGCCTTCGAACACAAGCTTCACGTAATGACCGAAAAGCCTGCAGGTGTTTACACCAAACAAGTAAGAGAAATGAATGAGGCAGCCAAGGCCTCGGGCAAGGTATTTGGGATTATGTATAACCAAAGAACCAATCCTCTTTACCAGAAATTAAAGGATTTAATTGAAAGCGGCGAATTAGGCGGCATACGTAGAACCAACTGGATTATTACCGACTGGTACCGTTCCCAGAGCTATTATAATTCCGGTGGCTGGAGAGCAACCTGGGCAGGTGAAGGCGGCGGAGTTCTCCTTAATCAGGATCCTCATCAGCTTGATTTATGGCAGTGGACCTGTGGTATGCCAAAGCGTGTCAGAGCCTTCTGTGGTTTTGGAAAATATCATGATATCGAGGTTGAGGATGATGTAACCGCTTATGTGGAATACGAAAACGGTGCAACCGGCGTATTCGTTACTTCTACCTCGGACACCCCCGGAACCAACCGTTTTGAAGTAAGCGGCGATCGCGGTAAAATCGTTATTGAAGACGGAAAGATTACTTTCTGGAGAACTCGCGTTACAGAACAGCAGTTCAGCGCTGAATATAAGGATGGCTTTGGACAGCCGGAATGCTGGAAATGCGAAATCCCTGTCTGGGGTCAGAATCTGCAGCATGTGGGGATCTTAAGAAACTTCGTCGATGCAATCAAGAACGGTGCCAAACTATTGGCTCCCGGTGAAGAAGGTATCCGTGGCTTATCCATTTCCAATGCCATGCATTTATCCGCTTGGACGGACCAATGGGTTGACCTGCCGCTGAATGAGGACTTGTATCTTTCCATGCTTCAGGAAAGAATTAAACAATCCAACAAACAAAAAGAAAACACAACAGCAAAGACACTGGATGTGAAGGGTACCTATTAGTATAACAGTTTTATAATAATTAGTTAGCCGGAGTCCTAAGTCTGTTAAGGCAATATTATGAATTTATAAGCAGACTATGACATCGAACCTTTGTTAATATATTATTTCAATAACCGGCAAGTGAATTGGCTGTTCTACAGCCAATTCATTTGTCATTTATGAATACAGCAATCATTCCTGCTTTAACAAGCACAATACAGGATAGCCATTGTATATTTACTTAACGTAGGACATGAGGATCATTAGAATTAAACTGAAGTTAAATTTAAAGGTATTACGGTAATTAACTTTATGACAGCATAAGGAAAGGTCTGGTGAAAAGGATGAAAGAATTCTTAGGTTTTGGTATCATTGGATGCGGTAATATAAGCAATACACACGCGCTTGCAGTGAGTGAAATCGCAGATACAAAACTAATCTCGGTATGTGATATCCTACCCGAAAAGGCAAAAAGCCTTGCTGACAAATTCGACTGCCAATATGACACCAGTATAGAAGCTCTTCTTAGCAGAGAGGATATCGATGTGGTTTGTGTCTGTACTCCAAGCGGAATGCACAGCAAGCATGCCATTATGGCTGCCAGGGCAAAGAAACATGTCATCGTAGAGAAACCCATCGAGGTTTCCATAGAAGCAGCTAATGAAATGATAAAAGTCTGTCACGAAGAAGGCGTTTTATTAAGCGTTATTTCCCAACATCGTTTTGATGATGATATCGTCAGACTAAAAGAAGCAATTGCACAGGGCAAGCTTGGGCAGCTTAATTTCGGTGGTTCCCATACCAAATGGTTCCGCAGCCAAAAATATTATGACAGCGGTGACTGGCGGGGAACCTGGGAGTTAGACGGAGGAGGAGCGCTCATGAACCAGTCCATCCATTACATTGATTTATTACAATATATCATGGGTCCCGTGGAGGAAATCTTTTCTTATTGCACCACCAGGGCTCATACGAATATTGAAGTGGAGGACATCGGAATTGCATCCGTGAGATTTGAAAGCGGTGCTGTCGGTGTTATTGAAGGCAATACAGCAGCATTTCCGGGCTATTGCACAAGGCTTGATATCTACGGAAGTGACGGGAGTGTCATCATCATTAATGATAAAATTCAAAATTGGAATTTAAAATGTGAGGGAGTGACTGAAAATGATTTTGGCAGCATTTCAAATAACGAAGAATTCATAAGATCCGGTGCAATCAAGGGTTGGGCCTCCACGCCCGGCGTTTGGCACACCTCCCACAAAAGACAGATACAGGATGTGATCGAGGCCATTCAGACAGGGAAGACTCTAAAGATTACCGGAGAAGAGGGAATCAAACCCTTAAAAATTATATTATCCATCTATGAATCTGCTAAGATAGGTAAACCCGTGACAATAAAATAATCAATAGCTTTGTTTCCTTTATTCATACGCTGCTACCCTTTCATATATTTTTTGGGAGAACAACCAACGATTTTCTTAAAGGCCTTATAGAAATTCGAATAATCACCAAAGCCTACGGCATTCGCGACATCAAGCACCGAAACCTTCATGTTTAACAATTCCTGTGCCTTGATAATCCGTTTGTAGGTAATGTATTCATTGATGGTAAAGCCGGTATTTGACTTAAAGATATGGCAAAGGTAATATTTGTTGACATAGCATTTCTCCTCCAGCAGATCCAGTGTAATTTTCTGCTCCAGATGCGTATTGATATAATCCAGAATTTCAACCACCTTGTCATTATTATCGGAGGAATCCGTAATGATTGCTTTGTTCCTGGCATAAATTTTGTTGATTTCAAGCAACATCTGCATAAAAAGAAGCTTGATCATAAAATGCACCTCCGGTGTATCCCCTTTGGAAACCTCATCAATTTTATTCCAGAGACTTGATATTCCGGAGGAATCCACCTCAGCAGCATTTATTTTATTAAAATTACCTAATTTACGCTTTTCCAGATAGTAAATAGGATTGAACGCTTCGCTTTGCAGGAATGAGGATACGTATTCCGGCTTAAAATGAATGAATTTTCTTTCATAAGGTTCCTGAGAGTGAAAAACAATTCTATGAAGCTCCCGGCGGTTTGTAATGATAATATCATGAGGCTCCAGCTGATAAGCCTGTCCTTCGATATAATAGGTAAGATCACCGGAGATAAAATAGTAGAGTTCATAACCATCATGAATATGTGTGGTTATATCACTTGGTTTATCCTTTCGGGAGTGGTCATAGATAAAACAATTATTATTGTAACCGTAATTATAATCCATTCTATGCTCCTCCTGAACAATTAGATGAATGATGTAAGCAATCATATATCCAGTATTATAGAACAACAGATGCAATATTACAACTTTTATAAAGAAAGGGGCTTTTTCATGAGTCAATTCATTTTATCAGCATTTGCGGACGAAATTTCCTCCGATTTTAGAACTCAGATGGACGTATTAGATCAACACGGAATTTCCTATATTGAAATGCGCGGAGTTAACGGTCGCAACATCACCGAGTATACCCTTGAGGAAGCAAAACTTATAAAGCAGCAAATGGATTCCCGGGGATTTAAACTCTCTAGTGTCGGTTCACCGGTAGGTAAAATATCCATTCTGGATGATTTTGAACCTCACCTTAAGCTTTTCAAACACACACTTGATCTGGCTAAGCTTTTCGAGAGTAACTATATCCGAATGTTCAGCTTCTTTATCCCTAAGGGAGAGGCACCCAAAAAGTACCGTGATGAGGTTTTAAAACGCTGGTCGTCCTTTCTGCAGGAGGCGAAGGGCAGCGGCGTCACCCTCTTACATGAGAACGAAAAAGATATTTATGGTGATACTGCCCTTCGATGTCTGGATTTAATGCAGTCATTAAACTGCGATAATGTAAAAACCGTATTTGATCCCGCCAATTTTGTTCAGTGTGATGAACTGACCTATCCTTATGCTTATGAGCTTCTGGAAGAATATATCGCTTATGTTCATATTAAGGATGCTTTATCTGCGGATCATCAGGTTGTGCCTGCAGGCCACGGAGACGGTCATGTAAAAGAAATTCTGACCGCCTTAAAGAAAAGAGGTTATGAAGGTTTCTTATCCTTAGAACCGCATCTCGGCCAATTTACCGGCTTTGCTAAGCTGGAGCTAAATTCGGTATCCGAGGAATCCGCCGACAATGGCCCCGCATTATTTGCAATTGCAGCAGATGCATTGAAAAACATTTTGAAGGGGATCTAAGCTTTATAACGGCATTTACTATCGAAATATGCAATATCCTGCAAAAAGGGAGGAATACCGTGCCATTAATATCGGCTGGTATTCCTCTCTTTTTTTAATTTAATTAGGCGTTTGCGAAACAATATAGTTTTTACTATTGCACACACAACACATACTATTCCTACGCTCCAACGCTTCCTACGGGCTTAACTTCC
>JARBTJ010000042.1 GCA_029240245.1 Herbinix sp.
TTCCTATGAAAATGGGCACACTTATCCGTACGGGAGTTCAACTAAAAATCCTAGAAGAAAAACTGAATGGGGCTTTGCCAATAAGTACTTGACACAAACAATAACAGGGAAATAATTGAAGAATTTATAAAAAAGAGGTATCATGTTATTATATGGTTCATAACAGTCCTATATAGGCTTATTATCATTTAACGAAGGAAGAAATGAACGTTTTGGATTAGGAAATTCCTGCGGAGGAATCTTTGCGGAAAACAGATTACAGGGCTTACTGGATTTTCTGAATGGACATTATTTGAAAGGTATTGTAAGATTAATATAAGGATGAAGTGTTACCGGAGGATAAAATGAAGCTGAATCAAAGAAAACATGTAACCATAATAATTATTATTATCGCAGCCTGCAGCTTTATGGCATTCGTGGATGCAATATGGTCACCGGAATACTTTATAAAATCATTCCTTAAGCTGTTTCTGTTTTTTATCCTGCCCGCCTCCTATGCAGTGATCAGCAAGCATTTTTCGTTGAAAGAGCTGTTAGTAGTAAAAAATCAATCCATTCTTATCCCGCTTATCTTGGGAGCAGGTGTCTATTTGTTTATTTTGGGAGCCTATTATGTTTTGGGACCGTATTTTGATTTTTCTAATGTAACGGTAGCACTTTCAGAGAACTATGGAGTAAAAAAGGATAACTTTATTGCTGTTGCACTTTATATTTCGTTTATTAACTCCTTTCTGGAGGAAATATTTTTTCGCGGATTTGCATTCTTAATATTAAAGAAATTCACCTCTCGAAGGGTTGCGTATCTGTTCAGTGCGGCTTCATTTTCCCTGTATCATGTGGCGATTATGTCGGACTGGTTTCATATTATGCTATTTCTGCTGCTTATCCTGAGTCTGTTTGTTGCAGGGCTTTTATTTAACTGGTTTGATGAAAAGAGAAACACGGTGTATACCTCATGGCTCGTGCATATGGCGGCAAATTTAGCAACCAATACGATAGGATTTATGTTATTCGGAATATTATAAACGGGATACTGGCAGAGTGTTTCGGCTGAATGGAGATATTTATGAAAAAGCAGGAGAAAACAGAGAAAACTGAGAAAATGCATTCAGTCTATGTCGTATTTATTATTACGAATACGAATATGGGAAGATTGATACGCTTCTTCACGCGAAATCAATACAGTCATGTTTCTCTGTCCTTTGACCGGGATTTACGAAGGATGTATTCCTTTGCGAGATATTACGTAAATTCACCAATCTTAGGTGGTTTTGTGACAGAACACCCGGGACGTTATTTAATTGGCGGAAATGATGTAAATGTAAAAATATGCAAAATTTTGGTTACAAAGGCTGAACTTGACCGGCTGAGGAAAGAAATAACCTATTTTAAAAAATATAAACGGGAAATGATCTATAATACATTGAATGCAGTACTTTCCCTTTACAGGAAGAGAGTAGCGATAACAAATTCGTATACCTGCATTGATTTCATTACGTACCTGTTGCAAATACAAAAAGTAAATTCGATAAGAGAACTCGAGGAGATATATGACAGCTGTGTTATTTATGACGGCAGTCTTCGTAAAATTTCTCCTCCCATGAGGCGGAATAAGGATGAATTCTTTGTTTATCGCAGTACATTTGGTATTATCTACGACAGCATTTATCATTTTAGCAGGATTATTCGCAGGATGGTGAATAAGACAGGAAGCAAGCAGGGAAAGATACAATAAAAATCAGACAGGGAAATCATTATATATAAAAACAATGGCTTATTGACAATTCAATGCCAACAGAAAATATATGGAAAAGGAAATCATTACGTTTCCTATGGAAACGGTAATTAGAGATCATATACATATCGGAAAAGAGGTTAACGATGAAATACGTTTATTATTATGAAACGAAAATCGGTAGGGTGGTCATAGCGGAAGACGGACATGGAATAACGGATTTATCAATAACGGAAGAACTTCATAAGGATGAAAATGAAATTCAATTGGAGGAAACCGAACGTATCAAAGAGGCGGCTCAACAGTTCTATGAATATCTGGAGGGAAAACGTAAGATTTTTCAGCTTTCGTTAAATCCCGCGGGTACACCATTTCAAAAAAGGGTCTGGGAGGCACTGGTTCAAATCCCCTATGGTGAAACACGAAGCTATAAGCAGGTGGCGGAAGCGGTTGGAAATCCAAAGGCGTGCCGAGCGGTTGGCATGGCCAATCATTTTAATCCAATTATGTGCATTATCCCTTGCCATCGTGTCATCGGTGCGAATAAAAAATTAGTCGGATATGCTGGAGGTTTGCATATAAAGGAATTACTATTAAATTTAGAGATGGAAGGGAACGAGAGATATGAATAAGGAATGGTCTTTGGATGTACTTTACAATGGGTTTCAGGATATAAAATATAAGGAAGACCGAGTAAGGCTTGAGAGCCTGGTCAAGGAAATCAATGAATTCAGTAAGAGCTTGTCCTCTAATCGGGAGAGCGAAGAAGAAAATTTGCTGCGTGCCTTTGACTATATGGAGCAGTATCAGTTATTAGCAAGTAAGCTTAACTGCTTTGCATATACCAAATATTCCGTCAACACCTCCGACGGTGAAACGGCCAATGAAAGGAATGCCATTGAACGGTGCTTTAGTGAGGCTTCAAAGCCAATGGCTGCCATCAAAAAATATATCGCTCACATCTATAACATAGAAAGTTATATAGAGAAATATCCGAAGCTTAACGCTTATCATTATCTGATAGACGAGATGAAGAAGGAAGCGGAGCATTTGTTAAGCGATGATATGGAGGAGGTAATCGCAAAGCTTAATCTATCCGCGGGTATGGCCTGGGGTAAAATGCAGAGCTTTCTAACCTCTACACTTGAGGTTGAATTCCGTGGTGAGGTTGTTACCTTACCGGAAATCCGAAACATGGCCTACAGCGAGGATGCGGCTGTTCGAAAGGATGCATTTTATGCAGAGCTGAAAGCTTATGAAAAGATTAAAGATGCAGTCAGCTTTTCCTTAAACAATATTAAAACACAGGTGAATACCATCAGCAACTTAAGAGGTTATGAATCCCCGCTAGCTTTAACCCTGCGTCAGTCAAAAATGAAAAAGGAAACGTTAGATGCTCTTCTTGAAGCAATTCAGGAATACCTGCCTGTATTTCATAAATATTTAAAGCATAAGGCAAAATTACTTGGTCATGAAGGTGGACTTCCCTGGTATGACTTATTTGCACCGATTGGTGAAAGTAACACAACCTTTACGGCCGAGGATGCCAAAGTCTATCTGGTAAAGCATTTTCGAGGCTTTTCAGAAGATCTGGCGGATATGGTGGAAGGTGCATTTGATAATGACTGGATTGATTTTTACCCCAGGAAGGGTAAGGTTGGCGGAGCATTCTGTATTAATATGCCCTTTGTAAAGCAGAGCCGTGTACTGACAAACTTTACGGGATCTCTAAGTGATGTAGTGACTTTGGCACACGAATTAGGGCATGCTTATCACGGACTTAATATACAGGAGCATTTACCCTTAAATGTTCATTACAGTATGCCGGTGGCGGAGACGGCTTCCACCTTTAACGAAGCCCTGATCATGGAGGCAGCGATTCGTGAGACCGGTGGACGCGAGAGAATGGCATTGATTGAGAGCCAGTTACAGGATGTCACCCAAATTATATGTGATATTTATTCCAGATTTTTATTTGAGAGTGAAGTATTTGAGAAGAGCAAGACGGACTTTTTGTTTGCGGAGGAATTAAAGAGCATGATGCTCAAAGCGCAGAAGGAAGCTTACGGAGAAGGACTTAACCAGGAATATCTCCATCCGTATATGTGGGTTTTAAAAAGCCATTATTATTCAGAGAGCCGAAATTATTATAATTTTCCTTATGCCTTCGGTGGTTTATTTGCACGTGGTCTATATGAAAAATATAAGCAGGAGGGAGAAGCATTTCTCCCGAAATACAGGGCATTATTAAGGGCGACTACAGTAATGAGTGTTGAGGATGCTGCCAGAGAAGCCGAAATAAATCTGGAGGATCCACAGTTTTGGAAAATCAGCCTTCATACGATAGAACAGTTAATAGATGAATTTGTGCAGTATTCGATGTAAATTAAGTGTTTTTGCTATATGTGATTGCTCTAATTATCTATAATATGTATTTTTATAAGGAATCTAACCGGTTAGGAAGTCTTTTCTTTCTGGGAAGATTCCTTTTTTGTTCAAAAATAATGCATCATTTTCCATTACAGGGTACATTTTGTAAGCATTAATTTTTGTTAAGTTATGAATTAGGAAAGGCTTGTATAATCCTTGAATTATGGTATAATTATTCATAAAAATGTATTTATTTAAATTTATAGGAGGATATCTATGACGAACGGAGAAATACTAATTACTATGTGCGTATATATGGCACTGGTAATCGGCATCGGATTGTTTTTTGCGAAACGCGCCAATGAGAGCTCGGATAATTATTTTATAGGGGGTAGGTCTTTGGGACCCTTACTGGCCGGAACTTATATTAACTGGCTGATTGTGGCAAAAAGACTGCATGCTTATTCCATCGTAGCCAATGATTCCATCACCATACCCGACTTTTTTAGTAATCGTTATAAAGAAAAGAATAAGATTATTATGACACTGGCTGCTATCTTTATTCTGGTCTTCTTTACGATATATGCCTCCAGCTGTTTCGTGACTGTAGGAAAATTGTTCAGTACTCTGTTTGGCTTTTCCTATCATTCTATGATGATAGGTGGAGCGATTTTCGTGATTTTATATACTTTTCTGGGAGGTTTCCTTGCAGAAAGTGCTTCTGATTTTATGCAGGGTATTGTTATGTTTATAGCATTAACTACATTAGTGGTTGTTTCCGTCGCATCTGCCGGAGGACCTGGTGCGATCCTTGAGAATTTAAAGGATATACCAGGATTTCTGGAATTCTTTGGGATAGCCTCTCCTCAGGTAAGTGAAGGTGTACAGCAGCTATCACTAAGCGGTTCTCCATTGTTTCATCAGGCGAATCCTTATGGCTTTTTGACGATTTTATCAACCTTATCCTGGGGTCTTGGGTATTTTGGTGTACCTCAGGTATTGCTCCGTTTTATGGCTATTCGCAAAAATTATGAAGTTAAAAAATCCAGAAGAATTGCTGTAACCTGGTGTGCAATATCTTTATTTGCAGCTGTATTCATTGGCCTGATCGGAAGAGCAATTTATCCGGCAGAGCTGTTAACGAAAAGTGATGCGGAGGGTATCTTTATTACCCTTTCTACGAATCTGTTGCCTACTGTTATCGCCGGACTTGCTATGGCAGGTATTTTGGCAGCCACCATCAGTTCATCGGATTCCTATCTGTTAATAGCTTCCTCTGCAGTATCTAAGAATATATTCCAGGGAATTATTTAT
Source organism: Herbinix sp. (assembly GCA_029240245.1). Taxonomy (GTDB): domain Bacteria; phylum Bacillota; class Clostridia; order Lachnospirales; family Lachnospiraceae; genus Mobilitalea. Next base: position 5,420 of record JARBTJ010000042.1, read on the forward strand.
AAAAAAGCCTCAGATAAGCAGATCATGTTGGTAACACGTATTGTACTTCTGCTTATTGCGATCATCGGAGTCATAATAGCTTTGGACGAAAACAGTGTTATATTTACGGTGGTATCCTTTGCCTGGGCCGGTTTTGGGGCTACCTTCGGACCTCTAATGCTTTTCTCCCTTTTCTGGAAGAGAACAACAAGAGAAGGTGCCATAGCCGGTATGTTAGCGGGCAGTATCATGGTATTTATATGGAAGCTTGTGATAAGGCCGTTGGGTGGAGTAGTCGATATTTATGAATTACTCCCTGCCTTTTTGACGTCCTGCATTGCCATTATTGTTGTATCTTTATTAACAAAAGCTCCTTCCCATGAAATTAAGGAGGAGTATGAGAGAGCCAAGGTATTTGTTGATTAATTTATCATAATAATATAACGGAGAAGAAAAGGGTGTATTTCGCAGGAAATACACCCTTTTTTTAGTACACCTGGCAGGCGCACGTTCCAGTATAGTTATTTGGTTGGATTTTGGTTGGATATAGCTGGAGTATGGCTGAAATACGGTTGGATTACGGTTGGATTTTGGTTGGAATATAGCTGGAGTATGGCTGAAATACGGCTGAAATACGGTTGGATTACGGTTGGATTTTGATTGGAATATAGCTGGTGTATGGCTGAAATACGGTTGGATTATGGTAGGATTTTGGTTGGAATATAGCTGGAGTATGGCTAAAATACGGTTGGATTATGGTAGGATTTTGGTTGGAATATAGATGAATTGTGGTTGAAATACAGATGAAATATGGTTGAAGAATGGCTGTATTATAGTTGATAATAGGTTAAAATTTGTACAAGATCCTTTGAAAACAGTTTGAATCAATGCATCATTTCGTAAGTTAACTGACAATAATTGATGAAAATTATCCGTATTGGTGTAGTCCGAAATTAGTGGGTTATCATGGATAAAGTATAAATTATTCATGGGGTTTAGTTGACATTATGCAGCGTTTATAGTATAGTTCAAGTGTAGATACATTATAGTAATGTCATAACATAGCTACTTTAATGAATTTATGTGGCAAATGTTTTTTAGGATCAGCTGGTCAACATTTACGGCAGGTGAGCAGGATAATATACCATGCATAGGTATTTATTATAATTTAAATAATAAAATACATAAGAAATCGAAATATAACTATTAGGATGGAGGAGGCTGTATGAAAACACTGATTGTAAATTCGGATGGTTCCTTAGAGGTAAAAGAAATTCCGATTCCCCGTTATAATTCAAAACAGGCACTTGTGAAAATGGTGAGCTGCGGTATCTGTGGCACGGATAGTAAGTTAATTCACAGGGGCTTTAAAGGTTTTCCCAAGGAGGCATATCCCATTATGCTGGGTCATGAAGGAGTCGGTCGGGTTGTTGAAATCGGTTCTGAGGTGAAAGGTCTAAAAGTTGGAGACCATGTACTCCTTCCTTTTAATGATCCGGATAAAGAATTATATGGTACCTTAGGCTCCGGTTGGGGAGCTTACAGCGAATATGGCGTAGTAAATGACCCTGACGCATTTGAAGAGGGAGAAGCGCCGGAAGTAGCATATGCACAGCAGATAGTACCGGAAGATATCGATCCTGTGGATGCAGCCATGATAATTACGTTACGGGAAGTATTAAGCAATATCCTTTATTTTGGTATTCGGGAAAAGGACAGTGTGGTTGTATACGGAAGCGGTCCGGTAGCCTTGACATTTATAAAGTTTATGAGTCTTTTGGGAATTCAGCAAATTATTGCGGTTGCCAGAAGTGAGGAAAAGATAAAGAATGTCCTGGAGCATGGAGCTACCCACACGGTTAATAGCAGGGAACTTAATGTTGTAGAGGAAATTCGAAAACTAATACCGGAAGGTGTGAACTATGTTCTGGATGCTGTAGGTTCCGCGGACATTGTAAATGAAGCAATGGAGTTGATAAGCGACCGCGGTGAAATTCTATGCTATGGGGTACCGGAAAAAAGCCAGATGCTTCTTGATTTTAGTAAGGCTCCTTACAACTGGAAGCTTAATTTTCAGCAGATGCCGTCAAAGTTAGAGGAAAGCAAGGCATATGACCAGATTCTTTCCTGGATCCGGTCCGGAAAAATTGATCTAAAGGATTATATCTCCGATTATTATTCTTTTGACCATATCCTGGAAGCTTTTCGGGATTTTGCCGATCATAAGATATTAAAAAAAGGCATTATAAGGTACTGTTCCGGAGCGGAAGTTAAGCCCATTGGTGGAATTGGAGCGAAGGAATAGTATGTGTTGTGTGTAATAGCAAAAACGATATTGTTTCGCTAGTACTTATTCATGATAAAATTAGAGAGGAAAGATGCTAATGAGAATTTTGGTAACGCCTACTTCGCTGCAGGAGGGCAAAAAAAGTGCAGCACTGGATGCTTTAAAAGCATATTCAGAGGACCTGGTATTTAATCCTACAGGAAGACCATTAACTGAGGAGGAATTAATCCCTTTACTTCAAGACTGTGACGGATATCTGGCAGGACTGGATTATGTAACAGCGAAGGTACTAAAGGAATGTAAAAATCTAAAAGTAATATCCCGCTACGGTGCAGGAGTGGACCGTGTGGATCTGGTAGCAGCCAAGGAAAACGGCATTGTTGTTACAAATACTCCGGGTGTGAATGCGGTTGCGGTAGCAGAGCTGGCGATGGGTTTAATTCTATCGGCTGCGAGAAAAATCTCCTTTTTAGACCGTAAGACCAGAGAAGGAGAATGGGTCCGTTCCACCGGTATGGAACTTGGCGGTAAAACGCTCGGTATCATGGGACTGGGTGCCATAGGTAAAAATGTGGCGAATTATGCAAAGGGTTTTGGTATGAAGGTTATGGCTTATGATCCTTATATCAACGAGGCATATGCGAAGGAGCATAATATACAGACAGCCACCTTTGACGAAGTGGTCAAAAATGCTGATGTAATCAGCCTTCATTTGCCTCTGACATCGGAAACAAGGCATTTGATCAACAAAGAAGTAATGCTGCAAATGAAAAAAACTACAATTATAATCAATACTTCCCGTGGTGGTATCATTGATGAGGATGCTGCTTACGATTTGTTAAAGAACGGGGAACTTGGTGGTCTGGGCTTAGATGCCTTTGAGGTTGAACCTCCGACAAATTCACCATTATTCGAGCTGAATAATGTGGTGGTAACGCCGCATACAGGCGCACACACAAAAGAAGCTACCGATAACATGGCGGATGCGTCAGTTAAGAATTTGATTGAGGTACTTTCGGGACATGACTGTCCGTTTATCGTAAATAAATAATAAGAATTTATCATAAACATGAGTTCCTAGAGTAAGTTTTCGCATTAATCTTACCTGCCGAAAATGATGTTCCGAATGAAATGGAGTTTGAAGGATGAATAGAGTGATCCGAACCGTAAAAGGAGATATCCCTCCGGAGGAATTAGGCTATTGCCAATGCCATGAGCATTTGTTCATAGCGAAAGGGATCTCGGGGGAAAAGGTACCCTCCTTGATTATGGAGGATGTTAATAAAACAACAAATGAGCTTTTAATGTATCATTATTGTGGTGGCAGTGCAGTCGTGGATGCACAGCCGGTGGGTTGCGGAAGAATGGTAAAAGAATTAAGGCTTGCTTCTGAATTGTCCGGAGTCCATGTGGTTGCCTCCACCGGTTTTCATAAGCTGGACTTTTACAATCTGGACCATTTTGTGTATCGGCTGGATAAAGAACAACTAACGAAGCTTTTTACTGATGAGCTTACAATAGGAATGTATACGGATAAGGTGAACGGAAATGAAGTTCCTTCTATTGGTTCCTCCTACAAAGCGGGAATTATTAAATGTGCTTCAGACGGGCGGGATATCCGCCTGACTGAGGATAATCTTCCGATTTACAAAAAGCTTTTTGCAGCAGCCGGCAGAGCAGCAAAGGTAGCGAATGCACCGGTGATGACACATTTGGAGATGGGAAAGGGTGCTGACAGCCAGTTGGAAGTATTGACTGCCCAGGGCATCACTCCGGATCGAATTATTATGAGTCATTTGGACAGAATTGTGAATGATTCCGTACTTGAATATCAACTTTCCGTGGCAAAAAGCGGTGTCTACCTGCAGTTTGATACCATAGGCAGGTTGAAATACCATGATGATGCATCTGAGGCGAAATTGATTGCATTTTTATGCGAGAAAGGTTTCAGTGACCGGATTCTTCTTGGACTCGATACAACGAATGAGCGTATGAAAAGTTATGGAGGCCCCATTGGCCTGGATTATATTTTCAATAGCTTTCAATCCGAGTTAAGGAATTATGGCATTGAAGACGATTTGATCCATCAGTTTACCGTAATAAATCCCATGCATGCACTGAGCATGGAAACTTAAAAATAGAAGGAGTAAAGACATGAGATTACCACAACCAGCAACAGAAAAAACACTTTATTTTATCGGTGTGACAACAGGACAGTCCTCCATTATGCAAGTTTACCCACGATGGGCTAAGGAAGCCCTGGGACTCGGAGATACTGTGATAAAAGGAATTGATCTTGAAATTCATGCTCCGGCGGAGGATTACCGTCAGGTAGTAGAATTTATTAAAAATGATCCGTTATCGATGGGAGCCTTAGTAACAACGCATAAGATTGACCTTTTCAATGCAACAAAGGATATGTTTGAATATCTAGATCCATATGCTGAGATGTTTGGTGAACTTTCCTCCATATCCAAAAAGGACGGTCGTCTCGAAGGATATGCGAAGGACCCGATTTCCAGCGGACTTACCCTGGATTCCTTTGTTCCGGAAAATTATTGGAAAGAAAAAGGCGGAGAGCTGTTCATCATGGGGGCAGGTGGAAGTGCTATCGCAATTTGCTCCTATCTGTTAAAGCCCTCCAATGGTGCCAATATTCCCTCCAAGGTGATCATTGGTAACCGTTCCAAGCCGAGACTGGATGAAATCGAGCGCCTGATCAAGGAGATTAATCCAAATGTAACGGCAGAATTTTATCTGACACCGGAGACATCCGATAACGATAATGTGCTTGCAAATGTAAAACCCAACTCGTTAATCATTAATGCAACCGGTTTAGGTAAAGACAGACCCGGTTCACCCTTATCCGATGATTGTGTGTATCCGATGGATTGTCTTGTTTGGGAATTGAATTACCGTGGTGAATTAACCTTTATGAAACAGGCACAAGCACAGGCAAAGGATAAGAGTTTATTTATTGAAGATGGCTGGACTTACTTTATCCATGGCTGGACACAGGTAATTGCCGAAGTGTTCCACATTGATATTACCGGTGAAGTATTTGACAAATGCGAAAAAATCGCACGAGATATGAGAAAATAGGCGATAAGCGTGCTAACACGCAGATGAAGGTTAGTGTGTGAATAGTCCCGCAAAAGCAGCTAATTTTCATGATTTATGTCCAAAAAGCATGAACATTAATGTAAAAAATCAAAGATTTTCATACGCAAATTTGTGCCTGTGGCTCGAAAGTTTGTAGACTTTAAAGAAAGGTATGGTTATTATGATGAGCGATTATATTCCGATGAATCCATTTGTAATGGGTTTTGATTTATTAACAGGTTTGTCCGATGATGCAGAATCAACGAAGCGCCTTCTTTCCAAAATGAAAGGAATGTATCATGATGATGCTGCATTTGAAACGATATTGGAGAAGGAAGATCCTAAAGTTTATGAGTTCTATGAACTTAAAATCCCCAATTATGCAAGTGATTTACTGTTTGGTACATCGATTACCTATCCGGGTAAGGTAGGGAACGAATACTATATGACCAAAGGGCATTTTCATGAAGTATTAGAGACCGCAGAGGTCTATTATACCTTAAGCGGTGAAGGTTATATGTTAATGGAAACACCGGAGGGTGAGTGGAAAGCGGAGGCTTTAAGTGCGGGCAAAGCAGTTTATGTACCGCCGAGATGGGCACACAGAAGTATCAATACCGGAACTGAACCACTGGTTACTTTCTTTGTTTTCCGTGGTGACGCCGGTCATGATTATGGTACCATCGAACAGAAGGGATACCGTAAGCTTATTGTTGAAGGTAAGGATGGAAAACCGGAGATTATTGATAACCCGAAATGGGCGAAATAGGAGGATACTAATGAATACGATGAATGCGATACAGGAAAGAATTCATAATACAGGTTTAGTACCTGTAGTGGTTATTGATGATGCAGCACAAGCGGTTGCAACCGCGGAAGCTTTAATTAAGGGCGGAGTGGATGTTATGGAAATCACCATGCGTACCGCAGCCGGAATGGAAGCCATCCGTTTAGTATCAGAAGCAAACAAGGATATGCTGGTAGGAGCCGGGACGGTGCTTACCATGGAGCAGTGTAAGAATGCAATCCAAAACGGAGCGAAATTTATTGTATCTCCGGGCTACGATCCTGAAATAGTTGAGTATTGTATTACAGAAGGTGTGGTAATCTGTCCGGGTTGCGTAACACCGACCGAAATTACAGCTGCAATCAAAAAAGGACTGAAGGTTCTGAAATTCTTCCCTGCGAATATCTATGGCGGTTTAAAGGCAATCAAAGCCCTGGCAGGTCCCTTCGGAGGAATCAGGTTCATTCCTACCGGCGGTGTGGATGCAAGCAATCTGGCTGATTTTAATAATGACGTAATCTTCGCTGTCGGCGGAGGCTGGTTATGCACCCGTGAGGATATCAAAGCCGGTAATTTTGAGGCAATCACGGATGCCTGCAGCAAATCAGTGGATATCTTACTAGGTGTAAAGGATGAGGCTTATAATTCGGTATCTTTAAATGCACTGATCGAAAAAGGCGGAGATGTAACCACGATTAACTTATCCAGATTATCCTCACAGTTAACACGCCGGGGATTTGCGGCAGCGAATACAGAAAACGGCATGGAGTACGTGAAAGATCAGGTTAAGATCATTGCAAAAGCCGTATAAACATGATCAAATAGGCTGTCGAAACAGGGTACAGCAGCAAAAATCCTCTATAAAATTAATAGGAAGCCGTAGGAAGGCAACCATTTTTTAATATACTCCGATTGAATATCTCCGCTTTCTGATACCAGCATATATGATTTCTTGGAATAGAAGGTCATACAATTCATTTGATGTTTTATTAGGACTATGTTACAATGTAATAACGATATGAATATAACCATATGCTTAATTTTAACTTTTTATTTCTAATCATATTGGCAAAGAAAATAAATTCAGGGGGTTTATTATGTTAGGAGACGGTAAGTTGAATAAGTCAGTTCCGATTCCTTTATATTTTCAGCTGAAGGAAGCTATTCTGGAGGAAATGAAGAATGGTACTTATAAAAGCGATGACATGATTCCGACAGAGAAGGAATTAAGTGATATGTTCCAGATCAGCCGGACCACTGTCCGACAGGCAATTACCGAGCTTGTACAGGAGGGATGGTTGTATCGAATTAAAAGTAAGGGAACCTTCGTTTCTAAGCCGAAAATTAACCAGAACTTTATTCAGGTTTTGGGTTCCTTCAATGATCAAATTGTCAAATCAGGTCGGACTCCCCAGACGGAATTGATTGATTTTAAAATTATAACAGCACCGGAAAATGTAGCCGATGTTTTAAAGCTGCAGCCAAAGGATAAAGTGATATTTATCCATAGAAAACGCTGTGCCGATACGGAGCCGATTGTAATGGTGAAAACCTACCTTCCCTATAAAAAATGCAGCTTTGTTATGGAGCACGATTTAGCGAAGGAATCCCTCTATCCGATTTTATCTGTCAATGAAGAAACTCGTATTTACAAGATAAAGCGTATCATTGAAGCTGTGGATTCCACCGCTTATGATATTAAAAACTTAAATGTAAACAGAGGCAAAGCAATCCAGCAGTTCATTTCCACCGGATATAATGTTTTTGAGGAACCCATCGAGTATTCCATTGCCAGATACCGTGGTGACAGAAACAGCTTTGAGGTAACGATTGCCGCAAATGTGTCATTTAACAAGAATTAATATAAATAACGATCTATCAAAGAGGAAACTTACCTAGCATTAGGTACCCTCTAGGAGGTGGTGTGAAAATTTTTGAAATTTCACACTGTATCGGCAGAATGGAGAATCTTTCTTATGAAATATATATTGGCTCATGATATTGGAACTTCAGGTAATAAAGCAACTCTTTTTACAGAGCACGGGAAAATGGTCGGAAGCCATGTTTCCTCCTACGATACGAATTATTTTAACAGCACCTGGGTGGAACAAGATGCTGATGATTGGTGGAATGCGGTATGCATTTCAAGCAAAAAATTAATCTCAACTGTGAAAATTGACCCGAACGATATTGCCGTCGTAAGCTTTAGCGGTCAGATGATGGGATGCCTTTGCGTGGATAAACAGGGCAAACCCCTGCGTAAATCGATTATCTGGGCAGATCAGAGAGCACAGAAACAGGCAGCACAGATAGCAGAACATATCAGTCAGAGGGATTTTTATCATATTGTGGGACATCGCAATACGGCTTCCTATGGTATCCAGAAGCTGATGTGGGTTCGTGACAATGAGCCTGAAATTTATGAGCAGACCTATAAGACACTGAATGCAAAGGATTATATCGTATATAAACTAACCGGAAATTTTTATACCGAATACTCCGATGGAAACAGCAATGGTTGCTTTGATCTTGTGAATTTGAAATGGTCCGATCGGATCATCGAATATGCCGGAATAGATCCGGAGAAGCTTCCGGACTTAAAGCCTTCTACCTTTGTTGCCGGAACGGTAACGAAAGAGGCAGCTGATGCGACCGGTCTGGCAATCGGAATTCCGGTTGTACTTGGCGGCGGAGACGGTGTTACTGCTAATGTCGGTGCAGGATCGATTGCACCCGGAAAAACCTATTGCTGTATGGGTACTTCCGCATGGATCACAACCACATCGGATAAACCAATCTTTGATGAGGATATGCGTACCGTAACCTGGGCACATATTATTCCGGGCTTATACGCTCCGAACGGAACCATGCAAAGCGCCGGTGGTGCTTACAATTGGGCAAAAAATACCTTGTGTAAAATGGAAATATATGATGCAAAGCAGCATGGAAAGTCTCCCTATGAATATATGAATGCATTAATAGAACAAAGCCCCGTTGGAGCCAATGGAGTAACTTTTCTTCCATATCTTCTTGGAGAACGTGCGCCTAGATGGAACGCGGATGCCAGAGGTGCTTTTATCGGCTTAAAGTCTGAAAATCAGCTTGGGGATATGTTACGAAGTGTTCTGGAGGGAGTCACCATGAATCTGTCCATAATACTGGATATCCTGCGTAAACAGGTGAATATTGATGAAATTCTGGTCATCGGAGGCGGTGCGAAGGGACCGGTATGGCGGCAGATTATGGCGGACATTTATAATGCGAACATCGTGGTTCCTACACTGCTAGAGGAAGCAGGGTCTATGGGAGCAGCGATTACCGGTGGAGTCGGTGTAGGCTTATTTAAGGATTTCCAGATCATTGATCAATTCCTTGAGATTAATTCCGTCCACACGCCGAATCCGGAGGCAGTCTCAGCTTATCAACCAATAAAAGAAATCTTCGATGATTGCTACTTTGCTCTTGAGAAGGTATTTACCAAGATGGCAAGGTAAGTGGTACAGGTTGCGTTCCCTATAATAAATTACTTCGACCGGAAGATCAATATAATATGAATGTATAATAAATAGAAAGAGTTAAGATATGAATGTAAACATTACATGTCTTAACTCTTTCTTATTATATCGGAAATTTACTAAATTCGAATCTTTCAGAAACTTCAATCAGAACAGGAAAATCACAGTTCTTGTATACCACAGAAGTTCTTATTCTACCGTTACCGACTTTGCTAAATTTCTTGGCTTATCCACGTCACAGCCTCTGCCCACTGCTACATAATAACCGAATAATTGTAGTGGTATATTTGCTAAACAGGTTGCAAAATAACGATTGGTCCTCGGGATGTAGATGACATAATCAGAGGATTTTTCAATAGCCGTATTATCTTCGTTGGTGACAGCCAGTACAAAGGCACCTCGGGATACTACCTCCTCGATATTACTGATCATTTTCTTATATAAATGCTCCTGCGTTAAGATGGCAGCGACTAAGGTTCCTTCTTCCACAAGGGAAATGGTACCGTGCTTTAATTCACCGGCAGCATATGCTTCGGAATGTATATAGGAAATTTCCTTCATTTTCAGAGAACCTTCTAAACTTGCGGCATAATCAATACCCCGGCCGATGAAGAAGATGTCTCTCGCACCGATATAACGGTTCGCAAAATGTTGGATATTATCCTTATGCTCTAAAATGGATTGTACCTTATCGGGTAATGTCTGAAGTTCTTTCAACATATCATTAAAATCGGAATCCGCTAAGGTCTGTCTCGTTTTTCCAAAATACATAGCTAACAAATAGAGTGCGGCTAATTGTGTGCTGTATGCTTTGGTAGTAGCAACTGCAATTTCCGGACCTGCCCAGGTATACATAACATCATCGGCTTCTCTTGCGATGGTACTTCCCACTACATTACAAATACCGAGTACTTTAACACCGTGAGCCTGTGCCTCCCTTAATGCAGCTAAGGTATCCGCTGTTTCACCGGACTGGCTGACAACGACAAGCAGGGTGTTCGGTTCAAAGATAGGTTCGCGATATCTGAATTCGGAGGCTAAATCCACCTCTACCGGTATTCTTGCAACACCTTCCATTACGTATTTACCGGTTACGCATATGTGGTTTGCGGAACCGCAGGCCACAAAATAAATCTTACGAAGATTTCTTATTTCCTCCGGTGATAAAGATAATTCATCGATTACGATATCGTTATCCTTGATTCTTGGTTGGATCGTATCCCGAAGAGCCTTAGGCTGTTCATAGATTTCTTTCAGCATAAAATGTTCATAGCCGCCTTTTTCCGCAGCAGATATATCCCAGTTAACTGTTGTTAATTCTTTTTGTATTACTTCGCAGTCAATATTGTAGAAGGTAACGTTATTACCTTTTAATAATACGATTTCTTTATTATCAATATAATAAACATCTCTGGTATATTTTAAGATTGCGGGAACATCGGAGGCAATAAAATTACCACTTTCCGAAACGCCAACAATTAACGGACTGTCTTTTCTGATTGCATATAGCTCGTCCGGATGAGCAGTAAATAAAATACCTAATGCAAAGGAACCTTCCAGACGATTAACTACCTTTGAGATAGCTTCTAAAGGATTTTCTTTATAATAATAATCCAGTAAATGAGCAATAACCTCGGTGTCGGTTTCCGACTGGAAGTGATAGCCCTTTGAAATTAATTTGCTTTTTAAGTATAAGTAATTTTCGATAATTCCATTATGTACAACAGCGATTGTCTGGTCTTCATTATAATGAGGATGTGAATTCGTTTCGGAAGGAGCGCCATGTGTTGCCCAGCGAGTATGACCAATTCCTGTAAATCCCTCGAGTAAACTACCTTCCTTCGTTAAATCGCTTAATACCTGTAATCTACCTTTCGCTTTCACTGTATTGATTTTTGTACCATCAAAAACAGCTAAACCTGCTGAATCATAACCTCTGTATTCGAGCTTAGATAAGCCATCCAGCAAAATCGGTGCAACCTTTTGTGTACCGGTATATCCTACTATTCCGCACATAGTAACTCCTTTCGTGTTTCCAAAAGCGTGTCTTTCCTTGATGTATTATGTCGTTATGCAAATAATTAATCGGAAATCCCTCTAATTATAGCATATTTTCACATTCTGTCTACCTCTAATTTTGTGGTAATCACACGGTTAAAATGGGCATAATTAATATGAAAATAAGAATAACAGCATCAAACTTAGGAGGTAAATTATGAAAATATTTAACATCAGTGATATTGAAGGTTTTTTTGATGTAGTCAATTCCTGTAAAGGTAAAGTAGAATTAATATCCGAGGAAGGAGATCGTATTAATTTAAAATCGAAATTATCTCAGTACTTTTCCATGGCTAAAATATTTTCCGACGGCATGATAAATGAACTTGAAATCATTGCTTACGAGCATGAGGATGTGGATAAATTGATTCAATATATGGTCCAGGGTGGAGAAGCGAAGCATTCATAAAAGAAAGTCAAAAATAACCGGAGAAACCCGTGAAGCGTGTTCCTCCGGTTTTGTTAGCTGTCCAGGATATTAGCAATTCTCTATATAGCTACAGTACTTGGTAAAAATGTAGAATACCGGACTTATTGATCACAAAGGTACTGATGGTACGGGCTGCCATATCGATATTCTGACCAGAACAATTTATACTTCGGATGGTATGAATTTACCGATAGGTTTTATCTTTCTATAGCAATGAAAACATAAATTTGCTCATATAATAATGTAATAAGTGAATAACAACTTGAGGTTTTCTATGATAATACATGTAGTACAAGAGGGGGATACCATTGATTCGATAGCAACTACCTATGAAGTTCCGATGAAACGATTAATTTACGACAACGGACTTAAGAATCCGGATAATTTAGTAATTGGGCAAGCGATAGTTATTACGTATCCAGAACAAATACATGTGGTTCAGGAAGGCGATACCTTAATAAGCATAGCAGATTTTTACGGGGTTACAATTATGCAGCTATTAAGAAACAATCCATTTCTCTCAGAAAGAGAATACCTGTTTCCGGATGAGACCATTGTAATCAGATATGAGACCATAGGGCAAATGCTGACGAACGGATATGCATTTGCATTTATTGATATCGATATACTGGAAAAGACATTACCATACCTGACCTATTTATCTGTTTATAATTATCGAACTACCAACGAGGGTGATATCATCAGCTACTATGATGATACGGAGATTATCCGAATTATCAAAGAATATGAAGTTATACCACTGATGTTGTTAACAACTACATCTACACGGGGAGATGAAAATATTGAAGCTGCCTATGAAATATTATTAAATCAAGAATATCAGGATCGGTATATTGAAAGAATTCTTGCTGTCTTACAGGAAAAAGGTTTTTATGGGATCAATATTACGTTTCAATATGTTAGTATCTCAAACCAAAGGCTACATGATGAGCTCTTTAGAAGAATAAAAGATAGATTAACTAGAGAGGGCTATCTGGTTTTTGTAACGATAAATCCAAATTTAAATTTTATCGGTAATGAAATACAATTCGAGAGGGTTGATTATTCGGGAATCGGCCAATTGGCAGATGGTGTGATGATAATGACCTACAATTGGGGCTCCTCTTATGGACCTCCGGCACCGGTCAGTTCTATCAATTTGATAAGAGAATTGTTGGATTATACGGTTGATTTGATACCACCGGAAAAAGTATATATAGGTTTACCAATATTGGGTTATGATTGGGAGCTTCCCTATGTGGTTGGCAGATCGAGAGCAGTATCACTAACCTTAGAAACGGCTATTGATCTGGCCTATGCGGTAAATGCTGTAATACAATTTGATGAAACGTCCCAAACACCGTTTTTTCAATATGAAATGAGGGTAAATGGCAGGCAGGTGCAGCATATTGTGTGGTTTATTGATGCAAGAAGCATGGAGGCATTGGTGAACTTAGTTTCAGAATATGGATTACTTGGTACCGGTATTTGGAATATTATGAACTTTATTCCGCAATTATGGCTGGTGATAAGTTCGCAATATGATATTGTAAAAGATGACACTTTAACTTAAAGTGCATAGCACCTTTTGACACTTTAACCATTTATATATATTTATTAATAGTGGCTAGTATTCACATAAACATTAATTAACAGTTTAAGAAGTAATAGTTACTTGCGAAATCACATAAAAACACGAAATATTCAGATACTATTGTTGAAATAAAAAACATTATTTAGCTATACAATTAATGAAATATACGTTTCGTCAGTTATATTTTATTCGAAGAAAGGAGCATGAATATGAGTTTGATTGATAAAGAGCATCCACTTCCGGTTGGACTTGGAATGAGACTTGCGCTGGATATGGAAGCAATGACAAACTTTGTTAATTTGTCGGAAGATAATAAGCAACAGCTTGTAAATTATATAGAGGGATCAACATCGGGGGATGAAGCGAAAAGCCGTGTAACTGAGGTGGTAAGTAACCTTCATAAAGGAAATTCGTTTCATTAAAAGTGTATCATTTACGCTTACTTCATTGCCTAAATCATCAGAAGTATTCATAGATACTGGAGTATCAAATTTAGACAAGATTTATAAACACCGCAAATTTTTGTTTTATCACTAAGTAGTAAAAAGGGTATGAGGAATATTCCTACATTTATTGATATCATCAATGAAAGATATATTATCAAAAGCTGCAGGATTGTAATGAAATCCTGCAGCTTTTAGTTGTGTTTGAATAAAAACCAATTTACAATTTGTACTTATAAAGATAAGACATGGCTATATAATAACTATCGAGGGTTACCTACAAAAAACAGTGCTACGGTACCGGGGCCGGCATGTGATCCGATGGTAGGACTGATGCAATTGATTAAGCATTTATCTATGCCAAAGCGTTCCTTAATCTGTGCAGCTACAAACTTTGCATCTTCTTCACAATCTCCATGGCTGATGAAAACTATATTATTCTGGAAACCGTCGATCCGTTTTTCCATATTATCAACTAATGTAATGAGAGATTTTTTTCTGCCGCGGGCGTTTTCTAAAGGAATTAAATGACCTTCGTTATCAACATGAAGAACGGGTTTAACATTAATCAACGTTCCGATGATGGCGGTTGCCTTTGAAACACGTCCTCCACGGTGCAAATGATGAAGATCATCCACGGTAAATACATGGCATAAGTTAAGCTTATTCTGTTCCAGCCAATCGGCGATTTCCTCCATAGTCTTTCCGCTTTCCTTTAGTTCAGCAGCCTTGTGAACCAGGAGACCTTCACCAAGGGAAGCACAAAGGGAATCAATTACGGTTATTTTTACTTCCGGTTTCTCTTCACACAACTCTCTGGCCACGGTAACTGCTACAGAACAGCTGCCGCTTAATCCGGAGGAAAATGCAATGTGCAGAATATCATAGCCTTCCTCAAGAAGACCTGTAAATACTTCTCTGGCACTGTCTGGATTTACTGCCATGGTAGTCGGCATTGCACCACCGCGCATCTTTGCATAAAAATCTTTCGAACTTAATTCGTTTTTATCACCGTAAACAGTGCCGCTAAAACTGTAATATAGAGGCAGAAGTTTTATATTATGCTGTATTAAATATTCCTGCGGTAAGTCACAGGTGGTATCTGTAGTTATAATGAATTTCTTCACGTTAAACACCATTCCCTTCCTAAGCATTTTATAAATTGAAATATACGTAGAATAATGTAGTTTTTATTACGATATCATATATTATAACATACTATAAACTATAGTTTCAATATTATTTTCCAAAATTATCAATATATATTACCAGAAAAAACAATAGTTATATTCTGGTTTGTTTCCATGATTTTAATTCATAATAATGACATCGATTGTTATAAATGCAAAAAACTCAATTGAAATAAATGAAAAAACTCAATTGTTATAAATGTAAAAACTCAATTGTTATAAATGTAAAAAACTCTTTTCTTATGCATATACATATGATATAATAGCAAAAAGTTAATAGTTGCTAAGGAGGCTTAAGAAATGAAACATATCAAGACTTTAAACACAAAGAACTTGAAGGATACCATGAAAAAGGGTGGCTGCGGCGAGTGCCAGACATCATGCCAGTCAGCGTGCAAGACATCCTGTACCGTTGGTAATCAAATCTGTGAAAACAACAATTAGATAATAGATACATATTATGCACACAATTTACTATGATTAGATAGTAAGCCGGTTAGAAGCGATCTATCGACATGAATTCGGGGCTGCCTTATAATATTTTCTGCAGAGGATTTTTCGGAAAATATCTTAAGACAGTCCCATTCGTTGTGAATGTTTAGGGAGGATGAAGATGGTTCATCAGTTTAAGAATAATGGTTACAATATCGTTTTGGATGTTAACAGCGGTATGGTACATGTAGTCGATGATTTGGCATATGATATCATTGCTATGTATGAGAAGAATAACCATGGAAGTATTGTATCAGCCATGGTGGAAAAATATACCCAGCCCCAATTTATGAAGCTGGTTACAAACGAAGAAAACCGTAATCTTGATTTTACGGAACAAATAGAGTCTCTGGTACAGCAAATACTTGAAGTACTTGAGAATATCGGGCAGTTGAAAAAGGAAGGTGCCCTCTTTACGAATGATGTTTACGAATCCTACATCAAAGAGTTCAAGCAACGCTCTACGGTAGTGAAAGCCCTTTGCCTACATATTGCCCATGACTGTAACCTTGCCTGCAGATATTGCTTTGCTGAGGAAGGGGAATATAAGGGAGGCCGTTCCCTCATGAGTTATGAGGTCGGAAAACAGGCACTTGATTTTCTGATTGCCAATTCCGGCAATCGACGTAATCTGGAAGTGGATTTCTTTGGCGGTGAACCCTTGATGAACTTTCAGGTGGTGAAAGATCTTGTAAAATACGGACGTGAACAGGAGGAACTTCATAATAAGAAGTTCCGATTTACCCTTACCACAAACGGTGTATTGCTGGATGATGAGGTCATGGAATTTGCCAATAAGGAAATGAACAATGTTGTTCTCAGTATAGACGGAAGAAAAGAAATCAACGATCATATGAGACCCAGTCGAAATGGTAAGGGAAGCTATGATTTGATTCTTCCGAAATTTGAAAAACTTGCGGAAAGCAGGAAGCAGACCAATTATTATGTCCGAGGTACTTTTACTCATTATAACTTAGACTTTGCAGAGGATGTGAAGCATCTGGCTGATCTGGGCTTTAAACAAATCTCCGTGGAACCGGTGGTTGCACTTCCCGAAGAGCCGTATGCGATTACGAAAGAAGATCTTCCGGTGTTATTTGCGGAATATGATAAGCTTGCTAAACTAATGATAGAAAGAAAAAGAGAAGGAAAAGAATTTAACTTTTTCCATTTCATGATTGATTTGACCGGCGGACCTTGTGTCGCAAAGCGTTTATCCGGTTGCGGTTCCGGCACGGAATATCTTGCCGTGACCCCTTGGGGTGACTTGTACCCCTGCCACCAGTTTGTCGGCATACCGGAATTTTTAATGGGTAATGTATTTGAGGGAGTAAAAAACATAGAGCTTCGCGGCGTATTTAAGCAATGCAATGTTTATTCCAAAGAAAAATGCAGGAATTGTTTTGCTAAATTTTACTGCAGTGGTGGCTGTGCAGCGAACTCCTACAAATTCCAGGAAAATATAAATGATGTATACGATATCGGATGTGAATTACAGAAAAAGCGAGTAGAATGCGCCATTATGCTTAAGGCTGCCGAAGCAGAATAATGTGCCCGAGGGTTTTCGTTTTGCATTGATATCTCGGGGTATTATGCATCTGCGAAAAACAGGACAAGTTATCTTACGGAGGGTACATGGAAAACTGGGTACTGAAAAATAAAAAGGCTGATTTTGAAGGCCTCTCACAAACCTGCGGAATCAGTGAAGTAATGGCCAGATGCCTCGTCAACAAGGGCTTTGAAAAACCGGAGGAAATAGAGGCATTTTTAAAGCCTAAAATAGAGGACCTTCATGACCCGTCTGATATGAAGGATATGGATAAGGCTATTAATATTCTCAAAGATAAGATCAGAGACGGGAAAAAGATACGAATTATCGGTGATTATGATGTAGACGGAGTAGTTGCAACTTATGTACTTTACCGGACGCTTAAGCTGGTAGGTGCGAATGCGGATTATGATATTCCCGACCGTATAAAAGATGGCTATGGCATCAATATTAATATGGTAGAGAAGGCAAGGGCAGAAATGGTAGATACCATACTGACTTGTGATAACGGTATTGTCGCTATGGACCAGGTATTATACGCTAAAAGCTGTGGAATGACAGTTATCATTACTGATCATCATAATCTGGCGGAGTCTGAGGATAAAGAGGTAATCCTGCCACAGGCAGATGCTATCATTAATCCGAAACAACCCGATTGCAGTTATCCGTTCAAATGTCTTTGTGGTGCTGCCATTGCGTATAAATTGATGACCGTCCTTCTGGACAGTTTCAATTGCGAAAGCAAAGTGAATATTCATAAATATAAAGAAGAGCTTTTATCCTATATTGCGATTGCTACCATATGTGATGTTATGGATTTGATAGATGAAAACCGGATTATGGTAAAGCATGGTTTGGCACAATTACAACATACAGAAAATAAGGGTCTTCTGGCATTAATGGATATTTGCCAGATAGACCGTGAGCAACTAGCTGCTTTTCACCTGGGATTTATCATTGGGCCTTGTCTAAATGCTTCGGGAAGACTTAATACTGCTAAGAAAGGCCTTGAGCTTCTCCTGGCAGAAACGAAAGAAGAGGCTGTCGGACTCGCGAAAGAAGTTAAATTATTGAATGATTTACGTAAGGATATGACAGCTGAAAATGTTGAAAAAGCGGTTAGACTGATTGAAAGCAGCGAACTAGCAAAGGATAAAATCTTAGTGGTATATTTACCGGATTGCCATGAAAGCATTGCCGGTATCATCGCAGGACGGGTAAGGGAACGTTTTCATAAGCCCACCATTATCCTGACCGATGCTGAGGACTGTATCAAGGGCTCTGCCAGAAGCGTTGAGTGTTACAATATGATAGAAGAATTATGCAAATACAGAGATTTACTGATAAAAGTCGGAGGACATCCAATGGCGGCCGGTTTATCCATACAACCTGCCAATGTTAGCTACTTAAGACAACGCCTGAATGAAAATACCGTATTAACGGATGAAATGCTTATGCCAAAAGTAGCCATTGATATATTACTGCCTTTCGGTTATATCACAGAGCCGTTGATTCATGAGTTAAAACAGCTGGAGCCCTTCGGGAAAGGCAATGACAAGCCTTTATTTGCAGAAAAGGATTTAAGAATCAAATCGGCCTTCCTGATCGGGAAAAGCAACAACGGAATTCGGTTTAAAGTCGAGAATCAATACGGAAGAGAAATGGAAGCTTTATATTTTGGTGATGTGGAAGGATTTTTTACCTACATCGAAGCTACCTATGGCAGGGAAGAGGCAGAAAAGTTGAAAACAGGTAGAAGTTTAAAGGCTACGCTTACCATTACATACCTACCACGGATCAATGAATATAACGGTTTTAAAAACATACAACTTATGATTCAAAATTACCGATAATAGCGTATTTATGCTATTTTCGGCGGAATTTCCGGGTGTATGCACAAATATTCTTTACGAATGATAAACTATAGTGATATAATTATCATCTATAAATAGTCGATCAATATAGTAAATATGAAAATCTGAGTGCCGGATGTTCGTTCACATCTGACCTACAAAATAAGCAAAATTTTGCACAGACTATTGATTGTCCGTTGTTACGGGCAGATGGAGGAGATATGAAAATGTTAGAGGATTATGTAAGAAGCATTCCGGATTTTCCGGAACCGGGAATCATTTTTCGTGATGTGACTAGTATTTTACAGGACAGGGACGGACTTAAACTGGCAATCGAACAAATGCAGGAGCTACTTGACGATGTGGATTTTGATGTTGTCGTAGGTCCCGAATCAAGAGGTTTTATCTTTGGTGTTCCCATTGCTTATAATTTATATAAACCTTTTATTCCGATTCGTAAAAAAGGCAAGCTTCCTTGTGAAACCATTTCCATGGAATATGATCTGGAATACGGAACAGCAGTGATAGAAATGCATAAGGATGCAATACAACCCGGTCAAAGAGTTGTTATCGTGGATGATTTAATTGCAACCGGCGGAACCATTGAAGCAATTACTAAACTCATTCAGTCACTTGGTGGTGAAGTGGTGAAAATTATTTTTCTTATGGAATTAAAGGGCTTAAACGGACGTAAAAAGCTGGATGGTTACGACGTGGAAGCTGTAATTCAATATGAAGGTAAATAAATAGAATACTTAAAAATAACATAATCGGGCGAAACATTGAAAGAAAGCTTGATTAATTATTAATTTTGATGTAATATAACTCATATTTTAATGCGACAAATATTTTATGATACTTTATGTGTGGTATTTCAAGGTGGTGATATCATGGAGGAAAAGAAAGAAGGCATTGGAATAGAAAGTGTAAATAATCCGGAAGTTATTGCAGCACCGGCTGATTTTACTGCGCCTGAAATTCTGTATAAAGAGCTGATTGATAAAATAAGAAGCTACCATCCTTCTGCTGATATTTCCATGGTTGAGAAGGCTTATCAGATTGCGTACAATGCCCATAAGGACCAACGACGCAAATCAGGGGAACCCTACATTATCCATCCGCTTTGTGCAGCCAATATTTTGGCAGAGCTGGAATTAGATAAGGAGAGTATTGTTGCAGGTATTCTTCATGATGTTGTTGAGGATACGGTTCTTACCGCCGATCAGATAACCCAGATGTTTTCGGAAGAAATTGCCTTACTGGTGGATGGTGTTACCAAATTAACGCAGTTGAACATGGATAAGGTGGAGCTTCAGGCTGAGAACTTAAGAAAAATGTTTCTTGCTATGGCAAAGGATATCCGTGTTATTTTAATTAAACTTGCGGACCGCCTTCATAACATGCGTACCTTAAAATATATGGCTCCGGAAAAGCAAAAGGAGATTGCCAGGGAAACCATGGATATCTATGCTCCGATTGCTCAGAGACTTGGTATTTCCAAGATTAAAATTGAACTGGATGATTTGTCCTTAAAATACTTAGAACCTGAGGTATATAAGGAATTAACCGAAAAAATTGCTACCAAAAAGAGCGAGAGACAGGCCTATATCGACAGCATCGTTAATGAAGTAAAAGAACATATTGATGATGCAGGGATTCCCGCAAAGATTGACGGCCGTATCAAGCACTTTTTCAGTATATATAAAAAAATGGTGAACCAGAATAAGACTCTGGATCAGATTTATGATTTATTTGCTGTCCGCATTGTTGTGGACTCACTGAAGGATTGCTACGCGGCCCTCGGTGTGATCCATGAAATGTATAAGCCGATTCCCGGACGTTTTAAGGACTATATCGCAATGCCCAAACCGAATATGTACCAATCCCTTCATACAACGTTAATCGGACCGAAGGGACAGCCTTTTGAAATCCAGATTCGTACCTACGAGATGCATCGCACCGCAGAATTCGGTATCGCGGCTCACTGGAAATATAAGGAAGGTCAGGATGGTAAAGGCGGCAGTGCAAGTGCAGAGGAAGAAAAGCTTACCTGGCTCAGACAGGTGCTCGAATGGCAGAAGGATATGTCTGATAATAAGGAATTCTTAAGTTTGATTAAGAATGACTTTGATTTATTTTCGGAAAGCGTATACGCTTTTACCCCCACCGGTGATGTAAAAACCCTGCCGACCGGCTCAAACCCGATTGATTTTGCCTACGCCATCCACAGTGCGGTAGGTAATAAGATGGTAGGAGCACGGGTTAACGGAAAACTTGTGCCGATTGATTATGTCATCCAGAACGGTGACCGCATAGAGATCATGACAAGCCAGAATTCCAGGGGACCGAGCCGTGACTGGCTCTCCATCGTGAAGAGTACACAGGCGAAGAATAAAATCAACCAATGGTTTAAAACGGAATTAAAAGAGGATAATATAACCAAGGGCAAGGAAATGATTTCTGCCTATTGTAAAACAAAAAGTATAGTTCTCAGTGATTTATTAAAAACGGAATTTATGAATTCTGTGATGCAAAAATATGGCTTTCGAGATTGGGAATCCTTGCTTGCCGCAATCGGGCACGGTGGTCTTAAGGAAGGTCAGATTGTTAATAAGCTCCAGGAAGAATATAAAAAGAAACATAAAAAAGAAATCACGGATGAGAATATCTTAGAAGCAATTACTGAGTTCAAAGATAATAGGATTCCACAGAAAAAATCGAAAAGCGGTATTGTAGTGGAGGGAATCCATGATTTGGCAGTTCGTTTTTCAAAGTGCTGCAGCCCGGTGCCCGGAGATGAAATCGTTGGTTTTGTTACCCGGGGAAGAGGTGTTTCCATACACCGGACGGATTGTATTAATGTGATTAATCTTCCCGAGGAAGACCGCGCAAGACTAATTGATGCAGAATGGAACATGACGGATGGTAAAACCCCCGGAGGTGTATACAGTGCAGAGATTAAGATATATGCGAATAATCGTACCGGAGTACTTGTGGATATTTCTAGAGTACTTACAGAGAATAAAATAGATGTTTCCTCGATGAATGTAAGAACCAGCAAACAGGGAACAGCAACCATTAGTATTGGTTTTGACATCCATGGAGTGGAGCAATTGATGGAAATTATTGCGAAACTGAGGAATGTGGAAAGTATTTTGGATATAGAACGTACAGCGGGATAAGATACTCCCATAAAGCATGTAATAATCAAACGATCAGTATACATCATTCTCAGTTATTGAAGGAGGAATTTCCCTGGAAAATCTCATTATGAAAACACTTGTCCTCGGAATGGTCCAGACAAACTGCTATATCATCCATCCGGCGGATAGGAATGAAGCGGTAGTAATCGATCCGGCCGATAACGCGGATAAGATTCTACAATATTTAAAAGCAAATGACCTTGTGTGTAAGGCAATCCTGCTCACGCACGGTCATTTTGACCATATTCTGGCAGTAAAAGAGCTGGCCGGATTTACAGGAGCACCGGTATTCGCTCATGAGGAGGAAGTTGCGCTGCTATCCAATTCGAGGCTGAATGCCTCCTATCATATCCACAAGGAATGTGAATTTACACCGGAGGTACTGCTAAAGGATCAGGAGATTCTTAAAATTGCCGGAATGACGATAAAAGTGATGCATACTCCGGGGCATACGGCCGGAAGTGTTTGTTATAGTTTGCGTGAAAGCCAAACCGATCAACAACATACCATCCTGCAGGAGGGCGGAATTTTGATTAGCGGTGACACCCTGTTTCGGGAGAGCATCGGCAGAACGGATCTTCCGACCGGCAACAGCAGCCAGCTGGTGGAATCCATTTTGACCAAACTTATGTTATTGGAAGATCAGGTGATGGTCTTTCCCGGTCATGGTCCATCTACAACGATTGGTTATGAAAGAGAAAATAATATATATCTGGCTGGCGGCGGTACAGAATTTTTTGACCTGTAGCTGTAGCGGTAGCTAGATCTACAGAAAAATGGGTGAGAAAATGATTGCTATTGTACTATCCGACAAAGCATATGAAAATGATGTTTATCCCTTGGTAAAAGCTTTTTATCCTGAGGAGACCTTAAAAGTAACCTTTATGGATACGGTTATGGATCATAATGATACCCGGAATGAGAATAACCAGGATGAACCGCACACAATTATGATAGGTTTTTATCCAAATCAAGTCTCGATTAAATTTCAGACGGAACAGGGTATTGAACTGCAACAAACCATCGATATTAATACCGTAAATTGCTCGAGGACTCAGTATAAAAATAGTTTTAAACGTTTGCTTTACCG
Organism: Herbinix sp.; assembly: GCA_029240245.1. Taxonomy (GTDB): domain Bacteria; phylum Bacillota; class Clostridia; order Lachnospirales; family Lachnospiraceae; genus Mobilitalea. Next base: position 28,992 of record JARBTJ010000042.1, read on the forward strand.
AATGCTTTCAGAGCGTCTGCAAAAAGAACTTCCATGGGGTATCCTAACAGGAATTCGACCCACGAAGCTGGTATATGAAATGTTGGAAGATAACCGGGAGCTTCATGATATTTGTACTCATATGAAGAAAGAGTATTTATGCTCCGAGGATAAGATCGATATGAGTGTTCGGATTGCCCGGAGAGAAATGGAACTTCTTAAGGAAATAGATGACCGAAACGGATACAGCTTATACGTGGGAATCCCGTTCTGTCCCAGCACCTGCCTTTATTGTTCTTTTACGTCCTATTCCATAGAGAAGTTTTCGAATTATGTTGAGGCTTATTTGGATGCGTTGGAAAAAGAAATCATTTTTGGGGCCGGTTGCTTTCCGGATAAGAAGCTTACAACCGTTTATCTTGGCGGAGGAACACCAACGACACTTTCTGCAGAGCAGTTGGATCGTTTATTAAAATTAATCAGGAAGCATTTTGATTTTACTTATGTAAAGGAATTTTGTGTCGAAGCAGGAAGACCGGACAGTATTACAAGAAATAAGCTGGTCGTGTTAAAGGAAAACGGAGTGGACCGTATTTCCATTAATCCACAGAGTATGCAACAGAGAACTTTGGATTTAATCGGTAGAAAACATTCCGTAGAACAGATTAAGGAAGCTTTTCAACTGGCAAGAGAAACCGGGCATGATAATATTAATATGGATATTATCATAGGACTTCCAGGGGAAAACTTGGAGGATGTACAAGATACGTTAAGACAGTTGGAAGAATTAAATCCGGAAAGTCTTACGGTTCATACCCTGGCACTTAAGCGAGCCGCAAGGCTTAATTTGGAAAAAGACAGTTACTCTGACTTGAAGGCAAATGATGTAACTAAGATGCTGGAGGCGACGATTCATTTTGCTAAAAAGCACGATTATCTTCCATATTATCTCTACAGACAAAAGAATATGGCAGATAACCTTGAAAATATCGGATATGCAAAACATGGAAAAGAAGGTCTGTATAACATATTGATTATGGAGGAACAGCAGACAATACTTGCCCTTGGAGCTGGTAAAAAGTGTAACGGATTACATTAATCGAATCGATGAGATGATCTTAAGGAAGTGGGATTTCATCAATAAAAATTTATAGATAGAGAACACTTCCTCGGAAGTGGGATTTCATACAAAATAATCTATAATATGTAGACACTTCCTAATAAATCATAGGGTGGAGGGAAAAGATGATTACACAAAGACCGAAAGGAACACAGGACTGGTATGGTGCCAATATGCACAAGCGTACCATAATTGAAGCTATCGCAAGAAAGCTTTGCAAGACATATAACATAAAAGAAGTTATTACACCTGCATTTGAGCATACAATCTTATTCCAAAGAGGTGTGGGTGAAACCACTGATGTGGTGCAGAAGGAGATGTATACCTTCGATGATAAAGGAAACCGCAGTATTACATTAAAGCCGGAAGGTACAGCAGGTGCGGTGCGTGCCTATCTGGAAAACAGTTTGTATGCGGAAAGCCAGCCGACGAAGCTTTTTTATTTTACTCAGGCATTCCGTTATGAAAATCCTCAGAGCGGAAGACTTCGACAACATCATCAGTTTGGTATTGAATTTTTTGGCTCGGCCAGTCCTTTGGCAGAGGTGGAGTTAATCACCTTGTTAACTCAGTTCATGAAAGAACTTGGTTTAAAAGGCGCAAAGCTTCATCTTAACAGTATCGGCTGTGGAAACTGCCGTAAAACTTATAATGAAGCACTACTTGCCTTCTTAAAATCACATGAGGATCAGTTGTGTCCAACCTGCAGGGAGCGTATGTTAAAGAATCCTCTCCGTGTGATTGATTGTAAAGTACCCTCCTGTAAGGTGATCGTCAAGGATGCACCAAGAACGATTGAATATTTGGACGAGGAATGTAGTACGCATTTTGAGACATTAAAGAGTCTGCTGACAGAACTTGGCATCCCCTATGAAGTGGATACCGGAATTGTAAGAGGCTTGGATTATTATACGAAAACTGTATTTGAATTTGTAAATGCGGAGGGCTTTACCTTATGTGGCGGTGGACGATACGATAATCTGATTCATGAAATAGATGAAAAACAGGATATACCTGCCGTAGGCTTTGGTTTTGGCATCGAACGCATTATCAATGAGCTAGCTGCGGAAGGGGTAGAGTTAGAAGCTGAGCCTTCGGTAGAATTATACGTTGGCATTCTGGGGCAGGAAGCAAAGGCTTCTGCCTTCAAAATAGTTCAAAAGCTTCGCGGAGCGGGTGTAATAGCGGAAACAGATTACATGGACCGAAGTGTTAAAGCTCAGATGAAGTATGCGAATAGGATTGGTGCAAAAAACACGGTTATTATAGGTGCAGATGAACTGGCCAATAATAAAGCAAATGTTAAAAATATGGAGACCGGAGAACAGGTGGAAGTTTCTCTGGATAAGATTACGGATTTATTTACAGGTTGTTAAAAGAACGAAATAATAGAATGGTTAGAATGCTGTCTATGCTTTGTAGTATTTACGAAGTAGTGGACAGCATTTTTTGATTATATTGTTTGGGATTATAAGAAATGTTTATATAGTATATACATTTATACTGATAAAAGGAAAAATAATCGCATGATAAATAAAATGTGTGATAATGACTTAGTAAAATATGATAAAAATGGATAAATTAAGAAAAATATCGAAAAATCATGTATATTGACAAAAAATCTATATAGTTTATAATTAATTTATAAAATCAACAAACATTTCGTTCAACTTTGGTAAAAGTGTCAAAAGGTGCAACTACTTTTTATGCTACATTACTGATATGGAAGCAAGCTTGTATATCAATATATTGTAGCACGAAAGCATCGAAGGTGCTCCTGGCACTTTAACTAACTTTTTCATCATAAACAAAAAGCAAAATATTCTATGCTTACTTCGGTATATATATTATTGCTTAGCTCTACTTGCTTCATAAAAATTCCCGTTATTATTATTAAGAATTTCAAAATTTATTTATCTGAGATTAGTATTTATGAGCTCAGCAATATATTACGATAGGATATAATATTTTGATTATCAAAATATATTTCAACTATATATTTTGGTATCCTGACACCTAAAACATGCCATAGTAAGCATTTAATAATAAGAAAACCTAAAAGTAAACATATCTGAATACTGTGCAAAATATATATTATTTCAAATATATAAGCATATGATTTGTATAAAACACACACTAAAAATAGTTATAATTGATACCACAAGACAAAAACCGACATAAAAACACTAAAAAAGACAAAATAACTATTGAAAAATAATAATTAAATAACTAATATTAATATAAGAATATTTATAAAATAGAGTCATTAAAAACCTGAACGGTACAGGAACAAAAGAAGAATGGCTGATAGGAAAGGAACGCGTAAAATGCTATACTTCATTAATAAGATAAGGCGGTGATGCAAATGCTGGAACATTCCACGAACGATGCCTTACTTGATATGTTCTTATTTGAGACCGCACAGCTACTAGAACAGCTGGAACAGTCCATATTGAGCAGTGAAAAGGAGGGCAACTTCTCAAAGGAAGCTATAAATGAAATATTTCGTATCATGCATACCATAAAGGGTTCCGCATCCATGATGATATTTAATAACATAGCTTCACTGGCCCACTCGATGGAGGATTTATTTTTCTTTCTGAGAGAAGAAAAGCCATTGCAGGTGAATTGCCCTGCGCTATGTGACATAGTCTTTCAAGGTATTGATTTTATTAAGGTGGAAACAGAAAAGATTAAGAATAAGGATACTGCAGACGGAAATTCAGAGTTGTTAATTGAGAAGATACAAAAATATTTAACGTTGATAAAATGTAATAATATAAGTTGCGCAGCTGACCGAACAACGGTTATTGAACAGGCTGACCCTAAGCTTTGGCCGGATTTTTCAATGAATTCATTTAAAGCAGTCATACATTTTGAAGAGGGCTGTGAGATGGAAAATATCCGCGCATTTACCATAGTCCATAAATTAGATGGAGTCGTTCAGGAGTGTATTTACATTCCGGAGGATATTATCGATAACGATGGCAGTATTGAGATAATAAAAAAAGATGGGTTTCAGATTTACATGAAAACTAGGAAAACCTATCAGCAAATAAATGAGTTTTTCCTACAAACATTATTTTTGAAGCATTTGGATTTGATGGAACTGGATAAAGCAAGCGATTTTCATAGTATTATAGAGAAAAAGAAAGAGGAAGCTGCGAACCAGGTTCTTTCACCGCTCAGATCAGAGGTTCATAATAGGGATAAGGATCGACCGGAAAGCAGTCAGCATATGACCAGCTCTATACAGAGCATCATTAGTGTCAGTGTACCGAAACTGGACAAGCTGATGGACCTCGTAGGTGAAATGGTAATTGCGGAGGCAATGGTGATACAGAATCCGGATTTGAATGGTATGGAGCTTACTAATTTCAGGAAGGCTGCCGGACAATTAAACAAAATTACAAGTGAAATCCAGGATATGGTTATGTCTATTCGAATGGTTCCTTTATCCATATCCTTTAATAAAATGCATCGGATTGTTCGTGACATGTGTAAGAAACTGGATAAGGAAGTACAGCTCAAGATTATCGGAGAGGAAACAGAAGTTGACAAAAATATTATTGAACATATTTCGGATCCACTGATGCACCTGGTACGCAATGCGATTGATCATGGCATTGAAACCGGGGAGGAAAGGCAGCGAAAAGGTAAATCAAAAACAGGGACAATTACTCTGGAAGCTAAAAATGCCGGAAGTGATGTCGTAATTATTGTTAAAGATGACGGCAAAGGATTGAACAGGGAGAAAATTCTTAAAAAAGCCAGAGATAATGGATTGCTTAATAAAAAAGATGATGAAATTACGGATAAGGAAGCCTTTCAGTTAATTCTTCTTCCGGGTTTCTCAACGAAAGAAAGTGTAACGGAATTCTCTGGACGCGGAGTAGGTATGGATGTAGTGCTGAGTAACATGGAGATGATCGGCGGCTCATTATCAGTGGATAGTGTTTTGGATCAGGGTACTACGATAACCTTAAAGCTTCCTCTTACGCTTGCTATTATTGACGGAATGAATATAAAAGTGGGAAATTCATGTTACACGATACCAACCATCTCTATTAAGGAATTTTTCCGTCCTAAGGATGAAAATATCATCACTGATCCGGATGGAAATGAAATGATTATGGTCAGAGGGCATTGCTATCATATGAAACGTCTATATGAGCTATATCGGGTAGATACAAATACTACCAGGTTATCGGAGGGCATTATTATAATGCTGGAACAGGATGAGAAAACTGTCTGTATTTTCGTGGATGAACTACTTGGACAGCAGCAGGTAGTGGTAAAAGCTTTGCCGGAATATCTCCAACGGTTTAAAAAGGTACGATCCCTTGCTGGATGTACTCTGCTCGGGGACGGGAGTATTAGTCTAATTCTTGATGTAGATGGCTTGTTACATTGATCTGACATAATCGGAAATGTCCTACCAAGAGAATTTCAATACTGAATTGAAATAATGTTAACGTAGTACTAGAAAAGGAGGATTTTCTATGACAGATATAAATGATAATAATTTGGAAATGGAGGAAGATACCCAAAAGGACAGATATTTAACATTTTCCCTGGGAAAAGAATATTACGGTATCGAAATCCGTTATGTAACGGAAATCATCGGCATTCAGACCATTACAGAGATACCGGAGCTGCCTCTTTATGTCAAAGGTATTATTAATTTAAGAGGTAAGATAATTCCTGTAATTGATGTAAGACTTCGCTTTAAAAAGGAACCAAAGGAGTATAATGACAGAACCTGTGTGATCGTAATTGATATTAATAATTTATCGATTGGCCTGATAGTAGACAGTGTAGCAGAGGTGCTAACCATTTTACAGCAGGATATTGTGGAACCACCACAATTGAACGGAGGGCTTAACCGGTATATCAGTAGCATCGGTAAGGTGGGAAATGATGTGAAGCTATTGCTGGATTGCGAAAGGCTGCTATCCGAAGAAGAGCTGGTGAATATTAGTGAGGTACTATAAACATACATACGAGGGGGTAACTATATGAAGTGGTATTATAATCTTAAAATATCGGCAAAGCTGGTTATTGGATTTGTCATTGTCTCAATTCTAACCGGAATTGTTGGACTTGTAGGAATCAGGAATTTAAACAGTATTGAAAAGTTGGACAGAGAAATGTATGAAAATCAAACAGTTCCTTTGGCAGATTTAGGTGACATGGTTGAAAAGTATCATAGGATGCGAATTAATCTGTTTGAAATACTAACCTACACTGATGAAGCGAAAATAGATGAATGCCTGGAAGGTTTGGAAAATAAAAATGTTGATTTTAACGAACACCTTAAAAACATTAAACAACATTCAAAAGAGCAGGAAGTATTAGATGAAATTGATCGGTTAAAAGATCTATATGATAATAAATTTATACCATTTCGGGATGAAATTATCAGTTTAGTTACTTCCGGACAGAGAGTACAAGCGGCTGAACTTATGTTAAACAAGGGTGATTCACTGAATGATGAAATTCAGCCAAACATTGATTTTCTGTTTGGAAAAAAAGAGGATTTGGCAAAGGAAGCAGCGGATAAAAATCAAAGAACCTTTCGTGATGCAGAAATACAAATGATAATTATCATTGCTGCTTCGATGCTGGTGGCAGTCATTCTGGGAGTATTTATTTCCCGTATCATTGGCAAACCTGTCAAGAAAATGTTAGACGCTGCGAATAAACTTGCGCTTGGTGACGTTAGTGTCAGTGTTCAGGCAGACAGTAAAGATGAGATCGGAAATCTCTCCGAAGCCTTTAACAAAATGATCCTCAATATTCGTGAGCAGGCAAGGGCAGCTGAGAGAATAGCAGAAGGAGATCTAACCGTTGATATCAATGTAAAGAGTGAGAATGATCTTCTCGGTAAAAAGTTGTCAGAGCTTGTTTTTAACAATAACGAGATTTTATCCGGAATAGCTATTGCGGCGGAACAGGTTGCGGAAGGATCAAAACAGGTATCTGACTCCAGTATGGCTCTTTCCGAGGGAGCTACGGAACAGGCAAGCTCGATTGAAGAGCTTACCTCCTCCCTGGAGGAAATCTCTTCCCAGACACAGATGAACGCGAAAAATGCAAATCAAGCAAATGAACTTGCGGAAAATGCGAAAAAGAATGCAACTCTGGGTAATAACCAGATGAAGGAAATGTTAAAGGCGATGGAGGAAATTAATGAATCCTCAGCAAGTATTTCACGAATTATTAAAGTGATTGATGATATTGCATTCCAAACCAATATTCTGGCATTAAATGCTGCAGTAGAGGCTGCCAGGGCAGGGCAACACGGTAAAGGCTTTGCTGTTGTGGCAGAGGAGGTACGAAATCTCGCTGCCAGATCTGCAAATGCAGCTAAGGAAACTACGGATATGATTGAAGGCTCCATTAAAAAGGCGGAAGGTGGAACAAGGATAGCGAATGATACAGCGGAAGCACTGAGTAGTATCGTGAAGGAAATTGATAAGGTCGCTCTGCTTGTGAATGAAATCGCTACAGCATCGAATGAACAATCCATGGGCATCGGCCAGATTAATCAGGGCATTATGCAGGTATCGCAGGTAGTGCAAACCAATTCTGCAACTTCTGAGGAAAGTGCCGCGGCCAGTGAAGAGCTATCCAGTCAGGCAGAGCTTTTGAAGGGGATGGTAAATAAATACAAATTGAAACAAAAAAGAAAACCAACCCGAAATATTGACGAAATCACACCTGAAATGCTTGATATGCTGGAAAGTTTATCGGAGCGGAAAAGAACCGGTTCGATACCGATAAAGACGAACGCAGGTAAGGAGCATAAACCTACCATAGTATTAAGTGATAACGAATTCGGCAAATATTAAAAAGTTTGATATAAATTCGGACGTAATGCAAATAGTAAAGGAAATATTGCATTACGTCCTTTTTCTATATAAAAATATAATTGGTTAAAGTGACAAAAGGTGCTATGCACTTTTCATGCTACAATAAACTGTTATGGAAGCAAGCTTGTATATCAATATATTGTAGCACAAAAGCACGGAAGGTTCTTTTGACACTTTAACCATAATTGTATCAAAATATAGCAAATTATGACTAGAACTTTATAAAAATTACAAGATTGTATAAAATTTAACAGATAAATATTGACATAATGAGTCAAAGTACCTATAATGATAAGTAAGCAATCGCTACGTGAGGTGGTAAAATATGGAAGATATACTGCATAGAAAAGACAGGCTGATTATTACTACAATCGATATCATCGATCAGCTTGGTATACAGAATTTGTCAACGAGAGAGATAGCAAGAAGAGAGGGCATTTCAGAAGCAACTCTCTTTCGCCATTTTAAAAGTAAGAATGATCTACTAAGTGCCGTTCTCGACTATTTCTCACATTTTGATGAGGAACTATTTCAATCTGCAAAGCTAAAGCAGTTAAAACCGATTGATTCCATTATTTACATGATTACTTTCTATTCGGAGTATTGTGAAAATTATCCCGGTATGACATCGATTATGCAGTTGAATGATGTCCTGCGATGGGAGTCTAATTTGACCGATAAGGTGAAGAGTATATTGGAATATCGAGATAATCTAGTGAAACAATTAATTGAAGAAGCGCAGACGTCGGGTGATATTAATTCGGATCTAGACAGTGGAAATATAGCTCATATCATAAACGGAGCCTTTCGGGAGCTATGTCTGAAGTGGAGAGTGAATGACAGAAATTTTTCACTCAAAATAAAAACACAGGAAATCATAGCAATAATATTAAACTCATTAAAGTGTTATACAAAAGACAGGAGGGTTAATAAATGATGAAAGTATTGATTGTTGATGATGCAGCCTTTATGAGGCTTGCGATAAGGCAGATACTGGATAAAAATGGTTTTGAGGTAATTGGTGAAGCGGAAAATGGTGAAGAAGCTGTTCGAAAATTCAAAGAGTTAAAACCTGATATCGTAACCATGGATATTACAATGCCTTTGATGACTGGAATTGATTCGTTAAAAGCCATCCAAAGCTATGACTCCAAAGCGAAAGTTGTTATGGTTTCCGCCATGGGTCAGGAGTCATTAGTAAAGGAATCTATTATGAATGGAGCTAAATCATTTATTGTAAAACCGTTTAAGGAAGATCATGTGATAAAAACCTTAAAATCTATCGTGGCTCTATAAGAAATATGTCAATTACAAGCACATATTCCAAATAGCAAACCTATATTGTTACGTAATTGTTATCGATAAACTATAGATCGAGGGAGGGATCGTGTGTCAGACCGATTTACGAATGAACCGATGCTGGATATGTTTATTTTTGAGACCACACAGCAGATTGAACAGCTGGAGCATTCCATATTAGCCAGTGATAAAGAGAATTGCTATACACCTTCTGCCATTCATGAAATATTTCGAATCATGCATACCATAAAAGGCTCAGCAGCTATGATGATGTACAACGAAATATCTTCTCTGGCACATAAAATCGAAGATATTTTTTATTACCTGCGGGAAGAAAAGCCGCATAACATAGATTGTTCTGTGCTTTCAGATTTGGTCCTTGAAGGCATTGATTTTATTAAAATAGAACTTGAAAAAATAAAAAGTAATGATAATGCTGATGGAACTTCGGAATCCCTAAAAGATAATCTGATCGCTTTTTTAACCGATTTAAAGGAAATGAACAATTACAGTGAAGCCGACAAGGAAAAACAACTACCTCCTGTTGAGAGAACAAAATATTATATTCAACAGGATAAAACGTTAAAAATAATTTATAGCTTTGCGTATAAAGCGGTTATCTTTTTTGAAGAGGGATGTGAAATGGAGAATGTGCGAGCATATACCATAATACATAATCTGAAAGATCATACAAATGAGATTTTTTATTTACCGGAAGAAATACTGGATGATGATGAATGTGTAGATATTATTCGTCAAAAAGGATTTCAAATATTTCTCAAAATTGATTTATCATACGAAAAAATGCATGAATTCTTCATGCAGACAATATTTCTGAAAGATCTGGAACTAACTTCTTTGGAGGAGGAAGAATATAATCAATTAACAAACAGAAATCTTACTGAAGCTACGGACAGTCAAATCAAAGTTCCCAATACGATTACACAGAAAAGAATCGAGAATGAGCCGAGTGATCATTCAAATACGCAGCAAAGCATAATCAGTGTTAATGTAGCAAAACTGGATAAACTAATGGATTTGGTTGGTGAGATGGTAATTGCGGAAGCAATGGTGATACAAAATCCCGATTTAAAAGGACTGGAGCTTAGTAATTTCCAAAAAGCGGCAAGGCAATTAAAGAAAATCACTACCGAGATCCAGGATACAGTGATGTCCGTTCGTATGGTTCCTTTGTCGGCCACCTTCCATAAAATGCACCGGATTGTAAGGGATATGTGCAAAAAATTACAGAAGGATGTAAAGCTTGAAATAATTGGTGAGGATACTGAGGTTGATAAAAACATTATTGAACATATATCGGATCCCATCATGCATCTGGTGCGAAATGCAATCGACCATGGAATAGAATCCCCTGAGGAAAGAAGCAAGAATGGCAAAACTAATTATGGAACGATAACATTGGAAGCTAAGAATGTCGGAAGTGATGTTTTTATTATCGTAAAAGATAATGGGAAAGGTCTGAAGAAAGAAAAAATACTAAAAAAAGCGCGAGAAAATAACCTGCTTTATAAAAGTGAAGCTGATATGACAGACAAGGAAATATTTCATCTTATTTTACTCCCCGGTTTTTCGACGAATGATAATGTAACTGAATTTTCCGGCCGCGGAGTGGGTATGGATGTAGTTATGAGTAATATTGAAACCATCGGAGGTCAGTTATCCGTAGAGAGCGAAGTTAATAAAGGGACAACTTTTACTTTGAAATTACCGTTAACCTTAGCGATTATCGATGGAATGAATATCAGGGTAGGCAAATCCTGTTATACCATACCAACCATATCAATTAAAGAATCCTTTAAACCGAGAGAAAGGGATATTATAACCGACCCGGACGGAAATGACATGATTATGGTCCGCGGTCAGTGTTACCCCATTGTAAGGCTGCATGAGCTGTATAAGGTAGACACACGTGTCACACAGTTTACCGAGGGTATCATAATCATGGTACAGCAGGAGGAGCGTTTCCTGTGTATCTTTGCAGATGAACTACTCGGGCAGCAGCAGGTTGTAGTAAAGGCATTACCCAAATACATATTGAAAATGAAAAAGGTAAAGGGACTTGCCGGTTGCACACTTTTAGGGGACGGAAGTATAAGCCTGATCTTAGAAATCGGGCAGCTGTTTCACTGATGCTTCTGTTCGTAAATACTTGATAACATATTAGGAAAGGGGTTGAAAGTATGGCAGAAATCATTGCCGATAGCACAGACCGGGAGGAAGACACACAGAAGGGAAGATTTCTAACGTTTTCTCTGGGTAAGGAAAGTTATGGAATTGAAATTACCTATGTGACTGAGATAATTGGAATACAGGTAATTACCCAAATACCGGAACTTCCTGATTATATAAAAGGAATCATCAATTTAAGAGGGAAAATAATTCCGGTTATGGATGTCCGGCTTCGCTTTAAAAAAGAACCGAGAGATTATAACGACAGAACGTGTATCATCGTAGTGGATATTAAGGAGGTATCGATTGGTATAATTGTCGATAACGTTTCTGAGGTGATCACCATTACAGATCAGGATATAACTCCTCCTCCTCAGATCAATAAAGGCATGCATAATAAGTATATTAAAAATATAGGTAAGGTTGGCAATGAAGTAAAATTGCTACTGGATTGCGATAAGCTTTTTACGGAGGACGAACTGCTGGAAGTTAACGAAGCATTATAAAATACGAATAGAGAATGATTGGAGGTAATCATTTATGAAATGGTTTTATAATATGAAAATACGTTCTAAGCTGATATTATGCTTTATCATACTCTTAGCTCTTACGGCTGTAGTTGGGGTGGTAGGAGTGAATAATATGTATACGCTCAATGAGAGAAGTAAAAGTATGTATGACAACAACTTTATACCTTCCCTGGAGGTATCCCGGATTCGGGTTTCCCTTCAGGAGGTTCGCGCTAACATGCTATTAGCACTTTATGAAAGAAATCCTGAAACTCTGCAAACGAAACTGGATACCATTGATGCCATGGTAGAAAATACCAATGAGATATTAACAGCTTATGTAGATACCATATTTGATGATCAGAATCAAATGCTATATGACAATCTGGTTAGCAGCCTGGAGGAATACCGGGATGTACGTAATATAAGTCTGGATTTGGTAAAAAACCAAAAATACGAGGAAGCGCTGGCAGATTTAAATTCAGTAACGGATGCCAGACTTAAAGTAGATGCGAATTTGGCGAAGCTGGAAGAATATAATACGACACTTGCGGCGGATACTTTAAAAGATAATGATGACAACAATACAAGGCAGACCTATATGATGATTGTTATTATCCTTGTTGGTATCTGTTTCGCAGTTACTCTTGGATTAGTGATTGCCAATATGATCAGCAGACAATTGAATAAATTAATCAAGGTAGCAAATAAAGTGGCGGACGGTGATCTTGATGTCACAATTGATATCGAAACCAAGGACGAAGTAGGAATCTTAGGTCAGGCATTTAAGAAAATGACGGATAATATTAACAAAATAATGATTGATATTAATTCAGCGGCAGAGCAGGTAGCTGCCGGGTCCAGACAAATATCAAATTCCAGTATTGCATTATCCCAGGGAGCTACGGAGCAGGCAAGCTCCATCGAAGAACTGACCTCTTCCATTGAGGAAATTGCTGCACAGACGAAAATGAATGCTAATAATGCAAATCAAGCCAATGAGATTGCGGAAACGGCGAGAGTAAATGCGCTTGTGGGAAATGAGCAAATGGGTGAAATGCTGAAAGCCATGGAAGAAATCAATGATGCCTCAACAAATATCTCAAAGATCATTAAGGTAATTGATGAAATAGCTTTTCAAACTAATATTCTTGCACTAAATGCTGCGGTAGAAGCAGCCAGAGCGGGGCAACACGGAAAAGGATTCGCAGTGGTTGCTGAGGAAGTCAGAAACCTGGCAGCCAGGTCTGCGAACGCAGCAAATGAAACCACAGATATGATTGAGGGCTCAATTAAAAAGGTGGAGGGTGGAACAAAGATAGCGAACGAAACAGCAAACGCATTAAATAAGATAGTAAGCGGTGTTGCCAAAGTAGCTACTCTCGTTGGAGACATAGCTATTGCATCCAATGAGCAGGCATCTGGTATTGAACAAATTAATCAGGGCATTATTCAGGTCTCCACCGTAGTACAGACCAACTCAGCAACTTCAGAGGAAAGTGCAGCTGCAAGTGAAGAGCTTTCCGCTCAGGCAGAAGTTTTAAAAAATACCGTAAATAATTTTAAATTAAAAAGAGGCATGAGAGATTTCGGAAATTTTGATAATCTAAGTCCGGAAATGTTAAAAATGTTGGAAAATATGGCAGAACAAAATAAACATAAGCAGAATATCTCTTCCGATACGAAGGGAAATGCTGCAGGGTCAAAAAAGGTAATAGCATTAAGCGATAAAGAATTCGGTAAATATTAAACAGTATGATATAATACAAGCGAAGACAAAATGGTATCATATGCGGGAGTGAAGCGATCCACTTGAGTGTTTACGGCAAAGCCGGGTATCGAAAGGTAAGCTTTAGGGTTTCCTGTTCGTGGTTTTGACAGATGAAACTCATCATGGAAGCGTTACTCTCGCAAAAGCATAGAGAAGTGTATAACGAAGGTTGGTGTAACTGTGATAACTATAACAAACAATGAATTCAGTCAATTAGCTTCTTATATAAAAGCGAATTATGGAATCAACTTAAAAGAGGAAAAACAAGCCCTGGTCACTGGAAGACTGCAAAACGTGCTGATCCAGAAGGGGTTTAATAACTTTACAGAATATTATAACTATATTCTGAAGGATAAATCAGGTGAAGCCGTGGTCACCTTACTAAATAAAATAACTACGAATCATACTTTTTTTTTAAGGGAAGAGGATCATTTTTATTATCTGCGGGATAATATTCTACCAATACTGACCTCCCAGGTAAAAAGCAAAGACTTGAGAATATGGAGCGCAGGCTGCTCCTCCGGAGAGGAACCATATACGATTGCAATGCTCCTGGATGAATTTTTCGGTCCGGAGAAGCTTGCGTGGGATACAAAGGTGCTTGCTACCGATATATCTAGCAAAAAGCTTGAGGAAGCACAAAATGGAATTTATAATACAGGAGAGATATCGGTTTTGCCTTCTTCGTGGAAATTGAAATATTTCAACCGGTATGATAATGAGAATTCTATTTTAAACGAGCGTCTCCGAAAGGAAGTAATTTATCGTAAATTTAATCTTATGGAGGAAAAATTCCCGTTTAAGAAAAAATTCCATGTTATTTTCTGCAGAAATGTCATGATTTATTTTGATGCACAAACAAAACAAGAACTTGTGGATAAGTTTTATGATTCCTTAGAGTATGGTGGATATCTATTCATCGGACATTCGGAAGCGATTAATCGAGAAACCACCAAGTTGAAATTTATTAAACCAGCTATTTATAAAAAAGAATGATGACAACATAGAAGAGGGAGGGTGGATGAATTGGAATTGAAGAAGAAAATCAAAGTATTGGTGGTTGATGACAGTATTCTATTCCGGGAGATTTTAGTCCGTGGCATATCTTCTGACCCCCAGATCGAAGTGGTAGCAACCGCCGGTGATCCATTCGAAGCTCGTGACAAGATTATTCAATATGAGCCCGATGTTATGACCTGTGATGTTGAAATGCCCAAAATGAACGGGATTGAATTTATCCGCAGGCTGATTCCACAATATCCGTTGCCGATTATCGTAATCAGCTCCGCAAATAATGTTGTTTTTGATGCAATGAATGCTGGAGCAATTGATTTTGTGGCCAAGCCGGATGTGAAATCCGTCAAATGGGTGGAGAAATTTATTTATGAAATCATTGATAAGATCAAAATAGCTTCTTCAGCTAAAATATATAGAAAAACGGATAGTAATTTATTAAAGACTGTTGACCCGGTAATAAAGTCAGAAGCGAATAAGTTAATTGCGATTGGAGCCTCCACGGGAGGAACAGAGGCTATTCATTCGATATTAAGATATTTGCCGAGAACGATACCCGGCATTGTTGTTGTTCAGCATATACCACCGGATTTTTCCAGAATGTTTGCAGAGAGATTAAATACAACCATTAACTTAGAGGTAAAAGAAGCGAAAACCGGTGACTTTGTGGAAAACGGAAAGGTTTTAATCGCTCCCGGGGACCGTCATATGAAAATAAAGAAAATCGGTGACCGGTACCGGGTAGATTGCTTTGAAGGTGAGAAAGTAAATGGGCACTGCCCGTCCGTTGATGTACTTTTTGAATCAGTCGCGAAAGAGGCTGGAAGTGATGCTGTCGGGGTTATTCTCACCGGAATGGGTTATGATGGAGCGAAGGGACTTCAATTAATGAGGCGAAAAGGAGCCAGAACCATTGGACAGGATGAGAATACCTCCGTTGTTTATGGTATGCCGAAGGTTGCCTATAATATAGGTGCTGTTGAAAAACAAGTTCCACTTAATCAGATTGCCACAGCAATTTATACGTTTATTTATGAATAGAAAGCAAGAGAAACAGACGAGGTGCGATATGGAATATAATAGTTTTTCAGGAGTCAATGTTGAACTGGCAGCAGCAACCCTATCCTGTATCGGAGATGGGGTGGTATCGACGGATCTTTTGGGAAAGATTTTATATATGAACCGGACCGCAGGAGAAATCATTGGTTTGGAAGTTGAAGAGGTAATTGGACAAGATTTTGAGAAAATCTTTGTCTTTTATCAGGCAGATACTTTTTACCAGCAGGATAATCCGATTGATAAAGTGTTAAAGTATGATGTTACAACGGGACTACTCAACAATACAGTTATATTGCCGGAAAATTGTGCTCCGAAATATATCTCGGCAACCTGTTCGCCGGTAAAGAATTCTAATGGGAATACTATCGGAGCAGTGGCTGTTTTGCGCGATATCACCAGGTTGAAAAATTTGGAAACAGAATATAGGAATGAAGGAAATAATCTTAAAACCATTTTTAACAATGCTCCGGTGGGAATGTTAACCTTCGATGAGGATTATAAGGTTATTCAAGTCAATGAGGCAGCCTTGCACTTTGTAAGCAGTACGAAGGAACAGATACTCGGTAAAAGCTTTGGAGAGGGCTTTGGGTGTGTTTCAAGCATGGAGCATTCCCATGGATGTGGATATGGAATTAATTGTAATCATTGTGAGTTGTTGAAAGCAGCAAAATATGCGATTACAGAAGGAACCGCCACCAGCAACATTGAACTGAATAAAAGCTTTTTGATTGACCATAAGGTAAGGAATTACTGGTTTCGAGCAAGTATAACACCGATTATTGTGGGAGATAAAAAAAATGTAGTTGTTACTTTGATGGATATTACGGAAAGAGTCAATCAGGAGATGATGCTGATACGATCAAGAGATTATTGCAATAACCTGATTGATCAGATTCCTTCCCTGGTATGGAAGACAGATAAAGACTTTAAGTGGAATTATGTCAACAATGTATGGAGGAGTTTTACCGGTAAAAGCTGCGA
>JARBTJ010000043.1 GCA_029240245.1 Herbinix sp.
TCATAATTCACCATGCCGATCGCATCCGAGAATCCATAACGTGTTATCATTGATCTTGCTGTTTTGGTAGCTACCTTAATATCCTGGGAGGCACCGGTAGTAATATCATCAAATATGAGTTCCTCAGCAGCCCTTCCACCGAGATCCACGATAATCTCCTGTCTCATTCTTCCCTTAGTATTAAACATTTCATCCTTTTCGGGAAGCGGCATCGTAAAGCCTGCTGCACCGTTACCGGTCGGTATAATGGAAACAGTATATACCGGTCCCACATCCGGAAGTACATGGAATAGGATTGCGTGACCTGCTTCATGATACGCTGTGATCCGTTTTTCTTTGTCCGTGACTACCTTGCTCTTTTTCTCCGTTCCAATACCGACCTTAATGAAGGCCTTCTTTATATCTTCACTT
The DNA here is from genome assembly GCA_029240245.1 of Herbinix sp. Lineage (GTDB taxonomy): Bacteria > Bacillota > Clostridia > Lachnospirales > Lachnospiraceae > Mobilitalea. The sequence goes on from JARBTJ010000043.1 coordinate 412, forward strand.
ACGATAAAGCCTCTGTTCTCTCTGGCTGCACCAATCGCAGCTTCATTTAATAAATTCTCTAAATCAGCTCCGGTAAAGCCTGATGTCGTCTGGGCAATTTGTTTTAAATCCACATCATCTCCAAGCGGTTTCCCCTTCGCATGAACCTGAAGGATCTCTTCTCTTCCCTTTACATCCGGACGGCCTACCATAACTTTACGGTCAAAACGACCCGGTCTTAAAATAGCGGGATCTAAGATATCAACACGGTTTGTTGCTGCCATTACAATAATTCCTTCATTAACACCAAAACCATCCATTTCAACGAGCAGCTGATTTAAGGTCTGTTCTCTTTCATCGTGTCCGCCACCCATACCGGTTCCTCTGCGTCTTGCTACCGCATCAATTTCATCGATAAATACGATACAGGGAGAATTCTTCTTTGCATCTTCAAATAAATCTCTTACTCTGGATGCACCGACACCGACAAACATTTCTACGAAATCAGAACCTGAAATGGAGAAGAACGGTACGCCCGCTTCGCCTGCCACAGCCTTAGCAAGTAGGGTTTTACCTGTTCCGGGAGGTCCTACTAACAGAACGCCTTTCGGAATTCGTGCACCTACCTGCGTATATTTTTTCGGAGATTTTAAGAAATCCACGATTTCCTTTAATTCATCCTTTTCTTCATCCAGTCCCGCTACATTCTTAAATGTAGTAGTTTTGTTTGATTCCGTCGTCATTTTCGCCCGGCTCTTACCAAAATTCATTACCTTGCTGTTTCCGCCGCCCACCGCTGCCTGATTTGACAGGAAGGAGAACAATACAACAATGATAATAAAGACCAGAATATAAGGGAGAACCGTTGTTAAAAACCAACTGGGCTTTGAAATGTTATGGACCACCGGTTTTAAGCCTGCATTCTCGGCAATCGTCTCAATCGTTTCCAAATTGATGGCATAAAATTGTTCCTTCTGACCATCATTCATCGTTACCTTGACTTCTCCGGAAGGAGTTTCCTCATTCTGAAATATATCAATCAATTTTATCTTATTATTGTCTATATCTTCCACAAACTGGCCTTTTGTATATGCATCTGACTTGTTATAGTCAAAATTATTGGATACGTATATGGTAACTACAACAATAAGCAGAATAATGATATAAAAACCATATCCCTTCATCTGTTTTCTCACTTAGCAACCTCCTTATTTATGTTATTATTCTGTTATATATCTCAACAAGAAACTAGAAGATATTTTTTCTTGTTTTCCACCTATTGATTTTATGATTCTACAACACCAACATAGGGTAAGTTGCGATAAAGCTGATCGTAATCCAGGCCATAACCAACAACAAATTCATCCGGTATTACAAAACCGACATACTTAACATCAACCTCTGTCTCTCTACGGTCCGGTTTGTCAAGCAGGGTGCATATTTCTAAGCTTTCGGGTGCTCTGCTGCCAAGTAAGTCCTTAAGGTAAGCCAGTGTTCTTCCCGAATCAATAATATCCTCCACAATAAGTACATTTCTTCCTTGAATGGATTCATCCAAGTCCTTTAATATTCTGACTCTGCCTGAGCTTACTGTCTCATTGCCGTAGCTGGATACAGACATAAAATCTAATGTAACCGGTATCGATAACCGCTTCGCCAGGTCACAGCTAAAAAATACGCTTCCCTTTAAAATACAGATTAAATGTACGCTTTTTCCTTCATAATCCTTGCTGATCTGCTGTGCCAATTCCTTAATTCTTACTTCAACCTGTTCCTCGGATAACATTACTCTTATCTTATCTGCCATTTTCATCTTCCTCCGCACGATATAATTTCATCAACAGTATTTTATCAGTGGAATCCTCCACCTTATATTTCTCGCTGATACGGTTGCCGTCTCCCAGAATCCACATGATATGGTTTCCGTCGGTAACCAGCAGTCTGTTGTCACGTTCATTTTTCGGTATTTTCAGATCAATAAAATAATCTTTTAACTTTTTTCTTCCACCAGACCGGTTAATTTGAATGTAATCTCCAGTATTTCTGGTTCTTATCACAACAGCATTCTCTATTTTATCATAGTCAAACCACTTCGCACAACTATTTTTAGGAATAATTATGCTTTTTTCATAATCAAACACCTGAGTTTCCAGATATGAATCAAGTTCCGGCAAAAACACCTTCCCCGGAATCTGAACCGCAACCGGTTCTGTCTGATTATTTCGGTTCGTACTATCCTTTTCGTTATTGCTGCGATAAAGCCTTATATCCTCGTAGCCTCTGCTGGCAATAATACCGTAAGGTAAATGTATCTGCTTACCTACCTGCATATCGCTTAAGGCCAATACCTGCCCCACATGCTTGGCATCGAAATCCTTAAGATTCCCGGAGAGACGTTCCAGAACCTTTCGTACAATCCCCTTTTTGATTACAATATTTTCCTCTCGAAATTCATCTACTGAAATATAATAGGTCAGCTCTTTCCATTCCACCAATGAATCAAAACGTTTCATCAGACATTGTTCGATGAAATTATAAGATTCCTTGATTTGTTCTGCAGCATCTGCAATATGGTTGGTAGCATTTTGATTAATTTCCTGATTGACATAGGAAAGAACCCGGTTACGTATTTTGTTTCTGGTATAACTATCGGAAAAATTGGTCGCATCGGTTTGGAAGGCAATTTTCTTATCCTTTAAATAATCCTCAATTTCCTGCCTTTCTATACATAAGAGAGGTCGGATTATTAGGATATTCCCAAAATCCGTAGCCAAGCTGCGCACCGGATCAATTCCCGACAAACCCTTAATCCCGCTGCCGCGAAACAGATGAAACAGCACTGTTTCGGCATTATCATTTCTATTATGTGCTACCGCTACTTTATTACACTGATACACTTGACAGATATGAGTAAATGCCTCATACCGGACCTTTCTGCCGGCTTCTTCCTCTGAAAGTCCTTCCTCTCTCGCAATCCTTCTCACATCATAATGAAAGCTATGAAATTCTAAGTTGAAACGACTACATAACTCCTGTACATACAATTCATCCCGCCTGGCTTCTTCACCACGGATTCCGTGATTAACATGAACAACCAAAAGATCCGCGCCGGCTTCCTCACAAATATCCTTAAGAATATATAAAAGGCAGACAGAATCAGCGCCTCCGGATACCCCGGCGACAATCCTATCTCCCTTATCTAACATTTTATTCTGTTTCATGTAATCCAATACCTTACGGTGCATTTTTTATCCAATCTATTCATCAATTTTTCAACCTACATATAAGTTAACCATTTGTTTTTACAATGAATAATCTAAAGAATAATAGTATTCTAATCCATTTAATAGGATATTTCAATGAAATTTTCCTACAAACCTTTATTTTAACCATACTCCGGCGGTTATCACTGTCATATCATCCTTTGGCACATAATTACCTTGTGATAAGGTACAATCAAGAATCCGGTTAGCAATTTCCTGAGGATTATTGCTTTTCAAATCCATTATAAAGTGCTCCATGAAGGATTCTTTATCCTCCTCTTTGATACAGTCGAGGACACCGTCGGTGACCATAATAACAATATCACCTTCATAAAGCTTTTTGGTTACCGTATCATAATCCACATTACCAAGCATGCCAATAGGAAGAGTGGTGGAACTGATGGTTTCCACCCAATTATTTCTTTTTATAAACGCAGCTGCGGCACCGATTTTAATAAATTCACACATTCCAGTAAATAAATTAATAATACTCATATCGATCGTTGAAAAGGTCTGCTTGTCCGAATTTAATACAAGACTGGAATTGATTAATTTGATTGCCGTTTCTGCTTTAAATCCAGCTTCTATCATCTGTTCCAGCAGCGACATCACTGTTTCACTTTCTTCACCGGCCTCCTTCCCGGTTCCCATACCATCGGAAATAGCTAACATAACCTCTCCGGTCTCCAATTTAAGAACCGAAAAATTATCTCCTGACACGTTTTCCTTCATAGCCCGGGCCACACCCGTCAGTGTTTTAAATTTCGTATCTTCTACAAAAATAAAATTATCATAATCCTTTGTAATAACGGTCTTTGAGGCTTCGGATATACAGAATTTCAACCCCATTGCCTCGCTGATAATTACTGCGGCTTCCTTTGCCGTAATGCATCTACCCTGTTGGCAGGAAGCACTCAAATAGATTTCCTTTCGTCTATCCCCACGTTCAATTAACGTGATATCCTTTGCCTTGATATGTTCAGCCTTTAAACTCCGCACCAACCTTTCCTCTTCCGTACGGGACGCAAAGGCTGCTCCGTAAATATCGCCTGTAATGTCTTGAATTACAGATGACACTTCCTTCAACTGGCTCGCAATTACCTCCCGGCTTTCTGCAATCCGGTTATACCAGATATGATTCAGTTTTAAAATCTCAAAGCTATGGTTGGTTTCATTGATAAACTCATCTGCACAAATACAATCCTGCAGGAATTGTTCCGGGATATCCTCCTTGTATAAAACGCCTCTTTTATCTGCGATATCAAACATTTTACATGCTGACTGATATGTTTCCTGAAAGTTATGATCCCAGCAGGCATTACAATTTTGACAGTTTTTACATAGCTTTTCTGAGATATCCTCAAAAATGGCATTTATCTCCCGCTGTTTTAGTTTTACCTGTTTTTCCGAAATCGTATCCAAGGTTTTTGATAACTTCAAAAATGATTCAGAGAATATTTTCATCCGTGTTTTTGCCATTTTCCTTAGATTTAATGTAGAAATCAATTCCTGCCTTCCTGTCCCACCGGAAGCATCCACCCGGTAATTTAGACTGTTTGGCATCAGCAGAAAAATTAGCACTGCCGATACAAGAGCACCCAGTTTCCCGGTTGTAAAATCCATATCCCCGTAGAACAACCCCATCCCGGAGGCGGTAATTAAATATATCGTTGCCGTTGGAATTCGACCCATTTCACGAAATACTGCCGGAATAATCCCCATCAACGTCAAATATCCAACCTCGGACAGTGGGCCACCGCGCAGACTTAATGCATATCCGCACACTGCTCCGGTAATTGTACCTTGACCGACACCGTATTTATAAGTAAAGAATAAAACTACAAAAAAAACAACAGTCTCTACGGGTGCTACATAATCAAACGAAAAATCCGGAAAGGCGTATATGATTACCGCTATGATGACCGCCATACTGATCATTTGCTCATTGTTCATACGAAAGCCCTTATCGCCATGCAATATAAAATCAAAGGCATTCTTGAATATTGACGCAAATACACAGGCAATCAATGCTTCCAGTACTGCGAGTGCAATATGTTCATGAACGGGTCCACCCGCTCCCGCTTCCATAAAGGTATATAAGCCGAGAAGAACTGGCGGTATCATGTAGAAGACCGGCTGTCCTGTGTTGCGCTTCTTGATGACCGGTGATTCTAGGATAATCATTGCAGTAATCATCGTTAATGCGTATTTCAGTACCTGTGTTACCGGCATTACCGATGAAATACCTAACAAGGCAGCGATTAGAGCAAAACCACCTCCTGACTTTAATAAGTAGGCTGCGGTAAAAAAACCAATTGCAAGCGGATTCATATTAAAAAAAACTGCTCTGGAAATAATCACACCAATTATATGGATTAGGATTGTCCTTTTCCTGAAATCTTTCATTTTTGTTTACTCCTTTATACTTCCTATTGTTGTTCACATTCATAGCCTGATTACTGTGCTGTAATTATAGGCAGAGGAAAATAAAATCTTTGTCAAAAATAATACCGGTTTACGAAAAACTTTTTGACAATAATTCCTTAGAAAGGATGATAACATCGAATAAAGGGGCTTCATTCATATTAAGAACATAAAAAAACCACCTTGAGATTTCTCTTAGGTGGCTTATCTTATTTTACTACAATTACGTTATCTGCTCATTCAACAGTATGTATTTATAGCAAAAAGGGCTGTTATTCAACAGCCCCAAATGGAATAGCGAAGGACGGATTTGAACCGCCGACACCGCGGGTATGAACCGCGTGCTCTCGCCAGCTGAGCTACTTCGCCAAAGTGACGAACTCAATTATATCTGCTTTATACCATCTTGTCAATCATTTATTTGCATATTAACCTAAAAATTTAACCTCCAATTTAAACCATTTATAATGCATTCTTGATATTAGCTTTTATCAACGAAAGGTTTCCCGTAGTTAATCATCATCTTCTTCCTCTGCTTTGAAAATAATCTCATCTTCATAAACAAGGCCCAACTTATCTCTTGCAACATCTTCGATATAACTGGGTGTCTGTCGAAACGCCTTTTCATTCTCAATCTGGGTTTTACGCTCTACTTGCTCCTGTTTCTGAGATTCCAGTACTTCAATTTTATGCTTATTCTTTTCACTTTTATCTGCAAGTGCAATTTTATTAAATGCAATAATACCGCATAATATCAATACGATCAATGAAATGATCCCTATGCCTGTCCTGCTTTTTTTAACTCTTCGCATTCCTTCATCTCCTAAAAGGTTAATTCTATTCTGTATTAATAATTATTATTTGGTATAATTTTAGCCTTTGTATTTTTCAAGGTTTACGGTTTTCTGTATCGCCTCTTTTTTCTCCGTCTTTAAAATATTTTTTTGGTTATTCTGATGGTTTGGACCGACCTTCTTTTTATGATCAACTGACTTTTGCATCTTCTTTCGTTCTGCTTGTTCCTTCTTCGATTTTGACTGGTTTTCTTTTTTCTTCTTTTCAACCAACTTCTTTTCGGTCTTTACTTTCTTCTCTTCTGCTTTTTTGCTTCTTCTAATCTCATTTTTTAATAAACGCTTCTTCTGCCTTTCATTTAATACCATTTTAACCGATTTCATTTTTCTTTTCAATCGTAATAATAGGAATCCAAACAGTTTTTTCAACTTTTTCTTGACATAACCTAAGAACCCCTTTATTTTGTTCACTACAAAAATAAACGGGCGAAACAGTGTATATATCAACTTAGTTACTGCACTGATCAGCAACTCACTTAGTATGTAATGATACAGGACCATGCCAATTCCCATTCCCATAACAGAGAATCCGCGTATAATCCCATTGTTTTCCTGATACATCATGGCAAATATAAACACACTGGAAACAACCCAGAATAAGAGATCCTCAATAGCAACAAAAAACCAGTTATGCTTAATTAATCTTCTCAGTATTCTAAAAACATCATAAACAAGTAATATGATAGCACCCCAGAGAATTGATATCAGGAAGAATTGCAACTCAATCGTGATTGCTTTATTCATACAGGCCTCCTATTTGAATAGCCTGCCGAATAAGGATTCACCGGACTTTCCGTAGTTTGCATTGTCGGAGTAGGTAAGACTGTCAATTCTTCCGTCAATATCCACCTCGCCCTTTTCTAATGTCAACCGGTTAACATGCAGCTCGTTTCCTCGTATCATAAGAATGCCTTGCTCGGTCTGAAGTAAAACTTCACCGGCATCAAAAGACAGTACATCGTTTACACCTGTAATCATTGCTGCCTTTCTTGCGGTAATATTTAATTTGTGACCCTTTAAGATTTGTAGTTTTTCTTCCATTAAAAAAGCCTCCTCATATATAACTTGGTATTTTCCTGTGATCCGTTTTCCACTGAATTCATTTAATTACTGCTTTATGCATTATGTTTATATGCTCCTAACAGTATTTCCTGCACTGTGATAAAAAGACCAAGTATACCTTGTTAAATATATGAGAAGACTTTATGCTTCATGACGATTTTAGAGATACTTATAAAGCTCCTTAGCATCATCTTTTCTAGTGGATTCCTGTACATCAAGTACTTCCACCTTAACTGCCTTACTGCCAAAGCCAATTTCGATGATATCACCAACCTTCACATTCGCGGAAGCCTTCGCCGGTTTGTCATTTATCATGACTCTGCCTGCATCACAGGCTTCATTTGCAATGGTTCTTCGCTTAATTAATCTAGATACTTTTAAAAATTTATCTAATCTCATTGCTATTCAATCCTTTCATATTCGTTAACAGCGTATTATCAAATAATTTAGAAGAGGTTTTTTATAATTCCTATAGATACAAAAAAGGCTGTCTTAAAAACCCTACACCCCAATGAGCTCCGGTATTTAAAACAGCCTCTTTTAACAATTTAGACTATGCGTTGATAACGTCCTTTAAAGCCTTGCCTGCTTTGAACTTAGGTGCTTTAGAAGCAGCAATCGTAATAGTTTCCTTTGTCAAAGGATTTCTTCCTGTTCTTGCCGGTCTTTCAGATACCTCAAAAGTACCGAAACCAACCAACTGTACCTTTTCACCTTTGGTTAATTCCTCTGTAACAACATCAATAAAAGCTTTTAAAGCCTTCTCTGAATCTTTCTTTGAAAAATCTGTTTTCTCTGCAATCGCAGCAACTAATTCTGCTTTGTTCATGGATTTGCTCCTCCTCTAAAGTGTTTGTTATATTTTCTAAATAATCCTTTGATTATTAAACTTCCCGCAACAAATCGTCTTGTTCGGCGGGGCTTAATTCGGATAGATTAAGGCCTTTACTCTCCGCTCGAGTAATGACATCTACAAATCTATTTATAAACTTATTAGTAGCATTTGTCAAGGAATTTTCTGCATTTAATTGTAAAAACGTCGATAAATTAACCATTTGAAACATAAGTACTCCAAATTCCTCTTCCATCAAGGTTTTATCGGTGTTTTGGGCGGTTTTTTTCAGGATTTCCAATGCTTTTTGCAAGTCCTCGAACATCTTATCATATCCCCCAAAATCATACCCTGCTTTCAAAGCTTTTTTCTGAATTTTTTCCGTTCTGATCAGTGCCGGGAAGGCCTTGGGTACCTGTTTGAGTTCATCTGTAATGTTACCGGACTTCTTCTCCTTTGCTTTGATCTCTTCCCAGTTATTAATAACCCCTGCAGAATCCTTTACTATTGTGTCGCCAAATACGTGGGGATGCCTGCGAATCATTTTTTCTGTTTCAGCCTCAATCACATCATCAATGGTGAAATTACCCGCTTCTTCTGCAATTACACTATGCAGGGCAACCTGAAGCATAATATCTCCCAGCTCTTCACATAAATTTTCTTTATCCTCATTATTAATTGCTTCTAAGGTTTCATAACATTCCTCAATCAGACAGGATTTTAAGCTTTCATGGGTCTGTTCCCTGTCCCAGGGACACCCTTCCTTGCTCCTGAGCTTACGTATGATATCCATAAACTCCTCAAAGCTGTATTTTGTCATATTGGCTCTCCTTTTTTTATATTTTATCTTCTGTACTAACAGCAACACGATTTCGAAATAATCATATATATTTCCATTTATTTTACATTATAACATTAGTTCGAAAACAAGTACAAGCGGTACATATCATAAAATGCACCTCATTCTGCCAATCCTTAATAATTACTGCGACGGCAAAGGGGTGCATTTTCTAACTCCTGTATCTAATAAAACCACTTGAATTTATTGTTCCATTTGTCTTCCTAAGAATACAGCGGCAGTGGCGGCAAGCTTTGTTTCCATATCACCGAATTTCACCTTAGTATCCTTTGTAAGCAATATTACAGCGCCGATCGCGTCACCTTCACTAATAATGGGACTGATAACCTGATAGGTATATTCTCCATCATCATCATTCATAATACGAACGAAATTTTTATCTTCCTTGGCAGCAATAATATTTTCTCTTTCATTAATCACCTCTTCCAAATCGTGACTAATTCCTTTGGTAATCAAATCCTTCTTTGCCGGTCCGGCAACTGCAATAAATTGATCCTTATCCGTAATCGCTATTATTAAGCCTGTAGTCTGCGCCAGAGAATCTGCATACTGCTTCGCAAACTGGCCAAGTTCACCAATGGGTGAGTATTTTTTTAAGATTATTTCGCCTTCTCTATCCGTAAATATTTCCAAGGGATCGCCTTCCCTTATTCTTAACGTACGCCTAATTTCTTTCGGTACAACAACACGTCCTAGGTCATCTATTCTTCTTACAATACCGGTTGCTTTCATACATGATCTTCCTCCATTTACGTAATATTATTATGCAGTTAAAAAGATACATTTGTATTTGATTTGAATGCCTAAAGTGCTTGTTAACAAAACTTATACTTTTATTAATAATTTTCATTATGAACTATTATGTTGTTTGTTGAAAGTATACTTCTGACACTCAAATCTATTTTACCTAATAATATTGTTTGTAAATTGGGAAAGTTTATACATTTGTTTCATATTTTATTTTTATTTTATAGCTTCTTTTTACATACAAACCAGTTTTACCGCATTTTTTCTAAGGATTTACTCATAAAACATCAAAAGAATGATAGATACCGAGAATGCCCTATCCCCAATCTCTGTTAGGATAAATTATATTTGCGCTTCTTCTGGCTCCCCGGATTTCAGTATAAATGGTTTTTTATAATAAAAAGATGCCGCAAAGTTAAATCATCCTCTGCGGCACTTAAACATTTTATTATTTATTTTTTAATCTTTTTTTCTTAATATTTCGTACAATAACCGTAATACCAATAAGAATTAGATTCCCACATACAAAGAAGATGACTAGTTCACTCGAAAATCCTTCACCCATATAATAAATGGTTGATACCATCCAAATTCCCAAAGCAGTCCATAAAACCGGTAGTATAAAGCTTAGGATAAGTTTCTTTTTCCATGAGAAAAAGATTTGCAGCAGTACAAATACTGCGGGTATCACCGTTATAAAAAGGATTGCTATTAAATCACTCATTGATCCGGGCATTGTCATTCTCCTCTATGCATTAAACATTACCTTCTCACTGTTAAATGCTTTTGTTATTAATGATGTTACTATTGCTGCAAGCAGTGCGGTAACTCCTACCGTTATTCCGAACTGAGTAAGCGTAAGCTCTCCTAACACCAGATTCTGCATGCTCACTGCACTATTATATATCGGGATGAAGAAATTCACAAGTTTAGATTCACCGGAACCGGCAAAAGTAAATAAGCTGCCTAACATAACCAGAATGTATAACGGCATTACATAGGTATTAGCTTCCTTCGAAGTTTTTGCAAATACTGCCACCAATGATACCATCGATACATAGAGGTATACCACAAACATCATGATAACAAACAGCTGAAGCATCTCAAGCGGTGAAAATTTTAAGCTGATTCCTCCTCCTTCGGATACTCCACCCATCAGATTTGGTAATGCAACCACAATTGAGACTGCATAAATAGCGGCAGAAATACTGGAAAGAATAGCAAGTGATATTAACTTGCCAAATACGATTTCCCCTCTTTTAATCGGGGACAATAACATACTGGAAAGAGTACCTCGTTCCTTTTCACCGGTAACGGCATCCACACATAATCCCATTGCACCTGCAAATAACATGATATTGATTAAGAAGGGCAACAGCATGGAAAATACTCTTCCCTCTTGTTTCTCTTCATTCACGATGTTCGAGGTTTCCGGTTGTTTATCAATATAAAACACCTGAAGCTGCTCCATATTTCCCAACCGTTTTGCAAGGATACTTTGCTGATAAGTGTTTAATACACCGTTTACAAAGCTCTCTCTTGCTGCCAGTGAGTAATCCTCTGCTGAGTTATAAAAGGTTTTAACCTCAGGAATTGAATCTCCCTCTCCCTGATAAGCATCTATCGTGCCGGTAAAGCCTTGATCAAACACTACCAGCAAATCAACTGTACCATTTAATATACCGTCCTTTAAGCTGTCGGTATTTTTATCCGCATCTAAATATTCAATATTAGCATTATACTGCGCTGCCGTAATTGCTTCCCCAAAATCCTCCGGGGCATTCTGAATATAAACAGACGGCACATGTTCTTCAATATCGCTCATGAAATTCCCCATTACATTACCCATTAAGGAATACATGCCGACAATCATTATGGGTGGAAGAATAAAAAGGCTGAAGATCATTTTCTTATCTTTAAAAACTCTCGTTAATTCCTTGATTATAATATGTTTAACACCTCTCATGATTATGCCTCCTCCCTGTTATGATATTTATAAAGCTGAAAGAACGCATCTTCCAAATCATTTGTGTTCGTTTTACTTAAAATTTCAGTTAATGAACCTTCCATAACCAGTAACCCGTTGATAATGATTCCGATACGATCGCAGAGTTTTTCTGCTTCCGACATAATATGTGTGGATATGATAACGGTTTTACCTTCTTCTTTCAAAAGCTTTAAGTAGTCTGTTACGCTTCTTGCAGTTACGATATCCAGGCCGTTGGTAGGTTCATCAAAGATAACCACCTCAGGGTCATGTACAAGACTTACGGCAATGGATGCCTTTTGCTTCATACCGGTCGAAAGCTCTTCGATTTTCTTATCTGCAAAGTCCTTGATGCCGAAATGGTCAAAAAGCTTACTGCGTCTTTCATTAATGGTTTTCTCATCCAGACCGTGCAGTCTTCCAAAGAAATTAAACATGTACTTCGGGGAAAACTGAGGATCCAATTTGATTTCATTGGTTAAAAAGCTGATTTTTTCTCTGACCTTTTCCGATCCCTTCACCGTATCTAAGCTGCAGACGCTTATATTGCCATCCGTCGGTTTCAGCAGTGTCGCTATGCAGCGTAACGCTGTAGTTTTTCCGGCTCCGTTCGGTCCCAAAAGCCCGTAAATCTCACCCGGCTTAGCGGCTAGGGTAAGATGATCGACTGCCTTTTTCATATTCTTTTTGGTCTTTTGCTCCAGCATTTGTTTTTTGGAAAGCTTATAGACCTTTGTTAAATTATTAACAACTATCATGTCAATCCCACCTATTCTTTCTCTAGTCAACAAATAATAGTTCCCATATCCTATGACCATAATTTATACATTTCAGTATATAGAAGCCTTTCTATTTGTCAACCATTATTTGGCACACTTAATATCATAATAGATGAAGTTTAAAATAATAATAATAAAACATTAAAATTACATTAAAAAATTACGGAATCAAGCGTTCGTCTAAAACAATGGTAAATGGTCCGTCATTGATAAGCGAAACCTCCATATGAGCGCCAAATTCGCCCCTTTCCACCGTTCCTAATCTTTCTTTTAACTTCATTAGAATATATTCATAAATAGACCTTGCCATTTCAGCCGATGCAGCATGAATAAAATCCGGCCGGTTTCCTTTTCGGCAGTCTGCATATAACGTAAACTGGGATATTGCTAAAATCTCACCCTGCACATCACTCAGAGAAAGATTTGTCTTACCGTTTTCATCAGCGAATATCCTCATTTTCAGGATTTTATCAATATACTTATCGGCGATTTTCTGTGTATCCTCTGCTCCAACACCTATTAAAATCAAAAAGCCCTTCCCTATGGAGCCTATGCATTGCCCCTCTACCGTTACGTTTGCTTCTTTTACTCTTTGGATTACAATTCTCATAACTTACCCTTTCGTATCCTCATTGTTAAAATTTAATAAATAAGACCATTCCAAAACCAGTTTTTCTAACGTATATGTTGCATTGGCAGGGCTAGTGGAAGGTAATTTATATATTTCCCTTCCGGTCTGCGGATAAATATACTTGTTATATAAACGTTCCGCCACTGCGCCATTCGCAGCAATCAGCCCTATTTCCGCGGTATCAAGAATAACTGATATGTCATTTACAATTACATTTCGTATGCTACTGTCGGAGGAACCGGTGACTTCACAGCTGTGTATCACATCCCATACTGCAATACGGTTCATAAGAAGCATCTCTTTCTTTTCTTCGATGGTATGCGGCATTTCATCCCCGCACAAGGCACCGATCACCTTCCAGAAACGGTTTTGTGGATGGTGGTAAAAAAATCTTCCTTCCCGGGATTTGACGGAAGGAAAGGTGCCTAGAATCAGCACCTTTGAACTTGAATTATAGACCGGTTCAACCGGATGTGTAAACCGTTCCATAAATTTCCCTCCTTTGATCTATTATTTTTACAAAGATTTATGGGCACTCACAGATACATGACTCTTACCCATACAATATATGATGCCCGAATAATGATTCCTATCATAGGAATCCGCTGTATCTATTATTTCTTACAAATATCCTGTAAAAATGAAGTACCCGCTACTTTTTGCTTAACCTTAAAATAATCCAGTATCGTTGCAGCGATATCCGCAAAGGTTTTCCTAGTTCCGATATTTACTCCTTTTAAAACCTGTTCACCGTAAACAACGAGGGGAATATACTCCCTGGAATGATCCGTTGACGGTGTGGACGGATCACAACCATGGTCAGCTGTAATCATAAGAATATCCTCCTTGTCAAGTCCCTCCAATATCCTTGGTAACTGCTCATCAAAATACGTAAGTGCCTTTGCATAACCGTCAACATCATTTCGATGACCGTAAATCATATCAAAATCTACTAAATTAACAAAGCAGATACCTTCAAAATCTCTTTTCGTATTCGCTATCAGCTGTTCAATTCCTTCTGCATTGTCATGGGTACGGACTGTATCAGTAATTCCCTTACCTGCAAAAATATCAAATATTTTACCCACCGCAAGTACATCAAAGCCGGATTCCTTTAGCTGATCCAACATAGTGATTCCCGGTTCTAAGGAATAATCATGGCGATTAGAGGTACGTTTAAAATCAGGATATTCTCCAATAAACGGCCTTGCGATTACGCGACCCACGCTATGTTTACCGATCAGAAGATTTCGTGCAATCTCACAATATTCATACAGCTTAGATACCGGTACGATATCCTCATGAGCCGCTATCTGGAACACACTGTCTGCTGAAGTATAAACAATCAAGGCTCCCGTCTCCACATGTTCCTTCCCGTAATCTCTTATTACATCAGTTCCGGAGTAAGGCAGATTACAGATGACCCTGCGACCGGTTTTCTCTTCAAATGCACGGGTAACCTCTTCCGGAAATCCCTTAGGGTAGGTCGGGAATGGTTCTTCTGATATAATACCTGCTATCTCCCAATGACCGGTCGTAGTATCCTTTCCCTTGGAGCTTTCCGCCAGCCGTGCTATGGTTCCCTCAAAGGCATTATCATATATTGTCTCATAAAATTTTTCCTTAACTCCATCGATATGAAATAAACCCAACCTTTTCATGTTGGGCATATTAAAATAAGTACTGGTGGAAGCTGCATATAAAGTATGGCTTCCGTTATCACCATACAGCCCTGCATCCGGAAGCTCGCCGATACCCACACTATCTAAAACCACTACAAAAATTCGTTTCATATGATTCCTCCTAACATTTAAAAATCAGAATTACGGTATATAGTATTTCGATAAATAAATTCAATTATCTGAAATCCCGAAATATAAATTAATTATTATATTCTTTTTTTAACATTTCGTTCTATATTTATTATAGTTATTTCTTTATTTCATGTCCATAATTTATTCGCATTCGGCTGCATTTTATCCATATGGAGGGTGAAGGAGGTACCTACCTGCAATTCTTATTTCATGGAAATCAATGGCATAGAAAGGCCTAGTAACACACGAATTAAAGATCCTTAAGAGAAATGTAATCTTTAAGTATATTGTTAAGCATCAAATTGTATGTTATAATTACAAAGCTGATTTAAACAAGTTAACTCATTTTTCAATTATAAATTCAAAAAATACAGGAAAGGTTGTGGATACGTGAAGCGTTTCGATTATCTGAAACAATTACTTCTAAAATATAAGCACGGTTTGGTATTGTCCTACTTTTTTATCTATTTAATATGGTTCACATATCTGGAGCGTACCGTTACGGACCCTTCGAAATATACGCTTATCTATTCAAAGCTTGACAATTTAATCCATTTCAACGAATGGTTTATTATTCCATACTTCTTATGGTTTATTTATATTTTTGTAACCGTTGCTTATTTTTTCATTACTTCTAAGCAAGACTTTTATAAATGCTGTGCCTTTTTATTTTCAGGCATGACCATTTGCTTGGTTATATATACTATCTGGCCCAATGGACATAATTTAAGGGTTGACCTTAGTTCCCTGGGGCGAAGCAATATATTTATTGAAGTCTTATCCAGATTATACAGTTTTGATACCGCTACAAATGTATTTCCCAGTATTCATGTGTTTAACTCAATCGGTGCCATGATTGCGATTAATAAAAGCGAACGTCTTCATAACATAAAATGGCTTCAGGTAGCTGCACTCGTATTAACCGTGTCCATCTGCCTGTCAACGGTATACCTAAAGCAGCACTCCATTATGGATGTCTTTGGAGGAATTGCTTTAAGCATTATCTTATATGTCATCGTATATGTTCCGTCCTGGGGAAAGGTAAAAGGAACAGCGAAACAGCAGCAGCTTTCAAAGGCGCCGCAAAGCTAATACCTTATAGCTCAATTGTCCTTAAATTTATGCCCTATAAACAAGTTTAATCTTTGTTTATAGGGCATTTTATTCATGACAAGTGAAACAGCTTACTGTTTCATCTTGTTTGCATAATTTCCTATTTCTAAATAATTACGTGTGCGGTATTTTATACTAAATAAATGGAACTCCTTCCCAGTACAATCGTCTAATTCTATAAAGGAGGGAATATAAAATGAAAAATCCATTCGTTGTCATTGGAAGCATTTGTTTTGGTATTTTACTTATTATTCTATTTATTAGCCTGGAAAAACCTGTACCGAAAGAGCAGAGAGCAGCTATTTTAAAATGCATTGATTACATTAATTATACTCTGGATTATTCAACAGAATTTAAAGAAAATATCGATACTGATTATATAACAATAGACGATTTACAAGATAATATGAAAAACGCTGTTTGGGTAACTGTAGAAGGAAAACCCGATTGGGAAAAACCCTTTTGGTTAATAACAATAGGAGATCCTTTGGGGCAGTATTACGCAAGAATTGTTTACGACATTGAAAGTAACACAATCATTGGTCATATCCCAATCTTATAAAAATTAACACATGAAGTATGGATTATTATTTTCGTATTGCACGACCACTGTGAGATGCAAAAATCGTTCACAACAGATAGCGATAAACTTTGTCAAGTCTTATCTGATGTGAACGATTTTGCTTTACACAGATTTATCTAGTTAAAACCATAGATTTTTTTGCTGATATTATACCCGACTTCAACAATTCGACGTCCAAATTTACCGGGTAGGTTCATGGAACGGCCTAAAATCTGGGAACGAATTTTTTTATAAAGTCTGCGGTCGTAATTCTTTAGGTAATCCCATAAATCTTGCTTTTTCGCCAGACTTTCTTCGCTGCCCTCTTTGATCAGGAATACCGAACTGACTGTCATCATCATGGACAGGTACTTGATCATATAATTACGAAGCTTCGTGCTTTTAATCGCCATTAGATCGTGAGATTCTATCATAATTTTCGTTATTTTTAATTGCTGGTCTATCCTGCGGATCATAACCTGTTCATTGACGGATTGGTCGGCTCTTCCGATAAAATAGCGGTATAAATTAACATCCATGTAATACATAGTCTTAACATACGGCAACGGCTGATAAACAAAAATGTTATCCACATAGAAGGTATGCTTCGGCAGATGAATTCCACAGCCCTTTAATAATTTGGTTCGATAAATGGTAGAATGCATCAGAATATTCTGGCTTTGCTTAAAGTGCATAATCTCATCCCAGGTGAAAATACGGTCCTTAGGTAGAGCCCAATTATAATTAATCACCTTTTTCTTTTTTGCATCCACTTTTTCATATACATAATTGGCCAGGAACAAATCGGGACTATTCCCATCGGCAATCAGGCTTTTTAAAGTGTCCATGACCTGGCGTAAGGCTTTTTCATTCACCCAATCATCACTGTCCACGACCTTAAAGTATAAGCCCGTCGCATTAGCAAGACCGGTATTTACAGCTTCTCCATGGCCGCCGTTTTCCTGGCTGATTGCTCTCACTATGGTCGGATATTTTCTGGCATACTCCTCCGCAATTTTTTTGGTATCATCGGAAGAACCGTCATCCACAACAATAATTTCGACTTCTTCCCCCCCTGACAATAAAGTCTCTATTGCATGGTTCATATACGCAGCTGAATTATAACATGGAATAGTTGCAGTCAACAGTTTCATGCGATCTACTCCTCCTCTAGATTAAGTTCTCCGGATTTAGGGACTCTAGTTCCTTAACTACGAAGCGTCCGTCCTTACGAATCAGAACGTCATCAAAATACATCTCTCCACCGCCGTATTCCGGTGTTTGGATACATACTAAATCCCAATGAATTGCTGAATGGTTGCCATTGGGTGCTTCCTCTTCGTAACAGTTTCCTGGTGTAAAATGGAACGATCCCATAATTTTTTCATCAAACAGTGTATCCTTCATCGGTTTTAGAATGTAAGGATTTACACCAATTGCGAACTCACCGATGTAACGGGCACCTTCGTCTGTATTTAACACATTATTGATACGTGTTGTGTCATTTGCAGTAGCTTCCACGATCTTACCATTCTCAAAATGGAAGCAGATATTTTCATACGTAAAGCCCTGGAAAACAGCAGGCGTATTATAGGTTAAAACGCCGTTAACGGATTCTCTGACGGGTGCAGTATAAACTTCACCATCGGGAATATTACGTTTTCCGTCACAAGGTACCGCCGGTATATTTTTTATAGAAAAGCTTAAGTCAGTTCCCGGTCCAACAATACGAACCTTATCAGTGGACTCCATATATTTTTTCAGGTTTAACATTGCCTCGCCCATTTTAGCATAATTCAAGTTACAAACCTTAAAATAAAAATCTTCAAAATCTTCGCTACTTGTATGTGCCAGCTGTGACATCGCAGAATTTGGGTAACGAAGAACTACCCACCGGGTCTTTTTAACACGAATATCATGGTGAACCGGAGTCTGATAATAGGTTTCATAGAGTTTCATTTTTTCGGAAGGAACATCGGATAACTCGGATACATTCTCTGTTCCGCGGACACCAACATAGCAATCCATCTGCTCCATTTCAGCGGCATCTATTTTTGCCATAAGGGACATCTGTTCCTCGGTACAATTAAGCAGTATTTCTCTCTGCAGTTTCGTGTCCGTATAATGTACAAAGGGAACACCTCCGGCGATATAAACCTCCTTGACCAGCTGTCTTGCTAAATCTCTGGTAGATTCACCGATATGGTGAATATAAACTTTTTCGTTCTTTTTCACCTCCATCGAATAGTTTACTAAATTATAAGCTAATTCTTTAATTCTTTGATCCATTTTCCTATCTCCTTTTATTATAAATATATATTATGATGAACTGCCTATTACTGCCCAAGATAGGAAATAAATACATTTCCTGCATCTGAAAACATACTCGTACTATCCTGCATTCCCATTTTTGATTTCTTACCCGTTTTTGGATTTATCACTGTAATATTAAATGCATCGAAGCCATAAATCAGTACCGAATTTTCCGAATCTGCCATTGCAAGAACAGGTCTACCCTTCGTTACATAGTATAAAGCATCCTCCAGTGTAACACCGGTAAGTCGGATTGGTGTGTACTTCGAAGCTTTAAGAAGAACCTCGTAAGCAGATTGATTTGAGACCGAAATATCTTCCATCTTAACGTTAACACCCTGATAGGAGAGCATTATCTCCAGGCAGCTTTCTATGGTATTACCGCTGTCATCCCAGCTAATCGTTTCAAATCCCGGAATTGTATAGCCAGAAACCTTTATGCCTCTTTCCCAGATTAGACGATTGTTGCTGTCTAAAACCGTACCAATACCTTCTCTGGCTATCTTTATAGCATCAGCTGCATTTACATAAGCGCCTCCAATGCCTCCCGTAATATATGGATAATAGTAAATTTGGTTTAATTCCGTTCCCTGCTGCCGAACGGTCGGATCCTGGGTAATAACCGTCTGCACTGTCTTTTTTACCTTTGGTACCTCTGTCATGGTAAAGCCCCCAGGTAATGTCATATAAAACTCAGTTAATAACTGATCGGTTACTCTCGTATTGACAGAAACCACTTCCGAGGTATCCTTAACCTGGTTCATGATATAATCATTTGCGGCCGGGATATAGGTAATATGGCCATTATTTTCCACCTTTTGTAACCGGATTAAGTCAATAACATTATCTGTTACTTTGATCTCTGAAATATAATAACCCTGTTTTTGATAGCTTTTTAGAACCTCATTATCAACGGAAGCAATTTCAATTATTCCAGGTGGTGCGATCCGTCTTCCGTCCATCATAGTCATGATATCCTCAGCTTTTAAATATCCATATATTATATTTGAATCTATCTTACCCAACAGACGAATATTATATCCTGTAGGTGCCTGAATCGTTTGAATTTCACCGGTTTCCATGTTCATGATGCTTAAGCTTTTTGACATGCTTGGATCAGGATTTTCCTGCCAGGAAACGTAGTTTAGCTCCTCCAAAACTACAATATTCGATTTAGGAACCTCCGAAGCCAGAACTGATAGTTCCCGGGTAATTAAATTATAGGCATATATGGTTTCATTCATATGAAAATAAAATATTTCTTTACCGTTTACATAAGTAAAATCGCCCAAATTTTCCTTAAGGGTCTGATAGGTTTGCTCTGCCGGAATGTATACCAATTCTTCAATCCGGTCATCCATCCGAATATATTTATATAAGACGACTGCAACCTTACCCTCATACTGTCCACGGTTCATGTAACCATAGACCAGAAAATTCACATTCCCCTCCGCATCCATATTAAGCAGTTTAATGTTATGCTGATTATACAGATCCCGCAGATAATCAGTCTGCTCCTGCCGAAAAGAGAACACTTGAATCATTTCATTCTTCTCTAAATCATAAAACCATAATTCCCGATTACGTACAAATACAAGCTTTTTTTTATCGGCGCTAGCAAGGAAATTGAGGTCTGGATTGTTCGTAATTCCAAGCTTCAACTCGCTTTTTATAACACTTGCCAGATTGACGTCAAATAAAGCTTCCATCCTTCGTTCATAATTTAGTAGGAACATTCGATCCTTCGAATAACGCACACGGTAAAATTCCGTTACTTGATAATGCTCTTTAACGTCTTGAATATCTGTCTCTATAAAATAATCCAGCTCAACCATTGCGGTATCTTTATAAACTTCTTTTACTCTGGGAATTACCTCGGTTACGAAAACCGGCTCTAAATTGCCCCAGGTAATTAATTCAAAGCTGGAGTAAATATTAACATAAGCTAACGATGAATTATCTGCATCAGAATTTGACTCTAGGTAATCAATTATGCTCTGTGCTGACTCTTTGTTTTTAATTGCGTTATGAAAATCCATGACAAAAGTCAAATTTTCATTTAAATAAGTATTTTCATACTTTTTGATTCGGTGATAGTAATACATTTTCAGGCTCTCACTGGTGATCAGTGTTATTTTAACAGCATATTCCCTGTCGTTGCTTAATTCTGCTTTTATACTGATTTTGGCTGATTTTAAATCCTCTTCATCCTCAAAAACGCTGAGGGAATCCGTTTCGATTAAGTCATTTCCGACAAATTCCCTTACTTCATAATTCAGCTTCTTGATCACATAGTCCTCTTGGTTTATCAATACCGTAAAGGTCTGATCATTTCCAATCGGTGTTAGTGCTTCCCGAACCCGATTGGCTTTTAAGTTGCTGCTGTAGCCATGAAGCTGATTAATCTTATTTTCACCGGTTTTTATCGTAATCAAAGGGAAAGTCGCATCCTCCATGACTGTTGTATTATCTATGTCAAAAACGACTTCTTTAATATCCCTGCTAAAATAATAAATGGAAGCAACAAATACCGCCAATAGTATGATAATACGATAAATATACTTTAACACATTATTCCCTTTCTTTTACCGTTTCTTTTTGCAATAAATGATACAGGCAGGGGGAGACTCCCAAAAATTCCATACACTCCTTTAGTTTCTCCTCTTTTGCCTTTGGCTCTACCGTTATTGAATCTCTTTTTACTGCCCGGATAAGAATGTTCTTCGGTGTATGCTCCATGTCAATAAACTCCAACAACTGAACACGGTACCCCATACTCTCTAAAAGCTCCGCTCGAAGAGCGTCCGTGATCAATGCAGACATTCTTTCTTTTATAATACCATACTTAAAAAGTGGCTCTAAAGTGTCACTGTGAATTTGAATATTTAACTCATGCTGACAGCAAGGTACCGACAAAATAACCTTTGCCCCCCAACTGACTGCCTTAAATAATGCATGATCGGTTGCGGTATCACAGGCATGTAAAGTTACCACCATATCCACGGCCTGGTTACCATCATAGGAAGCTATATCACCATGTAAGAATTTCAATTTATCATAACCGTATTTGATGCTTAAAGCATTGCATTTTTGAATCACATCCTGCTTTAAGTCCAGTCCAATGATATTAATCCGATATCCTTTTATCTCTTTTAAGTAATAATACATTGCGAAGGTTAGATATGATTTTCCGCATCCAAAATCCAGTATGGTTAATTCTCTATCCTTAGCCAGATAGGGGAGTACATCCTCTATATACTCTAAATAACGGTTTATCTGTTTAAATTTATCCATTTTGGATTTAACCACAGCACCATCCTTTGTCATGATTCCTAGGTCATAAAGAAATGGATGTACCATTCCTTCCTCCAAAATATAGTTTTTCTTTTTATTATGCAAAAAAAGCTCCGAAGTCGTCTCTGTACCCGTTTTCTCATTATGCGTTTCTATTATTTCACTCATATCCTTATATTTAATCGTTGCTTTTCCTTTTTTACTAATTAATAGAATAACCTGTTTCGCCTTCGAATTTATCTCTGCCTGATGAAAAAGCCCTTCAAACCATTCAGGAAGTTTCTCTAATAATAATTCTTTTGATAGATTACTATGAAAGATCTGATTACCGACGTATTCCGACAATTGAAAAAGCAGCTCTCCTTTAATTAGGACTGGTCTGATTTTAATTTTACAGATTTTATTTTTATCCTTGGAATTACTGATTACCGCACTCCGAAAGTCAATATTTACCATATTCTCAAATACTTTTGTTATATTTGCATCCATTTCATTAACCCATTCCATTTATATTATTATTTTCCATAGTAAGGAAAGCCTTATCCAAACTATATTCTACTTTCTTTTTTATAATAGTACAACTGAATTATTATTAATTTTATCTTAATTATGCATTGTATCTAATTTCACATTCAATATTTCATTGCATATATTAGTATAAAAAATGTATAGGAGCACTCAAATGTCCAATTTCGCAAATACACCAGAGTCCGATTCAGAATCGGCAAAAAATGCCCAAGTTGATAATAGCAACGATAAATATGATGGCTTCAAGAACAGTAATGCCGAAATCGGAATTCAAAGCAGGATACCTTTTTATCATGTTAATCAAGTAGGCGGTGGCCGCGATGATTCCATGAATGTGCCAGCTGCTCCAAATAATACAGCGGGGAATCAAAATGGTACTAACTCAAATGGTATTCCTATCGTTCCAAGAACCACAAGGCCGGGAACTCCTGGTACATCTGCACCCGGTACTATGCCGGGAACTCAAAGGACCATGCCTATGACTCCCGGTACCTCTACCACCCCGGGTTCTCAAAGGACTACGCCTATGACTCCCGGTACTTCTACCGCCCCGGGTTCTCAAAGGACTACGCCTATGACTCCCGGTACTTCTACCGCCCCGGGTTCTCAAAGGACCACTCCTATGACTCCGGGTACTACAAGAACTACGCCTATGGCTCCCGGT
>JARBTJ010000089.1 GCA_029240245.1 Herbinix sp.
TTTTTAAGAACAATTTAGTTCTCCGGAATTTAGTCTTGCAAGAGATGTGCCGAATCGGAAGTTAAATTTGCAAACTGGAACTTCGGAATCCAATTCAGCTTTACTATACAGGTTACTATACAGGTTACTATACAAACACATAATTCTTTATCATAAGTCAATAATAATTTATCGAAAAACGATAAATTGTTATTGACTTTCAATTTGCTCTATGATATATTTTATACAAATAAGAGGAAATTAGCACCATTAGCATCAGCTTAGCATTAGCATTATCATTACCATTATTACAGAGTGTCAAGGAGGATGACTTATAATGAAAAAAGGACCGTTGATTTGGTTCACAAAGTATCTGCTCGATTTTATGTTTTTTGCGGGTATTGCAATTTGTGCAGGAGTGCCGTTCCTGTTTAAACAGGCCGGCAAATATTTTAGTATTTTTGAACAATATTATCTGCCGTTCTGTATCATTTTCATGATTGCCGGAGTATTTGCACTTGCTATCATCTGGGATCTGCGCAATATGTTCCGTACCGTAATCAAGGAAGATCCCTTCGTTAAGGAGAACGTTACCTCCTTAAAACGGATGGGGGCATGCGCTTTTATTATTACAGTGATCATGACGGTAAGGCTGTTGTTTGTGATTACACCAGCTGCTTTGGTTATCATTGTTGTATTTTTAGTAGCAGGTCTGTTCTCGTTGGTGTTATCCCAGGTATTTGATAAGGCTGTCACTTATAAACAAGAGAATGATCTTACCATATAGGAGGTGCCATAAATGATTGAAGTAAATTTGGATGTAGTAATGGCACAGAGAAAAATTGGACTTACGGAACTCGCGGAACAAGTGGATATTACAATGGCGAATCTGTCCATCTTAAAAAATAATAAAGCAAAAGCAATCCGCTTTAGTACTTTGGAAGCGATCTGTAAAGCCTTAAACTGTCAGCCCGGGGATATCCTTGTGTATGTGAAGGAGGATCATCCTGTAAGTCCAGACAAGGAATTGTAAATCAAATAAAATTTAATCGGAGGGGTTATGTTGAACTTAAAAATTAAAAGCTATCTGCTTGGTTTGTTCGACTTGTTTTTGGCTTGGGGAGCGATTTATTATGGAGTTCTTATGATACAGCAAAAAGCCGTGATGTTTGAAGAATATCCGCAGGAGTGGCTTACAAAGGTTCCGTTTACCAGTTGGGTGGCTCCCGGAATTATTGCAATCACCGTATACGGTTTTGGTAATCTGATGGCAGCAGTTTTTAGTTTCTTTAACATAAACAATAAACCTTGGCTGGCATCCGCCGTGATGGGAGGATTCTTATTATTCAGTCTTATCGTTCAAGGCTTCCTGTTTGGTGAAATATATCTCCCAACCATATATTTCTATTTATTTAGTTTTATTCAACTTATCATGAGTGCTTCTTTATATCGTAGTGTCAGAAAGAACAGTGATAAGATATTGTTAACCAAATAAACCTGCAATTGCTTTCATTAGCAAAATATAATAGCAAGGAATGCACTGAAGGTGCTTTTGATACTTCAATCATATTCATAATTACACAGGTAATATATTTCAGGAGGAATTATAATGATGGAACAAATAAAAACAGTAATTCCATTGAATGGAGAAGAGAAGCAGACGGAAGCAATGAAAGAACTAAGTTCTGGCAAATATTCGCCGCTACTCCATCAGGTGCGTCAAAAATATAACTTTTTCACAGGAATTAGTTTACTCTTTGGTATCGGGTTTACTTTCTTTTTCTATAAGGCTGGGATGGGCTTTAATGTATTGGCATTTACTCTGCTCATGATAGTGCTGCTCAGCTTGATTATGAACCGGCTTCAAATAAAATCTAAGAAATTGACCATAGTTTATTATACAGCCGCTTCTCTGCTGGGACTCTCATCCATGCTGACCTCGAGTGAGATTCTACAGTTCATTAATCTGGTGGGCATTTTAGTCCTTTTGGATTTGTCCATACTTCATCAATTTTATGAGGACAGTGGGTGGGATTTTACAAAGCATCTTAAGTTCATGTTTGGACTTGTTTTCTCAAGCATTGCTGCCGTCGGAATGCCCTTTGTGGATAGTTTAAACTTTCTCAAACACAGCAGACTCGTCAAGACGGAACGCACAAAAAACATTATTCTGGGTATTCTCATATCCATTCCTCTGCTTTTGGTGGTAGGAGCACTTTTGTCCAGTGCTGATCTAATGTTTGGGGAAATGACTAGCCGGATATTTAAATTCCTGTTCTCATCCGATATCCTTAGCGTGATTTTCATGATTATTTTTGGTTGTATTGCTTGTTATTGCATTATATGCGGTGCAGCTCGAACCGTAGTGAATAATGAAAATCCTATCATCAGGACAAAAGCAGATTCTACCATCGCCATTACGGTAATGAGCATTATCGGTGTCGTTTATACGTACTTTTGCAGCCTGCAGATCATTTATTTGTTTGCTAACGGATTATTTATCCTACCGGAGAAGTTCACTTTTGCAGAGTATGCGAGGCGCGGATTTTTCGAGTTAGTGGCTGTAACTATCATTAATATTATTTTGATCTTAATTTGTACCACGGTTTTTCGCGAGAACAAAGTCCTTAAGGGTATCATAACCTTTATCACCGTTGGTACTTATATCATGATTGCTTCTGCGGCATATCGTATGCTTTTATACATTGGAGCTTACCACCTTACCTTTATGCGGTTATTCGTTCTTCTGTTTTTGGTAATGGATGCATTGGTACTGGCAGGAATTATTACTTATGTTTACCGAAAGAAATTTCCATTGTTCGTATACTCTGTAATTACGGTAACCGCGTGTTATCTTGCCTTTTCCTTGAGCCGACCGGACTATTTTATTGCGGAATATTTAATCAATGAGCAGAAGCAGTTAACGGTGGAGGATGTGGCATTTTTGACCCGTGAATTATCCCTTGATGCAGCCCCCGCCGTGCTGCCACTGTTGTCCGATGGGGAACGACTTGGCCAAATCACCTATTCCGGTGAAAATAGCTATGACGGTTATAATGCATGGGAATCGGCGGAAACCTATACGAAAGATTATTATGTGAAAATCAACAGCCATAGGAAGAACCACAGTGTGAGGGATTATAACCGTTCGCTGAAAATGGCGGAGGATGTATCAAAAAGATACCCATTAAAGAATATAACAAAGGACTGAAACCTTCACGGTGGGGAGCTTTATCCGATTTATTAATATTGCTAAAAATCTGGTGCGGATATAAATGTACTGTTACCGTGAAGCTAGATTATAAGTCAATTACGAAACTCATAATCTAAATTAATTGTTCACACTTCATTTACTAGCGGAAGTTAAGCACGCAGGTAACGCTTAAGCGAAGGAAGAGTATGAGTTGTGTGTACAATAGCAAAGACTATATTTTTTTACAATTGCCTTAGTGAGTTTATTATGAGGGGAAGCCAATTTTGGCTTCCCTTTATACTGTTATCCGGAAATTTATGATTTCCTTTTGCATAATATGTGGTATAATAAATAGAAAAAAATGTTATTTGCGATAGGATTTTATTAAAATGTGGTTACAATTGAGATAGTAAGATTTCGTACCAAAAGTGCTATTAGGATAAATCATTTATCTGAATAATGTACGGGTAGAATGATATTATATAAATCAGAAAGCGGAAGGGTAATATATATGAATCAACAAGGTAATGAAACCATGGAACACATTACGAATGATGATAAGAGCACAAAAAAGAGGCAAGCGTGGAAGGATTACACAGTAGATGTGATTATTCCAACCTACCGCTCCGATGATAGATTTTTTCGTTTGATGGAAATGTTATATAAACAAACAAAAAAGCCAAACAGAGTAATAGTTCTTCATACCGAAGAGTATGAGGGGCAGGAGCAACCCATTCCGGTAATCATGGGAAGTAATATCACCCTGGTACCGATTAAGAAAAAGGATTTTGACCACGGTGGTACCAGAAAATACGGCGCTTCTATTTCTGATGCCGATGTGCTGATGTTTATGACACAGGATGCAGTACCTGTCGATGAGTATGTGATTGAAAAGCTTCTTGAACCTTATGAAAATCCCTTGGTTGGTGCAACCTACGCCAGACAACTGCCGGATGAGAAAGCAGATTTGCTGGAGCGGTATACAAGATATTATAATTATCCTAAGACCGGCAGGTTAAAGTCTTCTAAGGATTTAGAGGAGATGGGGATTAAAACCTTCTTTTGTTCCAATGTATGTGCAACCTACCGTAAAACCTATTACAGTGAACTTGGCGGTTTTGTAGACAAGACCATATTTAATGAAGATATGATAATGGCTTCCGGTATGATGAAAGCGGGCTATCAGATTGCATATGCAGCTGAGGCAAAGGTGGTGCATTCTCATCATTATTCGTATCTGCAGCAATTTACCAGAAATTTTGATCTTGGTGTCTCCCATAACCAATACCCTGACATTTTCCAGGCGGTTAAGTCGGAAACAGAAGGGATTAAACTAGTAAAAAAGACCTTAAAGTATTTAATAGAGAAGAAAAAATATACGCTGATTCCGGATTTGATTATTAGCAGCGGCTTTAAGTTTCTGGGGTATCAACTGGGGAAACGTTACGATATCCTTCCAGAAAATCTTATCGTTCGCTGTAGTATGAATAAATCCTATTGGAAATAGCCTGATGAGAGAAAGACAGGAGAATTGACAAAATGGGTATGGTGACAATCGTAATGACAACCTATAACGGGGAAAAATATGTGAGTGAGCAGATCGAGTCCATCCTTTCCTCTTCCTATCAGGATATTCAGTTGTGGATTTATGATGACGGCTCCAAGGATGATACGGTATCAATTCTAAAAGCATATGAAAAACGATATCCGGAAAAAATCCGTGTGCATCAGAATGCAATTAATCGTGGGGTTACCTTAAATTTTTTACAGGCTGTCTGCCAGACGACGTCAGATTTCATTATGTTCAGTGATCAGGACGATGTTTGGAAGCCGGAGAAAATAGCCCTTACACTGAAAAGAATGCGGCATATGGAATCCCAGAGGGGTAACGACACTCCACTTGCGGTTTTCACGGATGCGGTTGTGGTTGATCAGGATTTACATGTCATACATGACTCATTTTTTCAATCGGGGCATTTAAATCCAAAGCATACGGATTTGCCCCATCTCCTGATGGAAAATAAATTGATCGGCTGTACCGTTATGATTAATTCGGCTCTTCGGAGAATTTTGCAGAGCCATAGGCTTCCTAAGGAAGCCAAATATCATGATTGGTGGCTGGCACTGGTGGCTACCAGTTTTGGTAACATTGGCTTTGTCTCCGCAGGCACGCTGTTATATCGTCAACATAGTAATAATGTTGTTGGTAATACCGGCTTTTTCGCATACGTTAAAAATCGGATAACTTCCCTGCAAACTCAGAAACAATCTCTGCTTGCACTGCAAAGGCAGGCGGCGGAATTTGGTATAATTTATCAGAATTTATTAAATGAGGACAAACAACGAATCATAACACAATTTGCTAGTCTTGATAAAGAAGGGGTAATTCGCAGAAGAATACTAATTATTCGTTATGGTTTTTTTAAGACAGGTATCCTTCGAAATATAGGACTTATGTTGATTATATAAAGAAATTGTCGTAGGTTTATAACTAATATCAAGATTAATTCAATGGGAATAATGCAAATTTCATGGGTGAGCTCCCTTGTCTGCATTTGGATTGCTTTATATTAATGTATTTTTATGCATATGTATACACCTGGGTTTT
>JARBTJ010000090.1 GCA_029240245.1 Herbinix sp.
ATAAGCTCACTACGTCTTTATTATATCATAGACGGATATGAATTTCGAGAATTTTTTTCTGATTTGGAAAATTTGGTATAAAAAAACAAGAAAAGCTACCAAGGTGGCTTTTCTTGTTTTTTATATTTACATAAAGATTATTCTTTATTTTTCATTGTAGGGAAATCATTCCTGACATTTTAAATCCTTTTACAAGCCTTAATTTCCTTATTTCTTGCATTTTTGTTTTTTCTTCTAATTCATTATTCTTTACATTTCATTATAAATGGTCGTAAATCTGTCGTAAGTTGGTCGTAAATATTAATCTGTATCTTTTTACTTCCTCTTTTTCTGTGCTTTTAATAATCCTCGAGGATTGTCTTCATCTGTCCTTCAAAATCTCTATAAATAGATTCTACGCAATAGCTCTACTCCTTGATCCCTTTCAAACGGTAGTCCCATCTGCAGAAGTCGAATTTCACTTGCATCCAACAGACTGATATCATCTATAAACTTCTGTATACTTTCTTTTACAAGTCCGGAGGATTCCACTCTTGTTCCTGCTGTTACTGTCTGTAAGAGTCTAAATACTTCATACTTATGCTTTTTTAAATCTCTTTCATTTACATGTTCTCCAGCGGCTTTACGGTCTACCAAATTAATCCACGCGTACATTTTGAACGGGATTAAATGCTCAGCACCGAGAACCCCTATACCATTTACTACTTTACGTCCTGACATCATAAAATTATAGAAATACGGTTACATTTTAAGCAAGTGCAAAATTTTACGATCGTTTTTATGATTGTTTTCAATCATATTCCGTGATTTTTGCCATTTCTATTCCGTAACTTTAACCACAACTTGTTTTTAAAGTATTTTACATACAAATTGCAACAAACAGCGGTATGTCATGATTACTTCTGCCCAATAAAAACTTGCCATGGTACTACTGGCATTAAACAATAGCTTCATCAAGTAACCCTTGATGATATAACTCTTCGTTGTATTCTTCCACAGGTAGTCCTGCAAATTTTGCTCGCCGGTTTGAGCATTTCGCTTCAAACGGTTTATGCGTGTTAGTTTAATGGTGTACGCATTTCGGACACCGATGTATTTCCCGCTGACTGTGGTATAGTCTTTCTTGTAGTAAAAAATACAGGAAAGGAGCATACCATTATGCAAAACTACATTACAATTCTTGGCATCATTGATATGCGTTACCGCGGCATATCTTTTGATGACTGCCGAAACCGCTTTGGTGTCATCTGTAGCACAATCTCTCTCATCATCATGAATCTTTTCATGAGTTCGGAAGGGATTTATCTGTGCTAAAACAAATGTCACCTTCGAAGGTGGAGGAGCTTTTTTATCCACCCGAAAATACTTCTGGACACTACAATCGGAGAACTGAAGAAGGTTCACTTCTTCGTTACCTCTATTCTTCATTTCCTATCCAGAAGATTCTCTCAACAAATCCGCCTCTTGCCGCTTTCTTTGCTTCTTTTATAGCGAACAATTCATCTACCGAATGTCCTCTAGCCTCACAAATAGCAAATAATACTTCGATAATGTCAGCCATTTCTTCTATAGACTTATCTGCTTGATATTCTTCTATTTCTTCATTAAGCTTTTTATCCAGTTCTACAAGATATTCTTCATCTGTCAAAACTCTTGTTATTGGTGTTTTTCCTGCTTCTTTAATAATTTGTGGTATTTTATCTCTTACTAATTTTGAAACACTCATCTCATTCTTATATGATGTTTATAAAGGCTTGCACATCATAATCCTTTCGTATTGATATCATTTCTATATTATATTCCGATACCGTACCGCTATAGGGCTTGCTTTATCTTATCAATAATCGTAATATCTGCTGGTAACCATTCCACAGAATCTATTGTCTCCTTCGTAAGCCACTTTGCAGCTTCATGCTCTTTGAGTACCATACTACCAGATTTTACAATGCACCAGTAGCAACGCATCGACAAATGAAACATCGGATAATCATATTCAATCGTATCAAAGTACTCTCCAACTTCGATTTCAGCATCGAGCTCCTCTTTGATTTCTCGAGCTAGTGCAGCTTCAGGAGTTTCTCCCTCCTCAACCTTTCCACCAGGGAATTCCCATTCACCCTTATATTCTCCATAACCACGCTGAGTGGCAAGAATTTTCTCACCATCTCTAATAATGGCAGCAACGACTTTTACGATTTTCATCCTATCATTTCCTCCTTCAAACCACTATTTAAGTATCTGAGCAGGTCATCACGAACTGAATGGTGCATCTTCATTTTAACCTTACAGATTGGTTCCATTTTACCCTTGTTGTTCTGTTTTCCGGATTTAACCGCTTCTATCACATCAAATTGGCCTATATAATAGAAATTACTTTCAGCATCACTCTTCTTAACCAGAAGATGCTTGTTCTTTGCTGACATTACATCCTTCATGTACGCACTATCGACACCTTTACCAATCTGCGAATCCCAGCGAAAGATCATATTGTCCTCAAATGAATCTGCATAGTCGGGTTTACCGTCAACATAGTTCTTCTCATCATCGGTTTCTTCCTTGTGGTATGTTACAAATATAAAAACGTCATCGCCAATCTTCTTCATTCCATACATGATTGATGAAATATCCCTACCGCAATGCATTAGTAAGCTCACATCACGCCTCGAATATTTCTCATATAGAACAAACCTGTTCGCTTCTGTTGCTCCGCCGCGTTGCTTTTCTTCGTACTTATTAAGTCCAACCTCAATCAAATCAGCTACCTGCTTGCGGAATTCCTGATGATTAAGTCTTTCCGCATAGCTTTCCAGTCTGCGAAAGAAAGCTCCTTCATCATATCGTAATATATCAATATGGCTGAACTTCTGATATTCCTCTTCCTTGCTCACAAAATGTCCCTTAAGCACGTTTGCAGCGTCATTAATCGAAGCATCTGAAACCTCATAACCATACTTAGCACATATCTCCTCTTGAAGCTGCTTAACGCCAATTTCCTGATTATCAAGAAATCTTTTTAATATCATAAGTTCATAGGGTCTTACTCCACTTAAAACGGTTTTCGAAAGATATTCCAGTGTAAGCATTTCCTGTTCATTTATTTTACCAACATAAAGTACCTTTTCGGAAGACTCTAAAAAAGCCTGGTAAGTCTTATATTCTCTGATAATAACAAGCGGGTCAATTTCCCCATTCTCATAAAAGTCCATCAAATAAGGCACGCGGCCCAAGCGGTTCTTCAAGGATGTATAACTGTCCCGTATGATTGTCTTCATACCTTTGATCTTATCAATAGAGCTAAAGATCTTATCCTTTGCAACCTCATCAAAATGAACCGTGGACGCCCCGGGAATGGTACTGTTACCACTGATAACATATTTTCGAATTTGATCTGCATTGTAAGAGCGATCCCCCGATAATGCAATCGGGATCATAAAGTTATTGTTATAATTACCTATAAAATCTAGGATCACAACATATTCTTTGCCCTCATTCTTACGTAGGCCACGACCAAGCTGCTGAATAAACACAATCGGAGACTCTGTTGGGCGAAGCATGATTACCTGGTTCACCTCAATTATATCCACGCCTTCATTCAAAATCTCAACAGAAAAGATATAGTCCAAGGGTTGCATTTCATCCGTTGCATCATCCTCATCCATGGCCAAACGTTCAAAAGCTTCCGAACGTTCATCTTCTGACGCACTTCCGTTCAATGCAATTGTCCTATACCCCAAACGGTTAAATTTCTCAGATAAATCCTCTGACTCATCGATTCGGCTGCAGAAAATGAGGCCCTTTACTTTATCTCCACTATAGCCATAATATTTTACCTGTTCGATGATATGCTTCACTCTCTCTTCACTAACAAGCTGCTTAAAGTCCTTTGCATCAAGCTGTTTCGTCTTGATCTGCTTGTCATCCAGCATAGAGATATCACTTATACCAAAGTAATGGAAAGGGCAAAGTAAATTCTCTTCCATAGCCTTCTGTAAACGAATTTCGTAAGCAATCTGATAGTGGAAGATTTCATAAATGTTTCGTCCTTCTTCATTATCATCACGCTTGTCCGGAGTTGCCGTCATACCAAGCCACAATCTCGGTCTAAAATATTTCATTACCTTCTGATAAGTATCTGCAGAACTGTGATGGGCTTCGTCTAAGATAATACAATCAAAAGTATCCGGCTCGTACTGGAACAAATGATTATCACGATTTAGAGTCTGAACCGTCGCAATTACATAATCTTTTTCATAATCATTGTGCCCGGCGCCAACTAATCCCATTGTAACGGACTTATCAAATACTCGCTCATAGGATTTCTTTGTCTGCTTTGCAAGCTGTCCCCTATGTACTAAAAATAGCACTCGCTTAAATCCCAGTTCACGCATAGCAAATGCTGATGCATAAGTTTTTCCGGTACCTGTTGCTGAAATCAATAATGCTCTCTCTTCTCCTGCAGCGAGGATCTGCTGAAGATTTGCAATAAAACCCACCTGCATATCATTCGGAGTAAGTTTATATTTCTCGATGGATGGAATCTCTTCCTGTCGGGCAATCTCGCGTTGCCTTTTTACAATCTTATAACGTTCATTATAAATCTCGAAGAATTCATCAAAATCAAGTGCATACTTAGAGTTCCAGAGTTCATTAAATTCATCAAGAATATTCCGAACGAATTCGCCCTGTTCAGTGGAAACAATCTTTGTATTCCACTCACGGTTGCATGTAAGCGCTGCGCTGGTGATATTCGAACTTCCGACAATAATTCTGTATATCTCATCCTTTTTAAAAATATATCCTTTGGTATGGAAGCCTTCATCCGCAGCTTCCACATCATACATTCTCAAGGTAATATTCTTAAGGCTGTTCAGCTTCTCTAAAGCGTCAGGCTCACTAAAACTCAGATAGTTTGTTGTAAGGATTTCTCCGGGGATACCTCTCCTCTCGAGTTCTTTCAAAGTCTGAAGCAAAGGTGTGATCCCGCCCATTGTAATAAATGCAACGCTGATCTGAAAACGTTCACATACCATAAGTTCATCTTCTACCGAAGAAATTACTTTCTTACCCTCTTTCTGATTGTTCGAGACAAATTGAGGTCTAAAAGCCAGATTTGAATTATAGTTCGAATCTATGAACGCGGTTCTTGCCCCCTCCTCAATCTGGTTAATCTTCTCAATCATATGTGTCACTCCTAACAAAGTATCATAATACCTAATGTAATAATCCTATTCTTGGTTCAGTCTCGCTTATTGTGATAGCCTCCAGAATTCAAACCCCATATTACTAGCAGCTGTATATACTGGTTCAATTATCTCTTTTAAATTTCTAATAAATACCGATTTCGAAAGTCCTGGCCGATACAACTTATTAAGAACATCTGGATTATTCACATGTTCCTTTGCACATTTATCGAATTCCTTTTGAACAGAATCATATTGTTGCACCATTTTATAAGCTTCGTACTCTATCTCGCCCAACCTATGAAAGTACATTCTCCAGTCGGGCAAAGAGTTTCTTTTACTACTGTTGATATTTCTGGTTGTTGGGCATAGATTCCAAAGCTCATCATGTGCCACATACGACCAAGGAACAAAATGATCAATCGAAATATCGTTCGTTGTCAGTTCTATACCGCCGTAAATATCATGTGTTGGACTCAATGTAATAATGAGCTTCCAATATTTCTTTACACGTTCAAGGTTCCGCTCATCAGGTGGATATATCTTGTTTGCTATACCCGGAACACTCGGATTTCTACGTTGCAAATAA
>JARBTJ010000044.1 GCA_029240245.1 Herbinix sp.
TGGAGGATTGAAGCAGCGGATAGTGGCTTAAGCCGAATCGGAAGTATTATATCCGATCGTATGTACTTTCATCTGGAACAGTCAAAAGGATATACGGAATATGGAGTTATATACCCCGTTTGGAATAGTGCAAAATGGAGTATAGAAAAGGTTGTAGTATATGACGAAAAACGGATCCCGCTTATTTTTGCCGATGATACACCCACCGAATCATTAACCACCAAACGGGGAGCAGCTGTTCCCTGGACGACTTACGAAGCGGAAGATGGCAGCACGGCTAACAGTACAGTCCTGCTTGAAGGAAGCATTAAAATAGGCACTCCCTCCGGTGAAGCTTCAGGAAGAAAAGCTGTGGAATTATATCAAAAGGATGATTATGTGGAGTGGAAGATAATAAAGCCTGCAAATGCACTGGTGATTCGACTTTCCGTACCGGATGCTGAAGACGGTGGAGGTGGGGATTACACCCTCAGTATTTATAAAAATGGGAAGCATCTACAAGACTTACCCGTTACCTCGAAATACGCCTGGTTATACGGAAATGAGGACCAACCCACCAATAATCCGGCGGATGGGGCTCCAAGGCGTATTTATGATGAAAGTCGTACGCTCTTAACGGAAAGCCTCGCGGTGGGAGATGTCATACGTCTTCAGAAAGATGATGCAGATACTGCAAAGTTTTATCATATTGATTTTATTGAATTAGAACAGGTAACTCCAATCAATCAACCGGAAAATTCATATTCCATAACAGATTTTGGAGCAGATGGAACGGATACGAAGGATGATACTACTGCCATTCAAAATTGTATCACTGCTGCCAAAGCACAGGGAAAGACCGTGTGGATTCCGGAGGGGACCTTCTATCAAAGTCGTAAGCTCACAGTGGAGAATATAACCATTCAGGGCAGCGGAGTATGGTATTCGGTACTTTTCGGATATACCAGCGGTAATTCCATGGAGGGCACAGGATTTGATGTGTCCGGTGATAATACTAAATTCTATAATTTTTCCGTTATTGGTGAAGCTACGATTCGGGGAACCGGTGGTAATGGATTTGATGGCATATTCGGAATAGGCTCCGAGCTGCATAATATATGGGTGGAACATACCAATTGCGGAGTATGGGAAGGGAAGGATTACTCTGTAAATATG
Source organism: Herbinix sp. (assembly GCA_029240245.1). Taxonomy (GTDB): domain Bacteria; phylum Bacillota; class Clostridia; order Lachnospirales; family Lachnospiraceae; genus Mobilitalea. The sequence continues at coordinate 1,156 of JARBTJ010000044.1, forward strand.
GGAACAAAGCTTGTTTTTGAGGGTTGTCGTTTTCGAAATACCTTTGCGGATGGCATTAATCTATGCAACGGTACCCAGAATTCTGTCATCAGAAATTGTAATACAAGAAATACGGGCGACGATGGGATTGCCATATGGTCGGAAGGGCAATTTACGTTGCGAAGCTCCTATAATAATATCATTGAGAACTGTACTGCACAGTTACCCTGGAGGGCAGCAGGGATTGCCATCTACGGCGGTGACAGTAATATCGTCCAAAATAATGTTGTCACGGATACTATGACCTATCCCGGTTTAACTATCAGCTCTGGCTTCAAGGCCAAACCTTTTACCGGTGCTACCTTAATTCGTTATAATGATCTGATCCGTTGTGGAGGAACATTCTGGAAGGAACAACAATTTGGTGCTATCTGGATTCAAGCCGGTGATACAGACATTACTGGGGACATTAAATTTCTGGGAAATGATATTTATGATGCTTCCTATAGTGCTATTCATATCCAATGTGAACGTGGCAGAATAATCGGTGGGAATATTATATTTGATGATCTTGATATCAAAGGTACCGGTACCTTTGGTATATTTGTAAAAGGGAATTCCACCGGAGCAGCTACCTTCCGTAATACGGGTATGAGTAACATTGGCAGTATGGATGCTGTATTTAATAACGCAAAGAATACCTTTGAAATTAAAAAGGACAATGGTAATAGCGGCTGGTAGCTAATGAAACATAAACCGGATATGCTCAAGGCCAGGTAACAAAATCAAAACACGAAGACCCTTGTTCAGAGGTATAAACCAACTGGTTTATACCTTGTTTTTATATGCATTTTTAATTCAGCTAGTATTCTTTAAATTTGATGAAATAATTACAGTTGAACATTTATATATTTCGTCAAATTGTATATTATTTTAAAAAAAATCAGGAATAGGTAAAAAGAAATATAGAAATTATTGATTTTTTATGTTACTATTAATATGTTCAATGACTAAACATAATTAACATACCAAATTATTCTATTTATTTACATTTCTAAAAACTAATTTAATTCATTTTCTGACAGAAGTATTCCGACTTGCAACTACCCAGAAGTACATTGACAAATTTACCGTAATAGACAATTGCGAATTTCATAAGCTAAATTTATTGCATGCACATCATATACATCACCGGAGCGGAAGTTAAAGCCCACAGGAAACGCTTAAGCGATGAATAGTATGTGTTGTTGTGTGTTCGAATGCAGAAACTATATTGATTCGCAATTGCCTTAAAAATAGGGAGGTGATTCTAAAAAAGAAAGTATTATATTGCGTACCATCAAATTAAAAAATCAAAAGGAGAAGTGTATTATGAAGAAATTAGTATCAATGTATAAGGGAAAGGCTTTTATCGCTAATATGTTAATATTGGCAATGGTATTATCGATGAGTTTGGCTTATTTGCCAAAAATTAGTGTACAAGCTGCAACATCAGCTTACAATCAGATAGCAGCCTCAAGCTACAACAGTCAGTTCGGAATTGATACCGAATCCTGCAGTGAGGGTGGATTGAATGTTGCATTTATAGACAATAATGATTACATCGTATTTAACAATATCGATTTTGGGGGTGGAGCTACCTCCTTTGAAGCAAGAGTAGCTAGTGCAGCTACCGGTGGTAATATTGAAATTAGACTGGATAGCTTAAATGGTACTTTAGTAGGAACCTGCTCAGTCACCAATACGGGCAATTGGCAGAATTGGGTTACCAGAACCTGTACAATTAGTGGAGCAACAGGAACTCACAATGTATATCTGAAATTTACCGGAGGAAGCGGTAATCTGTTTAATGTGAACTGGTTCAAGTTTAATGCAGGCATCTCAGCATTTAATCAAATCGCAGCTTCCAGTTATAACAGCCAGTTTGGTACAGATTTAGAAGGCTGTAGTGAAGGTGGACAAAATGTAGCGTTCATTGATAATAATGACTATCTTGTATTTAATAATATAAACTTTGGCAGTGGTGCTTCTTCCTTTGAAGTAAGAGTAGCAAGTGCAGCTACCGGTGGTAATATTGAAGTAAGACTGGACAGTCTGACAGGTACTCGGATAGGAATCTGCTCGGTTACGAATACTGGCAACTGGCAAAACTGGGTTACAAGAACCTGTTCCATCAGTGGGGTAACGGGAGTACATAACCTATATCTGAAGTTTACGGGAGGAAGCGGAAATTTATTTAATCTCAATTGGTTCAAATTTTCAACTTCTACACCCACTCCAACACCCACACCAGGACCTACGGGCGGTGATGTGGTAGGTAAACTTACCGTTGGTTATCAGGGATGGTTTAACTGCTCCGGTGACAATTCAACAATCGGTGGATGGAATCATTGGTCCGGAAGCGGTACACCACAGCCAGGCAACACCAACTTTGAGATTTATCCGGATATGAGAGAATATACCGCTACTTATGCAACCGGCTATGCTAACTTTGGTAACGGGCAGCAGGCTAAATTATTCTCTTCTTATGATCAATCAACCGTAAATAAACATTTCGAATGGATGCAGACTTATAATATAGACGGAGCTGCGTTACAAAGATTTGGAGCATCTGGCCCGATGGACGGCTGGAAACAAAATCGTGACAGTGTTGCTGTTAAGGTGAAAAATGCAGCCGAAACTTACGGACGAAAATTCTATGTTATGTATGACATTACCGGAATGCCGACGAATACCTGGCATACGGATATCCAGAGTGACTGGACAAATAATGTGATCAACACGATGCATCTGACCGATTCCAGTGCCTATGCCCACCAGGATGGAAAGCCGGTTGTTTGTATCTGGGGTATCGGATTTACTGACCGTCCGGGTGATCTAAGTCAATGCACCACAATCATTAACTGGTTTAAGAATCAGGGTTATTATGTTATCGGCGGAGTACCGACTTATTGGAGAACCGGTAATAATGATTCTAGATCCGGATTTGAGAGTGTTTATCGATCCCTTGATATGATATCACCCTGGTCCGTTGCTCGCTTTGGCACCTTAAATGATATTGATAATTTTATCGTGAACCAATGGCAGCCGGATAATAATTATTGCCAGCAGTATGGAATTGATTATCAACCCGTTATGTGGCCGGGTTCTGCATGGTCCAATCTGCAGAAGACAAGAGGCGAATGGGCTCCTCAAAATGAAAATCCGAGACTTCATGGCGATTTTATGTGGAAACAGGCTTATAAGTTAAAGAGTGCAGGCATAAGTACAGCATATGTTGCGATGTTTGATGAATATGACGAGGGAACGGCAATTGCGAAAGCTGCCGAGAACAGCTCTATGATACCTACCAATGAGTATTTCCTTACCATGGATGCAGATGGTGTTGCCTGTTCTTCCGATTTCTATTTGAGATTGACCCGTGATATCAACAGAATGTTCAAAGGTCAATTACCGGTAACACAAAATCATCCGACAAGTCATCAATAAAGCTTAATTCTAAGCGATTATTGTATCATGCAAAAGGAAACGTGTGTTATTAAAAAAATAGAGTTTATTATACAATAAGCATTAAGTAAATGAGTTGCCTGACGGCATATAAAAAAGCCGTTATTTGGCAAGGTATGCTTTATTCCAATATGAAATATATAGCCAAGAGGCGGTTTTGAAAAATCAAAACCGCCTTTTTTATTTTGCAGAAGGCTAATTCCAATGATCGATATCCTACAAATGAGCATACAAATATTTCTATATTTTTGTTTCTCAGAATGGTATAATATGGTATAATTTTATTTGGTATATCATTAATTAAAAAGATAGAACTGTGAATAAAGGATTTTTGCTAAGGGTATAACGAAAGCGGATAGTCAGTTAAGGATATGAAGAAAAGATATGAAAAAAGATATTAGAAAAAATAATTAGAAAAGATATGTAGTTTTTAAAACAAAAGTCCTATCATATCAGATCCAGGTTAAGGGGGAAGGTACATGAAGTGTTTAAGAAGAATTTTCATGATGGTAATAACTGTTTTTATATTCTTAGTGATTTATAAAACAGATTTCATACAATATCGTACCGTTGCGGCAGAAACGGTTATGGATGGAAAGATAAGTCCGGGCTTTAAAGAATTTGATAAGAATAATCAGGCCGACATTTCTGTAACAATTGAGTGGAACAAAGCCACCGCAATTTCTGTTATCAGTAAAAACAATGTTGCACTGGCAAGTGACGATTATTCAGTACAAGGAAATATCCTGACGATTAAAAAAGAGTATTTATGTAATTTACCGGAAGGCGTTTTTACCCTACGCATAGATTTTAATAAAGGCAGTATGGCAACATTAATGGTTAGTATCATTAATACGGTTACAAATACTCAGCCTAAGAACAATAATGACACAATTGAAGCAATCTTAAGATATTCGACTTTTTCGTTTGATTTTACAAATAGGTTAAAATACAATGCAGAATTTATCTTTTATAACGCTACAAAGATAACAGATATAAAGAAGGACGGAGTTTCGCTGAGTACAGATGAATATGAGGTGCTTCATAATAAACTATCAATAGATACAACCTATGAAGTTACACAGGATGTAGTCGTATTTACCATATATTTTGATATAGGTAAAGAAATTACGGTCACTTTTGATATACCTAATTCACTTATCAATAAAATTCCCGTATCTGCATATGTTACACCGGATGATATAACTTTTTATAAAAATTATTCAAATCAGAAGGATATTACAACGAAAATAGTCTGGAATGATGCATCGCGGATACAGGAAATCTCCAGATTTGGAGGTACTCTCTTGCCTAAGGATTATATCCTTCAGGGGGATGAGTTAACAATAAAAAAAGAATATCTGGATGCTATGCCTGCTGGTATGGTATATATAAAAATAAAATTTAATGTTGGTATGGATTATTTGCTTAAAATAACTATTTCAGACTCCATCCCAATCATTACACCTACGGTAGCACCTGTGCCTGATCATAATCATAACGAATTAATAGCCTTATTGAATAAAGTTAGGATTACTCCCACAGCAAAAACACTTTATGTTGGAGGAACAAAAGATGCGTCTACAAACATTAAGATTGATTTGCCCGATCCATTAATGATGAAAAAAAAGGATGAGAGCACATCGGATAATGTCAAAGACAATGAGGTAAAGATTACCTATAAAACCAGTAAAAGATCCGTAGCAGACGTTAATCCGGATGGGAAGATCACAGCCAAGGGGGTCGGAACTGCAACCATTACTACAATTGTAGAAACTCATAATGGCTTAACGGAAACCTTCTCAACGAAAATAACGGTAAAGAAACCATATATCGTTTTCATAAAAAGCGTTAAAGAGATGAAGTTAGGTGATATAGTTATCTTTCAGGCAAAAGCTTACGGTGTTGATGTAAAGGAAATTCAATGGTTAACAACGAATAAATTAGTTATAGAGATTAACCAATTAACAGGAAAAGCATATGCCAAATCAAAAGGAACGGATTATGTTGTCGCCAAGATCGGAAATGTCGTAAAAAAGGTCAAGGTGGTTGTTAAGTAATACCTCAATAGGAACTGCAATAAAGTAAATAGAGGGAACTATATGAATTGTAGTATATTAATTAAAATATATATTCTTCACCGGAGGATTACTAAGTGAAAAAAATAAAAGTAGTTATTACGATTATGATTTCATCCATCTTATTATTATGCAGTGTAAATTACGCGGTCAAAGCTTCGTTAACGCTGGATATTCAACCAGAAATGGTTGGAGCATATTTCTCAAAACCAGACACTCGTTTCGAATATACAAACCATGTTTTATATACGGCACATATCGATTGGTGTATAGCAACGAAGGTGACAGATATAAGAGTAGATGGAATTTCATTATCTGACGAATATTATAAAGTGAATGATCTAAAGAATGAGATAAAGATATTTCTTCCATACGTGCGCTCACAGGAAAGTCTTACCTTCTATGTGTTTTTTGATGTTGGAAAAGAATTAGAATGTACCCTTAAGGTTCCCAAAATGTCAGAGGATTTTCCAGTGATGGCAACTGTATATCCGAGAGAAGTGAATTTTGATAAAAATCCTGCGAATCAAAAGGATTTTACAACCAAAGTAATATGGAATGATGCGTCAAAGATAATCAGCATAAGGATAGGTCGAGATATTGTATTACCAAAGTATTATATACTGGAGGGAGATTATTTAACTATTAGGAAAGAGTTTCTTGCAACTCTTCGGGTTGGGATACGATGGATACATATAGAATTTGATATTGGTTTTCCTGGTTATCTTGACGTTACTGTGACGGATACGACGTCAGTAATAATTCCGGAAAATGCACCTCAGAAGTCCACAGAGCCTACTCCTACCGCAGAAGCTCCTCAGAATACACCAGGTACAGGGAATGTAACGGAAGACGAACCAAAGAATCCTCCAAGCACCGAATCGGTAACGGAAGAAAAAACACAGAGGACTCCTATCGCTGATCCGATAACAAAGGAAGAGTCACAGGATTCAAATAGAGATAATAACAATGGCGATGCAAATGAAAATGCTTTGATTTCATTACTGGAACAAATTAAGATCACTCCGGTAAGGAAGACTCTCTATATTGGGGGAACGAAGGATGCAGATATTGATATTGTAATGGAATTGCCGGATAATTTAAAGCCTGTCGGCAACCAAATGGATATATCTTCAACAAATTTTGTAAACGATGTTACAATAACTTATAAAAGCAGTAAAAAAACAGTTGCAACCGTAAGTACTGCTGGGAAAATTACTGCGAAGGGTATTGGCAGTACAATTATTACTACAACCTTTACTTTGAAAAACGGGAAGGCGAAGTCATTATCAACTGAAATAACAGTAAAGAAGCCCTATATTTTATTAGTAAAAAGTGTTACAACCATGAAGTTGGGACAGACGTTTACCTTTCAGGCAAAGATCTACGGCTTCGATATCAGAGATATTAATTGGATGACTACTAAAAATTCGATCGTAGAGATAGATAAAAAAACAGGTAAAGCGATCGCAAAATCAAAAGGAACGGATTATGTTGTCGCCAAGATCGGAAATGTCGTAAAAAAGGTCAAGGTGGTTGTTAAGTAATACCTCAATAGGAACTGCAAAAAAGTAAAATGGAATGATGTCATGATTCAATTCAAGGTATACAATTACTCATTATAATTATCAATTTACCCATTAGGAGAAACCCAGGATGACGAATTCACTCAGCATTTTTGACCAGCTTACCGAGCGCTGGTTTTCAAATTCACTTGGTAAACCAACGGCCGTACAGGAAGCTGCTTGGCCGGCAATCGCTGCCGGAGAACATACGCTTGTTTCCGCTCCGACTGGTACCGGAAAAACTCTTTCGGCATTTTTAGTATTTATCGACCGGTTAAAAGCACAGGCTAGAGCTGGGACGCTGAAGAATGAGCTTCAGCTTATCTATGTATCACCGTTAAAATCGTTGGCAGGTGATATCCGTGAAAATCTGCACCGACCATTAAACGGAATTTTAAGGGAAGAGCTGGGTGCGAACTTAACAAGAAGTACGCCATTTGATATCAATGTTGCAATCCGCACCGGGGATACACCGCAAAATGAAAGGCGCAGTATGATAAAACATCCGCCCCATATCCTGATAACAACACCGGAATCACTTTATCTAATGATAACGAGCAAATCAGGACAAAAGATGCTATCTACAACAAAAGCCATCATTCTGGATGAATTGCATGCCCTGATTGAATCCAAAAGAGGTGCCCATCTGATGCTTTCCATCGCACGCCTGGACAAACTTTGTAATGAACCGCTGCAGCGAATCGGTCTATCCGCTACCATAGAACCCTTATCGCTTGCTGCCGAATATCTTTCACCTGACCCGGTTACCATTGTTGCACCGAAGATGTTTAAGAAGGTGCAGCTGGAGGTAATCTATGCCCGGAATGAATCACAGTTGATTCTTAAGGATACGATCTGGAATCAGTTAGCAAGTGCCATTTATGACCGTTGTAAGGATTCCCGTAGTGTAATTGCCTTCGTGGATGGTCGTGCCTATGCAGAAAAGCTGGCTTATTATGTGAATTTAGTCGCGGGTGAGGGCTTTGCCAGAACCCATCATGGTAGTTTATCCAAGGAGCAGCGTTTTGAAGTAGAGCATTTACTGCGAAATGGTAACCTGCGCCTCTTATGTGCCACCTCCTCCATGGAACTTGGCATCGATGTGGGTGATATTGACCAGGTCTTCCAGATTGGCTGTCCCAGATCGATTTCCAGTACGATGCAGCGCTTAGGACGTGCCGGTCATAACCCGGACCGTGTAAGTATTATGCAGATATTTCCCCGAACCGCATCGGAAGGTCTATATTGTGGACTGACTGCCGAGGTAGTACGAAACGGTGGAGTTGAGTATTCCCATCCGCCAAAAATGTGTCTCGATGTGTTGGCACAGCATCTGGTATCCATGGCGACGAGTGATGGCTACGACCTTGATGAAGTCCTGGAGATTTTACCAAGAGCTTATCCTTTTCAAGATTTGACGAAAGAGGATGTGAAGGATGTTTTATGCATGCTGGCGGGAGATTATGAGCATGAGCGCAATATACCTGTCCGACCGAGATTATTGTATGACCGCATACATGAACGGGTGGAGGGTGACCCCTACAGCCGGATGCTTGCCATATCGGCAGGAGGAACTATTCCGGATAAGGGTCTTTTTACCGTGAAAACAGCAAATGGAGTAAAGCTTGGAGAAGTGGACGAAGAGTTTGTCTTTGAATCCCGTGTGGGAGATAAATTCCTCCTGGGAACCTTTTCCTGGAAGATAGACAGCATTCAAAAGGATACCGTCGTTGTTACACAATCAACGATTTACGGTGCAAGACCACCTTTTTATAAGGCAGAAATCATCGGACGCAGGCTGCAGACAGGGATTGCCTTCGGTAAAATTCTTCGAAATCTAAGTACAGCATTGGAAAATGGTACAGTGAATGATGAACTAGGGAAGCTCGGCTTGAATGAATCAGCGATCCAAGGTGCGGCGGACCTTTTGCAACGGCAGCAGGAGATAACCGGGGCTTTACCGGACGAACGTACGATTATTGTGGAACATTTTCATGATGATACCGGAAGTCATCAAATGATGGTACATTCGGTGTTTGGACGCAAAGTAAATGCACCACTGTCTTCACTGGTTCGTGAGGCTGCGGAGCGTAAACTGAAAACGAATATCAGCACCTTCGACGATGATGACGGATTTTTACTATATCCATACGGTGAGTTTGAATTGCCCGAAGGACTTCTGCAGAGCATATCGCCGGAAAATGCCAGAGCAATCTTAGAAGCGGTGCTTCCTGCATCTCCGTTATTTAATATGACCTTTCGATACAATGCGGCTCATGCGCTGATGATGGGAGTAAAAAAGGCCGGGCGTCAACCGTTATGGGTTCAACGGTTACGCAGCGCTCATATGTTGGATCATTTGATGCAATATAAGAATCATCCGTTGATCCGTGAAACAAAGAGGGAATGCCTTGAGGATTACTGGGATTTAGAAGGCGTGGAATATGTTTTAAACGGAATACGGTCAGGTGAGATTACCGTACGGGAAATCTATCTGGATTCTCCCTCACCTATGTCTTTACCGTTACGGAGGCAGACGGAAGCCAATATGATGTATGATTATTCACCGACACCTATGGGGATACAGATTGCTGCGCAGGAAGCACTGATGCAGGCTCAGATGATCGCACCTTCACCGGAGCAATTGGCAGCGGTATCGGAACGAAGGCAATTACCCAAGGACGAAAAGCAGTTACATTCCCTACTGATGATCGAAGGAGATTTAATAGCCGGTGAACTTGAGGTTCCGATTGACTGGTTGGAGACGCTGGCACACCGGGAACAGGCAAAATACATCGAACCCGGCTTATGGATTGCAGCGGAGCAGGAGGAGCTATACTCTGCAGCCTTTATAAGTAATGATAAAGAAGCAAGACTTAAGATCGTTCTTCGGTCGTTGCGCTACCGTGGTGCAGGTTCGGCTGAAACAATAGCAGAGCGTTATTTTTGGTCAGAGGATACCGCTCTTGAATTATTAAATGAGTTATGTAAACAGAGCAGTGCCGTGGAAAGTACCGGTCTTTATTATCACTCGGAATTATATAACAGGGCACAACAGGAAACAGTAAAGAGTCGTAGAAGACAGATTAAGACAATGCCCTCTGAACGGTATACGGCCGTATTGGCAGGCCGAACCCGGATAACGGCGCCGGTAGCCGAACAGTTGGAAAAGTCTTTAAAGTTATTATGCGGACAACCTTATTCCCCGGCGTTATGGGAAAGTGTACTGCTGCCTTCACGAGTAAACGGTTATCGTCCCGAGTTATTGGATACCTTGTTAGCACAGGGAAATTTGCGGTGGCATTTTAACAGTGCCATGGAGCTAAGCTTTTGCTTATATGAGGATATTGACTGGGATGCTGATTTATCAGATGTAAGCGAAGCTCTGGAGGGCAACGAAAAAATCATCTATGATGCACTATTAAAGCGAGGCGCAAGCTTCATGCAGGCTTTAACCGGACTGATAGAAGGAGCTTCGCCCCATGAAACACTACTGAAACTTGCCGAAAAAGGTCTCGTATGTGCGGACAGCTTTGTACCGGTACGGCAATGGTTGAATAAAGATATTTTAGAGAAAAGTACGGTGAGACAGCGGGTGAATGCCCGGGTTATGGCTATGACTGCTGGCCGATGGGAAGTTGCACGTCCGTTTAAGATGCTTACGATGGAGGAACACCTAGAACGTGCCTTTGACCGGGCAATCATTCTTAGCCGTGAAACATCCCAGGGACAACCTTGGGGCAAGATGCTGGAAACCTTACGCGTATGGGATTATACCGGACGCGTCCGGCGAGGTTATTTTATCGAAGGCTTATCGGGTATCCAGTTTATCCGGGATAAGGATTTTTCAGGTATTATGAAAGCCTTGGAGGAACCGGAAGAAGAGATGATCTGGCTTTCAGCAGTTGATCCGGCTCAAAGCTGGGGCAAATGCCTGCAACACTTAAGGGAGCGATCCTTCCTTAATGTGCCGGGAACGGCGGTTGGACTACGGGCAGGGTTACCAATTGCAGTTTTTGAGAGGCAGGGGAAGGTTCTTAGGATATTTGACGAGCAATACGTATCCGATGCACTTAAGTCCTTCGGACAGGAATACCAAAGACGAAGATTATTCCCAACAATCAACCGGATTACGGTGAAGCAATATCCGAAGGAAGCAACGGAAGCACTGTCCAAAGCCGGATTTATTCGGGAACTTCAGGATTATGTTTTATACAGAGGGAGCAGATAAGGTAATATCGAAAATAAATACGAAATGGACAAGATGAAAAAGCACGAACAATCACAGTCCATAAACAGAATGAATTCCGGAGTCATGCTACGGAATTTATTTCTTTATAAACCAAAATGGAAATAACCACAACAGTATCAATTAAGGGTAGCCATTTTTTGGTATTCGTTATATAATAACATAAGACAAATATTACATAATATAGCAGTATATGGTGGTGTATTCCCATTCATTTGCCTGGGCTACCTGCGATTCGATTCGCATTTTAATCGAATTCTTAATCTTAGAGCGTTATTATAAGAGTATATTAATAATTCTATGATATCATAGTTACGCAAAGCATGAGAGTTATAAGCTAGCAATTTCCTGGAGGTAATTCAGATTATGAGAAATAACAAAAATTATACTTTGTATTGGATGACCGGAATCAGTGCGGTTTTAACTGTCCCGATAGCAGCAATCATAATAAAGAATATACATACGGATAATGTGGTGAAGGCAGCCCTGATTATGGCGGTGTTTCTTGTATTATTAATCGCTACCATGTTACTGTACAAGTATATTTTTGGAGTAACGGTACAGGAAATAACCCAAGATAGTAAGGTCACAGAATTAGACCGGTTAACTTATACGCTGGTTGATTACCGTAAAAAATATTCCAATCTGCAAATCATGCGATGCCTCGATACCGTGTTGGATCAAATTCAGAGATTTAAAAGGCGACGGAATGTTATGCTGGAGGTTCTGGGAATTGACCCGGATTCCAAGGACAGCAGTGCTTTCGTAGATTTGGTACAAACGGTTGAGGATGCTTTGACGTATCATGTAGAGAAAATATTGAACCGAACAGCTATATTTGATGATGCGGGGATACCGGACATAATTAGACAAAACATTACTTATATCGATGAACAGCTAATGAAAAACAATGAAATCCTTTTGGAATTCGAGACATTAATCACCGAAACCTCCAGAATGGGTGAAGTGAATGAGGAAAAGGACATCAGTCGATTGAGGGATGTAGTTAATGCTATGCAAAGCCTTCGTACGCAGCAAGAGGATGATATCGATATATTAACGAAAAAATATAACATAGAGAGGGATAAGAATGAATAAAGGGAATGTCGTTAAGTTTGCAGCCGGGTTAGCAATTATTTTTGTGGTCGTATTAGTATTAGTATCATTTGTAAGTCGAATTGGCTCGAATAGTGGGCAGAAGGATATGGAGACTTATAATAATAAAAGCCTGAACGAGAAGCTTGATTATCTGTCAAATAAGATCAATGTTACAACTAACACACCAAGAAAAGCCTCCATTGAATTAACTCCGGCTTCCTTATATGATGAATTACCGGAGATTGATAAGTATCCGATTAGTGTATCCGGCACAGGGGATATCAATATTGAGATTTTTGCGAGCCCGGAAAAGTCCGGTGCTAATATGGACGGATGGATACTGGAAGTTGCCGAGGACTTTAATACAATGGGATATACGGTTGATGGTAAAACAATTTCCGTATCCATCAGAAACATTGCTTCCGGTCTAGGAGCGGATTATATTATATCGAAAAAATATACTCCGGATGCATTTACACCATCATCCGTTTTATGGGGTAACCTTATCAATGCACAGGGAGGCAGTGTCAGCCTAAAAGCGGAAAGACTGGTAGGTAATGTAGCAGGCATTCTGGTGAATAAGACTACTAAGGAGAAACTGGAGAATATTTATGGGAAAGCAGATACGCAAGCGGTATTAAAGGCAGTTGTAAATAATGAGATGGTAATGGGTTATACCAATCCTTTAGCAAGCTCAACCGGTTTGAATTTTCTGCTTAGTACTCTTTATTACTATGATCCTGTAAATTTATTAAGTGCAAAAGCAAAAGAGGGGTTTACTTCATTTCAAAATAATGTCCCATATGTGGCATATACAACAATGCAAATGAGGGAAAGTGCTGCCTCTGGTAAGTTGGATGGCATGGTGATGGAATATCAGACCTATGTGAATGACAAAGAACTATCGCAATATGAATTTATTCCGTTTGGGATTCGGCATGATAATCCGTTGTATGAAGTAGGTACTTTAGCTGCTGAGAAGAAAGCAGTACTGGACAAATTTACTGAGTTCTGTTTAAACGAAAGTGCTCAGACTTTAGCGAAGGAATATGGTTTTAACGAGTTAGACACTTACCAAGGAGAAGACTATAATACGAGTGGCAGCACGGCCTTGCAGGCACTGCAGCTATGGAAAGAAAATAAAGATGGTGGTAAGGATATTATTGCAGTATTTGTTGCAGACGTTAGCGGAAGTATGAATGGAGATGCCATCATCCAGCTTAAGAAGAGTTTAATTAACGGTGCGCAGTACATTAATGATAACAATTATATAGGTCTTGTAAGTTACAGCTCCGATGTTACCATTGAGGTACCGATTGCTAAGTTTGATATCAACCAAAGAGCATATTTTCAAGGGGCAGTGGAGGATTTGCAAACTGTAGGAGGAACTGCGACTTATGATGGTATAACAGCTGGAATAAAAATGCTGCAGGAAGCGAAGGAAAATAATCCGCAGGCGAAATTAATGTTGTTTTTGCTAAGTGACGGTGAAACAAATGAAGGGCTTTCTCCGAAATATGTTGAACCCTTAGTGAAAGAGAGCGGAATTCCGATTTACACGATTGGTTATAATGCCAATATTGAAGCATTAAAAAAAATATCCAATATCAATGAGGCTTCCAGTATCAATGCAGACTCTGATGATGTCATATATAAAATTAAGAGTTTATTCAACGCACAGATGTAAGTTGCTATGATCAATAACCCCCAGATTTAGCTGTTGGTATTCAAACGGTCAGCTTTCTGGGGGTTATTTTTGTGTTAAGGCAAAATACTTTTATCGGATGAATCAGTTAGCGGTTCATAAGTCATTTTCTGGCATCTGCTACGGCACGATACATTGCTATTATATTTTCTGGCGGAACATCCGGCATAATGTTATGCTCTGTGTTAAATACAAAGCCGCCCTGATCGGAAAATAGATCAATCATACGACGGGAATAATCGTATACTTCCTGTGGTGTTGCTCGGTTGAGAATGGTTCTGGTATTGCAGCCGCCGCCCCAGAAGGTTATATCTTTCCCGAATTCCCTTTTCAAGACTTCCGGGTCCATCTGATAAGCAGTTGTCTGTATCGGATTTAATACATCATATCCGGCATCAATCAAATCTCCGATAATCGGATAGATAGAGCCGCAGGAGTGCAGGAAGGTCTTCATGTTGCTATGTTTATGAACATATTCGTTTAATTTAGTATGATAGGGTTTGAATAGGGTTTGGTATTTCTCCCGGGACATAAACATACCGGTGTCCATTCCAAGGTCATCACCAAATCTCAAGATATCAACTACATCACCAACGGCAGCACATACTTTTTCCAAAGTGGAAAGATGGCGCTCCATTAGGTGACCAATTAATATTTCAACATTTTCCTCATCAGCATAGGTATCCATCAAAAAATTATCCATACGTCTTAAGAAGGTTCCCCACTCAAATAAATTACAGCCGCAGGTTATCATTAACGCTTTGTCGGTGGAATTTCTAAGTTTAATGGTTCTTTCTCGTAATTCCTTATAAAAATTTTTATCCCCGGCATGATCCCAGGGGCTATGTACCAAAGCGCTCCATAAAACTTTTCCCATCTGATGATCGAGATCGGAATAGTCCTCAGGATAGTCATCAATATACGGAAAATAGGTTTGATCAAAGAAAGTCGCACCAACCGGCATCTTAGCAATCTGTGTACCTTCTTTATCAATTACAATATAGCTTCCATTATCAAGCTTTTTCGGTTGAAACCATATGGGGTATTGTCCGATGGAACCATCGGCTAAAGTAACATCATACCAGTCTTCCTCCTGCGTGTTAAAAACCCTTCCTATGTCGATCACGTCTACACCGAATTTTGTTAATATTTCCTCTTCCGGTATTACCACTTGTTGTACGACATCATAAATACGTGTATGCCCACCGGTAAGATTTAAATGTTTTTTCAAATTATTATATGCAATGGCAGAAATTCCAGAGCTTGGGGTAGCACCTAAATCAAGTGGAACATAATCCGGCTGCTTATGATTGATGGCTGATAGTATTCTTTCTCGTGAGGTCATTTTTCTCATCCTTTCTATATTAAGTATAATTTAGGCGTCTGCAAAACAATATAGTTTTTGTTATTGCAGATTTAGAGTTTCGCAATCGCCTTTTAAATATGATTTATATGTTTGATTCATGGATACATTAATTATCACTATCAGATTAGCTCATCGGTTCTATTAGAAGTGATGAAATTCTGATCAACAGTAATAATTCATATTACATAGATATTATTTTATAATCGTTTTCGTGTGAATCTTTCAATTGTTTTTTGTACTTAATTAACCTGTTATAATTCCACTTTTTTATCCACCGCTGCTTGAAAGCAGGCGGTTAATTCCTCTGTGCTTGGTAAAATGCTTTCATATTTGATGATGCCATCCACCAGGATGGTCGGTACTTGCTTCGCACCTAATTTTATCATACAGGCGACGCCTTCTTTTTCCTTTATCTTGTGTTCCATAATGCGAACTTGATCACCAAGCTCTTTTGCAGCAACGCGGATAGCCTCCATATTATATTGACAAGCCGCACAGGATTCAGAATCAAGTGTAATACAATCGATAATGACTTGTTGTTCTGATGCATAATCAGGTAATACATAATCAATGCCGGCCATAACATCACCTTCTTCAAAGATATCTTTCACATTGCCATGGACAGTATTTGTGATTGCCTGTACATTGATAACCGGAGTAGCATAGGGCATATCACAGCCAGGGGATAATATGTAGCCTTTATGACCGCCAATATTCATGCATTCTGTTGCATCTTTCATATTATCATAAGGAGTGCCAAATAACATGGTTAAGGTTAATTTTACATTTCCACCCACGGAAACACCATGTCTTTTTGCGGTTTCTACTACATAGGCCAGATCAATGTTTTCATCTATGGATATGTTATCACAATGGGTTTTACACATTTCATTAATATTACGTTTTGCATTGCCACATACGAAGAAGGAACTTAATTTGCCACGTTGTCTTATGTAATCAAATACCGGAGTAACATAGGGAGTTACAAATTCGGAGAAGCTATCCGGTGATATTTGAGAAGTCATGGGATCAACGATGGCAACGATATCAACACCGGCATCTAAATACATTTCAGCAGTATGAATAGCAACAGTCTTACATAAATCCATTAATTCATGTACTTGCTCCGGTTCATCTACCATATCATAAAATATGTCAGTCCCTTTTAGATGAAGCGCTAAGGTAAATGGTCCTGTAATGAGTCCGTATACAGCACGTTCTTTGCCGATTGCCTTAACGATACGTTTTGTGGCTTCCATAACAATGGGGAAGCGACCGTCATTTACAGTCGGAACAGTTAAATCAACCGGGGCTTTTCCTTCCTCCAGGATATGGGTGGATACTGCCGGAGGGTTATCTTTTGCATAAGTAAGTTTACAACCCATGGCTTCCGCTTCTAATTGAAGATCAAACAAGACAGGGATGCCGTCCGGATTGTATAGCTCAACTGCCTTTATTACACCGTTCACAATAAGGTCAGGACTTTTAAAATAACGTTCGCAGTCGACATCAATTAAACTTGCCGCATGGCAACCAACAAAAGGTACCCATGGAATACGCTCCACTTCTTTACATTGGATAGCATCCAAAACTAATTGTTTTTGTACCATAAAAATCTCCATTCTGCCGAAACTCCGTGTATTCGAGCGTCAGCGCAATATTTGTATGGCGAATTATTCGCTTCCGATATCCTTTATTCATCTTTTATAGGATATAAATAAAACACCTATCAAAGTGAGGACATATCAGTAGTAGTAATCCTTTATTCATCTTTTATGCATGTTATCTGGGAATCACAGTAGATATCATAGGGTTTTTTGATATTCTCCGTCCATGCATCCCTTATTTCCTTCTCATACCCCTTAGCATCCTTCCCGATCAGAATCAGTTTTGTATGAGTAATCATCGTTCTTTTTCCGAAAGTTATCTTATCGCACTGAAGGAAATCACCTACTGAATTAACTTGAAACAAACCTTCCGGAGTATTAGCAAATCCTTTCATCCGCAGCGTATATGTCTGCATTGCATTAAGAAATCGTTTCATTTGTTCGATATAAAGTAGCTCCTTGCACTCAATAGAATAAGTGGCCGGCCGATTCCATTCTCTATTACTGGTTTCACCCAGATATCCGTTATTTTCTAAGTTTTCTTCGATTATTGAAATGGGAACCTCTCCATAGGTGGTTTTATAGAGTGAGACCTTAGCATTGATTTGATAAATCCTATCTTCAATTTCCTGTAGGGTATCCTGATTTGACAAATCTGTTTTATTCATAATAATCAGATTACTGGCTGCAACTTGATTTTGGATCGGTATTAAAACCTTAATATGTTTTAAAAAGCTGGTTGTGTCTACGATACAGATGGAACCCTTGTAATGATACGGACGGTTTATTTTACCAGATAATTCACTAAGAAGATGGTTCATATTCGAGGGGTCAGCCATTCCTGAATTTTCGATTAACAGAAGCTCTATCTCTTGTTTCGTCAATTCGATCAAGGTCTTAATAAATTCACCTTTCAGACAGGCACAGTAAATGGAACCGTTATTCATCTCAATTAATTGAATTTCATTATTGTCTATCACACAACCGTCAATACCAAATCCGCCAAACTCATTGACAAGGACAGCAACTTTTTTTCCTTCCAGGTTGTTTAACATATGCTTTAAGAAAGTCGTCTTTCCTGCACCTAGGAAACCGGATATAACATATAAGTCAATTGCCTTTGACATAAATTCCTCCTTTCTTGAATCAGACTTACAAATAACAGTTAGTTTTTGCTATTGCTAACACAAACACATACGATTCCTCCGTTTAAGCGTTTCCTACGGGCTTAGCTTCCGCTTCGGAGTAGTATATGTTTTGTGCGCAATTAATACAGAATATGAGTTTCGCAATTGCCTTATCAGACTTACAGCTGTGCCAATTCATGTATGTATGCATGAAAAATGCTTTCCAGCATTAAGCGGGCATTTATAAAATACTATACACTCATTTTGGGTTGCTTATTAGTAAAAATATAATACAAATGGTAATAATTAAAAGTCTTTATGACAGAGGGGGAGAGATGGAACGAAGGATATCGACTTAATCAGAATACAAGAAAAACCTGTCGCATAACTAATAATGGATTAATACGCGTAAGTATTTCCAATGAGTTATGCGACAGGGCCTTTATGAGAACAAAAACTTATTTTAAACGGAATTGTTTTGGTGTCATTCCGGTATACTTTTTAAATACCTTTGAAAAATAACTTTGATCATCAAAACCGTTCGCAACTGCTATGTCTATAATGGAGTAATCCGTATTTGTTAAAAGCCGTGTACTTTCTTCAATCCGGACCATGTTTAAATATTCCCGAAAGGATGAGCCGATCGCCTGTTTGAACATAGTTGAGAAATAAGAGGGGTGCAGATGAACCTGATATGCAACATCCTCCAAAGAGACATCGGAATTAAAATTTTTAGATATGTAAATTAGAGCTTTTTTAATGGTTTCGTTATTTTTGCTTGGCGTGTAATTGAACATACTTTCGGTAAAGGTTTCGACAATTTCCTGTAGCTTAAAGCATAACATTTCTAAGGAATCTATTTGCTGTATGTTCTTTAAAAATAGATTATTCAATTTGAAGATACTGTCGGTTGAAGCTCCGCCTTCGATTGCAGCTCGTGAAAGAAGGGAGCTTAGTTCGATTGCGCGGGCTTTTACGATTTCCAGGCTATTTCCCTCAGAAAACAATACATAACCTAATAAATCATTTAAAATGGCTTTGGCATCCTGAATATTACCGGTTTTTACTTTTGTAATTAGATCCTTTTCATGTTCATAAGGATATGTGTTTGTGGGAATATCAAAGGATTTATACCGTTGAATAGACTCATTGATCCTGGATTGCTGTAATAATTTTTTATTATTATTTTTTAGTTTTTCCAGACTATCACCGATCAGGTTGCTAAACAAAAAGTAGAGTAATCTGCTAATGTGGTTTACCATGGACGGAGGGATTACGGCAATAGTACCCATCTCATCATAGAGTTCAAGTGTATCATGTGTTGTAAGGTTATACTTTTTGGACAAATCCTCGATCAGAATAGAATCCGGGGAGTCCATAATGAAAGGGCCAACCAGAATAGAGCCTAAAAAGTTATCATGATTGATCAAAGGAAACACAATGTGATTTAGATTGGCATGGCAGGAAAATATATAGGTTTCTCCGAATTCGATGGCTCTTTTGCTGGCATTGATATGTACCAAATCGCAAGTTTCCTTTTTGGGAAGGTGTTGCTGAAAAACACGGCAGAAGGAACCCATATTACCGAAGGACTCTAAGAATTCACCATTTTCGTCAATTACCTGGACAGGAAGATGAATACATGCATGGAAGGATTCCACCATAGTATGCAAATTATTCTTTTCCACGATTCGATACAATAAAGTCTGCACAGAATTCCTCCTTTCTGACAATTAAATGACAGTCGAACATAGACTTAAAATTATCCATAGATATGAAATGAATTATAGCACAAATATAAGAAAATATAAACAATCTATGTATTCCTTGTGAAAATACATATATTCTAATAAAATTACCAAAGAACCAAAAATAAAAGATATATAATCTGATTTAGATATTAAATGAATCCACGAAGAAAAATGATTTAATCCTAAATGGACAGGATTGTCGAAAGTATTTTCTGCGGAGGGAATGTCACAAGTAGCTCACAATAAAAATGATTGTTAGGTATAAAAATTATACGATATGCATGCTTAAGGAGAATAATGGGATGAGTTTAGTAGATGAAATATCAGAATACTTACAAAAGGGTAGAGCAAAGAATGTTAAGACATTAGTAGAGCAAGCGATCGAGGAAGGGATTAATCCGAAAATCATATTGAATGAAGGTTTATTGTCCGGTATGATGATCATTGGAGCAAAGTTTAAAAATAATGAAGTATTTGTTCCGGAAGTATTAGTAGCCGCAAGGGCTATGAATGTGGGGCTTTCCGTTTTAGAACCGAAGTTGATTGAAGTAGGAAATAAGCCGATTGGAAAAGCAGTAGTGGGAACTGTAAAAGGTGATCTTCATGATATTGGAAAAAATTTGGTAATCATGATGCTAAAGGGTGCCGGATTTGAAATCCATGACGTGGGTGTAGACGTGGAGGCAGCCACATATATAGAAAAAGCAGAAGAGGTTGGTGCAGATATCATATGCATGTCAGCACTTTTGACAACGACGATGACGAACATGCAGGCCTGTATTGATCAGTTAAAAGAAAAAGGCTTAAGGGATAAATACATAGTTATGGTTGGCGGAGCGCCGGTAAATGACAGTTTTGCAAAACAAATCGGGGCTGATTTCTACACGCCGGATGCAGCCTCTGCAGCAGAAGTAGCTAAAGAAGCGGTTCTTTCAAAGAAAAGTTAAATTACCACTGCCGAATGAGGTGGCATATGTTAATAACGAAATTTCTTGTCAAATGTAATAAAGAAAATGTTCTAAGTTCAATCGATTGTTTTGAGGATAGTCCGATTTTTGAACAGGTCGCTGAAGAATTTGATGCTATTGAGGAAACAGCATATGAAATGATAAAGCCATATGCCTTATTTGAAATTGGCGAAATTACAGAAAATATTGCCTCTGAATTGATCCCAGCAGGTACGAAAGCTCTTTACTTAATTATGACGGTGGGAGCAATGATAAGTGAATGGAGTAACGAGCTTTTTCATGAGGGTAATTATTTGGCCGGTTTACTCGCTAATAGTATGGCAGATGACTATTTATTTCAGATAGATGATTTCGTAAAAGGTGTTATTCAGAAAGAATGCCAAAATCGTAATTTGGGGATATTAAAAAGATTAGAAGCACCACTTGATATAGCTATAGAAGCTCAACGAGCAGTTTGGGAGATAACGAAAGCAAAAGAAGTATTAGGAATTAATATGAATGCAAGTTATATGTATGATCCCGTAAAATCAATGAGTCATATATTTTTATTAGAAGAAGGATTAGATGAATATCATATCGATCATGATTGCAGTAAATGCATGGCTTTTCAATGTCATAAGAAGAATAAATAATATGAATGCCCATACGAAAGACCCTGATAGCACCGCGTGTGCTAAAAAGTCCGGTATGAGCAAACATAAATTAATAATAGCTATAGCTTATGCAAATCCAAAATACCTTAATATGCCATTGTAAATACCTCGGGCAAATCCGGCCGGGTTATCACGAAGTTTCTGAGCATCGGACAGATTGGACACGTAACCTAATTCAGTTAAAATAGATGGCATAGTTGTTCTTCGTAGTACATACAGAGATTGATTGATACGGACTCCGTTATTTTTTGTGCCGACTGCTTGTGTAATTCCATTTAGTACTTGCGCAGCCAACCAATTTGCCTGGGTACCATATTGATAGATATATACTTCGGTACCGTTAACTGCCGGATTTGGATTGGAATTACTGTGTATACTGATAAAATAATCTGCCGGCCATTCGTTTGCCAAGCGGACTCTTTCCTGTAGACTGGTTGCATTTGAAGTTCCAAGGACTGTTGTAGGGGTTGGCCTTGATACACGAGCCTCAAAT
>JARBTJ010000045.1 GCA_029240245.1 Herbinix sp.
TCATAACCTTTGCAAGCGAAAAGCTTCAGACCAGCTCGCAAAATATCTTGTCGCCGTTTTTCTTTTTGTTCTTCTCTTTTTGTCATTACATGCCCCTCTTATTGAAATAATTTTCATTGAAATTATTTTTAATATTTTATCAAATTTTCAACTTCAAGTCAATATGGAAGCCGAAAAGTTTACATATCACCGTTTATATATACTCTATTACTGTCAATGGTATGATGTGTGTACTCATATCCAAAGCAGAAAGATGAACTGTAAAATGTAATTAGCTTTAACAACAGTTCTCTAGTCTCAACCTATCCTAAAAACAGTAGTTCCCTTGTCTCGCAGCGCAAAAAAGCAGTTCTCTAGTCTCAACCCGACAATGCTTTATATGTTGGAGCCACTTTTGAAAGACAAAATAATAAGGTTCCCAGCAATCGGTTATTGTTACCGAAAGTCTGAAAACCTTTGATTAAGCCATTTCTAGCCAACTTTATTTATCATTACGTGACATCAAGACCACCGTCTCCACATGCTCCGTCCAAGGGAACATATCCACCGGAATCGCGATTTCTGCCTTATACCCTTTCTTTGTTAAGAATGCCAAGTCCCGTTCCAAGGTCACCGGATTACAGGAGATGTAGACAATCTTATTTGGCTTTAATTGAACCAAAGCACCTAAAAACTTTTCATCACTGCCTGCTCTTGGGGGGTCCATAAATACAATGTCCACGATTTCCTTCTGTGCGGCCATACCGCCCATGAAATCTCCGGCATCATTCTTATAAAATTCAATATTCGTAACCTGATTACGTTTGGCATTGATTTCTGCATCTTTTACAGCATCCTTATTTAACTCGACTCCGATCACTTTTTTCACATAGTCGGATGCAATTAATCCGATGGTTCCGATACCACAGTAGGCATCTATCACTGTTTCAGACCCATGTAAACCGGCAAGCTCAATCGCCTTTTGATATAAAAGCTCCGTCTGAACGGGATTTACCTGATAGAAGGACTTCGCAGAGATACGGAACACTTTTCCACACAAACTGTCTTCAATGTATCCCTTTCCGTAGATTACTTGTTCCTTCTCACCGAGCACCATGCTTGTCTGTTTATCATTGACATTGACAATAATGGTGGTTATCTCCGGATGTAACTGCCTCAGTGCTTTCACAAAGTTATTCTTAGAGGGTAAAATGGGGGACGCCAAGACAAGAACCACCATAATTTCACCCGATGTAAAACCTTTTCTGACTAAGACATGGCGGATTAAGCCATATCCCGAATCCTCGTCATAGGTCTTTATCTTAAAGGATTTTAATAATCCGCGAATGGAAACGATGATTGCATCCGCTTTCTGATCCTCAATGCGACAGCTGTCTATCGGAATTACATGATGGGTACCTTCTTCATAGATACCGGAAATGGGATTTCCCTTTTTATCATGGTCAAATACGGCATGAACCTTATTACGGTAATAATAAGGCTTCTCCATACCGATAATACTCTCCACTTTGCAGTATTTTTTAATCAGTTTATCCACTGTTTTTTGTTTTTCATTTAAATGCTCCTGATAATCGGAGTTAAGCATCCGACAGCCACCACATTTATTGATTTTCGGACAGTTAGATTGCGCTAAAGTGTGTGCCCTTCTGTTCCTTGTCTGGCCTGCTCTAGCATTTCCGGATCTACCCTCGTTTTCCTTCCTTGCAAATGATCTATCTTTATAATCAGAACGTTGTTGGTGTAGCTGTTTTTCATCTGAAACAGGATGATTTACTTTTCTTTCATCCTTTTCATTTCTATTGTAGCTGTGATCCTTTGGCCGTACGGTAGTCATTACAGCCTTCCTTTGAGTTCCATAATCATTTCCTGATTTTTTTCCGTCACTATCTTGCCTTTTTGTTCTAGTTATAGTGCTTTGTTTTGCACTTATTCTCTCATCTCTATCATACCGGAATTCATTTGCAGACTTTTTATTAGCATCCCCGCGTTGTACTGCTCCGCCTTGCACTGCTCCGCGATGATTTGCTCCACTTCTATTTCCATAATTTCCTTTTGTATCATTTTTTCTATCCTTATGAAAATCCCCCGAACTTGCTGTGCTTTGCTCCTTAATCACTTCTCTGATTTCTCTCATATTCAATTTATCCGCACCGAGACCCTTGCGGTGTTTCTTTTTCGTATTATTCATATCTTTATTCATATCTATTAGACTCCCTCTTCATTAAATTCCGGTATAAAGCTTTCCGACGCTGTCGTACCATCTTGGATAAAACCATGTTCCACACCTATCTCAATCGCATAATTAATAAGCTCCTCATATTCCACTTCCGATATCGTCCGATTGATTTCAGGAAAATGTAAAACTTCGGGCATCGGAGTATACTGATTCATAATACTAATATAAATCCTATTACCATAAGTATCATACAAATATTTGATAATATTCTTCGAATCCTCCAACTGTTCCGGCAAAGTCAGATGTCTGATGATAACACCTTTCGTCATGATGTCTTTCTCATTAAATATCGGTTCTCCAATCTGACGCACCATTTCCTGTATGGCATTTGAAGCAAATGAAAAATAATTTCCGCAATTTGAATATCTGTCTGCCGGTTCTGCCTCCATATATTTTAAATCCGGAAGGTACACATCGACGTAACCATCTAACAGCCTTAAGGTTTCTACCTTTTCATAAGCACTGCTGTTATAAACGATGGGAAGCAGAAGTCCCTTATATTTGGCGGTTTTAATTGCCTCAATGATCTGCGGTACATAGTGGCTGGGGGTAACCAGGTTTATATTATTGGCTCCTTTGCGCTGCAGCTCGAGAAAGATATCCGATAATCTTTCGATCGTAATCTTCTTTCCGGCCTCTCCCCTGGCAATATTATGATTCTGGCAGTATACACAGCCCATTGCACAGCCGGAAAAGAATACAGTTCCCGAACCCTCCTCTCCGGAAATACAGGGCTCCTCCCACATATGAAGGGAGGCTCTGGCAACAACAAGCTCTTCGGAAGCTCTGCAATACCCTTTCTCACCTTGCGTCCGGTTGACATGGCATTCTCTGGGACATAGGGTACAGTCACTTAGTAATTGTTTTAAATCCATTTCGGACACCTTTTCTTAGGATGATTTTAATTTATTTTTAAGAACCTTCCGGCTATAGGATGATTTTACTTTACTTTCAAAAACCTTCTGGCTATAGGATGATTTTTCTTTACTTTGAAAAACCTTCTGGCTATAGGATGATTTTAATTTATTTTTAAGAACCTTCCGGCTATAGGATGATTTTACTTTACTTTCAAAAACCTTCTGGCTATAGGATTATTTTACTTTACTTTAAAAACCTTCTGGCTATAGGATTATTTTATTTAACTTTTAAAAATCTTCTGGCTATTCGTATCACAGGCTGAAAGAAGATACCTTCCATTTCTTTTTTCACAGTTTTCAATTGCTTTCTGATCTCAATATTCTGCGGACAGTGGCGTTCGCATTTTCCGCACTCCGTACACATGGAGGCAAAGGCCGGTTGCTTTGAAACTACACCAAGGGTCTGCATATATTTAAAACGAATCCTTTTATCATTTAGAAGATATTTATCATTATAAGCAGAAAAGCATCCCGGGATATTAACTCCGGACGGACAAGGCATACAATAGCCACAGCCCGTGCAGGGTACCTTTGTCTTCTCTCTTAAAATAGTTTTCACCTGATCAAATACGTCTAGCTCCTCGTTTGACAAGGAATTTGCTTCTGCTTCGGAGGCAATCCGGACATTTTCTTCAATCTGCGCTTCATCACTCATACCGGATAATATCACAGTTACTTCCGGGTGATTCCAGATCCAGCGCAGAGCCCATTCGGCAGGCGTTCTGTTCTTGTTATAATGATTGAATTCCTTAATCACCTGCTCCGGTAGATTGTTGACCAGCTTTCCTCCTCGAAGAGGTTCCATAATAATAACCAGAATTCCCAAAGAATGGGCTAACTGTAGTCCTGATTTGGTAGCCTGGTTATTTTCATCGAGATAATTATATTGTATCTGGCAGAAATCCCAGGGATATGCGGTGATTAGCTGTTCGAAATCCGCCTTGCTGCCATGAAAGGAAAAACCGATATTTCGTATTACGCCCGTACTTTTTAATTCCTCCAACCAAGATATCACACCGATGCTTTCCATACGGTCAAAGGTGGCTTTATCCGACATCATATGTAGCAGATAATAATCGATATAGTCTGTCTGAAGCTTGGACAACTGAGTCGCCAGTATCTTCTTCGCCCCTTCTAATTTGCTCACCATAAAGGGGGGTAGCTTCGTAGCAATCTTCACTTTTGCACGGTAACCACCGAGTAAAGCCTCACCCAGGAGCGATTCACTCCTGCCGTTATTATAAAAATAAGCGGTATCAAAATAATTGATGCCCTTATCTACGGAATCTCTGAGCATGGCTATGGATCTTTCTTCATCAATCGAATTTCCCTTCATAGGAAATCTCATACAGCCGAAACCTAAGATGGATAGCTTGTCACCATTTTTTATATTTTCTCTCGTTAACATAAGTACCTCCCAGTCATGTTTTACCTGTACCTACAAAAATCATTCACGTATTTCATCCCAGTTATGTTTATCTGTACCTCTAAAAATCCTTCCAGTTTTTGACCCAAGTCATGTTAATCTGTACCAACAAAAAATCCTTCCAGTATTTCATCCCAGTCATGGGTTTCTATATATAATAAACCAAGGATAAATAAAGTTTATCTAATCTAACGCATCTGCAAAACTGATTTATTTTATATCATGAAGCCTTCCGTATATTCCGTAATATAAATTGGTTTGGATGCATCACATCCAAACCATTCCATTCTCATCCTGTCATTTAACGATCTATTATGCACCATTGCAAAGCAATAACTTTTATTGTATACACATCTCAAACTATTCTTCCCTCCAACACTACCAATGGGCGAACCCCCTCTTCGGAGTAGTTCGGAGTAATGTAATATGTGTGCAAATCATGTAGTATAAAGCTTACAATTGACTATCACTATTTATTGACCGGATTGCTCTGAAAGAACTTAACAAGCTCCTTCACACTTTCCTCCGACGATGCCCAGGAGGTCACAAAGCGAACTGCCGTATGTGACTCATCCACCCTCGCCTGAATAAGGAATTGAAACTGTTCGGAAAGCTGATTCATAATCGTATTCGGTAAAATGGGAAACAGCTGGTTGGAACAAGGTGCTTCATAAAAGGAATATCCACTTTCCTTTAGTGTTTTAGCGATTGCCTCAGCTTGTCGGTTTGCATATTCACCTAGCTCAAAATAAAGATTTTCCTCAAAGAGTGCTTCAAACTGAATACCCATCACAAAGCCCTTTGCCATCATGGCACCTCTTTGCTTGATCAAATAGCGGAAATCCTCTTTTAACTCCTCCTTACAGATTACTAATGCTTCACCGAGTAAGGCTCCATTTTTCGTACCACCGATATAAAATACATCGGTTAGATCAGCAATATCTTTTAATGACAAGTCATTTACTTTACTTGTTAAAGCGGATGCCAATCTCGCTCCATCTAAGAATAATAATAAGCCGTTCTCCCTGCATTTATGATGAATTGCTGTCAGCTCTGCTTTCGTATAGACAGTTCCAAGCTCGGTTGAATCCGAAATATATACCATCTTCGGTCGAACCATATGCTCATCACCGTGATAGTCCACTGCTGCCTGGATCGCTTGTGGAGTCAGCTTTCCCTCCACCGCCGGCATGGTTACCACTTTATGTCCGGTTGCTTCGATGGCACCGGTTTCATGGACATTAATATGACCCGTGTCAGCTGCTATTACGCATTGATGAGGCCTTAAGAATGCGGAAATTACCAGCAGATTCGTCTGCGTCCCACCCGGTATAAAATGTATATCAACATGATCCTTTCCAAGCTTTTCTTTGATATATCTCTTTGCAGTTTCACTATGGACATCATTTCCGTAACCTTTATTCTGCTCTTGACTGTATTTTACTAAAAGCTCCAATACCTTTGGATGAGCACCTTCGCTGTAATCGTTCACAAAGCTGTACATTGTAATTCCTCCGTTTAGTCATTTCCTTCGTTATTGTTTCTTGAAGTATATCACATTTTATATTATATAACACTAAATTTTATATAAACATACCTCATATCATTGCTACTAAATTGCTTCACTTTCTGTTGTATCTCTTACTCTATTTAAGACTGCTCAGAATGAATTGGTATTCATTAAATATTGTTTCCCCAAGTTCGGTTTACTTACCGCTCCTACCCCTTATTATCTACTTTTTTAATCGATATCAATCCAAATAAGCTGCCCGCAACGCCAAGAATTGTACTAACCGTAAAAATGACAATCACTACCCTCTGAATCAATTCTTCAACCGACGGCATCGGCAGAAACAATAGTGACTCTCCAACCATCCGGCTTCCTTCTCCAATCAAAGGAATGAGTAGCCCTGCGGCAATTCCTCCGCCGATTAAGGTAAGCAGTAGACCAACCAACACAAAAGGAAAACCGATAAAGGCACCCGGAGCACCTAGCAGGCGCAAGGTATTGATCTGATCCTTATTATTATAAATACCCTGCCGTATCATATGGGATATAATGATTAAGGTCGTAATTCCAACCGCTGCGATAATCAGATATCCTAGATAAGATAATCCATCGATGATCCCCTGTAACTGCTCAAGTACTGCCCGGTTATCCCGTACATACTCAATACCGTTTAAATTACCAACCTCAGATAGTACTTGATCCATGGCTTCTAAATCAATTCTGACTTCGATAAATGCTTCAAAAGGATTCTCCTCAAACAACTCCAGAATTTCAGCTTCATTCCCTAAGAGCTCCTTCATTTGCTCCTTTGCCTCACTTGCGTTGATTAATCTTGCATCCTGTACGCCCTCCAGGTTACCTATGGATGTTACCAATAGCTCTGCCTTGTCCGAATCTGTGCCGTCAGCAAAATACGCACTGATTTCCGCTTCGTTGGACAGCATTGTGATAAATTGATTACCTACCGAACCTCCGGTGATCACAAGTCCAAGCAGGAACAGAATGAGACCGGTACCGAGGATCGAGAAAAAGTTAGAAAGCAGATTGAATCGTATTGTATTTTTTGCTTCCCTTATAAAATAAACCAGGTTGTAAAAGAAGGTTTTCATCTCTTTGGTTCCCTCCGTTCTACAGATATGGTCCCTTTATTAACACGGATAAAGGTTGCATCATACATTCCCTCAATCAAATGGGTGGCATGGGTAGTTATAATCACCGCCGTATTACGATCCTTAAATGCAGTCAGGAGTTCAAGAATATGTACTGCATTGGCATGATCTAAGTTTCCGGTAGGTTCATCCGCCAGAATCATGGCAGGCTTTCTGGCCACTGCTCTTGCGATAGCAACTCTCTGGGCTTCCCCCCAGGATAAATTCTCAACTCTTGACCGGACTTTGTGCTCAAGTCCCACCCTTATTAATGCGTTTGTGGCTTCCTCCCTCATTTTCTTTGGAGACATACCAAGAAACCGCAGCCCGATCATTACATTTTCCAGAGCGGTCCTTCCTTCTATTAATTTAAATTCCTGAAAAACCGGTCCGATTTTCTTGCGAAGCTTTCTGACCTTCCCGCTTCTTCTTTTATGTAATGGAAGTCCTAATACCTTTAGCATTCCGGAAGTCGGATACTCCATACCCATGAGAAGCTTAAGTAAGCTTGTTTTCCCTGAACCGCTTGGTCCGGTGATAAATACCAGTTCCCCCGGATTGATTGTAAGATTCACCTTCTGAAGTGCCAAGGTTCCGTCTTGATAACATAATGATACATCCTTTGCATCAATCATCCTATTCCTCCTGATTTGAATAAATTGGTCTACTACTATCTGAAAAAGGAAAACTGCGGTCGAATATCAAAGTTTAAACTTCCTTCCCCTAAAGTAACCTCTGTCAATGTAAAATCAATGGTTACATTCTCCCCTGCTAATTCTTTAAAATCAATCGAGAGGGGACCTGCAAGGAATAATTCGTCAATCGATGCTGCCTCTAGCAAAAGTTCATAAAAGGTGCCTTCCGACACCACAAATTCAATGGTATTCTCTCCCCTCAGCTCAAACATTCCTGTAAGAACTAAATGCTTTTCCGGTATTTCAAGAACTACTCTATCCGTGGAAAAATGAAATATCGTTTCCGACATATTCGAATGTTCTCTTAATACTCGGTTAAACGCCTCCTCGTAAATTACTCCTTCTATCTTAAAAAATCCATAATTTAAATTCAAATCCTCTAGTGTAAAATAGCCTTCTTTTACAACGGTTGATATTTCATCTTTAATATCAGTAAATACAAGCTTGCAATCCTCCCAGACCTGCACCAGGTTATTTAGCTGTTCCTGATAATCAGCCCTGTCCTCCTTTAGGGAGGCTAAGTATTCCTCTTGCTCTGCCTGTAATACCATCTGCTCCTGTAACGGTTCTGCCAGCTCCTTTTTTTTACTCTCCAGCAGTAATACTTCTGTTGCACGAACTTCTTTTTCTGCCTCTAATTCTTTTTTCCTTTCGTCTACTGTAACAAGAAGCTCATCAACATTATGGGAAATATCTTTGATCAGATTAATACTCTTTAAAAAATCTGTAAAATTATCAACGCGAAGCAGTATTTCAAAATAGGATGCCGGACCGCCTCTTTGATAATTGACCAGTACCTGCTTTAAGGTATCCAGTTGAAAATTATAATCCTTCTGTTTTTCATCTATCTGCGTTTCAAGCTCCTCAATATGTACCTGCATCGCCTCAATTTCCTGATTGATCTGATTGATCTCACCTTCAAGCTCCTCCATCTTCTGTGATATGGTAAAGAGCTTTTCTAAAACCTTCTTTTCTTCCTCGGATATCCCCTCTAACTTATCCTGAAGCTCTGTAATGGGTTTCACCTCCCCCGAGACATGAAAGGGGATTGTGATTGTGGCTATGATTAGGATGAGAGATAATAGCTTTACCCTGGGTAAGATTTGTGCTTTTGCCAAAATATCACCTGCCTTTCCGTTCATAGATAATGTAAATCATTCGTAAGCCTGGATAGGTTATCCACCTTATTAATTATACCAATTATATCATTGATTAGTACTGCAATCTAGAGTATATAACAAAAATGGTAGTTGTAGTTAAATTATCCTCTTGTATTGTAAATTAAAAGGTGAATCAGATTCCAATCGGAACCCAACCCACCTGATTATTTAACCGTTATTTTGATTTATATAAATAGATTCACATTGGACTCTTCTGCTTCTCCAAGATAATAACCAACTCCGCCGATTTTTACCCCGTCGATCAGTTCTTCTTTTCTCAGCCCCATTACATCCATGGACATCTGGCAGGCAACGATTTCAATTCCGCTGTCGATGGCAGCTTGAATGAGGTCCTCCAGAGAAGAAATTTTCTTTCCCTTCATGACCATTCGGATCATTTTACCGCCCATACCCATCATGTTCATCTTGGATAGCTTCAGCTTTTTGCTGCCTCTGGGCATCATCATACCGAACATCTTATCCATAAAGCCTTTTTGAACCTTAACCTTCTTAGGTTTCCGTAGTATATTGAGTCCCCAGAAGGTGAAAAACATCGTAACCTTTCGACCCATGGATGCTGCTCCGTTAGCGATGATAAAGGAAGCGATTGCCTTATCCAAGTCGCCACTGAATACAACCATTGTTTTGTTCTCCCGATCTGAGGAAGGTGCTGAACTAAATTCATCAGCGGACAAGCTGATCTGATCTTTTACACCGGACTTCCTGATCAAGGCTTCTATGGTGCCGCAGGATTTATTTAGCTCCAATAAATCGTTATTCGTTCTCTTACACCAGGCTTTAATATCCTCATAAAAACCTGGGTCCGATGCGGTAACCTTAAGTACCTGACCCTCTCGCATCTGATCAATGGAATTCCTTACCTGCATCAGAGGACCGGGACAGCATAATCCGCAGGCATCCAACACCTTATCATATTTGCCCTTATTATAGCTCTCCTGCTTCACAGTCTGGGTATCCGGATCTACAATCATACGAATGGTATCATTTCTGTCTGACATTGCTTTATGATCAATAGTATTCGTACTGTTATAGCTTTTACTCAGCTCCTCTTCCAATTCCAGACTTGCTGCGGATACCGATTTATATCCACCGGTCACATTGTATACCTGATAACCATGCTGGCTAAGTATACGGTCTGCCACATATCCGCGAAGCCCCACCTGACAATATTCAACAATCGGTTTACTCTGATCCAGTTCCTCCAGACGCTCCCTTAAACTGTCCAGTGGAATGTTCACTGCTCCCTTTAAATGCCCATTACTAAATTCCAACTCCGTGCGGACATCAAGCAAAGTATAGTTCTCCGGATTCATCTGTTCTACCTCATTCCAGGTAGTAATATGTGATCTTCCTGCTAAGACATTCTGTGCAACAAAGCCAGCCATATTTACCGGGTCTTTTGCAGAGGAAAAGGGAGGTGCATAGGTAAGCTCTAGCTCTGCCAAATCCTCAACGGTTCCGTTGAGCCGAAGGACAGCAGCGATTACATCAATTCGTTTATCTACGCCTTCATAACCGATACCCTGGGCACCAAGAATTTTTCCATCCTCCTGAAAGATTAATTTGAGGGTCATTGGTATCGCTCCCGGATAATAGGAAGCATGAGAAACCGGATGTACATGGATTATTTTATAAGAAATACCGGCTCTTTGTAACGTTCTTTCATTCGCACCCGTACTGGCCGCCGTAAGTTCAAATATCTTTAGGATGGAACTGCCCTGAGAACCCCTAAAGGTTGAATTTAAACCTGCCACATTATCGGCGGCTATTCTTCCCTGCTTATTTGCCGGTCCTGCCAGAGGAATCGCTGTTTTAAGTTTTGTAACATAGTCAACTACTTCAATTGCATCACCGACTGCATAAATATCTTTGATTATCGTTTCCATCTTATCATTAACCAGAATATGTCCCTTGGGACCAAATTCAATTCCGCTATCCTTTAAAAATGCGGTATCCGGAGCAACTCCGATGGCCAGAATTACCAAATCAGCCTTGATGGTTCTATCACTGCTTAATGTAACTTCAACCTGATGATCAATCTCCTTGAAAGCCTTTACACCGTCTCCCAGGAATAACTGTACCCCATGCTCGGTGAGTTCCTTCTCGGCAATAACGACCATATCTGTATCAAAGGGTGCCAGGATATGCGGTGCTGCCTCAGCAAGAGAGACTGAAAGTCCTCTTTCCCTTAAATTTTCTGCCATTTCAACCCCGACAAAACCGCCTCCGATGACAATTGCACTTTTCACGCCTTTTTGGTCCACATAGGCTTTAATTTTATCCGTATCGGGAATGTTTCGTAACGTAAAAATCTTACTGCTATCAATTCCCGGAATGTTCGGTTTGATCGCTTTCGCACCGGGAGAGAGAATCAGATAATCATAGCTTTCCTCATACATACCCTTTGCTTTACTGTTAACAGTTACCTTCTTATTTGCTGCATCCACTTTAATGACTTCACTGTTATTTCTAACATCCAGATGAAATCTCGCCTTCATAGCCTCCGGTGTCTGAACAATCAGCTTGCTTCGTTCTGTGATTGTCTCTCCGATATAATATGGGAGTCCACAATTTGCGAAGGAGATGTACTCATCCCGTTCAAATAGTATGATTTCTGCATTTTCATCTAATCTTCGAAGTCTAGCTGCCGCAGATGCTCCGCCTGCAACACCACCAACGATTAATACTTTCTTATTCATTATTAAATCCTCCATATATTCTGTTTATGCTCTAATTAGTCATGAAACAATGTCTTAATAAGCTCAGCTGCCTTGCCATTACTGACAGAATAAAATATCTCAAGTCCGTTTCTTCTTCCTTCAATAATTCCTGCAGCTTTTAGCTTTTGTAAATGCTGTGAAACTGTAGATTGCGGT
The DNA here is from genome assembly GCA_029240245.1 of Herbinix sp. Lineage (GTDB taxonomy): Bacteria > Bacillota > Clostridia > Lachnospirales > Lachnospiraceae > Mobilitalea. The sequence goes on from JARBTJ010000045.1 coordinate 11,990, forward strand.
GTATTTAAGCATTCCTGCATATACGATACATTGCATTCTCCCTTATCTAAAAGCCCTTTCACGATGCATAGTCTTACCGGATGAGCCAAAACCTTTAACAGCTCCGCCGTATCATTATAATCCCGGTAATTTTTATCCATGTCTCCACCCGCTTTCGTTTATTATTCTATGTTATTTATATTAATATATTCATATATTACGATATAGTGATTAATAAGTCAAGCGCTAACATTATTTTCATGGATCAATATAATGTACTTCTTTTTAAATAGGATAGGCAAGGAACATAATTCTTCCTTGTATATAAATCCAAGAAAAGGGATATTAATCAAACGGATAGGATATATTAATTACTTAGTCCGCAAGTACATTGAACATTTTACTTAATAAGTATCTCTTCATTATAAATTGCTGAAGTATTAATAATGCTTCGTTCAAATACTGTTCCGATAATACGAAAATAAGTAAATATAATTAGGATAATTTTCACATCCTTAGTTGAATTAATGCTAAAAAATGGTATAATGGATTAAACAAATGATTAACCTGAAAAACGGAGGTTTTCATGAAAATTCTTTTAGTAGATGACAACAAATTCATCTTAGCTGTAGCGAAAGAATACTTAGAAGAAATCCCTGGAATTTCTGCCATTTATATCTGCAGTGACCCCAATAAGGTGAAAAAAATCATTGATGAAAATGACATCGATATATTAATACTTGATATCATTATGCCTGTCATAACTGGATTGGATTTACTTAAAATGCTTCGTTCCGATGAGAAATATAATGATATGCCAATCATTATGCTAACCTCTCTGGATGATACGGATAATTATCAACGATGCTTTGATCTTGGTGCTTTTGATTATATCAATAAACCCATTAATGCAGTTGAATTCAACTCCCGGTTAAAGGTAGCAATCGAATCTAAAAGAAATTCTAATCATTTAAAGTCACTAGTGGAATATACACAGAAGCAGAATGAAGAATTAATGGAAATTAACACACAGTTAAAGGCCGCAAAATCACAGCTGGTACAAACCGAGAAGATGGCAGCCATCGGACAGCTTGCTGCAGGGATTGCCCATGAAATTAACAATCCAATGGGCTACGTCAGCAGTAATTATGATATTCTTCGTAAATATTACACTCGAATTTATGACTTTCTTAATTATTTGACGCTTCATTTGGAGGAATCTCCTACCGACGACAACCATTTGGCTTCCCAGTTACTAAATGAACTGAAACAAAAATATAGTGAATTAAAAATAGCGCCGATCTTAGACGATTTTGAAAATCTTCTTTCCGATTCGGAAAACGGTATTCAAAGAGTCAACGAAATAACTCAGTCCCTGCGGATTTTTACGAGATCAGCCAAGGATGACGAAAAAGCGTTCTATCCTCTGATCGACATCTTTCGTCAGGTGATTCTGTTAAGCAGGAATGAAGTGAAATATGTAGCAAAGATTGAAACCGATATTCCAAAAGATATTAATTTATATTGCAACCGAATCCAGATTGGACAGGTTTTAGTTAATATTCTGGTTAATGCAGCACAGGCAATTCAATCGCAAAAACGCGGTAATATGGGGTTAATCAAGATAACAGGCAGGAAATCAGGCAAAAATATCATCATTATAATTGAGAATAATGGACCGGAAATACCAAAGGAACATTTAATACGTATCTTCGAACCTTTTTATACAACGAAGGTGGTCGGCCAGGGGACAGGCCTTGGATTGAGTATCTCCTATGATATAATCGTGAACAAGCATTCCGGATTTATAGAAGCAACCAGTGAACCGGGAAAGGGAGTCACCTTCACCATTATTCTACCCGTAATAGCTACTATGTAAGTAAGTTTAAGCATAACTATTGACACAAAAGCACTGAGTTGATAACTCAATTTTGACTGAAAATTATACTTAAGATAATGCTCAATATTAATAATTTCAATCGAAAGGATGCGGGTGTGAATGAAAAGAATTTTAGTTGTTGATGATGAGGTACAGATTTTAAAAGCAATGTCACGGCTGTTTATGGAAAAGGATTATGAAATATTAACAGCTGAAAGCGGTTCCCAGGCACTGACATTGCTGGCGGATCATGATATCGATTTAATCATTAGTGATATGAGAATGCCATTAATGAGTGGAAATGATCTTTTATATATTGTTAAGGAAAAATACCCACATATCATCCGGGTAATACTTAGCGGATATGCGGATGAAAAGTCAATGTTTCAGGCTCTGCTACACAATGTTGCTAAATTATACATTTTTAAACCATGGAACAATAACGAACTGGTGCAAAATTTAGAAAGGTTGTTTGCTACCGATGCTTTAATTAATTCACCGGATCTAACCGCTTTACTAAACGATATTCAATATCGTGTTGAAATTCCGCAAAACTGTCAGAAATTAATTGATCTGATTGATCAGGAGGATTTGGATGCCTTGATTGGTGCAATCGAGAAGGATGCTGAGATATCAGCACTTCTTATGCATGTGGCAAAATGCTCTATCTACGGAGCTATGCCCAATTCCGTAAAACTGGTGGCAAATTATTTAGGCCTACAGAACCTTAAAAGCTTTGTGTATTGGGCCTCTCTTACAGTGACCGATCCAAAATCCGGTTTGGAGGATAACGATCTTGCCATCCTTTGGAAGCAATCCTGTGATACCAATCGAATACTATTATTCCTATATGAAGCATTCTTACACAAGCAGCCCCCGGACGCAGCTTTATTTGCCGGCTTATTGAAGAATATCGGATATATTATTCTTTTGAGAAGCAACATACACCAGTATCGTGAGTACTTAAAGCAGAATGATGAAAAATCTCATAATCTGATTACCCTGGAAAATGAGAAATTCAAGTTTACCCACCAGGAGGTTGGTGCTTACTTCTTGAATTTATGGGACTTACCCTATCCTGCCGTTGAAGTTGCACTATATCACCACCGTCCTCTCGATCCAAACATTGTCAATACCGAGTTGCTCGCTTGTGTCCATATTGCACAGCATTATTCCTGGAAAATATTAAACGGTGGTGAAGGGACCGAATTGCTACCCGAGGTATTTAACCGTATCGGTATATCATTAAGGGATTTTGAAGTAAAATTATTTAAATATCTAAAATAGCAATCGTAAATCATAGTGAAAAAGGTTCTTTCTATTACAGACTGTCCTCTGCACGAAAGAACCTTTTACTTTCTTTATTCATATCTGAATTTAAATTTCACTCCTAACTATTCTATTACCTCCATTTACTCACAGCTTTAGAAGTTACATAAGTAGTATACATAATTACGAAGCCAATCAGAAAGTATGGACCGATATTGGAGATAGAGAGTATTAGGCACATCTCCGATGTGTTTCATCCAAATTCATTGGCAGATATACATAAAAAATTATGATTGACAATATCTTCTAGTTCTGTTATATTCATTGAATACAAATTCAATGAACAGGAATTCAATAAGATGACAAAACGTGAAGAACAGAGAAACCAAAGAAAACAGGAAATCCTATCTGCAGGACTCGACTTATTCGTAAGAAGGGGCTATACTGCAACAAAAATATCTGATATAGCGACCGCCGTGAATATGAGCGTTGGTCTTCTGTTTCATTATTTTCCTTCCAAGGAGAAGCTTTATGAGGAATTAATCCGGATCGGACTCTCCGGTACTCAAAGCATCATGTTGCTTTCTATGGATAATCCAATACAGTTCTTTGAGCAGGCTGCAAGTAATTTGTTGGAATATATGAAGGCGGATCCCTTTGTAGCGAAAATGTTTGTACTAATGAGTCAGGCCTGTCTAAATGATGCTGCTCCGCAGGTAGTAAAAGGTCTGGTATCACAAATCAATAACATTAAAATATGTGTACCAATGATTGAAGAAGGTCAGAAACTCGGTTTGATCAGGGAGGGTAATCCGTTCGCCTTATCTATGGCCTTTTGGTGCAGCATCCAGGGAATAGCAGAAGAAATAGCCATGTATCCTGAAACACCCTATCCAGAAGCAGAATGGATTGTGGATATTATAAAAAAGAAGGGGGATTAAAATGAAAAGGATCATTATTATCGGAGGTGGAATCGCAGGACTGTCCGCAGGTATTTACGCACAACAACACGGTTTTGAGAGTGTAATCTACGAAAAGCACAGTCTAGTTGGAGGTCAATGCACCGGCTGGGACCGAAAAGGTTACCATGTCGACGGTTGTATTCATTGGCTCACCGGTACAAAACCCGGAACAGGTATTTATGAAATCTGGAAAAACACAGGAGCACTTGACGGTATCGATATTATTCAACTTGACAACTTCGGCACTTTTGAATTAGGTGGTTATACGATTATATTATGGAAGGATCTAGACCGGCTAGAGAAGGACTTTATTAAGCTCTCACCGGAGGATACGCCAGCTATAAAAGAACTGATACAAGATATTCGAACCGCTCAAACCATGGATATGCCGACAGAATTACCCACGGATATGATGCCCGTGAAGGATTTGATCAAATTCATGATGTCCATCAGAAAAGCAGGCTCCGTTATGAGTAGAACCGGCAAAATCAGCTGTAGTGAGTATGCCAAACGCTTTCAACATCCGGCTTTACAGAAGTTGTTTATCAACTGTATGCCGGAGGGCTATAGTATTGCTGCTTTTCTTTTTAGTATGGCCACCTTTTCCAGTGGTAATGGTGCCATTCCCAAAGGCGGAAGCAGGGAGATGGCTCTACGTATGGAAAAACGTTATAAAGATTTGGGCGGTAAAGTAATTACAAGGGTTTCAGCAGAAGAAATCATCATAGAAAATGATTGTGCTACAGCAGTATCCTTTAGTGATGGTACCACCGTTAAAGCAGATTATATCATTGCTGCCTGTGATACGAAGGTATCCTTTGATAAACTCTTAAAGGGCAAATTTAACGATAAAAAGTTTGAGATGCGGTATAATAACCCAACCGATTATACACTGCCTTCATGTGTACAATTGGCATATGGTATAGCAGCAGATTTAAAAGATTATCCCACTTCTCTTTATCTGGAATCAGAGCCTTACCGCGTTGGAGCAACCGAATTTAAATCAGTTGGTATCAAGAATTACTCCTATGAGCCCTCCTTTGCTCCGGAAGGTCATGCGGTGATATTAAGTTTAATCGATCAGACAGATCCGGATTATTTCTATTGGGAAAAACTATCCCCGGATAAAGAAGCTTATCGGAAAGAAAAACAACGGATTGCTGATTTGATTCAACAAAAAATCGAAAAACGCTTCCCTGAGTTAATTGGGAAAATCACTCAGTTAGATGTAACCACTCCAATGACCTATCGCCGCTATACCAATGCCTATCATGGTGCCTGGATGTCCTTTATGATGACTCCGAAATCTAAATACATGATGCATTCCGGTAAAATCAGGGGGTTAAAGAACTGCTTTCTTACCGGTCAATGGCTGGAGCCGCCGGGTGGTCTGCCTACTGCAGTTGTTACTGGAAAATTCACCATCCTAAGAATATGTAAAAAGGAAAAAATGTTGTAAATACTATTCTATTACCTCCTGTTTTTTATAACGAAACAGAGCCTATCAGACAGATCATTGTCTAAATAGGCTCTGTTTTTTTTGAATAAAATTGCAGTCAGTTAAAGCAAGAACAATAAAAAACTCATGTTTAATAGGCTTCTCAGAAAAACGGTATATTTATGTTTAATAAAAACTACATTCCGTGGGTAATCTAACAATGGAGGTGATTTATGTGCTAGTAAAAGAAATAATGTCAACGAATATTGCAAGTTTAAAATCGGATGATACCATTGAAAAAGCTGCCATGTTAATGAAACAATATGATGTGGGATCCAGTCCCGTATGCAATCAGAATAATATTGTAGGTATCGTGACTGACAGAGATATCACTTTAAGATGTGTCGCTGTAGGTCAAGATACAAAACACCAGAGAGTTTGCGATATAATGACGGAAAATCCGGTAGTCGGAAGTCCAGATATGAATGTAAGCGATGCTGTCAGAATAATGAGTGACAAACAAATCCGCCGTCTGCCTATCGTAGATAATAACAGTCTGGTTGGTATTGTTGCACTCGGTGATATTTCACTGGAGCCTACCCAACAGGATAATGCAGAAACAGCATTGAAAAATATATCAATGCCTGACTAATATGCTGCTTGGCTTATTTTGAGTCAAAATGTAAATTAAAATGAAAATTATCTATAATGCACTTTATATGAATTATAAATAATAAATGCTAAATGGTTAAGAGGAACTCTCCCCTTAACCATTATTTATAAGAATTCTCCTATCAGGTCTCGGCTGCCGTTGCCTTCTCTAATTTTTCTAAAAATTCATAGGCTTCTTCATTCGTTTCACTGCACATTTCTTCTGAGGGCATAAGACTTTTGCATACTGCAGGTCTCTCTGCTTTACCAAATATTTTGCATTTATTATCCTCGGTAAGCTGGATGCACCTTTCTCCGGCGGGCTTTCCATTTGGCATTCCCGGTATAAAAGATGATATTGACGGCGCTATGCAGCATGCTGCACAACCGATTCTGCAATCCATATAATCTCCTGCTTTCTATATTATAATCAATAATTCTACCATTTATAATCAATATTTCTACGACCAGCTTTCGTTCCCACAAGCGGTAACACAAAGAAATTTGGTTCATTAAGTCTATGAAAGAAATCTAATATTCAATCTTTTCTAAGAATAAACCACATGCATCTGCCATACCACCTGCTTGTCCTCTTTCCTTGGATATTAAGATATCCGGTATTTCTGACACCTCTAGTTGACCCAACCCAGCTTCAATTAAAGTACCAACAATTCTTCTGACCATGTTATAAAGAAAACCATCGCCGTTTACTCTAATATCGATAAAACCACTATTTTCACTGATAATAATCGAATAAATTTCCCGAACCATGGATTTTTTCTTGGATTTCGCATTGGTAAAGGAGGTAAAATCATGTTCGCCGATCAAATGCTCACTTGCTTTTCTCATTACAGTTACATCAATACTTTTATCTACATGCATGCTGTATTTTCTCATAAAAGGATTGGAATATTCCTTATTCCAGATCCGGTATAGATAAGTTTTTGATTTTGCATGATATCTTGCATGAAAATGATCCGGTACTGACAAAACCTCAATAACACTGATATCCTGGGGCAAATATTTGTTCATATAATCTTCGATTTCGGATTCTGACAACTTTTTCGCAGTTTTAAAATTAGCGACCTGGGAAAGGGCATGTACTCCGGCGTCTGTTCTACTACAGCCTGTTATTTCAGTTTTTTCACCAACCAGCTCCGATATTACCTTCTCCAGTTTCCCTTGGATTGTGTTCTCATCGTCACCCAGTCTCTGCCAGCCTTTATATCGCCCTCCATCATATTGAATGGTTAATTTATAATTGTACACCGGGACCCACCTTTCTGCACACACAACACAACTATTTCTCCGCTCCAACGCTTCCTACGGGCTTAACTTACGCTCCGGAGTAGTATATGTTGAGTACGCAATTAATACAGAATATGAGTTTCACAATTGCCTGATCTTATTTAAGTTCTTAATATGCGGACTCGATATATCCATTACTTCATTACGAATGCCTTCATCCATTACAAATGGATTCATACCAAACGAATTAAAAATACATTTCGTCCAATAACTTAATTCCTGCTGCCGTCCGAAACAGCCTGGTCCTGACATTATGAATGGCAGCGGCAGATAGATTATCTTCATGAGCATTAACTAAAAAATCTGCTTCAATCAATATTTGATAATCAATACCCTCGATAGCATGATACGTATGGTGATGGGCAATTAGCCAGCAAACTCTGTCAATTAGCTCGGAGTCATAATTTAAAACTGTCAGAAGCAACCTTGCTTCCGGCGGACCCTCCAGCTCCTGATAATTTCCTGCTGCGCTGTTATATTTCATTTCACTGTTTTTAATCCCGATATCATGTGTAAGTGCAGCAATCTCAAGGATATTTTGGGTCTCTCCATCCAGTCCTTCCATTTCCCCTATGGCCTTTGCAAATCCATACACTTTAAGAAAATGGTTGATGCGTCGCACATCACCTGCATAATACTTTATCATTGCATCGATTACAAATCCGATCTTCATATGAATCTCCTCCCACTGCAAATTATTCCTGACATCCTCTAGTTATCTATTTTACTACGAACGGGACCGTATGACTAGTTTTTCCTACTGCTATACAGCATTTTTTTACAGTGTTCTTTAAGGAAGCTTTATGCTATACTTTTTTGTAGATTTATAAACAATAAGGTGAAAATTAAGAATATGAACGATAAAATAACGAACAAATTAAATCAACTTCCCGCATTACCGGGTATCTATAAAATGCTTGATACCAAAGGGAAAATCATCTATATCGGTAAGAGCAAATGTTTGAAAATAAGAGTGAAATCCTATTTTACAGGTACTCCAAAATGGGAAAAAATCAAAAAACTTGTTAGCCTGATCGATGATTTTGATATCACAATCACTGATACTCATTTGGAAGCAAGGCTCTTAGAGTGTGAACTGATTAAGGAATACCGTCCTGTCTTTAATTCGCAAATGAAGCATGATCAAGGCTATGTGTATCTGAAAGTGGAGGACTATAACGTCCACAACTCTCTTTCTGTTGTAAACGAAAGGTCGGAAAATACCTACGGACCGTTCCGGAGAAGATATGCACTGAATGAATTTACGCTATCTCTAAAAAGTCTGTATCCGATCAAGAAAAGTGGTAAGCATTATGCATTTGATTATCTTCTCTTTCCGATTGCCCTGAACAGAGATACTTATCAGGAAAACCAAAGAATTCTTACAGAACTTCTCAGTAATGATGATAATATATCATTGTTTATACAGGATTTAGAATTGAAAATGAAGGAAGCAGCCTCCATGTATAAGTTTGAGACTGCTTCTAAGTTTCGTGATTTGATCAATGGTATGACCTTCATTAAGCATGGTATTAATGGTTATAAAGACTTATTATGTAAAGAAATTTTATTACAAATACCCATCCAGAGTGGCTACAAACTGTTTTACATATCACAGGGTAATATAAGGCATTCTGAAAAGTATTCCTCGATATCGGAAATCTGCATCAATCATTTTATCAATTGCACTTCCATGCTTCCGCCCTTTTTGGCACCGCCTATGGAGGAAAAGGCAGCCATTGATTTCCGGGATATTCTATACTCAGAAATTATGTCGTTGCCTGCTGAGATGGTACTTTTTTTGGATTAAAGCAATCATTTATTCCCAACATTTCATCCCACATCGCTACACCAAAGGATACGTTCACCGTGGACTCCATGCGAACCTGACCGTTCTCAAACACAAAACGGTATTGTACTGCATAGGGAGTCTCAATATATCTGCACTGAATTAACAGGGTTGTTTCGTCCTCCCAGATACCGCTAAACATCACATGGTCTTTACTTCCCAAATGTTGCATATACCCTTCCGCCCAGTATCCAACGCCAATGTCCAGCGTTTGTTTATAATCGCCGGAACCAAGGGTCATTTTTAGTTTATCATCATAAAATTCAAAGCGCACCGAATCAAACCGGTCAGAATTTGAAATGGCATATTCCTTCTCCGATATATCCGGAATAAGTTTTGAAGTCGTATTACCTAACGGCATCGGCACTTTTAATGAAGATAATTTCTCTACCAGTAATTTATGCTGTGGACTATCAGGTAATTCCTCATCCATGATCCCAGAAAGCAGTGAATCCCATATAATATCCAGGGTAAGCTGCATGTCCTTCATTCCTCCGGTAATGGCCAGGACCACATCTTCCTTTGGCATTACAATACAATACTGCCCAAAGGCTCCATCTCCTCGGTAAGACTCATGTCTGCATTGCCAGAATTGATATCCGTAACCCTGACACCAATCACTGGTTTGTACGTCACCGTTTGTGATTTGGAAACTGGTTGCTTCCCATATCCACTCTTTGGGTAAAAGCTGTTTTCCGTTCCATACTCCCTGATTGATATACAATAATCCCATCTTTGCGATATCTTCGGTTGACAGACTAAGCCCAAACCCACCGGTATTATAGCCCATCGGACAAACTGCCCAGGATGGATTTTTAATTCCGAGAGGTTCAAAGAATCTGGGACGCAAATAATCAATCAACATTTGGCCGGTAAGCCTTTGAAGGATGACTGATAACATATAAGTTGCACCGGTATTATATAAGAAATAAGTACCGGGCTCTTTTTCTACCGGAATTTCAAGAAACGCTTTTACCCAGTTATGATCTTCTCTTGCAAGAATATTATGGGTTGTATCCACAACATGTCCTGTTGACATGGACAATAAATCCTTTATCCTCATCTGAGCCAAATAACCCGATGGATTAGGGCATTCTTCTGTAAAGTACGAGACTACAAAATCCTCCACACTTAATAACCCTTCCGTTACAGCATAGCCAATTGCAGTTGATGTAAAACTTTTACTCAAGGAAAATAATGAATGCGGCAAGTTCCTCTGATATGGCTCCCACCAGCCTTCAGCTATCACATATCCATGTCTCAGCATCATAAAGCTATGAAATTCCTGATCCATATCCTTCGTTTGGACTTGCTCTGCCTTATTAAGGAAATTAATAATCGCTTCCGATTTTACTCCCTGTCTCTCCGGTGTACTATACTTAAATTGAAATTCCTCCATCTACCTACCTCCTATTTTTTTCCTTGTTCTTCCTATTTGTCGAGTACGATACGTATCATATTTTACCATATTTATCAAAAGGAATGAAGAAATTCTTTTGATTCAATAACATTCATATTGACTTACTTTATCATATAAATGTAAATATGGTTAAAGTATCAAAAAGTGTTTTGACACTTTAACCATATTTATAGTTTAAAACATATCAACTGAACTTATTGTATAATACATGAATATATTATTTTAAGAATGTCATGGAGCAAGGATATGAAATATGGTATGAAATCCATTTGCATACAAAATATGCCAAGTAAATCAACAAATAATTATGAAAGGTATGTAAACCCCATGGATATTACAGTGCCACCCGGTTATTCCATCGAAGTATATGCCTACGGCCTTGATACGCCCATCAGTATGCAATTTGATGATCAGGGGGATATGCTGATTGGAGATGCCGGTGTGACATCGGACAATCCAAAGGTACTTCGTCAGAGAGGGAACCAATTTGATATCA
>JARBTJ010000006.1 GCA_029240245.1 Herbinix sp.
TCATACGATGATCTACTTTTTCATTAAGCGCGAGACGGGATTCGAACCCGCGACCCTCGCCTTGGCAAGGCGATACTCCACCACTGAGCCACTCGCGCATATTATGTTGTTGTGCTGTTGTCTTGTATTTCGTAAGCACATGACATAATATACTATAGATGATAGGGTTTGTCAATACCCCGAAATCTATTTTTTAAATTTTTTTTATTATTTATACTTTATACATAATTTAGCCAATTGTTAATGTACAAACATATTCATTGTTTTGAAATTGTTTGTTCTTAATGGAGGCGGATTTAGTTATGGAGCATTCCACCCAGAGCTCTTCGGCAGTAAGTAGAAGATTGGAGAGCATGATACCCATATCAATCATTTTATTAAAGTCAAGCATAACTGATAGTAATGCATTCTTCTTAGCAAAGACATGGATACGGTTCCGGTAAACGACAAAGCGCCAAGGCTGGTTGTTTAGCATGGATGGAGCCAATCGTGCAGCGGTTATGATTTGTCTGATATCCGGAGTAACCTCTTCCTTATAAACAACAGTTTCATTTTCCGGTAAACGTTTAGCATCACTGCTGTTTCGGTATAAAGACTCTGAGGACTTCCCAAAGGCAAGAGCAGTTACATACTTATATTTCATGGTGGACTTTAAGGAAAAGCCAGGGCTGGCAGTGGGAATGAAGCATGCACCAAGACCCTTTGAGGTTATATAAAGGTTGAGCTGTTGCATTAAATAACCTGCATTGATTAAATAATCCTCTTTTTCCTCCGAGGAGATACAGATATAATAGGGAGCCTTTACCGCTAACGGTCCATGGAACCCCTGTTTTTTCTCTATATTGCTGACAAGTTTAAACTCTACGGCGATACCTGTTGTGAGCATGGGGATTTTATTCGCAAAGTCTAAAATATCCGAGATAACCTCCCAATCCAATTTTTCCGGCAGAAAATGATGGATGGATTTTCTTGAAAATATTGCATCAAACATATTCATATCACAAGATACCCTCTTCCTTACTGATTACATGCATTTTTGCACATCGCCTTCTTCTTATAATAAAGAGGAGATATGCCATAATATTTTTTGAACAATTTACTGAAATGATAAACATCATCATAACCGACAAGGTTAGCAATGCTCTTGATACTTCCGCTGCTTTCGTTAAGTAATATCTCTTTAGCCTTTTCCAAGCGGATTTTAATCAAATAATTAATCGGTGATTCCCCAGTTTCCTCTTTAAATATTTTTGAAATATATACCGGGCTCAGATACATATTATGCGCAATTTGTTCCAAAGATATTTTCTGTTCATAATTTTCATTTAAGTAATTTATGATACGGTTTACTGCATAATTCTTGTTATAGGTCTCAAAATTACAACCCTTCTGTATAGAGCAGTCCACATCTGCGATTTCTCTCATCACCAGTAAAAGCATCTGCATTAAGTGTGATTTAAACATAAAATATCGTCCGAGCTTATTGCTTTCGCGTTCTGCAATCATAGCGTAGCATTGTTTGGAGATTTCTTGTTTTAATTCCGAGGAGGTATGAAGAACATAGCTTCCATTCTTTAATTCAATGGAATTCGGAGCCATGTTCCGAAAATGAAAATCGGTAAATCCGGCAAAAAACTCAATGGTAGGTTCCTTTGGGTTGGTTACGATATGTACATGCTTCACACCGGGATTACATATAACAAGATCACCGGCTCCCACCTCAAACTCCTGACCGTTAACAAGATATTTCCCCTTACCGGATAATATATATGCGAGCTCAGCGAAATCATGCTCATGATAAACTCCTTCATGAGTCATTTTATGCTTAGAGACGAAGTAAACTGTCGGATTAAAGTCATTATAAGTTAAATCATATTCACAGGCCATAACACACCTCAATTAATTAGAAGAACAATTTTATTTATTATATCATTAATATCAGTAGGTGGTAAATAAAATTTTATTTTTTTTTTGAAGTGGCAAAATCCCATCCCAATATCATAAATACTTAATGCAAGCCTTAGGATATGGTACTTTGGTAAAAATGCACCATTGATTTAATATATTCATTCATGTATAAAAGGTACTTTTTTCCTAGATAAAATCTATAAAAAATAACATGATTAATGTAATAATATACATTTTTTTTATTGGCAAAGAGAATATAATGAGATAATCTGCTTAGAAATGGTTAACCTCTCAAAGAATGTACATAAAAATGTATCAGTATGAATGAGATAATCCATCTGCAGAAAACTTAACACCTTAAGAGTTCAAGAGGAGGTATTTTATGACAGCGATGCAATGGTTCTTTTCTTTCCTAAAGAAGTATCGTTTGAAAATGACTTTTGCGATGATACTAGTTACAGTAACCTGTGCAATAGCTATCGTCAGCCCGCAGATTTCCGGCATTATCGTAGATGATATTATCAAGGGAGGAAATCGCGATTTATTACCGAAAATGATGGTGATTTTAATCGTAACTACGATATTGAGGGCAGGTTTAAAGTATTGGTTTCTAATCATCTTTGAGAAGGCATCTCAGGGAATGCTCTACACGATGAGAGATTATGTATACCGGAGATTACTGGCCCAGGATTTCAGCTTTTACAATAAGAACAGAACTGGTGATCTTATGTCAAGGCAGACCGGTGATATGGACGCCATCCGGCATTTTGTGGCTTATGTTATATATAATATTTATGAAAATGGTCTTCTGTTTATCATCGCACTCGTTATGATTTTCGTGGTGGATTGGCGATTGGCACTCTGTATGATTGCGGTTCTTCCTTTTACCTTTTGGGCAGCCTCCAAACAATTAACAGCGGTAAAACCGGCATTTCATAATATCCGGCAGCAATTTTCCAGCTTAAATACCTTTGTTCAGGAAAATGTCAGCGGTAATCGTGTGGTGAAAGCATTTGCAAAAGAAGACTATGAAATACAGAAATTCAATAAGGAAAATGATGCGTATCGTGCAGCGGAATTAAATGCAGCCGATATCTGGAAGAAATATGTTCCGTTATTCGAATTTATGGCAAATGTCCTGACTGTAATCCTTTATGTTGTTGGCGGTATCATGGTGGTAAAGGGTAGTATGACTATGGGCTCTTTAGTAGCCGTCAGCGGATACCTTTGGATGTTGAACCAGCCCCTTCGTATGGCAGGCTTTCTCGCCAACGACTATCAGCGTTTTGTTACCTCCGTTGAAAAGATCTATTCCACTGTGATTGTTGAGCCATCCATCAAAAAGCCGGTGAATGCGGTTGAGAAAAAGCGGTTCCACGGTGATATTGAATTTAACAATGTCAGCTACAATATGGATGATGAAGTGATTTTAAAGGATGTAAGCTTTCACATAAAGCCCGGTCAGACCGTAGGAATTATCGGGGCAACCGGTTCTGGAAAATCAACGCTTATGAATTTGCTTTGTCGTTTCTATGATGTCACTGACGGTGAAATAAAGATTGATGGCATTAATATTAAAGATTTGGATTTGTTCTCCATCCGCGATAATATCGGTATGGCAATGCAGGATGTTTTCCTGTTTTCTGATACGATCGAAGGGAATATTGCTTATGCCAGGCCGAACTGCAGCTTTGAAGAGGTACAGGAGGTAGCGAAAATCGCTAACGCCCATGACTTTATTATGCAGATGTCGGAGGGCTACGATACCATCGTTGGAGAACGAGGCGTTGGTTTATCCGGCGGACAGAAGCAGAGAATATCGCTTGCCAGAGCACTGCTGAAAGATCCCTCAATTGTAATTTTGGATGATACTACCTCAGCGGTTGATATGGAGACTGAAACACAGATTCAAAACGAATTAACCTCACTAAGTAATAGACATACTGTATTTATTATAGCCCATCGTATTTCCTCGATCAAGGACGCGGACCAGATTCTGGTCGTAGATGACGGAAAGATATTGGAAGCCGGAAACCACGAGGAGCTCCTTGAAAAGAAGGGATATTACTATACGGTATTCCATCATCAATACGGAGATTTTGATCAAATGAAAACCGGAAATTCAGCATTATATAACGGGACACTTCCTTCCACAAAGAAGCATGATAATATACCGAAGGTAGAAGGGAGGGAAACTCCTGCATTAGGTAGTGTGAAATAACACGAAGTACAGGAGATGACAACATGGCAAGAAATAAATATGATATCGACGAAACCCTGCAGACGGAATTTAATACTTCCCAGTTAAAAAGGCTTGGAAAGTATATTATACCTTACCGTAAGGATATGGGAATCACTATAGTTCTCCTTACCATTTTAAAAGCACTTGATATGCTAACCCCTTTAATATTAATGATCATTATGGACAATTTTATCCCCAATGAAAACATCAGGGGAATCATCCTCATAAGTATCGCATTACTGGTAATTTACTTTATCATCTCGGCTATCATTCGGATGAAAACTACCATTATGTCAAGGATTGGGCAGAATATAATACATAAAATAAGAAGTGATATTTTTAACCATTTACAAGTGCTGCCGTTTTCGTATTATGATGACAAACCACATGGAAAGATTCAGGTAAGAGTAGTTAATTATGTTAACAGCCTAAGTGATCTTTTATCCAACGGTATTGTAAATACAATAACGGACTTGTTTGGCTTAATTTTCATACTGGTATTTATGTTTTCTATTAATGTGAGACTTACCCTCATCTGTTTACTCGGTATGCCATTACTGATAGTTATTATTTTCGTGATAAAGAAGCAGCAGAGGGCATCCTGGCAGAAAATGAGTAACAAATCCTCCAACTTAAATGCTTATATTGCAGAGAGTATTAACGGAATCCGGGTAACACAGAGCTTTACCAGGGAGCAGGAAAATATTAAGATATTCAATACTCTTAGCAATGACTACAGCATGGCCTGGATGAAGGCGGTAAAGTATGCTTTCGTTCTCTGGCCGGCAATACAAAACATATCAACCTGGACTATGGTGGCGATCTATGTTCTTGGTATTTCCTGGATGGACCAGGGAGTAACGGGAATCACCGTTGGTGTATTAATTGCTTTCACCGGATACATCGGAAGGTTTTGGGCACCGATTAATACTTTAGCAAGCTTTTATAACTCTGTATTAAATGCTGTATCCTATCTGGAACGTATCTTTGAGACCATTGATGAGCCGGTATTGGTTAAGGACTGTGAAGGTGCAGTGGAAATGCCGGAAATCAAAGGTGAAATCGTGTTTAAAGAAGTGGTATTCAGTTATGAAAAGGGTACGCCAATATTAAACGGAATCAACTTTAAAGCCAATATCGGTGACAGTTATGCCATTGTAGGACCGACGGGAGCCGGTAAAACAACCATCATTAATTTAATCAGCCGTTTTTATAACTTGGACTCCGGTACGATTACCATAGACGGCATCGATATTAACTCGGTTACGATAAAATCCCTCCGTCAGCAGATGGGTGTCATGCTGCAGGACAGCTTCATTTTCTCCGGTACCATTATGGATAATATCCGTTATGGAAATATGGAAGCTACTGATGAACAGGTAGTCGAAGCCGCTAAGACGGTCTGTGCTCATGAATTTATCGAAGCACTGGAAAATGGTTATTATACCGAAGTAAATGAACGCGGAACCAGATTATCCGTAGGGCAGAGACAGCTGATCAGCTTTGCAAGGGCTCTGTTGGCAGACCCGAAAATATTAATTCTTGATGAAGCCACCTCCAGTATTGATACGGAGACAGAGATACTTCTGCAGGAAGGACTAAGTAAACTCCTTGCGAACCGTACCTCCTTTATCATTGCCCACCGACTATCTACCATAAAGAATTCTACCTGTATTATGTATGTGGATGGCGGTAAAATCCAGGAGATGGGTACACATGATGAACTTCTTGAGTTAAAGGGTAAATATAACGAGCTGTATATGTCACAGTATAAGTTTTTGGAGAAGAATTGAGTTAGATCGTCGTAAATTATATATCTTGATAGGATTACATAACTATATAATATAGAAGAAAGCATTATTAATGATGGATCAGATTAATAATGCTTTTCTTATTTGTTTAAATGGTTCACAATTTTGATGATGTAAATAAATGGATAATTACCTTGGAAATTCATATGAACCAGCTTTATGGTTAGTACATAGGCACCATATTCTGGTAGTCCTTGTCTCAGCGGTTGCTGTGGGTTATAATAATCTAAGACAAGTTTTAGAAGGAGCAGGCAAATGACATATGATTATCAGGAGATAATACCCTATTTACTACACTGGTTTGACCATAATGCCAGGATTTTACCCTGGAGAGAGAACCCGAAGCCCTATTATGTCTGGATATCGGAAATCATGCTGCAACAAACCAGAGTTGAGGCGGTAAAGGGATATTTTGATCGGTTTATCACTGCCTTACCAGACATTGAATCATTAGCCAAAGCGGATGAAGAGAAGCTCTTGAAATTATGGGAAGGTCTTGGTTATTACAACAGAGTAAGGAATCTGCAGAAGGCTGCACAGCTTGTCATGAAAGATTATAACGGAAAACTTCCGGCGGATTATGAACCATTACTGAAGTTACCCGGCATTGGAGCTTATACGGCAGGAGCAATCGCCTCCATCGCATTTGGTATACCCGTACCCGCAGTGGATGGGAATGTATTAAGAGTCTGTAAGCGGATTAGTGCAAGCTTTGACGATATAACAAAGGAGACAGTTAAGCGTGAGTTATGGCTAGATTTAAAGGATATTATGCCCAAAGACCGACCGGGTGATTTTAACCAAGCCTTAATGGAGCTTGGAGCCATCGTTTGTCTTCCGAATGGTAAACCTTTATGCGAAAACTGTCCGGTAATGCATCTGTGTAAGTCCTTCCACGAAGAGCTCATTTCGCAAATACCGGTGAAACCGGTGAAGAACAAGCGCAGACTTGAGGATAAAACCGTCCTTCTCATTGAATACCAGAACTCCTATGTCATACATAAAAGAAGCAGTCAGGGGTTATTGGCCGGCTTATGGGAATTGCCTTTAATGGAGGCAAGCTTAAGTCAGGAACAGGTGGAAGAAAAATTGAAGGAATGGCAGCTTGATATTCAGTCGGTGGCGGCTATGGGTGAAGCAAAGCATATCTTTTCCCACATCGAATGGCATATGCTTGGGTATCACATTAAATTAAGCGGCATTTCTGAGCAATTCCTGGAGGAACATGCATACTTACTGGCAACAGAAGAGGAAATAAGATATAAATACGCCCTTCCGAATGCATTTTCGGCATATTCCGGGCAATGGAAATGAAAATATGAATATTTTATTATTGTAAAATAGGTCAAATATGCTATTATAGTAATAGTGTTTTGTTACTTATATAAACTATGATATTGAGTGCTTAGTATCAACTATTTTTATAATAATTGATATTGATAAGTTTGGAGTGTGAGTTATATGAAGAAGAATATATACTTGATAGTTTGCCTGACTGTATTGACCATCCTGTTTACAGGCTGCGGTGCAAAAGATCAAATGGTTAGTTTTATACCGACACCGACACCGGCACCGACCGATGAAGACGGTAATGAAATCACCGATGATACGTCGGATGAGGATGCTTCCGAGGATTCCGATTCTGCGGAGGAGGATAGTGATGAACCAATCGTAGTCGGGAACACAACGACCATGTATGTAAAATTAAGCCAATATGGTGCTGTATTAAATATCCGTTCCGAACCTTCCACTAATGGTAAAGTAGTAGGTTCACTTGTACATACCGAGAAGGTGGAAGTAGTGAAAATAGAGGATGGCTGGGCATGCTTTGTTAAGAATAACAAATATGTTTATGTAAAAGCGGATTATCTGGTGGAGAAACGTCCGGCTTATATCGATCCGCCGACCTTTACTCCGACACCTTCACCATTACCCACTGATCCGGCTGTTAACCCGGAAATTTAGTCAGTAAAAGGCAATTGCGAAACTCATATTATGTATGAATGGCGTACAAAGAGATACTACTCCGGAGCGTTAGTTAAGCCCGTAGGAAACGCTTAAGCGGAGGAATAGTATGTGTTGTGTGTAATAGCAAAAACTAGAATATTTCTCGAAGCCTTTTTAATCAGTAAAGGAAAAAGGGATCTTATTTTCCTTCACAAAATTTATGAATTTTAGCATGGAATCAGAGAGGAAGGCATTCTTGGTATAAGAAAAGCCAACCTCTCTTTTATTTATGGGATTCCTTAACGGAATTTGCACCAGTGTGCCCTGGCTTAACTCGGGAAGGACAAAAGCCTTAATAACACAGGCAACCCCAAGGCCGGTCTTAGCAAAATCAATCAATAGATCCATGCTGCTGACTTCAAGGATATGATTGGGTTTAATATGATTTGCCTGAAAATAATCGTCGATGTATTTACGTGTAACATTTTCTTCATCCAACAGCATAAGATTGGCAGAGGATAAGAGGTCAGAATGGTGCTCCCGTTCCTTTAGGTTTTCAAGATAGGTTCCGGTTGCAACGAAAATATCCTCGATTTCGCCCAGGGAATAAAACTGAAAGGCTTTATCCGAATCGGGTCTTGCCACCAGACCAATATCTAAGGTGCCCTTCTCCAGCTGAGGTAACGTATGATAGGAGGATTGGTTTTCGATCGTAATTTTTATATGAGGATGCTCCTTAACGAAGCCGTTCAGATACGGAAGTAACAGGTACTTGCATAAGGTTGTGCTCACACCGATGCGAAGATGCCCGATACCCAGCTCGTGGATTCTTTTTATGCTGTCTTCGCCACGATGCAGAGTCTCGAAGGCATTTTTCGTGTGCTCGAATAGAAGCAGTCCTTCCTCGGTTAGCTTTACACCCCTTGAACTTCGGATAAACAGGGTAGTTTGCAGATTTTCCTCCAGGGTGGAGATTGCTTTACTTACGGCAGGTTGGCTGATATACAGCTTATTCGCAGCATGTGAGATGTTTCCAGCTTCTGCAACACAATTAAATATATAATAGAAGGATAAATTCTGGTACATTGGAGGCTCCTTTTTGATTAATTATAACTTTCAATCATAACCATAAGTTATAATTGATATACGTAATATGTATTATAATTATACCAAAACTTATGTTAAAATAGCAACAGAAAATATATAAGCGTTTGCGAAACAATATAGTTTTTGCTATTGCACACACAACACATACTATTCCTACGCTCCAACGCTTCCTACGGGCTTAACTTCCGCTCCGGAGTAGTATATGTTGTGTGCGCAATTAATACATTTCGCAATCGCCTTACAGAAAATATAGGTAAAGGGGAGAAAAATACAATGGATTATAATATCGCCGTGATTCCCGGAGACGGTATCGGTCCGGAAATCATAACAGAGGCAAAAAAAGTCCTGGACCAGATTGGCAGTAAATACGGACATAAGTTTAATTACACAGAGGTTCTGATGGGGGGAGTCTCCATCGATGCAGCCGGGGTACCCTTAACGGAGGATGCATTAGAGACAGCTAAGAACAGTGATTCGGTACTACTCGGTGCCGTAGGAGGTAATGTGGGGCAATCCAATTGGTACAGCCTGCCGCCTCATCTAAGGCCGGAAGCAGGTCTCCTTGCCATCCGAAAGGGCTTAAATTTATATGCCAACATCCGTCCGGCGGTACTTTTCAATGAACTTAAAGGTGCCTGCCCATTAAAGGACGAAATAATCGGTAACGGCTTTGACTTTGTGGTGATGAGAGAATTGACCGGCGGATTATATTTTGGAGAACGAAAAACCGTAGAAGAAGACGGTATCAGAAAAGCGACCGATACTCTGGTATATGATGAGAAGGAAATCAGACGCATCGCAAAATGGGCATTTGAAATAGCTAGGAAGCGGAATAAAAGGGTCTGTAGTGTTGATAAGGCAAATGTGCTCGATTCCTCCCGTCTGTGGAGGCAGGTAACCAAGGAAGTAGCGAGGGATTACCCGGAGATTGAACTAACCGATATGCTGGTGGATAACTGCGCCATGCAGCTGGTAAAAAATCCGCGACAGTTTGATGTAATCCTGACTGAGAATATGTTTGGAGATATCCTCTCCGATGAAGCAAGCATGATTACCGGTTCCATCGGGATGCTAGCCTCGGCAAGTCTGGGAGATACGAAGCTAGGTCTTTATGAACCCAGTCACGGCTCCGCACCGGATATCGCCGGGCAAAATAAAGCTAATCCGATCGCGACCATCCTGTCTGCAGCCATGATGCTTCGATATTCCTTTGATTTGGAGAAAGAGGCTGATCGGATAGAAGCGGCTGTAAAAACAGTTTTAAACAAGGGTTACCGAACCATTGATATTATGTCGGAGGGGATGACACTCGTCGGAACAAAAGAGATGGGTGGTTTCATTACCGCGGAGATAGATTAAGATTTTTAAACTCAATCCTAAACCGGAGCAAAGCATTAACAGGTTTAGTCTTTGAGGAGATGGATGACTAGGTGGAATATTATTGGAAGTTGAAAAAGATGATATATAGTTCGATTATTTCATAAGAGATAAGGAGGAAATAAGCATGGGAATGACTATGACACAGAAAATATTAGCTGCACACGCCGGACTTGATAAAGTATCCGCCGGTCAGTTGATTGAAGCAGATTTGGATCTGGTACTGGGTAATGACGTAACTGCACCGGTTGCCATACATGAGATGGAAAAAATGACAATAAAAAAGGTGTTTGATAAGGATAAAATTGCTTTGGTACCGGACCATTTTACTCCGAATAAGGATATTAAATCCGCAGAACACTGCAAATGCATGCGAGAATTTGCCTATGACCAGGGAATTACCAATTATTTTGAAATCGGTGAGATGGGAATAGAGCATGCGTTATTGCCGGAAAAAGGTCTTGTAGTAGCCGGGGATGCGGTAATCGGAGCAGATTCTCATACCTGTACCTACGGAGCCTTGGGAGCTTTTTCTACAGGTGTAGGAAGTACGGACATGGCAGCGGGTATGGCGACGGGGAAAGCCTGGTTTAAGGTGCCCTCTGCTTTAAGATTTGTTCTCACCGGTAAACCTGCTCCCTGGGTTAGCGGTAAAGATATTATTCTACATATCATTGGCAAAATCGGAGTGGACGGAGCCTTATATAAATCCATGGAATTTACAGGCGACGGAATACAAAATCTTACCATGGATGACCGCTTTGCCATGGCGAATATGGCAATTGAAGCCGGTGCAAAGAATGGAATTTTCCCGGTGGACGAGGCAGCTGTCAGTTATATGAAGGAGCACTCCGTTAAGGAGTTTAAAATATATGAAGCGGATGAAGACGCAGAGTATGATGAGACCTATGTAATCGACTTGTCCTCCTTAAAACCGACGGTAGCCTTCCCGCATCTGCCCGAAAATACCCGTACAATTGACAATGTTGGAGATATCAGGATTGATCAGGTGGTAATCGGCTCCTGCACTAATGGTAGAATTGAGGATTTAAGAACAGCTGCTAAGATTTTAGAGGGAAGAAAGGTAGCAAAGGGACTACGTGTTATCATTTTCCCTGCCACACAGGCAATTTATCTTCAGGCCATGGAGGAGGGACTTCTTTCCATCTTTATCAAAGCCGGTGCGATTGTCAGCACTCCGACCTGCGGTCCCTGTCTTGGAGGACATATGGGAATATTGGCAGCAGGTGAGCGTGCGGTAGCAACCACAAACCGCAATTTTGTTGGTCGTATGGGTCATGTGGATTCGGAGGTTTACTTAGCAAGTCCTGCCGTAGCAGCAGCAAGTGCGGTAACCGGTAAAATCTCGGGACCGGATGCTCTGGGGTTATAATAAATGGAATAGTAAATCACATTGATAGGAAAGTCTATTGCGAACTCATATACGAGTTAAATACGCATATAGTCAATACTGCTCCGGTGCAATCGTTAAGCTCGTTAGTAGCGTCGGTGCGAAGGAATAGTATGTGTAGATTTTTAAAAGTATCAATTATATATCTGATTGTTTAAATATAAAATGGAGGTAAAATATTATGAAAGCCTATGGAACAGTGCACAAATATGGAGATAACGTGGATACGGACGTTATCATTCCTGCCCGTTATCTAAACTCCTCCGATCCGAAGGAACTAGCGGCAAAATGCATGGTTGATATAGATAAAGAATTTGTTAACAGGGTAAAACCGGGAGATATCATGGTTGCCAATAAGAATTTTGGCTGTGGCTCGTCCAGAGAACATGCTCCGATTGCTATTAAGGCCTCCGGTATCAGCTGTGTGATTGCCGAGACCTTTGCTCGCATTTTTTACCGGAACGCTATCAATATCGGACTCCCTATCATTGAATGTCCGGAGGCAGCTAAGGAAATCGAAGCCGGTGATCAGGTGGAAATTGACTTTGACAGTGGTATTATTTATGACAGGACAAAGGATACTAAGTACCAGGGTCAGGCATTTCCAGAGTTTATGCAAAAGATCATAAAGGCTGAGGGACTGATTAATTATATTAATCATAAGTAAGGCTACGGTCAAACATAAAGAATACAACACAATAATATAGGATTATTTCAGTCAAGGGACTGTTCCAATACCAATTGCTTCTGTTTTGGTATTGGAACAGTCCTTTTGCATTCTTATATTCCTTGGGATTCCTTGAAATCCCATGAATTACCTTGAAATCGTGAAATACAACAGGAATTCACATAATACTCATTAGAAATGACATGCAAAAAATGTAAATAAATAGAAATATCCTATTTACAAATTGGAAAAAATAGTATATTATAGGTTATACACGCGGAATACCAAAATTTAACAAAAATTATCGAACGCAGTATGAATAGTTCCGAAATAACAAGAGATTATTGGAAGATCAATAAATATGGTTATTTGTCACGATTTATGTTCCAGAACATGACATTATTATGAATAGCAGTGTAAATAACGTTTTATTGATAGACTTCGTGCCGGATGCTCAGCGGCACATGGATCAATATTTGGTACAAAGGAGAATATCTATGAGATTACTAAAATCCTCGGATACAATTAGTACATTTGCGGCTAGAAGGGAATGCCTCGGAA
Organism: Herbinix sp.; assembly: GCA_029240245.1. Lineage (GTDB taxonomy): Bacteria > Bacillota > Clostridia > Lachnospirales > Lachnospiraceae > Mobilitalea. The sequence continues at coordinate 13,032 of JARBTJ010000006.1, forward strand.
ATAGAATAATGATTGTAGATGATTCTAAATTTGCGAGAAATATCTTAAAAGATATATTAAAGAAGGAAGGCTTTGATGTCATTGCAGAGGCGGTAAATGGCTTAGAAGCGATCGAACTGACCAAACAGAAAAGACCGGATTTTATATTTCTTGATGTGGAAATGCCAATGCTGGATGGGATTGGGGCGATTCCCAAAATATTAGAGGTAGATTCTCAGGTACATATTATCATGTGCACAGCTATGGGACAAAAAAATATTATCGTGGAAGCGGCCAGAGCAGGTGCAAAGGATTATGTCTTAAAACCTTATAAAAAAGAAAATATTACAAGGGTATTGAGTGCATTTATAGAATCACAACCGGTAGAAAGCCAGGTTATACCCTTTTATAATCCGTTAGCTCAATACATCGGTACAGAGACAGATAATATTACAAAAGGTTCTCCAACAATAATGAATGCGGATTTGATACTTGATTGTGTAGATGCACCGGATCACACGAATAATATCATCATGGAGATTATTCCAAAGCCGATTGTAATGGAAATAAAACCAAAACAAATAGTATCAGAACCGAATATGAACAAACTTGGTGAAGTGAAAAAAGATGCCTCGAATGAACCTGAGAAAACACCTTTCGAGGTAACCGGTTCACCGGATACTGATATGTCGAATGGTTCAGTTGATACCGGAATGTCGGAAACCTTCGAATCAGGGAATTACTTAGAACCTCTTGTACTCGATGGGGATCTAGAGGATGTCAATACGGAGGATTATCTCATATCTCTTGACACCGAGGGGAAAGGAAGAACGATACCTACTGCGAACATAATAAAGCCCTTTACTCACACAGAGCAGAACTCACCCGAGCTACAATCTGCTCCTATTATGGAGTGTTATTGGGACAACGAGAGTGACAATGTAGATCGGGAAGTGATTGAACGGATGAAATCAGATGGAATGGAAGAGGACACCCAAGGAGTTATCCCATTTGAGGAACTGGAAGCTTACATAGAAGAAACACTTATTACGAATGAGAATCACAATTCCGGACGGATTGAGGATGAGAATCCGGTACATGTTGTTATAAGGCCAGAAGAGGCTACCGTCCTAAAGCCGGACAACTCCTTCGACTATTTATGGAAAAATCGGTTTGCTATTAGTCAAGGTCATATACTCAATCATCTTCCGACGAATCAAAGAAAGTCCATTTGTCATGTGGCAGATCTTTCGTCCGATGGATATAACCATACGCCGAGGCAGGATCAGGAGAAAAATATTCTGGCAGGTCTCATAGGCGCATATTTATGCATCGATCACAGAATGAAACAAGATTGTGAGGTACCGGGAAGACGGAAATTTGTCAGTCCGGCAGCAATACGGTTATTCTCAGTGGCGCATCTCCCAGAAGAAATAAGGTCAGCAAATGAAATAACGATGGCAGATATTTTAAAAGAAAAACCACACCCGGCTACCGATGAATTATATCTGCAAAAATCAGGTCTTTATCATGCAATCTCTCAACTAGTACAAAGCAAGACAGAAAGAATGTTAGGGTAGGATCAGGGTGTGATTTCAAAGCAGGAAAAAAACAAAGGAGGAGTGAAAGCGATATGCTAATCAGTACATTGGACCTTGATAATATAGAAAGTCTTAATACCGTAATTAAGGAGAGAAACGATTTATCGGTATTAAATCGTTATGGAGAAAGAGATTTTACAAAGGAGAGCCTGGATGCCCTAAGTCGGATTGGAATGTTGGATATGGAAGGTAATCTCCTGAATGAGATGAAACCGACCATCCAGCTGTTGTCAAACCCGTATGCGGTAATGAAAGTAATGTTTACCGGTGGGGTAGGGACTTATGAACATAATATTAATTATGATCCCTCCTTTCATCATCATGTATCCTTTACTGTCACACCCGGAAGCTTTTCCATTGATGATGAGACAAATCCAATGAGTATTGTGAAGGTACTGGAGGATTTTGTGGGAAAAAGTAATTTGAAAAGTATCAATCTATCAAGCAAATTTGATACCACACAAGCTCTGGTCATAGCAGCTGTGGTCGACATGGAACGTAGATTATCTTTAAGGGCGTTTGTTGATGAATTACCAATGATACATAATAGTTACAGTACGAATATGATTTGGAGAATAATCAATAGCACAAGCTCCAGTATTCAATGGTTTGTATCCATCGTCAATGAAGTAATCGGTGAGCATGTAGCCTTATCTCTGTGGCAAGTGCAGGAGGCAGTGGAGCAACTGACAGAAAAGGGAGTACTTTTGCAAAATAACAGACAATACAAGCTGGCAGGGGATATTGCCAGTTTACCGGGAAGAATGATTATTGTTGACAATGTATTATCCGTCCAAATCGCGAAAAAGAACGCTACTGATGCTGTAGTAAGTTCTGGATTTACCTGTGTCCAGGCAGGAGTTCACGATTTACTATTGATCGATTATAACGGTAAGGAAATGGTATTTGAGACAATCACCTCGGTGAGGTTATTAAATTACATGGAACGATTTTTAAGCTGCGAAGACAGTTTTGCTAAGTTGGATGCTTAATTCGATAATTCCGGTTGGGGGTGACGAAACATCGATCATAATAAGAAAAAAATCGGTGATTTATTATTAGAAGCTGAGATTATCTCGGAGGAACAGTTAGACCGCGCGTTACAGATTCAAAAAAAGAATGGCGGACGGCTGGGAAGCATTCTATCCGATTTAAACATTGTTGATGAAACTCAGATCATGGAGGTATTGGAGTTCCAACTGGGAATCCCCTTTATCGACTTAAATAATATAACCATTACGCCGGAGGTTCAGCGGCTGATTCCATTTCAATTAATCAAACGTCATAATGTGGTTCCGATTAAATTAGAGCTGAAGCTTTTATATGTAGCAATGGATGACCCCCTAAATTTCATTGCCATCGAGGATATCAGAATGGCAACGAATTTTGAGATTGCTCCCGTAATCTCATTTAAGGATGCCATTGCAAATACCATTAATAAATTATACGGAAATGTATCTTCGGATAAAGCGATCAAGGAATTTCAAAAAGAGTCCAATACCTTGCAGAAACAACAAACAATACAGGAAAACCAATCCTTGGAGGTGGACAGTGCACCGATCGTGCGTCTGGTTAATTCAACGATCGAGCAGGCAGTATCAGAAGGTGCCAGTGATATCCATGTGGAACCGTTGGAAAATGAAGTCCGTATCCGTTTCCGAGTCGATGGTAAGCTGCATTTGGCGAACACGATAACAAAGACAGCCTTGTCAGCGGTAGTAACAAGGATAAAGATCCTGGCTGGACTTGATATAGCTGAAAAAAGAGTACCTCAGGATGGTCGCTGTGATTATACGATGAAGGAAAAGATTTATAATATGCGTGTATCCATACTGCCAACCGTTCATGGGGAAAAGGTAGTCATGCGTGTCCTTGATAAAATGAATTTCCTGATACCCAAAGAAAAGCTGGGGTTTACATCGGCTAATTTGCAAAAATTCGATCAGCTGTTAAGAAATCCCCATGGGATTATACTGATTACCGGTCCCACCGGGAGCGGTAAATCAACGACACTTTATACCATGCTCAATGAGTTGAATCAGATTTATGACAATATAACTACCGTAGAAGACCCAGTCGAATATATGATTGACGGACTAAACCAGGTCCAGGTGAACACAAAGGCCGGACTTACCTTTGCCGGTGCATTACGGTCCTTCTTAAGACAGGACCCGGACATCATCATGTTGGGGGAGATCCGGGATGCTGAAACGGTTGATGTTGCTCTTCGGGCGGCAATTACCGGACATCTGGTCTTAAGTACCCTGCATACCAATGACGCGGTAAGTTCCATATCCAGATTAATTGATATGGGTGTACCGCCCTATATGATCGGAGTGGCACTGATGGGCGTTATTTCCCAGAGACTGCTTCGCAGACTGTGTCCCCACTGTTCTTCGGCCTATATACCGGCCGAACATGAACTCAAATATTTAGGATTACCCTTAGGCAGATATACCTTCAAAAGGGCACAGGGCTGTTCTCTATGCAATAATACTGGCTATAAAGGCAGGATTGCAGTTCACGAGATCCTCCTGATCAATAAAGGTCATCGGGATTTAATCGCCCGGAACGCATCTTCTAATGAAATCTTTGATTATTCCGTTAAAACCGGAATGACAACGCTTAAGGTGGAATGCATTCGTTTGCTGATGGAGGGAATTACCTCCTTCGATGAAGTAATGGAGATCACATACACACAGGAATATGAAAATGTGTATGAAGAGGGATAAGAATAGAGGAACGTAAAGGGGTAAGAGGACGGAGAGGCAAGAGGGTTAGGTAAGCGTCAGTATAACATAATGGGTAAGAATGTAAACATGAGAATTAAGGAGAACATTTGCTGTGAATACAACGGACTTACTGATCAGGGCGGTAGAGTTAAATGCCTCCGACCTGCATATCACTGTAGGAGTTCCGGGGACAGTCAGAGTCCATGGGAAACTTAAGTTTCTGAACGAAACGAAACTGACTCCTGCGGATACTAAGCAGATAGTAAAGGATTTAACAAATGAGATGCAATGGGACAAGCTAAATAAAGTAGGCGAAGTGGATTTTTCTTATTCCATACAGGGGCTGAAGCGTTTTCGGGTAAATGCTTACCGGCAGCGAAATACCTACAGTATAGCTTTACGTCTGGTAAATTCCGACATTCCAAGCTTCTCTGAGTTAGGCCTTCCTCCGGTAGTGATGGAGCTTGCCCAGAAAAACAGTGGCTTAATTCTGGTAACCGGACCGACCGGCAGCGGAAAATCAACGACTCTGGCAAGTATGGTAAATGCGATTAACGAAACGAAGGATAAGCATATCATTACACTTGAGGATCCTATTGAATATTTGTTTCGGCATAAGAAAAGTATCATTGAACAAAGAGAAATCGGAATTGATACCATAAGCTTTGCGAATGCACTAAGAGCTTCCCTGCGTGAAGATCCGGATGTAATTTTAGTCGGTGAGATGAGGGATTATGAAACTATTTCCATAGCCCTAACCGCAGCGGAGACGGGGCATTTGGTGTTTAGTACCCTGCATACCATAGGTACTATTAATACGGTGGACCGTATCATAGATGTTTTTCCTGCACATCAACAGCAGCAGGTGCGGACCCAGTTGGCTATGACAATACAGGGGGTCATATCCCAGCAGCTGCTTACCAGAGCCGATCAGAGGGGCAGAGTAGCAGCCGTCGAAGTCATGATGGCCAATGCTGCTGTACGTAATATCATTCGCGAAGGCAAGGGGCACATGCTAAACAATACGATTCAGACCAATGCTAAAATGGGAATGAGAACAATGGATGATTCCTTGAGCGAGTTATGCAGGCATGGACTGATCAGCTATGAGGACGCTCTTGAACACTGTGTCGATATCGACTATATGAAAAAGTTTTTGATGTAATTTTAAGTGAACGAAAGAAGGAATCTTTAGAATGCCAAAGTTTCAATACAAAGCCATGAATATGACCGGTAGAACCATGGAAGGAGTCTATGAGGCTCCCAATCAGCAATCCGTCATCGAAATGATACGGCAGAAATCCTTTTATCATCTGGAAGTGAAGGAAATCGTTGAACGGAAGGATATGAAGGAAATTGAATTGTTTACAAAGATAAGATCGAAGAACATTTCCATCTACTGCAGACAATTCTCCTCCATATTAAAAGCAGGAATACCTTTGATCAAATGCTTGAATATGCTGGCAGGACAGACGGAGAACAAACCTTTAAAACTGATTACCATGAATGTCATGGAGGAGGTCCAGAAGGGGAGCAGCTTATCCCAGGCGATGTCGCTACACAGTAAGAAATTACCCTCCATACTGATTAATATGGTAGCGGCAGGAGAAGCCAGCGGAACCCTCGATAAATCCTTAGAGGTCATGGCTGAGCATTTTGAAAAGGAGCATAAGACGCAGCAGAAGGTCAAGAGTGCCATGCGATATCCACTCATTGTATGCATAGTAGCTATCGTAGTGGTAGTTATTCTTTTAACCAAGGTAGTACCGGTATTCGTTAATATGTTTCGCTCGGCAGGGGCTGATTTACCGATACCGACTAAAATACTGATATCCATGAGCGAATTTTTAAAGGATTATGGGATATTCCTGTTCTTGGCTTTTATCATTATAATAATAGCATTCCGCTTTTATCTGTCCGGTGAGACAGGGCGGATAAGCTTTGATAAATTTAAATACCATGCTCCGATGATCGGTAAGTTTCTAACAAAATCACTTGCAGCCAGATTCGCACGGACCATGGCTACCCTAATAACCACCGGCGTGTCAATTACAGAGGCCCTTGAGATTACCGGAAAAGTTTTAGGTAACACCTATGCTTTAAAGGTGATGAATGAAATAATTGAACAGGTAAAGCAGGGCAAGGGTCTGTATGTTCCCGTGAAGGCATCAAGGCTGTTTCCCATGATGCTGGAAAATATGATTATGATGGGAGAAGAAACCGGTACATTGGATGGAATGCTATTAAAGTCTGCTGAATTCTATGAGGAGGAAGTGGATAGTGCAACCCAAAAGCTGACATCTATGCTGGAGCCTCTGATTATTGTGATATTGGGCGGAATGGTAGCGTTTATTGTACTTTCGATCGCCTTACCTATGTTTAACTCATATAGTATGGTGGGAGCAGGGTAAGACAGAAAAGCTTCTAAATATTCAAAATCATAGGTAAATGATAGTGATATCATTTCCTTTGATATAAAACACGAAAGAGTATCTAGGAAGATACAACAAAAATGAGGAGGATATATCAGATGTTAAAAAGATTAAAAACGAGTGAAAAAGGTTTTACCCTGGTCGAATTAATCGTAGTGATTGCTGTTCTGGGAATACTTGCTGCGTTAATGGTACCGAGACTGTTTGGTAATATTGAAGAAGCCAAAAAAAAGACGGAGCTGGCAAATGCCAGAACGCTGGCAAGTGAAATTACTGTATGGAATGCACAGAATCCTACAGCGCTAATTGTTGACACTAATACGAATGGATGGATCGACTTTACGGAATATGATGCACAGCTGGATTTGCCTTCCGGTGTAAGTTACCCGAGTGGCACCTATGCCAAAATTAAAATTAATGCGGTAAAAGAGATTACAGTGGAAATAGTAACGACACCTACACCAACCACTTGATTGGAATGAATACAAATTTATTAACATAGGGAGTGATCAATCTGGATTACATTATCGTTAGCATTCTTGGATTATTGATAGGAAGTTTCCTAACGGTATGCATATACCGGATTCCAAAGGGGGAATCCTTCGTGCTTCCCCCTTCCCATTGCTCCCATTGTGGTCATACACTGAAGCTTTTGGATATGTTGCCAATTATAAGCTTTCTGTTATTGATGGGACGTTGCAGATATTGCAGGGAAGAAATTTCGTTACAGTATCCGATCATAGAATTCATCACTTGTTTGAATGTAATATTCGTTTATCATCAATATGGATTCAACTTAAGAGGTGTTGCTGCTGTCGTAATAAGCTGTGCTGTCATAACAGTCTCCGTCATTGATTTAAAATATTATATCATTCCGGATTCTGTGAATATTTTCATTGCTGTAACCGGGTTTTTCTTTATGGTTACGGGCGGTACTGTAACGCTAAAGCAAAGCATGTTAGGGTTCTTTCTGGGTGGCGGAGTCTTATTCGTCCTTGCTCTTTTATCCTTTGAATTCTTAAAAAAAGAAGGTATGGGGGGTGGTGATATTAAACTGGCAGCTGCCTGCGGCATATACCTTGGAGTAAGAAAAATGTTGGCCGTCTTCATTGCAACCTCATATCTGGCAGCCATTCTCCTTCTTATTATGTTGACTTTAAAAAAGATAAAAAAAGATCAATATATCCCGTTTGGCCCCTTCTTATCAGCAGGGGTAATTATTGTCATTTTATTTTATGATACTATAGCGAGCATTTTCACGAGAATATAACGGAAGAAGAAAAACTCTTGAAATGATATAGGAGGGTAATTATGAACAGAGAAAGATCAAACAGGCAGATCTCCTTTGATAAAGTAATAGGTCACCGGGAAGATCGTCTGAAAAAAGGACAAAAGCCCATGATAGGGATTGATATAGGATCAAATTCATTAAAGATGGTACAAATGAAAAAAAACAGCAGAATTCATCGATGGGGTATGGAGCGGGTTCCCGAGGGCCTGATCAATCAGGGAAGAATAGAAGTATCCTCACAGTTGGCTGAGATTATTAAAAAGACAGCGCACAGAAATAAAATCAAAGGGAATCAATGTTCCTTGTGCTTATCCGGCAGTGATTTAATTGTCAGAGAATTAAAGCTTCCGGAAATGAACGAAGATCAGATAATGGATAATATTAAACATGAAATCACCAGCTTTCTGCCATTAAATCATGAAGAATACAGTATCGATTACAAAGTACTGGAATATATACCCTCCAAAGTAGGTATGCCCGGAAAACTCAGACTTATGGTTGCAGCTGTTCCCAATAAAATAGTACAAAACTATATCAATACATTAAAAAAGGCTAATTTAAAGGTTGTTTATGTAGATGTCGTTCCAAACATTGCAGGTAAGCTCGTAAAATGGATGATGCTAAGCCAAAGCAAAACGGTGGATAACTCAAATATTGGTATCATCGATTTTGGAGCAAATACCACGAATATCATTTTATTAAAGGAAGGGAATTATTTTATACATAAATCCATTGCCAGTGGCGGCGATTACCTTACGTCACATATATCTGAAAAATTAAAAATTGATTATATGGAAGCTGAAGCTTTTAAACGAAAAGCTAATTTCTTTGAGAATAACTTTCAGAATAACACTTGTGAGTATATCAAAAATTATTTTGATTATCTGATCACCGACATCGAACGCACCATCGAATTTTATAAAAACAGAAATAATCAAAAGGGATTGGATCATATTTATATCATGGGCGGAGGGAGTCTATTGAAGGGGCTTTCCGGATATATGAAAGAGCATCTTTCGGTGGGAGTATCACTTTTGTCCGATACACTGCATCAATCGAAAAAGGGTAACATAAATACGGAAAAGGTGGCTGCTTTTTCCCAGGCCATCGGTGCAACCATCAGGGAGGAGTAGGCAGGCATGATACATGATATTAATCTGATTCCCAGAGTTAAGAAAAAAGCATCCGGTGAGCTGACATTTATAACGATTACCTTGGTACTTGGTCTGATGGTGCTGACAATTTTTTATGGGTTTTATCTGCCGATGCAGCAAAAGAACAGCTTGATAGCACAGATCACCGAGCAGGAAGCGGAGCTTCTTAATTATTCAGGCACGCAACATTTATATTTGGATTTGTTAAACCAGGTGCAAAATATCAACAATACCGATGAAATAATCAATACCATAAAAGCTTCCAATATAGAAATAGCAAAATTCATGAGGGAGCTGGAGGTGAATATACCACCGAAGGTCATTATAAAGAATATGTCTCTGACAGACGGAATTCTTAATATGGAAGGAACAGCTCCTTCTTATAAAGAGATAGCACAGTATATCGTTAATTTGCGTAACATGAATTCGGTATACAAGGTTACTCTTATGGGGGCAAAAAAGGAAGAAGCAAATGAGGCAACCGAAGCTTTTACTATTTATGTAAGCTTGATTTCACCGGAGGTCGTATCAGAGCTCCCGGCAGAGCAGTCTGTTAACGATACATCAACGGTTGAGGAGGTAACATCGCATGAAACTTACTAAGAGGGAGAAGGTATTGTTACTAAGTGCTCTTATTGTTATAACAGCAGCCGTATTTATTATGTATATCTATCTGCCACTGACAAAAGAAATCAATGATCTGCAAATAAAATCAGAGGATTTAACCTTTCAACTACAGGATGCTAAGACCAAGAATCGTCTGATTATTGATTTAGAAAAACAGATAACCGAAGCTAAGGCTGTTATGAAAGATAAACAGGAGGATATCCTGAAAATCTGGGATCAGGCAGAACTGCTGGTATTCGTTGAGAATATTCTGAACGGGCTATGTGATAAGGAATCCATTGATTTTTACGATGCTGTAGAGCTTGATAATATAAAAGCAGGAGATGTCGGAGTAAAATTCAAAACGGATTATAATCAATTAAAGAATATATTGGCCAATTTTGAGGAGGCAAAATATTATAACACCATTACTTCCTTAGCGATTGATGAAGTGGAGGAAAATGCTACAGAGGAAATGGTGAATCAATTTGGGGACGTGAATTCAGAGTTCGACAATACAGGAGAAGTTGTTGCTGGTGAAACTATTTCCGTAACTAATATGAAAAACCTACATAAGGATAAGGAAAAACAGTTGCATGTTACTTTAAGTCTAAGATTTTATGCTCAAAATAGAATGGAACAATATCCGGATGATTATGATTTTATGGATAAGGAATTCGGTAAAGCTAATATATTCCAATAACATTCTTTTTAACATTGCTACCTTGGGGGATTATCGAATGAAAGGATTTACCGGGCATTTTAATAACCAAAAAGGCTTCACTTTGGTGGAGGTATTGATTTCAATGTTGATTCTGTCGACCATCATTACCTGTCTATGTATGTCGCTCGTAGTTTCCAGTAAAACTTCCTTAAATAATAAATATAATATGACCTCTATCAATCTGGCAAATGAGTCCATGGAATATATTCGCTCGCTACAATTTGTGGAGGTGGGTACGGTAGGAGGGGACCCGGCAGGCGTTATCTTACAGACGAAGACAGAAAACGTGAATGGGATCGATTATAAGATATCAACCACAGTCAATTGGGAAGAGGAAGGCGACTGGGATGTTTCGGGTAATGCTGACTGGGATTATAAAAGCGTCAGAGTGGAAGTCGTACCACAGGGCATGGAGGGTATTCCTTCCCTCACCAAGGTAATCGAAACCTTTGTGACCAGGGATTCTGCCCAGCCACCTCTAACCGGTGGAAATATTCGACTTCGTCTGGTGAAGGGATCCGATACGGATATTCTGATTCCGAATGCAAAGATCCGGCTTACTACAGGACCTAGTGCACCAAGGCAGGTCATGACCTCCTCACAGGGCACCGTCCGTTTCATTAACCTGTTGCCCGGTAATTATAGTGTTCAGATCGATCCTTCGAACTTAGGCATGATTTTGCGACCGGATCAACCCGGTATGTGGGATATCAGTGTAGCTAGCTATATCACGCAAACAAAGGAATTTCTGGTAGATTATCCCTGCCGAATAAAGCTCACGCTTAAGGAGTTGACCGGTAATTCTATTTCCATGAATCCGGGTATTTCCGGCAGAATTTATCTCGAGGACCCTTATGGGACTGTTACCGTCAAAGATTTCACTCCGGCGGAACTAGATTCAATGGGGCGTCTTCCTGATAGCTTCCTATCAAATTTATGGCCTTTTGACAACCGTGATACCTCTGCCTATAAGATACCAAATGTCACAATTTCAGGGTATCTTTTTTTCGGAAGCAACGACGTCACACCAACGGGCGAGGTGCCTTGGAATGGACAGTTTACCGGCCCCGGAACAAATAAAAATATTATCTGCTATTTCCGTCCGTTTCCGGTAACACCGGCAGATATTAACACAGCCTGGGTCAATGGAAGCGATCAGATTAAAATAGGTACCTACAAAGCTGAGGATGAACATGGAACCATGACAGAGGGACGTTTTAAATCAAATGATTTAAGTGAAACCGTTCAAATGCCTTCGGATAAAACAACGAATTATACAGCAAAAGCGATTTATTTTGATAATACCGGAACTTCCGGAATTGCTTCCTTGAGTATCAACAATAAGTCAAACCTGATATTAAATACGGACTTAGTTGTAATTCGAGGAGGGGTATCTATAACAAGTAACAGAAGAACCTCCTATATCGGAAAGATTACCCTAAACACATTGGATGGAAGTGCTTCTTCTGCGGTTGACGGAAGATACATTGGGGGTACCTCCGGTGTCAGCTATGGTAAACTATACCTTGCAAAAGAAATAAAGCTTGGCGAGGATACGATTGTTGAACCGGGTGGATATTATTACTATGATGGTCTGGTATTACCGAATAACGCGTCCAGGCTGATACCGATCACAAAGAATAATTATTTAGAATAACGGATTGGAGACCTATATGCGAAGAATCATGAATTCCCGCGGAATCACCCTGATTGAGCTTTTGCTCGCTGTATCTCTTACGACCGTTGTATTATTTAGTGCATACTATTTTTTAATAGTTTCCTCAGGAACACTAACGAAGGCGGAGGCTGAGTTTGATGCCGGTCAGGATGCCAGGATGGCAGTTATTCGAATGGAAGAGGACCTTCGAAAAGCGCAGGCGGTAACAATATCCGGAACGAATCACAAGGCAGTGGAGGTTTTCAATGCAGGGATGGAGATAAATATATATTCATTCAATGATGATACTTCCATACAGATGGTCAAATATCGTTTAGTGGATGATAAGTTAGAACGCGGTACTGCGAATTTAAGCTGTATGCCGGTTATATGGGAATGGATTACGCTGGCCAAAAGAGTGAAAAATGATATGATAGCTACACCTGTGCCGGTATTTACCATTAGCGGTAAAATGGTGAAAATTCATCTTCAGGTTTTGGATGAAATGGATGAATTGTACGACAATCCCATTAGTGTTAAGACGAGTATTACGGTAAGGGGCAAGGGGGCAATGAATTAATGAAATTAGTTAGATTATCCGACCGAGGCGCGGCACTTGTTACGGTGATTATGATAATGTTAGTGACGATGACATTTTCCGGCATAGCCCTGACCTATGTTGTATCACAGTCTAAGACGGAGGCCTACTATGAAAACAATATTTCGGCTGTACATGCTGCTGAGGCCGGCTTAAATCAGTATTTGTGGTATTTGAATAAAGAAGGTGCACCGGAAATTGCCATGGACACGGATATCAGCTATCCGGATTACCATGCAATTGCCAAATTTAAACTACATAAGAAGATAGCGGAATGCACAGACAGTAAGATTGTGATTGAAGCAACCGGATGGATGATCCATGCTCCTGATATAAAACGAACGATCAAAGCGACCTTCACGAAACGCTCCTTTACCCAATACGTTTACTTTTCGGATAATGATCCCGATAACATCTGGTGGATGAGCTCTGATACCTGCTATGGACCCTATCATACGAATACAAGGCTATCCATCAGTGGGTCTCCAAAATTTTATAATACGGTCAGCTATGTTAGTGAAATAAAATATAAGGAAGGAGTCAGTAATAACCCTTATTTTAAAATAACACCGGAAAAGGTTGCGGCTATTAACTTTCCTCTGGATAATTCAGCTTTAAAGAGCTATGCGAAACAGAGTGGAGGATACTATTTTACAGGAAGAACTTGCATAAAGCTGATGGGAAATCAGATTAAGGTAAGGAATCTATCGGGAACACAGATGCTAAACCTGCCCACCAACGGTGTAATCTATGTGGATGACGCACTGGGAGCAGGCAGCAGTAAATTTGATACAAAAGCGGGGAATGTCTTTATTTACGGAGAATTGGACGGCAGACTAACCGTAGGTTCCAAAAGAGATATTTATATAACCGGTTATGATCCTACTATCTATGAACTCAGTGCTGCTAAAGCAGCTTCTCCGACGCAGGGAATTATGTACCGGGATACAAGCTTTGGCATTACTCCGGATCATAATGTTCAGGTAAATGTAACTTCCGGTCAGGAAGGTGATATGCTGGGTTTGATTGCCGATACCAATGTTGCAATCCTTACCTATGGATGGTTTGATGATGATACTTGTGACTCCTCCCGCAGAAATATTACAGTTCACGCAGCCATATTTGCGATGAAGGGCAGTTTCGCAAATTCTTATCAGATCGGTGGCACCGGAAATTATTCGTATCCTAATCCGGGTGGGACACTCACCGTCAGGGGAGCAATCATACAAAATACCCGCGGTGCAGTCGGCGTATCCTATAATGGTGATGAAACCGGATATGTAAAGGATTATGCCCACGATACGAGAATGATGTATGATTCGCCTCCATTTTTTTTAATGCCGGAGGAATCCGGATGGGAGATCAAGGATTGGGTGGAAAAGGAATAAGATTTCCGGAGTTTGGAACATTTTTACATCTATCATCATAATGTGAAATAGAACTTGAAATAGGTGATGGTAATCAGTATGAGTGGTACAATACGATATACGATCCGGCCTTATGATACCATATGGATGTTGGCTCAGGTTTTTAACACAACCGTCGATTCTGTTATGGAGCTTAACCCGGGAGTAGACCCTAGAAATCTTCAGATTGGGCAGGTTATTACCCTGGCACCCGGATATCAGTATTATGAATCTTACCCGGACCAACCGACCGAAAATATGACGGACACAAGTATGATGATGGATTTAACGAGTTATCTGCGTTTATTATGGGAGCAGCATGTAGTGTGGACGAGAATGACGATTATGGCATTGATACATGAGCTTCCCGAGGCCCAACTGATCACGCAGAGATTATTAAGGAATGCTGTTGATTTCGCAGAAGCTCTGGCTAATTTTTATGGTGAAGAAACAGCACAGGAGTTTTCGGATTTATTCACACAGCATATAACGATAGCAGCTGAACTTGTTCAGGCTGCGAAATCCGGCGACAATGCTGCGTATACAGAAATTGAGCAGAGATGGTATAATAATGCGGATCAGATAGCAGCATACCTGGCCGAGATTAATCCTTACTGGAATGAGGATGACTGGGAAGCTATGTTGGATGAACATTTAGGACTGTTGAGCGCTAATGTAGCTGATATGGTTACACAAAATTATGCAGCAAGTATCGAAGGCTACGATGATATAGAATTACATGCGCTTGAAATGGCAGACATGATGGCAGAAGGTATATCGATGCAATTTCCTGATTGATAAATCATTCACGAACGATATCCGGCTCACAGTGTCTTCCCTCAAAAGGCACTGCCATAATTTTAAAGAAAGAGAACTTGCGATAATCGTTGGTTCTCTTTCTTTTATCACCAAATGCGGAACGATTTCATAAAAATTCTATACATTAGTATTAAACACTTAGTAAACCAATATAGGAGGATAGTTTGATGTTATCGCGTTATGATTTTATCCGTCAATCTCTCGAGACACATTTGTTTTTCGCGAGAATTATGAAGGAACATGCTTTTTTTCTGCAGCTGGGATTTACTCCAAGGGATAGCAAGTATACCGCACGTGCTGATGAATTACGGATTGAATTTGATGATATTTTAAGTGATACCATAGTTTTCTCGAACGGGATTGTTGGGAGAGATATTCTGCAGTCAGGTGAGGTAATTACACAATATACCCTGGAAGCGGAGAAATTATCGTCGTTTTACACCGGAATAAAGATCGCCACGAAATTAACAGAGGCAGCAGCAGGATTAGCAGGGGGAACGGCACCGATAAATCAGACGTTAGAGCAAAGAGTAGTGACATTAGACCGGAGGGCGGTAGCATTACTCGATGATATCATTCAGTTTAAATGTGATATCCTGGCCGATGTTTTAGCTTGCAAAATGTTTACCGTAAATTATCCGCTGTTACTGGAACACATAATAAGAGAAGCCAAACTTTATCAAAAGCTTATCATAAGGCTGCTACGTAGAGAAGTTATTCAAATACAACGGGAAATGTTTGAGCAGGAATATTTCTGGAACAGGATAATGGCTGAGCATGCGAAGTTCATCCGTGGTTTGCTTGATCCGTCGGAGGAGGAATTAATAAAAACAGCGAATGATTTTGGTAAACAATTTGACGGTCTGACAGAGGCAGCTAAGGAAGCTATGGATATGAACATACCCAAGAGGAATCAGTTGATAGAAGATAGTTTAGAAGCCACGAAAAATATTCGGGATTTTAAGGCCCAAGGAACCGCAGGTATTCTGGAATGTAAAGTGAAATCGATTATAATACCTTTGCTTGGTGACCATACTCTTCGTGAAGCAAACCACTATCTTAGATTATTAAAAATATATCATCATATTTAATATATAAAGGTCAGTAAGTCTGTGAATAAAGCTGCTACAATAAATGCAGAATTGTATTGCAACAGTTTTGTTCGCGTTTATTTTCATGATTTTACTAATTTTTTTCAATTTTTAAGTACGAATTTTTCTTTCGTATTCTGCAAACAATATCTTTGTAATAATTAAAAGTTTGGAGGTATACGAATGTCAATTAGAAAAATGGATAAACCCAATGAAGGAATTAGATGTATTGTTAATACCTGTGAGTACTATATGAATGGTGATCATTGTTCAGCAGAGCAAATTCATGTGGAACCTAGAAATGCAAAACAATCCGATCAAACCGATTGTGCTACCTTTGCACCGAAGGACAAAGTGTTTTAAATTTAGAAATGATGGATTAATTAAAAAATAAGGTATGTATATACATGCCTTATTTTTTTAGACTAATTTAGTTGTACTTATTCACTAAAACTATTGTCCGGAATAAAAATCACACATTTTGTGTATTACAAAATGTGTGGATAAGAGTTCAAGTATCATTATGAAATTATACAATACAGTAGCTACTTCTTAAATAGATGAAGAGTACCTTCGTCATTTAATTTCTTCAAAATTGTAGCAAGGATTGGTAAGAGCAAAAGACCAAGCACTCCCATCAGCTGTGCGCCAACATACATTAAAAGAAGCGTCAATATTGGATGCAGTCCAATTTGCTGTCCGACAATCTTAGGTTCAATGGCTTGACGGACTACAGTAATTACGATATACAGCAGTAATAAGCCGACACCAACCTTTGTGTTCCCAATGATAAATGAGATAATAGACCAGGGCAATAGGACAGCACCGGTTCCCAGAATCGGCATTACATCTATAATTGCGACTAAGGCACCGAATAAAAATGGATTTGGTATCCCTAAAATCAAAAAACCAAGTGATAATTCAATAAAGGTAATAGAAATGATAGTTGCATATGCCCGAATGAATTTCCCTAAAGTTCCGATTCCGTTATCCTTAAGCTTTAGCAGCATCTCCCTGCGTTCTCCCGAAAACTGTCGTATTACAAAGCGTGAAATACGATAATAGTCTATGGTAAAGAAAAAGGAGGATACGATAGTAAAAATGAAATTAATCAGCATGGAGGGAAGCTGTCCGGCCAATCCGGCGATTGTGCCTAATACGGAAGCGGATACCGTATTAATGGTTTCACTTAGATTATTTAAAAATCCATCCAAATAACCCTGTACTTCGGGGAAATACATAACCAGATCATCAGTAAAATCCTTTAAAGCGGGTTTAATTGTATTATCATAGAGTGGACGCAGATTGGAAACCAAGCCCTTTAAAAAATCAAAAACTTTAAACCCGATTAAACTTAATATTAATGCGATGATACCATAAAAAATGAGTAATATCAGGATTGATACGATAGACCGTTTGATATGAGTCTTCTTTTCAATAATATCAATCAAATTACGGAAAACCAGTGCAACAACGAGACCAATAACAAAAGGCATTAATAAGGGGAGTAAGTATTTAATGACGATATATACGATTCCCAGTATAAATGTAAAAAATATTACGTGGATGATAAAAGCCTTTTGCTTAGCTAAGTTCATATGGTTCCTCTTTTCTAATAGTATATTTATTAAGAATTTTTCATTACAATACTTTCAATTATATTAGCAACATCTTCACAGTTATCACAGCATTTTTCCAATCGGTGAAGTATTTCGGTCCAGCACATAAGCTCTATCGGATCCTTCGAGGAATGATACAAATTACGCATAAACGCTACATATAATGCGTCACCGTCTTCTTCCAGTTTATTTATCTCAATAATTTTCTCACGAAGCTTCTTGGAATTGCGGAAGCTTTTGAATTCTGTTAAGGCTTCGTCCATAGCTTTGCAGCAATCTACGATCAATGATGTAAATTTTAATATTTCAGGACGGATGGTCTGAATGTTAAACATATCTACATAAATTAAAACATCTTCCACAGAATCGGTTACATCGTCGATTTCCTGAGTAAGCGCGGTAATATCTTCTCTCTCAATCGGAGGAAGAAATTCCTTGACCAGACGGTTCATGATATCATGCTTCGCAATATCGGCAGAATGTTCTATCTCGTGAGCAGCTTTTACTCTTTCTGTGATAATCGTTGGATCAAATTTATTCAAGGTTTCATGTACACTGACTGCTAAATTATAAGAGTATTTTGAAAGACTTGCAAATGCCTCAAAGTAATTATATTCGTTTTTCTTTCCCATTACAATAATCATCCTTTCTAATATAGAAATATTTTAACCAATTGCGATACAATATAGTTTTGATTATATCTGATGTGTTCATATGATCTAGCATACGAGTTTCGCAATTGACTAATTAGAATATTTTCATAAATATATACGACATAATAAAACCGAGTAGCCCACATCCGGGGAATGTCAAAATCCAGGCGGCAGTCATTTCCTTTACGACACCCCAGTTAACATTGGATAATCTTTTAGATGCCCCAACGCCCATGATTGCTGTCGTTTTGGTGTGTGTTGTACTAACAGGAATACCTGCAAAGGAAGCCAGGAGTAAACATATAGTAGCAGCAAAATCTGCCGAAAAACCCTGAAAGGTATCCATTTTTACCATACCCATACCGACTGTTTTAATGATGCGATAGCCTCCGATGGAGGTACCCAGTGCCATAACAACAGAACATAAAATCATTAGCCAGATCGGAACTTCAAAGCTTGTTATATTTCCCTGTCCCTTAGCAAGAAAGACACCCAGTAAGAATACGCCCATGAATTTTTGTCCGTCCTGTGCACCGTGCATAAATGCCATGGTTGCACCTCCGGTAACCTGAGCAGTTCGAAAGAAGCGGGTGGTTTTACGCCTGTCCATAGGCTTACAGATAAATCCGGTTAATCTTGTAATAAAGAAACCAAGTCCAAAGCCTAAAATCGATGATAGAAATAATCCGTAAATAACTTTAATCCATTCGTTTCCGTTGATACCCTGCCCACCCTGTAAAGCGATGGCTGCACCGGTGATACCTGCAATTAAAGCATGGGATTCACTGGTAGGAATGCCGAATACCCAGGCTGCGGTTGCCCATACAACGATGGCAAATAAGGCAGCACATAATGCTATCAAAGCATTTTTTGAATTATCACCGAAATCAACCATTTTATAAATGGTTTGTGCTACCGCATTGTTGACCAGTGTCATAACGAAGACGCCGAGAAAATTAAATACAGCCGCCATAATAATCGCACTTTTTGGACCGATGGACCTCGTAGAAACACAGGTTGCGATTGCGTTTGGTGCGTCGGTCCAACCATTCACGAGAATCACTCCAAGTACAAGAAGAACTGTTATAAATAATGCAGGATTTGATATCAGCTGACTTATAAAATCAGCTAAAGAAATGCTCATATTTGCGCCTCCTAAACAAAAATTGTCAATCATGTAAAAATTATTTAAAACTGCATATCATAAAAATCTTAACATGAATTATTAACATAAGCAAATATATATTAGGTAAATAATATACAAAGTTTAGGCAGGCCTAACCATTTACTTATAAAAAATTAACAAAGCATATCGAGTTAACTGGATATATACATAGAATTTACATAGATTTAACATTACTATAATTACCAATATAAGGAATCATTATTATCATCCTGTGGGTAAGCATTTTCTTCTTATTATATAAGTGTTTTTGATGTAATCATTGATTCGTATATATACAAGGATGCTGATGGCAAATAGGTATAAATATGCATTTTAAAGGCAAAACAGTATATTTATAAGCATACTTTGGAAATAAATCCATAATTATTTTTATTTTGACATTGATTTTTATAAGGAAATACTTTATTATATACTGTACCACGTTAAAGTGAAAAGATAAATCCGATATGTATAAAAAAATCTATCGGACATTTTTTATATTTATAGGCTATGGACAGGGTATTGTAAAGATTTATATTTTCTTTTGATATTCCGTTTAAATATAATAGAAAGAAAAGGTGGTTAAAGGATGAGAAGTGACGCAGTAAAAGTTGGTATAGGGCGTGCACCCCACAGATCTCTGTTCAATGCTTTGGGGATGACAAAAGAAGAGCTACAGAAACCACTCATTGGTATCGTAAGCTCCTATAACGAAATTGTTCCGGGACATATGAACCTGGATAAAATCGTAGATGCCGTCCGTTTGGGAGTTGCAATGGCAGGCGGTACCCCGATTGTATTTCCAGCTATTGCCGTCTGTGATGGTATTGCCATGGGACATCAGGGCATGAACTATTCACTGGTTACCAGAGATCTGATTGCAGATTCTACGGAAGCTATGGCTATGGCTCATCAGTTTGACGCACTTGTTATGGTTCCGAATTGTGATAAAAATGTACCGGGATTACTTATGGCGGCAGCTAGAGTCAATATTCCCACCATATTTGTCAGCGGTGGTCCGATGCTTGCAGGACATGTACATGGACAGAAAACCAGCCTATCCTCCTTGTTTGAAGCAGTTGGTGCCTTTAGTGCCGGAACGATGACTGCGGAAGAAGTGGAGGAATATGAGAACAAGGCCTGTGCCTCCTGTGGTTCCTGTTCCGGTATGTACACAGCAAATTCCATGAACTGTCTGACCGAAGCGATCGGTATGGGACTGAAGGGGAACGGAACTGTTCCGGCAGTATATTCCGAACGTATCAGAATAGCGAAGCATGCCGGTATGAAAATTATGGAGTTATTGGAGAAGAATATCAGACCAAGGGATATATTAACGAAGGAAGCCTTCATGAACGCACTTACGGTGGATATGGCTCTGGGATGCTCTACGAATACGATGTTGCATCTACCGGCCATTGCTCACGAGGTTGGATTTGATCTAAATATAGATATTGCTAACGAAGTCAGTGCAAAGATACCGAATTTATGCCATCTGGCTCCTGCAGGTCATACATATATCGAGGACTTGAATGAGGCAGGCGGAGTTTATGCAGTAATGAATGAATTAAATAAGAAGGGACTCTTAAATACAGACCTAATCACGGTAACCGGTAAGACCGTCGGAGAGAATATTAAGGGCTGCGTTAACTTAAATCCTGAGGTCATCAGACCGATTGAAAATCCCTTCAGTGTGTCCGGTGGTATTGCTATATTAAAGGGTAACTTAGCGCCAGATTCCGGCGTAGTAAAACGTTCCGCGGTTGCACCTGAAATGTTAAAGCATGAGGGACCTGCAAGAGTGTTTGACTGTGAGGAGGATGCTGTTCAAGCAATCCATAACGGAAAAATTGTAGCCGGAGATGTTGTAGTTATCCGTTATGAAGGACCGAAGGGCGGTCCCGGCATGAGAGAAATGCTGAATCCCACCAGTGCGATTATGGGTATGGGACTCGGTTCCTCCGTTGCACTGATTACAGACGGACGTTTTTCAGGGGCTTCCAGAGGTGCCTGCATCGGCCATGTATCACCGGAAGCAGCGGTTGGCGGAAATATTGCGCTAGTGGAGGAAGGCGATATCATACAAATTGATATCAATGCGAATACCATAAACTTTGTTGTATCTGAAGAAGAGCTTGCTGCAAGAAAAGCAAAATGGCAGCCACGTGAGCCGAAAATAACCACAGGTTATCTATCCCGCTACGTTGCCATGGTAACAAGTGGTAACAGAGGGGCAATTCTTGAGGTACCGAAATAAATAACTACAGATTAACATAAAGCCAACGGAGGTGTATAGAATGGAATTAACTGGTTCCCAGATTGTTATTGAGTGTTTAAAGGAACAAGGAGTAGATACCGTATTTGGTTATCCCGGCGGTACTATTTTAAATATTTATGATGAGTTATATAGGCACAGTAATGAAATCAGACATATCCTGACTTCGCACGAGCAGGGTGCCTCCCATGCAGCCGACGGTTACGCAAGGGCGACCGGTAAAGTGGGTGTCTGTTTTGCAACATCAGGTCCCGGTTCCACCAACCTGGTTACCGGTATAGCAACTGCTTACATGGACAGTGTCCCGATGGTAGCAATAACCGCAAATGTTGCCGTTAATTTACTGGGAAGAGATTCCTTCCAGGAAATTGATATTGCGGGCGTAACCATGCCGATTACAAAACACAATTACATTGTTAAGGACATTACAAAACTAGCGGATACCATCCGAAAAGCGTTCCGTATTGCTAAGTCCGGAAGACCTGGTCCTGTACTTATTGATATCACGAAGGATGTAACGGCTGCAAAAACACATTATACCAAGTTTACTCCTGAGGTGTTACAACGTGTAACGGAGGATATCACCGAGGATGATTTACAGAGTGCGTTAGAATTAATCAAAAAATCTAAGAAGCCTTTTATTTTTATCGGAGGTGGATGCGTAATTTCAGAAGCACATGATGAATTGAAGGAATTCGTTGATAAGGTAGATGCTCCGGTAGCAGATACCTTGATGGGAAAAGGAGCATTTGATGGAACAGATCCACGCTATACGGGAATGCTCGGTATGCACGGAACAAAGACTTCAAATCTCGGAGTAACCGAATGTGACCTTCTGATCACCATTGGTGCCAGATTCTCAGACCGTGTTACCGGTAATGCAAAGAAATTTGCGAGAAATGCTCATATGCTTCATATTGATATTGATCCTGCAGAGATTAACAAAAATGTAAAAGCTCATAAGAGCATTATCGGAGATATCAAAGAGGTACTTCAAAGATTAAACAGTAGCTTGGGACAGCTAAACCACAAAGACTGGTTAGCCCATATCATGGAACTGAAGGAACAATATCCTTTGAAATACCGTAAGGATATGCTGACAGGACCTTACATTTTGGAAAAACTATATGAGATTACTGGTGGTGATGCAATCATTACAACAGAGGTTGGACAGCATCAGATGTGGTCGGCTCAATTCTTTAAATATAAGTACCCCAGAACCTTTATAACCTCCGGTGGTTTAGGAACCATGGGATATGGACTTGGTGCCTGCATTGGTGCAAAGGTTGGCATGCCGGAGAAAACGGTTATAAATATTGCCGGTGATGGATGCTTTCGTATGAATATGAATGAAATAGCCACTGCAACCCGATATAATATACCAATCATAGAAATTATTTTCAATAACCATGTACTTGGTATGGTACGCCAATGGCAGACATTGTTTTATGAGCAGAGATATTCTCATACCAACCTAAATGATAAGGTGGATTTTGTGAAACTCGCGGAAGCAATGGGAGCGAAGGCTTACCGGATTACCAAAATGGATGAGGTAGAAAGCGTATTAAGGGAAGCAATTGCTTTAAACGAGCCTGTTTTAATTGATTGCACGATCGATAGCGATGAAAAGGTATGGCCAATGGTTGCTCCTGGTGCTGCTATCGAGGACGTATTCTCGGAAGAAGACTTAAAAAAGTAAAAATCACTGAATTAAGCTGATGTCAAAAGACTTGATAGATGATCACATAATATCCCGCTTCGTAAGAAGCGGGATATTATGAAAATTCCTTATATAATAGGAAACAATGGGTTACAAGGTCGGATTTACACCGGAAAAAGAGGTGATCCATTCATCGGAATTCCTACAAAAATATTGACAAAAAAATAACATAGTCATATAATAAAAACATACTTTACTTCGTTAAAACGCTAATCTAGGAAAGAATGATATTTTGTACATAGTATAAATATTTATGATAAACGTGTCAAAAGGTGCTACGCACTTTTTCGGCTACAATATATTGATATGCAAGTAAGCTTGCTTGCATATCAATATATTGTAACCCGAAAGCACCGACGGTGCTTTTGACACTTTTATCATATATATCAAATTAGTCAATTGCGAATCTCATAATCTAAATTAATTGCTCACACATCGTATACTACTCCGGAGCGGAAGCAAAGCCCGCAGGTAACGCTTAAGTGAAGGAATAGTATGTGTTGTGTGTACAACAGCAAAAATTATATTGTTTCGCAATTGCCTTATATAGATCAAATAATTAAGGAGGATATGAAAGTGGGAAGGATTTATAATTTTTCGGCAGGGCCGGCTATGTTACCGGTTGAAGTATTAAAAGAAGCTGCAGATGAAATGCTCGACTACAGAGGTACCGGAATGTCTGTAATGGAGATGAGCCACAGATCCAAGGCATATGAAACGATTATCCAGGATGCAGAGAAAGATTTAAGGGAGTTAATGAACATTCCCGATAATTATAAAGTATTATTCCTTCAGGGCGGTGCCTCACAGCAGTTTGCAATGATACCGATGAACCTGATGAAGAACAAGGTGGCAGACTATATTATCACCGGACAATGGGCGAAAAAGGCTTATCAGGAAGCTAAAATATATGGTACTGCCAATGCGATAGCCTCCTCCGCGGACAAGACATTTTCCTATATTCCGGATTGCTCAGATCTTCCGATTTCTGAAAATGCAGACTATGTATACATATGCGAGAATAATACGATTTATGGTACCAAATATAAAACACTGCCGAATACGAAAGGAAAAACATTGGTTGCCGATGTTTCCTCCTGCTTTTTATCCGAGCCGGTTGATGTAACCAAATACGGCGTTATCTATGGCGGTGTTCAGAAGAACATCGGACCTGCCGGAGTCGTTATCGTGATTATTCGCAAGGATTTAATCACAGAGGATACGCTACCCCAAACTCCAACCATGTTAAAGTATAAAATTCATGATGATGATAATTCGCTTTATAATACACCGCCGGCCTATGGAATTTATATCTGCGGTAAAGTATTTAAATGGATTAAGAATATGGGTGGCTTAGAGGCAATGAAAGCACATAATGAGAGAAAGGCAAAGCTTCTCTATGATTTCTTAGACCAGAGCAATATGTTCAAGGGTACTGTTGAGAAGAAGGACCGCTCCCTGATGAATGTACCGTTTGTTACAGGCGATGAGGAACTGGATGCGAAATTCGTGAAGGAAGCAAAAGCTGCCGGCTTTGTAAACTTAAAGGGACACAGAAGTGTCGGAGGCATGAGAGCCAGCATCTATAATGCGATGCCACTTGAAGGTGTAGAGAAATTAGTGGAATTTATGAGAAAATTTGAAGAAGCTAATACAAAATAAGATCATGTGCAATCTTTGTTGCCATGTAATTTGAGTTTGGTAACTTCACTGTTGTACAAAAGATAAAATGTCATTATTAATTGCTGGTCAAATATCAGTGATATCTTGGAAGGAGTGTTACGGTTATGAAGTATAATTGCCTTAACCCTATTGCAGACATAGGATTAAATATATTTACCGAAAATTATGAAAAAACAGATACTATTAATGAGGCGGACATAGTGCTTGTAAGAAGTGCTGCCATGCATGATATGGAATTGCCTGAAAATGTAAACGCAATTGCCAGAGCAGGTGCCGGTGTTAATAATATTCCTCTTGATCAATGCGCGGAACAGGGTATCGTTGTATTTAATACTCCCGGCGCTAATGCGAACGGTGTAAAGGAACTTGTTATTGCGGGTCTTATGTTAGCCTCCCGCGATATCATCGGCGGTGTGAACTGGGTTCAGACCGTGAAAGAGGATGCTTCAGTTGCAAAGCTTGTTGAAAAAGGAAAAGCGAAATTTGCAGGAAAAGAAATTCAAGGAAAGAAGCTGGGTGTCATCGGTCTGGGTGCTATCGGTGTTTTGGTTGCGAATGCAGCAAATCGTCTGGGAATGAAAGTATACGGCTATGATCCTTTTATTTCCGTAGATAGTGCATGGAACTTATCTCGTGATGTTGTTCATGTTAAGTCCAGAGATGATATTTATAAAGAATGTGATTATATCACCGTACATACACCTCTGATAGAAGATACTGATTCTAATATTAATACGAAGGAAATGATTAATTCTGAAACGATTGCAAAAATGAAGGACGGCGTTGTTATCTTAAATTTTGCCAGAGACCTGCTGGTAAACGACAGCGATATCGAAGTGGCTTTACAATCCGGTAAGGTAGGTAGATACGTTACCGATTTCCCGAATGCAAAGACAGCAAATATGGCCGGTGTAATCGCAATTCCCCATCTGGGTGCTTCTACAGAGGAATCTGAGGATAATTGTGCAGTTATGGCAGTGAAACAGCTGATGGATTATATGGAAAACGGTAATATCAAAAATTCCGTAAATTATCCGAACTGCGATGCGGGTGTTTGCATGACAGCCGGGCGTATAGCGATACTCCACAGAAATATACCGAACATGCTGACTCAATTTACAGGTGCATTTTCAGCAATGAATGTTAACATTACGGATATGGTGAATAAGAGCCGCGGTGAATATGCATATTCCGTAATCGATGTTGAGGTTTCTATTAACGAAGAGGTTGCAGCAAAACTTGCTTCCATCAAGGGTGTCCTCAAGGTCAGAATAGTAAAATAATATTAGTTAGGAAAAATGATTCCGATTTATGCATAAAGGCGGGAATCAAATAAATATATCATGAATCAGGGACATGGAAAACTATGGTTTTTTCATGTCCTGATTCATTATGAAACACTCTATTACAGGAATGGTTAATAGTAAAATGGTACTCACAACTTAATTCACCCTTAATGGGATCATTTTTTAAACAGAAAATGGAAGGATAGGCTGGAACAAGTGAGTTAATATATGTTAAAATGAATGAACTAAGGATTCAGGAGGAAACGAAATGGCAACGATAAAACCATTTTTATGCATCAGACCAAATTCAGAGATTGCTGACCGTGTCGCAGCGCTTCCGTATGATGTGTATAACCGTAAGGAAGCAAAACAGGAAACAATTAGGGAACCACTATCCTTTTTGAGGGTAGACCGAGCAGAAACTCAGCTGCCGGATAGTGTGGATACTTATGATCCCTTGGTTTATCAAAAAGCCAAGGAATTATTACAGGGTATGATAGATGACAAAACATTGACTGCAGATTCATGCGAATGCTATTACGTTTATGAACTGATCATGAACGGACGATCCCAAACAGGCATAGTAGCTTGCGTATCTATTGATGAGTACCTTGGAAATATAATTAAAAAGCATGAAAACACGAGAGAAGATAAGGAAATAGATCGAATTAACCATGTAGATACCTGTGATGCTCAGACAGGCCCTATTTTCCTGGCATACCGCTCTGTTGGCATCATTAATGATACAGTTTCCCTTGTAAAAAAGGAAACACCGCTGTATTCATTTGTTTCCGTAGATGGAGTCAGCCATAATGTATGGCGGATATCAGAACCCGAGAGAATTCAGGTCATTAGGGATGCATTTGATACGATAGATAGTATTTATATTGCAGACGGTCATCACAGAGCAGCTTCTGCTGTGAAGGTTGGTTTAAAACGGAGAGCCGAAAATCCGGGATATCGCGGCGATGAAGAATACAATTACTTTTTATCCGTATTGTTTCCTCATGACCAATTAATGATTATGTCTTATAACCGGGCTGTAAAGGATATCAATGGCATGACGAAGGAGCAGTTCCTTACCGCCATAAAGGAAGCTTTTGAGGTAACCCTGATCGGCAAGGAGCCTTATACTCCGGTAGCTAAGGCTACATTTGGAATGTATTTCGATCAGAACTGGTACGCTCTTAAGTTCAAAAAGCAGTCGGAGGATATCACAGATCCGGTTAGGGCTCTGGATGTGTCCCTATTGCAGGATTATCTTCTTGGGCCTATCCTAGGAATAGAGGACCCGCGTACCGATAAACGGATTGAATTTATCGGCGGAATCCGAGGCCTAAAGGAACTGGAACGCAGAGTTGGGGAGGATATGAGTGTTGCATTTTCTATGTATCCCACGTCCATTACGGAATTATTTGACGTTTCTGATGCCGGTAAGCTGATGCCTCCGAAGTCAACCTGGTTTGAACCCAAATTGAGAAGCGGCTTGTTTATACATCGTTTATCTTAGGGAATGTTATGATTTTAACTTTTAAATAAATGGATATTCTGGTATAATAAGGGTAATAAACACGGATCAGGTAATGTTGACCGGATCTTGATTTATGACAAACTATTTCATATCAAAGGAGGATTTATCATGGGAAGTTTAAGAGGAACAAAAACACTGGAGAATTTAATGAAATCATTTGCAGGGGAATCACAGGCAAGAATGAGATATACTTATTTTGCATCCGTAGCCGGTAAGGAAGGATATAAACAAATACAGAATATATTTATGGAGACCGCGGAGAATGAAAAGGAACATGCTAAAGTTTTCATGAAGCTGGCACTTGAGCATTTAGATGGAGAAAATCCGGCACCGGTAGAGATAAATGCAACTTATCCTTTTGCATATGGTGATACGGTGGCTAACTTAAAGGCAGCTGCTGACGGTGAATTAGAAGAGGCAGAGGTGGATTATCCGGCATTTGCAAAAACTGCAAAGGAAGAAGGCTTTTCTGATATAGCAGCGCGCTTTACCTTAATCGCAAAGGTAGAAAAGCATCATCAGGAGAGATACAGCAAATTGTTAGAGAATATTGAAAATGGAGTTGTGTTTAAGAAAGATGGGAAGGTTTATTGGAAATGCTTAAATTGCGGTTATGTTCATGAAGGAGACGAAGCACCGGTTACCTGTCCGGCTTGCCAGCACCCACAGGCATATTTCCAGCTTCTTGACGATTGTTTCTAAAATAGATTGTTGATTCAGGAAAGATACTAAGATACATAATGTTTTGATACCGGAGTTCAGTACAAAAGCTTGTCTTTCCATCTGGGCTCCGGTTATTTATGAAGTACTTTTTAACAATGATTAATTTTTCATAATTTTTTTACTTTTTTAAAAGGACAAGATATGATAGAATGGTGTTAATAAGAAGTGGCTATGATAAACTTATTATTTAATATTAATCATATCATATGTATTGGAAGTTTTGGGTGTCAGCGTATTGTAGTAGATACAGAAGGGACTTCCGGAAAGGTTTGTTGAGTTTATGGGTAATTTATTTAATATGGACAACGGAATATTCGCTTTTCTTGGCAAAGTATTCGATATACTGCTTTTGAGTATCATATGGCTTATTTGTTGTATTCCGATTATCACAATCGGTCCTGCAAATACGGCTTTGTATTATGCTACCGTAAAAGTAATCCGAAGGGAAAGAGGATACCTGTTCCAGGAATTCATGAAATCCTTCCGTTTAAATTTCAAAAGGGGAGCGATTGTTGGGGTATTATTGACACTGATTTATACGATTCTTGCATTTGATTTAATCTGGTCTTGGGCTGCATGGGAGACAAACTCGAAAGGTTCACCGCTCTTCGGTATTTTTATAGCGATTACCTTTATCTTGTTCTGTTTTTCTATTTATGTATTCCCGGTATTATCTAGATTTGATATGAAATTCAAACAATTGATGAAAGTTACAATTTTAATGTGTATCAAACATCTACCATCAACGATTGCTATGGCTGTAATCTTAGCCGCATCAATCATTGCTACAAATTATTTCTTGGTATTAATATTTATACTACCGGCAGCATCAACTTATTTGAACTCTCTTTTAATGGAGCGTATTTTTAAGAAGTATATGCCGACATCGGATGGTCCCGGAGAAGATACTGGTAAGGATGAATGGTATTTAGAGTAAACTTAAATGGACAAAACGTTACTTTTTAATTTAAAATACACAATGCTTACTGGCGTTTTTCATAAAAATTATAAAAATGAAAAAAAGTACTTTTCTTTTTGCGAAAAACATGGTATATACATATTATATATATTATAGAAAATGACAGTATGGAGCAAAGGTGTTCTCAATTGTATTGGGGGCACCTTTTTCATAATGAGAGGAGAATCAATATGTCAGAAAAACTAACAGACCTTTTTGGAAGTGACGTATTTAATGAAGCAACGATGGTAGAACGCCTACCTAAAAAGACCTATGCAGCTCTGAAGAAGACAATAGAAAATGGTGAGGATTTGGATCCTACCGTTGCAGAGGTAGTTGCTAATGCAATGAAGGATTGGGCGATTGAACGTGGAGCAACACATTATACCCATTGGTTCCAGCCTATGACAGGTATTACGGCAGAAAAACATGACTCCTTTATTAGTCCTACATCAAATGGTAAAGCGTTAATGGAATTCTCAGGCAAAGAATTAATCAAAGGTGAACCGGATGCATCATCCTTTCCCTCCGGCGGCTTAAGAGCAACCTTCGAGGCGAGAGGCTATTCCGTTTGGGATTGTACCTCACCGGCTTTCTTAAGAGAAGACGCTTCCGGTGTTACATTATGTATCCCAACTGCTTTCTGTTCCTATACCGGTGAAGCATTGGATATGAAAACGCCTCTTCTTCGTTCCATGGAGGCAATTAATACTCAGGCAGTACGTATCTTAAAGCTGTTTGGACATGATGTAAAAAGAGTTACTACCTCTGTTGGTCCGGAACAGGAATATTTCTTAGTAGATAAAGCGAAATATTTAAAACGCGATGATCTTATCTTCACCGGCAGAACCTTATTTGGAGCTATGCCTCCGAAAGGCCAGGAGCTTGAGGATCATTACTTTGGTTGTATTAAAGAAAGAGTTGCTTCCTTCATGAAGGAATTGAATATTGAACTTTGGAAAATGGGCGTAACAGCGAAAACTCAGCATAATGAGGTGGCTCCTGCTCAGCACGAACTCGCTCCGATTTATGCCTCCTCCAATATCGCTACCGATCATAACCAGTTGGTAATGGAATGCATGAAGCGAATTGCTAACCGCCACAGTTTAACCTGCTTACTTCATGAAAAACCTTTTGCAGGTGTGAATGGTTCCGGCAAACATAATAACTGGTCCATGGTTGCTGATAACGGTAAGAATTTATTGGATCCTGGTAAGACGCCTCACGAGAATGTACAATTCTTATTATTCCTTGCAGCAGTTTTAAAAGCAGTAGATTTGCACTCGGACCTGCTTCGTGTATCTGCGGCTAATCCGGGAAATGACCATAGACTTGGTGCAAATG
Source organism: Herbinix sp. (assembly GCA_029240245.1). GTDB lineage: Bacteria > Bacillota > Clostridia > Lachnospirales > Lachnospiraceae > Mobilitalea. The sequence goes on from JARBTJ010000006.1 coordinate 44,079, forward strand.
AGGCACCTCCGGCAATCATTTCTGTATTCCTTGGATCTCAGCTGGAAGATGTACTCATTCAGTTGATTGAAACCGGCGAAGCAAAAAGCAGCAAGGATGGCGGTAGGATGAACGTTGGTGTTCATACTATCCCTGAATTTAAGAAGGACGCTACCGATAGAAACCGTACATCACCATTTGCGTTTACCGGTAATAAATTTGAATTCCGTATGGTTGCATCTTCTATGTCCATCGGTACTGCTAATACAGTGCTTAATACCATCGTTGCAGACGTGCTTGGCAATATGGCTGATGAATTAGAAAAAGCAAATGATTTTGACCTGGCAGTGCACGATTTAATCAAAAAGACAGTTACTGAACATAAGAAAATTGTATTCAATGGCAATGGTTATTCCGAAGCATGGGTAGAAGAGGCTGAGAGAAGAGGACTTCCGAATATAAAGAGCATGGTGGAGGCAATTCCTGCCATGGTAACCGATAAGGCTGTCAATTTGTTTGAAAAGCATCACGTATTCTCCTCAGTAGAATTACACTCCCGTGCGGAAATTTTATACGAGGCATATTCAAAAGCAATTAATATTGAAGCTAAAACTATGATTTCGATGGCAAGTGTGAAATACATTCCTGCTGTGATTAAATATACGAAGAAGTTAGCTGATTCCATTAACTCTATCAAATCAGCGGTATCCGATGCAGATGTTAGTGTACAGTCAGAATTATTGAAGGAGACTTCTACTCTTTTAGCAAAGGCTCAGGCAGCACTTAAGAAACTTCAGGCTGCTGTTACTGAGGCATCGGCAAAAGAGGATGGCGCTGAAATGGCTAATTGCTTTAAAGATGCTGTTGTACCTGCCATGACTGATTTAAGAGCACCGATAGATGCATTAGAGTTAATTGTAGAAAAAGAATTATGGCCGGTACCTACCTACGGCGACTTGTTATTTGAAATTTAATCTATGATTTGAATGTAAAAGTTACTACGTACATTTTCGGCTAAATATATAGATCTGCAAGCAAACTAGCAATATCAATATATTATAGCTGGAGAGTACCGAAAGTGATTTCAACACGGTAATCATCTTTCATGCAATAATAAAGCGATAGCGTACTAAATTAAAATATGCGGGAGTAATGTTATCCCTTTCAGAGTTTTCCAATGTAACTACGTGCGAAATTCGTACGAAGATGGAAAATCGTAAAGGGAAGATGTTACTCCCGCATAAATATTAAAAAGAATCATAAAAGCTTGTTCGTTTTTGCATTAACGCAACATAATCCGTGAGCCGTTGTACGAAATGGCTCTCTTTTCCGTAAGGCTTGCGCGAAAATTAAAAATACCGGCATAACCTTTATTATCCCAAGCACCACCATAGGTTATAAGATAGGTAACATTCTCTTTTGCCAGGTTATACCAGGCATCACAGTAATAAGAATGCGTCGAGGCTCCGTGACCGATTTCCGAGGGAAACATAATCAATGGGTTGTTATCATCATAACCCATTTTTTTAATGATCATATTCGAGGGATCACCAAATTGCTGCGCGGATAGCTGCACTTTTTGAACCGGAAGCGAATAGCTGATTTCAACCGTTTTTCCCGTGGCATATTTAAGATATAACTTGGAATTTTTGACATAGGCATTGTCAAGGATAATAAATACATTCCCCCAGAGATTTTCAATACCTCGATATTTGAAGGACGTATGTCCGCTTGCTCCTTCGATGGAGCCGGTGGCATAAGGAAGCTTGTCCGTTTCACCATTCCGGCATGGAAGACAGGTGATACCTGTTTCGCCCTTCTCGATATCAATCGGGTTGCCGGTGAAAGCGATTTCTAAAGTCTGATTACCATGAGCACGAATTGATGTAATTATTCTTTGAAAACGATCCGATTTATTCATATAATCCTTCCATTGCTTTAATATACTGACAGCATCACCCTCACGAAACCGACGGGTCATGTTAGTATCTTTAACAATGATACGGTTCGTAGCCAATTCTGACTTGACAGCATAATAAGAGGTTGATTTATCCTTTAATAGATAAGGCAAGTAAACATTACCGGTAAATATGGACTGGGAGTCCAAAACTGCTGTTTCTACAAGGAAAAGTCTCTGCAGGGTCAGGATGGATAAAAGGTCGCATTCGGTAAAGCCTTTGGAATTTTTGATTAAATCCCGCAATTTATGCATGGATTTACGGATTAGAGGGTATGAATTGCTAATACTAATCAGTCTACCGCTTCTTATTCGTGATAAATACGTACCGATATAGATATGATCGACAGTGCCGGTCTCGGTGTTAAAGGAGGGATCAAGGGTAAAGTCCTTTTGCTCAGTTGCACTGATCCATAGGTATTCGTAATCATCAATGATTTCACGCTTACAATAAAACTTCGGAATCTCCACCATGACATTACCGTTGAGACCATTAAGCAAAAAGCCCTCCTCTCCCCAGTAGGTAATCTTGCGCTTTCCGTTCTTCAGAATTTTTACATTGCATACCTTAATGTCAGACCATGGATAGATCGAATCAAAATCATTCTGATAAGGGGTCGCATTGCTATTACCGATAACACAGTTAAAGTGAAGGTTTTTCGCATCTTCAATACGTTCGCAAATTGGATTGCTGTCCTTAGTATTAAAGCGTACACCATAAATTCCGGTATGGATGATATTCTTTTCATCATCTGCCCAGGAATAGGTGAGCCTGCAGGTATCTGGGCTGACCGAAAGTTGGAAGCCGGTGAAAATAACGGCGTTATTGATGTGAATCGTATGGTTACCATGTTTGGTCATATGGGACCAGATACCGTTCTCAAATACAAGGGAGTCGTTCTTATTTAATTCGGGTAAATCAAATGCCATCTCCTCGAAGGGCTGATAACTGGTTGGAATTTTACCGTATTCAATCTGCAATCTATGATCCAGTTCGGTATCTTCTTCATCGAGACAAGAGTAATACACTCTTGCGTAAACGGCATTTTCAGGTATATCAACTTTGGATACGGTTTTGTCATGTAGGACATCGGATACCTTTTTATATTTTTGGGCTAGTCCGACATCCGTGATAATAGAACCGTCCGAAGTTTTAAATTGCCAGGTAGATCGGTTATGAGCAGTTCCGCTTAAGACAAGGCTTTTGCCTTGGCTTGCCAGTATAGGAAACCATTTTGTGGTTCTGTACTTTAAAGAATCCGGTTTCAATAACTTCTTCTTTCCAAATTCCAGATAACCATTGTCAAAGCTCCCGTTGAATAAGTTTTTACCGTTGATGGTTAGTATAGGCTTAACATTATCATGAAGTGGAGCTAACGTTAATTTTAGGTGATGTAAAGGCTTTATCATTAGTAGGCGGTTGAAACTATCAGTTTGTTCCGTCACATGTGCATTTCTAATTTTCATAGGCAAAATCATCCTTATTATAGTAAAAGTTGGTATATGTCTATAATTATATCATAAAATGAAAAAATTGGTTGCTTTTAATTATAAAATATCTATAAATATTCTTTTTATACCTTATCTTCAAATAAACTTTAAACAGGCAAGAGTTAAGTTCGAAACCATTCCCTTACCCCTTCCATAGGAGAAAAAACAACTTGACATTTTAAGGTATTTGCTATATATTTTGATTATCAAAATATTTGCAATACAAAACATATGCTTAGGAGTGGAGCACGTGAAGGAAAAATTAGTTGAAATTAATAAGATGCTTGTAGAGGTATATGATGATGTAAACCACATCGAAGAATTTTCAATCAAAAAAGGTGTCTTCAGTGATTTGTCCATTACCGAAATTCATACAATTGAAGCAGTTGGGCTTTATGGTTCAAAAACAATGTCTGAAGTTTCTGCAGAATTAGAGATAACTATGGGTACACTAACAACAGCAGTTGACAAGCTGATTAAAAAAGGATATATGCTGCGGAACCGCAGCAACACAGACCGTAGAATTGTAAATGTCAGCCTGACAAAGCGTGGAAAACTGGCTTACCGTATTCATGAAAAATTTCATTTGGATATGGTGGAAGCCATCATTGATGATTTTTCGGCGGAGGAGGAAGAAATTCTACTTACGGCTCTTAGAAAACTCAACATGCATTTGAAGGATATTTATACGGCAGCAAGGCGCGTTGATTAGTAATTTGATCACGCAGCAAAGAATATAGGAGGACTCCACGATGTTACATGCGACGATTATTGGTACCGGAAGCTATGTGCCAAGTAACGTTATGACAAACGAGGATTTGACTAAACTGGTAGAAACAAGTGACGAATGGATTGTATCCAGAACAGGTATCAAAGAGAGGCGAATTTCAACCGGTGAGAAGACCTCTGATTTAGCTTATGAGGCAGCTTACAGAGCATTACAAAGCTCCGGACGAAAAGCAACGGATATAGATTTGATTATATGCGCAACCATTACACCGGACTATTTCATGCCCTCCGTAGCCTGCATGGTTCAGGGAAAGCTTGGTGCGGGAAGGGCTGCCGCTTATGATCTGACCGCTGCCTGCACTGGATTCGTATTTGCTTTGGTTACGGCAGCGCAGTTTATTGAAACTGGAATGTATACGAATGTTTTAGTGATTGGCGCTGATACGAATTCCAAGATACTTGATTGGAAGGATCGCTCCACCTGTGTGTTATTCGGTGACGGAGCTGGCGCAGTCGTATTATCTGCATCCGAAGAAAAAAAAGGCATTATCGCAGCTGATTTAACGAGTGACGGAAGTAAGCACTCTATTCTTGTAAGTCCTGCAGTACCGCTTTCAAACCCCTATATTCAAGACGAGATCGAAAGCTTTAATCCGAGTATCCGTATGCAGGGACAGGAGGTATTTAAATTTGCGGTACGTATCGTATTGGAAAATATCGAAGCGGTTCTTAAAAAAGCTGATTTAAAAGCCGAGGACATTAAATATATCGTACCTCATCAGGCAAACAGGAGAATTATCGAGCATGTCGCTAAGTGCAGTGGAATTCCGTTAGAAAAATTCTACATTAATTTGGACCGTTATGGAAATACTTCCTCAGGAACCATCGGAATCGCATTGGTGGAAATGCTTCAGGACAATATGCTGCAGCCGGGAGATAAAATTATCATGGTAGGCTTTGGCGGAGGAATGACTAGCGGTGCTGTTCTTTTAGAGTGGAATTAAGCCTTAACCGGTTAATAATTTAACATAGAATATCAAGTTAATAGGAAGACTGATAACATTAGTAATAATAACTAAACCAATGGAAATATCAGCTTCACTGTATGTTTCTGACAGAAACGTTAAAAATAAGGTAGTAATTCATAAGGAAATACATCCTTGTGAATTAATATACAAGGCGATTGCGAAACTCAAAATCTGTATTAATTTCGCACACAACATATACTACTCCGGAGCGGAAGTTAAGCCCGTAGGAAGCGTTGGAGCGGAGGAATAGTATGTGTTGTGTGTGCAATAGCAATAACTATATTGTTTCGCAAACGCCTAAATTAATATAAACATCGGAAGAAATTTCGATTCTGCCAAACAAATCATTGTGAGGCGATGCAATTAGTAGTTTCACAGGTAGATTTGCTAATGCAGTTTTACAAATTCGGATTATCCGGGAGTCAGAACTCCCCAAAACACAAATTAAATTAAATTTAGGAGGATTTTAAAATGGATTTAAACAAAATCAAGGAATTAGTTGCAGAACAATTAGGAGTTGACGTAGCAGAGCTTACCGAGAGCACTTCATTAAAGGATGATTTAAATGCAGATTCCTTAGATCTTTTTCAAATCATCATGTCCTTAGAGGAGGAATTCGGTATCGAAATTCCTACTGAAGATACAGAAAGCATCCGTACCATCGGTGATATTGAAAGTTACTTAAACAGCAAAAACGAAGAGGCTTAATAAGTAAAGCATAGATAAGTACCGGAGGAATACCTTCTGTCGACTTGCGAGGAAAACCTTCGAAAGCAGGAGGGTATTTTACTTTCTACACTTATGACAGGAGGAAAATCCTCCAAAACCAGGAGGAAAATCCTCCAAAACCAGGAGGAAAATCCTCCAAAACCAGGAGGAAAATCCTCCAAAACCAGGAGGATATGGTAGAAAATGAATTCACGTATATGTGAACTGTTAAATATAGAATACCCCATTTTCCAAGGAGCAATGGCTAGAATATCCGATGCCTCATTGGCAGCGGCTGTATCGGAAGCAGGTGGACTTGGAATTATTGCAGGGGGTACTGCACCGGTTGATTATGTTCGCGCGGAAGTACGTAAAGCAAAGGAACTTACGAAAAAACCCTTTGGCGTAAATATTATGTTACTCAGTGAAAATGCAGATGCAATCGCTGCTATGGTATGCGAAGAAGAAGTTAAGGTAGTCACAACAGGCGCTGGCGCACCGGGAAAATATATGGAAATGTGGAAGGATCATGGAATTAAGGTAATCCCGGTGGTTCCATCGGTAGCAATTGCAAAGCGAATGGTACGCAGCGGTGCAGACGCAGTAATAGCCGAAGGTACCGAATCCGGCGGTCATGTGGGTGAATTGACCACGATGGTTCTTGTTCCGCAGATTGTAGATGCTGTAGCTGTGCCGGTGATTGCAGCCGGAGGAATTGGTGATGGAAGAGGTATCGCAGCGGCATTTATGCTGGGGGCAGAAGGTGTTCAGATCGGAACCCGCTTTTTAACGGCTCATGAGTGTACCGTTCATCCTAATTATAAGCAGAAAATATTAAATGCTAAGGATATCGATACTGTGGTTACCGGACGTAGTACGGGACATCCGGTTCGAACCTTAAAGAATAAATTAAGCCGCAAATTTGCAGAGCTAGAAGCTTCCAATGCACCCGTCCAGGAAATAGAACAACTGGGAGTCGGAGCACTTGCGAAAGCAGTTGTCCAGGGCGATACAGAATTCGGCAGTATCATGGCCGGACAGATTGCGGCTATCGTAAACAAGGAACAAAGCTGTAAAGAGATTATAACCGAAATGCTTACAGAGGCAGAAGCATTGCTTCATAAGGAGTGGAGGTAATTATGGTAAAGACCGCATTTATATTTTCCGGGCAGGGGTCCCAGTATATCGGAATGGGAAAAGAGCTATATGATAATTTTCCAGTCTGTAAACAAACCTTTGAAGAAGCAAGTGACAGCCTTCAAATGGATTTAATGCAGCTTGTATTTCATGGCCGTAAGGAGGATTTGGATCTTACGGAGAATACCCAGCCGGCAGTTGTCACAACCTCAATCGCAGCGTTTCGAGCTTTCTCCGAATGTGGAGTCGTACCGGATGTCGCTGCAGGCTTAAGCCTGGGTGAATATTCTGCATTAACTGCAAGCGGTGTGTTTGCATTATCCCAAGTGGTTCCATTGGTAAGAAAACGCGGACGTTTCATGCAGGAAGCAGTTCCGGAGGGCATCGGCAAAATGAATGCTATCTTAGGCTTATCGGAAGATAAGGTTAGAGAAGCTTGCTTAGAAGCGAAAGCCTTTGGCATCGTAGAGGCGGCTAATTTTAACTGTCCAGGACAGACTGTCATCGGTGGTGAAATTAAGGCTGTCGATGAAGCAGCGAGAATTGCTAAGGAAAAAGGAGCTATGAAGACAATTGATCTTACCGTAAGTGCTCCGTTTCATACCTCCATGTTAAAACCGGCTGCAGATAAGTTGAAAAATGAGTTAGAACCGTTAACCTTAGGTGACTTAAAAATTCCTGTGATCAGCAACGTACATGCTGACTTTATAAAGAGCTCCGATGAAGTAAAAGAGCTTTTATATCGCCAGGTAATGAACAGTGTTCTATGGGAGCAGACCATAAGAAGGATGATTGATTACGGTGTCAGAAATTTTGTTGAAATCGGACCGGGTAAAACACTATCGGGTTTTGTAAAGAAGATCGATCGTGGTCTTGGAATTTATAATGTAGAAGATATGGCTTCCCTAGAAGCTGCTGCTTCAGCGTTGAAAGCGGCTAAATAGAAAGGATATAATAACTATGCTGAATGGTAAGATTGCAGTTATAACCGGAGCAGGCAGAGGTATTGGCAGAGCGATTGCCTTACACTTTGTTCAGAACGGAGCAAAGGTAGTAGTAAATTACCGAAGCAGTATTACCCAGGTTGAGGAATTACTGGAGACGATTAAGAATGCCGGCGGAGAAGCAATTGCGGTTCAGGCAGATGTAAGTCGGGATGAACAGGCAAAGGAGTTAATCGTGACGGCAGTGAAACAATTCGGAAGGCTTGATATATTGGTAAATAATGCCGGAATTACGAAAGATAATCTTCTTATGCGTATGTCTGAGGCAGACTTTAACAGCGTCATTGATATTAATTTAAAGGGTACATTTTTATGTACAAAATACGCTTCAACTGTTATGCTGAAACAAAAGAGTGGTAAAATAATCAACATATCCTCAGTGGTAGGTGTGACCGGAAATGCGGGGCAGACGAATTATGCTGCATCAAAGGCCGGAGTCATCGGACTTACCAAAGCAGCAGCAAGAGAATTGGCTACCAGGGGGATCACGGTAAATGCTGTTGCACCGGGCTTCATTGAAACTGACATGACAGATCATCTTCCGGATAAAGTAAAGGAAGCAAGTATTTCAAATATTCCGTTGAAGCGTTTTGGTAAGGCAGAGGAAATTGCAGGTGCTGTCAGCTTTTTGGCATCTGAAGCAGCAAACTATATTACCGGCCAGGTACTTATGGTTGATGGTGGCATGGTAATGTAACATAGATAGGAGGATACCATTTATGGATCATAGAGTAGTCGTAACCGGGATGGGCGCAATTACCCCAATTGGTAATAGCGTCAGGGAATTTTTTGATAATGTAAAGGCAGGAAAATGTGGAATTGATTTTATCAAAGCTTTTGATACAGAGAATTATGGTGTAAAATTAGCTGCAGAGGTAAAAAACTTTGAGCCCAAGAATTATATGGATGCAAAGGAAGCCAGAAGAATGGATCGTTTTTCCCAGTTTGCTATAGCAGCAGCGAAAGAAGCAGTAGAGGATTCCGGTTTAGATTTAGGTACAATTGATATGGATCGCTTTGGAGTAATCGTAGGATCAGGAATCGGTGGCCTTGATAATATTGAGAAGGAAGCAAAGAATTTATTCGATAAAGGTCCCAGACGCATTAACCCCCTGTTTATTCCTATGATCATATCTAATATGGCTGCAGGAAACGTTGCTATTAAATTTGGAGCAAGAGGTGTTTGCACGAATATTGTGACTGCCTGTGCTACCGGTACTCATAGCATCGGAGAAGCTTTCCGTAGTATTAAGCATGGTTATTCCGACGTTATGCTGGCAGGAGGGACAGAAGGATCAATTACACCTCTTGGAGTGGCAGGTTTCGCATCTTTAACTGCGCTATCAACAAGTACAGATCCAAACAGAGCCTCCATACCGTTTGATAAGGACAGGGATGGTTTTGTTATGGGAGAAGGTGCCGGAATTCTTGTTCTTGAGCAATATGAGCATGCAGTAGCAAGAGGAGCTAAAATCTATGCTGAGGTTGTCGGTTATGGTGCAACCTGTGATGCATATCATATCACTTCACCGTCTCCGGAAGGACATAGCGGAGCAAAGGCTATGACACTTGCAATGCAGGAGGCAAATATTACGTCAAAGGATTTGTCCTATATTAATGCTCACGGAACCAGTACACCAATTAATGATAAATTCGAGACAATAGCAATGAAAAAGGCGATGGGTGAGGATGCATATCATATAGCAATCAGTTCCACGAAATCAATGATTGGACATTTGCTTGGTGCAGCAGGTGCAGTTGAAGCAGTTGTTAGTATCAAGGCTATTGAGGAAGGTTATATCCCGGCAACCATCGGATTAGTAAATCCGGATGAGGATTGTGATCTGGATTATGTTCCGGGTACCGGAAGAAGCCAAAAGGTATCCTATGCCATGTCAAATTCACTGGGCTTTGGCGGCCATAATGCAACTCTTATCTTTAAAAACATGGAGGTATCATAGTGGATTATCAGGTAATTCTTAATTTAATGAAGGAAATGAATCAGACTGATTTAACAAAGCTTGAAATAGAAGATAATAACGGTACACGTATCTGTATGGAAAAAGCTTCTCCCGTAGCTTACGCACCTGCTTTAACTATGCCGGTTCCTATGCCTCAGGTAAATGTAACTGCTCCGGCTGCTGCAGCTCCTGTGGCTGCGCCTGCTGAAACAGTAGATAAGCAACCGGTTGAGTTGGATGGAAAGAAAATACTTTCCCCCATGGTTGGAACCTTCTATTCACAGGCATCACCCGAAAAACCGGCGTTTGTAAAAGTCGGAGACAAGGTAAAGAAGGGTCAGACGCTCTGTATTATCGAGGCTATGAAATTGATGAATGAAATCGAAAGTGAATATGACGGTGAGGTTGTTCAGATACTGATCGATAACGAAGAAATGGTGCAATTCGGTCAGCCGCTGTTCGTGATCCGGTAATATATAATTCATTAACCAAGATTAGGTTTCCGGCAATACGAGGTGCATTAACCGATACCCACACTAAAATCCGCAAAAATCCCAGAGGTGTGGGTTGATTCGGAAAGTATGATCGATCTGTTAATATGGTTAGCTGATGACGATAAATCAGAAAACAATGGTAATTGAAGACGAATAGTTGTCAGGAGATAAATACTAATAGGTAGATGAATGCTAATCGGGAACAATAATAGTTGAAGATGAATGGTTGTCAGGTAATTTATTTCTAAGAAGGCTTAATATTAATCAAAAAACATGAATAACTTAGAACGAATTTTTATGTGATTTTTGGCTGTGTTTTATACAATCGATATAGTAAAAGCTGTAGGTATCTGTATTTTATATGGAATGTGTTTGGATTTGATTGTCTGTTCTTGATGGAAAGGATATATAAACATATGTTAAATATTGATGATATACAAAAAATATTACCACATAGACCCCCGTTTTTATTGGTGGACCGTATTGATGAAATGGAGCCGGGAAAGCATGCCATCGGTCGTAAATGTGTTACCATGAATGAACCCTTCTTTGTGGGTCATTTTCCCGGAAAGGCAGTAATGCCCGGAGTACTTATACTGGAAGCACTAGCGCAGACCGGCGCTTTAGTAATGCTTAGTTTAGAAAAAAATGCAGGCAAAATTGTATATTTTGGTGGCATAGATAATGTAAAATTTAAACGACAGGTAGTACCCGGAGATGTATTAAAACTCGAAGTAGAAATAACAAAAAGTAAGGGTAATTTTGGTTTAGGCACCGCAGTCGCCACCGTGGATGACCAGGTTGCAGTTGAAGCGGTTCTTACTTTTGCCATTGGATAGAAATCAATATATCAACGGACGAAACAAGGAGAAATGCAATGTTTAAAAAAATATTAATAGCAAATCGAGGCGAAATTGCTGTCCGCATCATACGTGCCTGTAGAGAAATGGGTATCAAAACGGTGGCAGTATACTCGGAAGCAGATAAGGAAGCACTTCATGTAATGCTGGCTGATGAAGCGGTTTGCATCGGTCCGGCAAAGTCCAAGGATAGTTATTTAAATATGCAGAACATAATCAGTGCGACTGTTTTAACCGGCGCAACTGCAATTCACCCGGGTTTTGGCTTCCTGTCGGAGAACAGTTCCTTTGCAAGAATGTGTGCAGACTGTAATATCACATTTATCGGACCCAATGCGGATACTATAGATTTATTGGGTAACAAATCGAAAGCCCGTGAAACCATGCAAAAGGCTGGGGTTTCTGTAGTCCCCGGATCGGATGGAGAACTGGAATGTGTTAAGGACGCCGCAGCACTGGCGGAAAAAATCGGTTTTCCGGTAATGATTAAGGCTTCCGCCGGCGGTGGTGGTAAGGGTATGAGAGCCGTATATGCAGCCGAGGACTTAGAAGGCTTATTTAATGCAGCGAAAGCAGAAGCGAAGGCGGCATTCGGTGACGATAAATTATATATGGAGAAATTAATTGTTCACCCCAAGCATATTGAGTTTCAGATTTTGGCTGACAGCCATGGAAATGTAATTCATTTGGGCGAGCGTGACTGCTCCGTACAAAGAAGAAATCAAAAAATGATGGAGGAAGCTCCTTCCTCCCTGATGAGCAAGGAACTTCGGAAAAAGATGGGTGATGCAGCAGTAAAGGCAGCGAAAGCCACCGGTTATGTTAATGCCGGAACCATCGAATTCTTATTAGACCAGCTGGGAAATTATTATTTCATGGAAATGAATACAAGAATCCAGGTGGAACATCCGGTTACCGAGATGGTTACCGGGATCGATATGATTAAGGAACAAATTCGAATTGCCAATGGTGAATGGATGCCTTATCAGCAAAAGGATATTGAAATCAGAGGCCATGCGATTGAATGCAGAATAAATGCGGAAGACCCGAAACGAAACTTTATGCCCTGTCCGGGAAAAATTGAGAACCTTTTATTCCCGGGTGGAAATGGTATTCGTGTAGACAGTGCTCTATATCCGGGTTATGTGGTTCCTCCCTGTTATGATTCCATGCTTGCGAAGGTAATCGCTTACGGCAAAGACAGGGATGAAGCAATCCAGAGAATGAAACGTGCTCTTTCTGAAATAGTAATTGAAGGTATTCAAACCAATACAGAATTTCAGTATGAGTTATTAGAACGGGAAGAAATTATTACAGGAAGATATAATACAGGCTTGATTGAAGGAATGAAGCATAATGAATAAGAATCCGTTTAAGTCAAAGCAATATGCAACAACTGAAATTTTCCGGGCCAGACCGCGTGATGTTGAAAAGCCGGAGGAGGACCGTCCCAATGTGCCTCAAGGTATTATGACGAAATGCCCCCGCTGCACAAAGGTAATCTATACGAAACTCCTTTTAAAGAATTTTAAAAGGTGTGATGAGTGCGGCTATAATTTCAAGGTATTATCAAATGAACGATTTGCCATGATTCTTGATGACGGCGAATTAATTGAATATGATAAGCATGTAACAACAAAAGACCCGCTTTCCTTTCCGGGCTATGGTGATAAGCTGGTGAAGACCCAGACGATGACAGGACTGGTAGACGGTTTGGTAACCGGTAAAGGTAAAATCGGCGGGTGTCCGGTAATGCTGGGTGTAATGGATGCAGCCTTTTTCATGGGCAGCATGGGAACTGCCATCGGTGAGAAGCTTGCAAGGTTATTCGAACGAGCCACCAAAGAAAGACTTCCGGTGATTGTATTTACCGCTTCGGGAGGAGCCAGAATGCAGGAGGGGATCTTTTCTCTGATGCAGATGGCAAAGGTAAGTGCTGCAGTTGCTAGACACAGTGAAGCAGGTCTATTATACATCACAGTGCTTACTGACCCTACCACTGGAGGCGTTACAGCAAGCTTTGCAATGCTTGGAGATATTATTTTGGCAGAGCCGGGAGCGCTGATTGGATTTGCCGGACCAAGAGTAATTGAACAGACCATTGGGCAAAAACTTCCGGAGGGTTTTCAAAGAGCAGAATTTCTACTGGAGCACGGTTTTGTAGATCAGATTGTACCCAGGGATCAGCTAAAAATAACACTTGGAACCATCTTAAAGTTACATGCAGCAGCTGATAAGGATTTGACCGATCAGGTATCATCTTAAGGAGGGCAACATGGAATTAACACCTTGGGAAAAAGTGAAACTGGCTCGAATGCCATTAAGACCAACAGGTCTCGATTATATAGAGCGTATCTTTACTAATTTTCTTGAGCTGCACGGTGACCGTTATTATGGGGAGGACCGGGCAATCGTAGGCGGAATAGCATTCTTTAATGGGATACCGGTAACTGTAATAGCACAACAAAAGGGCAGAAATACGAAGGAAAACATCGCAAGAAACTTCTCCATGCCCCATCCTGAAGGATATCGAAAGGCGCTTCGTTTAATGAAACAGGCAGAAAAATTCCATCGTCCGATCATCTGCTTTATCGATACCCCGGGAGCCTTCTGCGGCTTAGGTGCTGAAGAACGAGGACAGGGAGAGGCAATCGCATCTAACTTAGCTGAAATGATGCTCCTAAAGACTCCGATTGTATCTATTGTAATATCGGAGGGCGGTAGCGGCGGTGCACTGGCACTTGGTGTAGCAGATAAGGTATACATGCTGGAACATGCGATTTATTCCATTCTTTCACCGGAGGGTTTTGCTAGTATTCTTTATAAGGATTCCTCAAAGGCAGAGCAGGCATCGAAGGATATGAAGCTAACCGCGCAGGATTTACTTTCATTCGGAGTTATCGATGGGATTATTCCTGAACCGGTGGGCGGTGCACATACTGACTTTGATAAAATCATGCTGAGCGTAAAATCGGTGATAGAAGCAGATTTAGAGGATTTACTGAAACTTCCGATGGATACGATGTTAGAGATGCGATATCAGAAATACAGGAAGATATAATTTGAAAATTGCTATGCCGGAGCATAACTGCATTGGATATAGAAAGAAGGAGGAAATTTGAAGTATTCTCTAATTGTTAGTCAAAAAACTAACAAAGGAGATGTACTTCAAATAAACTCCTTCTTTTTTTACATAGACATTAATTATGTATAAAAGTGGTAATTATTCAAGTTTTTTTAGCCCATCAAAAAGCTCGTTATAATTCAAGCCGTATATCCCAATAAGGTGATATACGCAATTTCCTGCTCCAAAATTCAAATGATTGGATTAATGATATCGGTATTATGCTATGGAATTACAGTACTGATTTATACAGCCATTTGTCTTTGGGGTGTTTATCTGTTACAACCCGGAGATGAAATGGGTTATGCCGTTCTGAATTTTTACATATTACTGCCAACCATTTCTTTTATTATAGCGCTTATTATTAGCTTGAAGAATGGTTTTATGTATTACCTTTATCCAATATTTGTAGGAGCTTTGGGTGGTATAATACCATTTTTCGTATTTCATAACATCCAAGGTATCAATATAATCTTTGCATTTGTACCAGCATCGATAGGAGCTTTAATAGGAACACTTGACAATCATAAAATGAAAAAGGGACTTTTTGCAGAAAAATAAATGCTTCTGCTTCCCTATCTTTTAATCTGAACTAAACTACTGGTAAAGGTACCTCCGCAGTTTTCAATATAATTGCGGTATTCTTCATAATTAATATAGTATTCCACTCCCCAGGAGGAGATGCGTAGCATAATTTTGTGAGCTAAATTGTCCTTAATGATACCGGTTACGGTGACATAATGACTGTTGATATCCTGCATAACAGCTCTGTAACGGTATTGCTTAGTAGGGGACTTCTGCTCCTCTGAATCAGGGATAGTAACTTCATATCTCTGATAAAAAGGTATTCCTTTGTTTTCCCAGAATTTAGGCGTATTTGGCCCAATTGAAATGATTACTGGTATATCATAATTTAACATTTCTACTATGATTTCATACATATCATAATACGATAATGTCCATTTCCAATATGCATGGTACCCAAGGCCATAGGTTTTGGAATAGGAATTAAAAGCAGAGGCGATTTTTGTACCAAGGACAGCGATATACCTGCGTGTTTTCGTATATTTATCATTAATCCTGCGCACGTAAGCATCGTAATTCCTATGGTCAATGGAATTATCGGTATTAAGAGCGATTTGCGTTTCGGGACTTCGAAAATCATCACTTCGTCTTGCAAGATATAATAGTAGATCAGCGGTAGCAATGGTACCACAACCGTAATTATGCAGGATATAATCCTTGTTGTTTTTATTTTTTTCGGGAAACCACATTTGGCTGCCCCCATAGAAGGTGACGGTGTCTTTGATTACCGGGACATAATCCGGACGGGACAATTCTATCTCTACGCTGTTAATTTGTATCGACACAATAAGTTCTCCTGATAATGGCTTCTTAGATTATCATATTCTATAATTTTGTGATGTTGCAGAAGGATAAGTTCCTTTTTTGATCAACCTGCATATTTTATTTTTCGCAAAAAAAGAGCTTTTGTTCCATAACAAAATACGTTAATGGTCAAAAGCTCTATATTAAGTGCATGGGTATTACTAATTGATACCAGGGGCTTTATATGATTTGTGTCAAGTATTAAGAAAATTAATCCTCACGGCTCTCATCTTCTTCCGAGGTGAACTGCATTACCTGTCTCTTTCTAGCCAATTCATCACTGTCAAGGTATTCATCATAAGTGGATATCTTATCAATGAGACCATTCGGTGTAAGCTCCATGATACGGTTTGCGGTAGTCTGTACAAACTGATGATCCTGTGAAGTAAATAATGCTACTCCCGGGAATTTCATCAAACCGTTATTTAAGGAAGTAATGGACTCCATATCCAAGTGGTTGGTAGGCTCATCAAGGATTAATACATTCGCTCCTGCAATCATCATTTTGGATAGCATAACGCGGACTCTTTCACCACCGGAGAGTACTTTAACCTTCTTGGAACCTTCTTCACCCGCAAATAGCATTCTACCCATGAAACCACGTACATAAGTAACATCCTTTTCCGGAGAGAAGGGCATTAAGAAATCAACAATGGTCTCTTCACCTGCAAATAGCTTAGTGTTATCCTTTGGGAAATAGGATACATTTGTGGTGATACCCCATTTGTAATTGCCCTCGTCCGGTTCCATTTCACCGGATAAAATCTTGAATAGGGTAGTGGTAGCATTGGTATTAGGACCAACAAATGCTACTTTATCCTCACGGCCAATCATGAAGGAAATGTTATCGAGTATCTTTACACCATCAATGGTTTTTGAAAGATTCTCAACGGTAAGAACTTCATTACCGATTTCACGACTTGGACGGAAATCAATATAAGGGTATTTACGACTGGAGGGACGGATATCATCCAGTTCGATTTTTTCCAATGCTTTCTTTCTGGAGGTAGCCTGTTTTGATTTGGAAGCATTTGCTGAGAATCTTTGGATAAATTCCTGTAATTCCTTAATCTTATCTTCCTTCTTCTTATTGGCTTCCTTCATCTGTTTTACCATGAGCTGGCTGGATTCGTACCAGAAGTCATAGTTACCGGAATAAAGCTGTATTTTAGCATAATCAATATCCGCAATGTGAGTACAAACCTTATTTAAGAAATAACGGTCATGGGAAACCACGATTACCGTATTTTCAAAGTTAATCAAGAATTCCTCGAGCCAGCGGATCGCTTCTAAATCCAAGTGGTTGGTGGGCTCATCGAGCAGCAGAATATCCGGATTTCCGAATAATGCCTGTGCAAGAAGAACCTTAACCTTTTCACCACCGTTTAATTCATTCATTAATTTATAATGTAGATCCGTTTCTACACCAAGTCCGTTTAGGAGTGTTGCAGCATTCGACTCAGACTCCCAGCCGTCCATAGCAGCAAATTCACCTTCCAGTTCGCTCGCACGAATACCGTCTTCCTCCGTAAAGTCTTCCTTTGCATAGATTAAATCTTTTTCCTTCATAATTTCGTAAAGACGCTTATTACCCATGATAACAGTATCAAGTACCTGATAAGTATCATATTTGAAATGATCCTGCTGTAAAAAGGAAAGTCTCTGGCCCGGAGTGATGATGACATCACCTTTGCTGGGCTCTAATTGTCCGTTCAATATTTTAAGAAAAGTGGATTTGCCGGCACCGTTGGCACCGATTAATCCGTAACAATTACCCTCAGTGAACTTTATATTCACGTCTTCGAATAATGCACGCTTTCCTAGTCGTAAAGTTATGTTACTAGCCTGTATCATAGAATCCTCCTAAAGATTTCGTTCAAAGTTGAAAATCGCCAATTACTATTGTAGCGTATATTCCTGATTTTGCAAGAGGTTAGTGTTAAAAATCTTGATTTTTCACAAAGCGAATTTTATTCGTTTAATAAATTTTGTTCTGCCATACAAATTTGCTATATTCGTAATGGTGGAGGTACTTATTGAATTGTATTGATTAATTAAAGAAGGAGGATATGAAGTACTCCAAAATGCTAGTTTACCATTAACTAGCGTCTGAGAACACGATATATCCCACCTTCATTGTATTTCTATAATCCATGCCATTCAAATTGCATATTATATTAAATTATTTCAAAGCTACTTTAATCCTTTACATTTCCTGTTTTTTCTCATTTCGATGAAGTTTGGAATTCCGATCGAACCGAGTACCATGATTGGACCGCCGAATATGCTGATGCCAAAGCCGTGATCCTGGTAATCGACAATAAACCAAGCGACTGCTCCAATTATGGATAACAGGATGGAAATCAATAATCTTTTTTGATGCTTCATATTATTACCCTCCATTAGATGTGAAAAGGATATTGGCTTAGCTTAAGGCCTTTATGTACTCCTCAGCTATCAATGTATGACCAATGGTGCTTGGATGAACGCCGTCACCCGACATTTCGGTACAAGTGAAACGCTCTACCTCTGCCTTTGCAAAGATTCCGTCCAACGGAAGATAATAGTCTGCGAATTCTTTCGCTAATTGTCGTACCACATGAATCTTCGGATCTAAATCCTCTCTCCAGGAGGCCCTCTCCGGCACGGAATTTAAAAGGAAAGGTTCTAACAGCATGATTTTGCAGTTTGGCATATCCTTCTTAATTCTGGTTAAAAGTTCACGGTAAGTTTTCTCAAAGCTTTCGGCACTAGTCGGATCATTGGAATCATATCTTCTCCAGGTATCGTTTACACCGATTAAAATGGAAAGGAAATCGGGTTGAATCTCTTTAAAATCCTCGTCATAACGTCCTAACAGGTCGATTGCTCTGTTTCCGGAGATACCTTTGTTCACAAAGGTTACCTTACGGTCCGGAAATAACAATTGAAACATTTTAGATACGATTTCGGCATATCCATCTCCCAGGGAATTAATATCCTCCCTGTTTCTGCCGCAGTCGGTTATGCTGTCTCCCTGAAACAATACAACCTGTCCATTTGTCAATATACTGTTCATTCTATAAACCTCCACTAGGTAAGATAATCATGTAAATCTCTAAGAAACTAAATATTGTATTCATTTCATATAAAATTGAATTATACTTGATACAAACATTTATAAATCAATGCTTCCTGTCTATTGGCAAGTAAGAGCGATTTCCTCCAGACGGTCAATGATCGGAAGATGTTGAGTACATAAGGTCTCGCATTTGCCGCATTTAATGCATTCTGCCGCCTTCGATGCAGGAATGCCCCAATGATAAGCAAGACGGTTCTTCATGCTGTTACCCAGAATCTGTTCGTTATATGCGTCCATGAATTTCGGAATGTCGATATCCACAGGACAATGCTTACAGTAGGAGCAACCGGTGCATAGATTGTTCAAAGCGATGCCCTTGCTTTCGTATTCCTTATAGATTTCGCTTGCTGGTTTTTCTACCAGGTGTTCAATTGCTTTTACGGCATCATCCACATGCTGCTTTGTGGTACAGCCCGCTAAAGTAACGGATATTTCCTTATGAGAAGCTACAAAGCGGAGCGCTGCCTGAGGAACGGTCAAATCGGTATCTTCGGTCAGATATTGAAAAACGTTAGGATTATTCGGTATTAGACCACCACCCAACGGATTCATTACGACGATTCCCATACCCTTTTTATTGGCGGCATTGATTCCGGATTGACGGAAGCGGTAATTTAAAGCGTTATAGCCGATCAACATGCCCTGAAAAGCATTCTTTTCAATCACATATTCCAGATCATTTCCCTGCATATGGGAGGAAAAAGTGATATTGCGAATTAAGCCCTCACTTTTTGCCGCTTCAAAGGCACCATACATGAGATCAAACTGCCGCTGGAAGGATTCGATATCTAACATACACCATAAATAATAAAAATCCAGATAATCCACCTTTAAGCGGGATAGGGAATTTACGAGTCTTTTTCTAAAGTCCTCCGGACTGAACTTACCTCGTAAGGTGCCCATGTTAATCTTAGAGGAAATATAAAAACTATCCCGTTTTAACTGGGATAAAGCCAAACCGGTGATTTCCTCGCTTTTGTCATCACAATAAAAAGGAGCCGAGTCAAAGAAATTAATGCCCTTTTCATGAGCATATAAAACAATCTCGGCGCACTTGTCAAGATGACCCGCTTTGACGTCCTCGTCCTTATAACGCATGGTTCCCATACCTACTGCAGAAACCATCATATCCGTATTGCCATATTGTTTATAATACATATTTCTGCCTCCGTAATATATTTTGCACCAAATGTATCTATTATCTATACAAATGAAACAAGTAGAATAAGTTTATTTCATGTATTATAACACACCAAATTTTGACTCTCAATGTCAATTCTTATAAAGATGGATGTGATTTTTACAACGATTGGAATGAATGCTAGCCATCTTTTGTTTCGTTTGACTTTTTATTTTAACTTGGTTAGAATGTATATAGAAAAGATTTAGAAAGGCAGGGGTGAAGCTTGTCAATCAATAAAGCAATGAAAATGGCTTTAAAAGCATTGTCATTTCCTGATTTGGACTTAAAAAAGACCTATAAGCTGCAAAGACAGTTAAATATTGCGGCACATCCTTATATCAGACCACTTTATAAGATATGGGACCATAAGATAATTGGCATGGACCACGAAATACCGGTACGGATTTTTCTCCCGTCCGAGCAAATAGAAGTTAATAAGGTATTGATTTTCTTTCACGGTGGCGGCTTTGTAATCGGTAATATAGACAGTTACAGTTCCGTCTGCTCCATTATGGCAAAACAGACCGGTCACATTATTGTATCCGTAGATTATCGGTTGGCACCGGAGCACCCGTTTCCTGCAGCTGTAGAGGATTGTTATGCGGTTGCGAGGGAAATATTTATGGATGCGACTCTTTTTGATGTAAAGGCGGAGGATATTACTCTGATAGGTGACAGTGCCGGAGGTAATCTGGCTGCAGTAGTATCGATGATGGCGAGGGACCGTGGCGAATTTTTACCTTCCAAACAAATTCTTCTATACCCATCCACCTATCATGACCACAGTGATTCATCACCCTTTAAATCCATTCGTGAGAATGGAACCGATTATCTTCTAACATCAAAACGTCTCTGTGAATTTGTGGATTTGTATAAAAGCAGTGAGGAGGATTTGCAAAATCCTTACCTTGCCCCGCTGTTGGCAAAGGATTTATCGAGACAGCCGAACACCTTAATCATTACGGCACAGTATGATCCGCTAAGAGACGAGGGCGAGGCCTATGGAAGAAAGCTTTATGAGTTTGGGAATGAAGCACAAGTATACCGGATGAAGAATGCATTACATGGATTTATCCGTCTGCCCAAGCATTTTACCCATGTCAAACAGACTTATGAATTAATCAACCGTTTTTTGAATAAATAATTTATTTTAATGTATTTATCCTTACGCAGAATAGTCTATCTATATAACGAAAGATAGGGTTCGGGTATTATAAGCTGTATTTTTGACAATGAGATGGATGCTTCGCATAGGCATCATCAATATTTCAAATATAAGAATGCACTAATTGATTTATATTGGTTGTTTTTAACGGAAAGGGGGTATTATTATGACGAGAAAAAAGCCCGTTGAATGGACAAAATTAGATAATGCCGCAAAAATATTTCCTCCCAATACCAACGGAAAGGATACGAAGGTATTCCGTTTTGTCAGTGAATTAAGGGATGAGGTCGATAAAAATATCCTGCAAAGAGCTCTTGATAAAACAATGGAGCTTTTTCCGTTATACCGCTGTATTCTAAGAAGCGGTGTTTTCTGGTATTATTTTGAAAGTACGGAATTAAAGCCGGAGGTAAGGGAGGAGCATAAGCTGCTCTGCAGTACGCTTTACCATCCTAACAGCAGGAATTTACTTTTTGAGGTTACCTACTACAGAAAACGTATAAATCTCGAAATGTATCATGCTCTGACGGATGGTACCGGCGCTCTTGGCTTTTTAAAAACCTTGCTGTATTATTATATCACGGATAAATACCTTACGGATTTTGGAGAAAAGTTACCGAAGCTGGATTATGATGCTTCCTTTTCCCAAAAAAATGATGATAGCTTTTTAAAACATTATACCGGTAATAATAAATCGAATAAAATCAGGATTACGAAAGCCTTCCGGATTACGGGACGCCGTATGATTGATAACCGGATCAGGGTAATCGAAGGTGTTATGCCGGTCAAAGGAATATTAGAATTATCACATCGTTATAATACGACATTGACCATCTACCTGACAGCTTTATTCTTTATGGCGATCTATCAGGAAATGCCTGCAAGAAGCCGAAGGTATCCGGTAGTCCTATCGGTTCCTGTGAATCTGCGTACCTATTTTCCCTCAGTTACCGCACGTAATTTTTTTGGAACTATTCATATAACATACAAGTTCGATAAGGAAAATGTGACGCTGGAAAATATCATAGAGGAGGTGAAAGCTTCCTTTGCTAAGGCACTGACCGAAGAAAATCTACGAGAGCATATGAATCGGCTTTCAGCACTGGAGCACAATGCATTTATGAGGGTGGTGCCATTGTATCTTAAGGATAAGGTACTACGTTTTGCCAATTCCATTAATGACAGAGGCATCACAGCGACCCTATCCAATGTAGGTAAAATTACGGTAGCTGAAGAACTTTCTCCTTACCTTCGGATGTTCAATTGCTTTTTTAGTGCAAGAAGGCCGCAGATCGGTATGTGTTCCTTTCAGGATAAATTGGTTGTAAGCTTTGCTTCACCTTTTATCGGAACCGACATTCAAAAGAATTTTTTTCGTATGTTATCAAAAGAGGGAATTGATATCACAATTAACACGAATATTTCGGAAGTCTGATATAAGCCTATTTGGAATTGAATAAACGTATTATATTGTTACGTAATGGCTTATGATTAACCGATATAATAAAATTTCTGAATTACATTATATTACGGGTTTCGCAACACTTTCATTCGGACAAGCTAAGTCATCTCGTATACAGAAGGGAGAATTCTTCGTGCAGTACTGTGAGAATTGTAAAGTATCATTAAAAGGAAATAATCATGTCTGCCCGCTTTGCGGAGGAATCCCGCAGGGTGAAGGGGAGGAAGAGGAAGAGGTCTTTCCGCATATACCGACCATATACCAGGAGTTTAATCTGTTTATACGGATTATTTTGATGTTGTCCTTAAGTGTGGTTGTCATCAGCATTGCCTTGAATGCAATTTTTACAAAGGAATCCAGATGGTCCCTATTTGTTGCAGCAGGAATTCTTTGTATGTGGATTAGCCTGTTTTTTATCCTGCGTAAAAGAAATAACATTCCAAAAACAATTGTATGGCAGGTTTTGGTATTAGGGGTTTTGTCCGTCATATGGGATTACTCCATGGGATGGAGGCAATGGTCCATTGATTATGTGATTCCGACCATTTGTGTTGGTGCAATGATTGTAATGGCAATAGCGGCTAAAATTTTAAAAATCGGTGTCAGAGATCTGATTATATATTTGCTTGTGGATGGAATTTTTGGCTTTGTGCCTATTATTTTTCTGTTGTTTGGTGGCTTAAATGTCAGATATCCGTCTGTGATTTGTGTCGCTGTCAGTGCAATTAGCTTGTTGGCTCTGATAGTATTTGAAGGTGATAACATGAAAACTGAAATCAACAAGAGAATGCATATCTAAATTGACAAATTGATTCATATAAATTGCTTATTAAAAAATACAATAATATAAAAAGTCGGGAAGGAATTATCATGACAAGTACTACATTAAAAATAATAGCGATTATTACTATGTTGATTGATCATATCGGAGCAATCCTTATTCGGGATAATAATATTTATAATTTAGTATTTCGAAGCATCGGCCGAATTGCTTTTCCGATTTTTGCATTTCTTATTGTAGAAGGCTTTTATTATACGAAAAATGTAAAAAAGTATCTGCTTCGTCTTGGGCTCTTTGCGCTCATTTCTGAAATACCGTTTGATATTGCTTTTTATCATTACTCCTATGGCGGTAATATTGTAACAGATGTAGGAAGATTATGGGATTTAGTCTCAAAACAGCAATTTGGTTATGAATATTCCTTCGTTTCAAATACAATTTTAATTCGTCTGTTATCCCATCAAAATGTATTCTTTACCTTGTTTCTAGGTTTACTTATGTTGGTTTTCATTAAGCGTATAGAAGAAAAATTCAAACAGCACTTTGTTATTAGCCTGGTTTTATATGCATTGGTTGTATATGTAATATGCAAAATTGCATATTTCCTGAGTACGGATTATGATTTTTCAGGCATTTTAATGATCGCTGCTCTTTATTTTTTCAGAGGCAATATTATGACGCTTTCAATTTCCATGTTTATCATTTTTGGCTTCATAATAAGTCAAGGTCAGATATCGATTTCGGTGCTGGCTGTATTGTCCATGTTATTCATTGCATTTTATAACGGAAAAAAGGGTAAAGATATAAAATACTTCTTTTATATCTTTTACCCGGGTCATCTTTTCATTTTATTTCTGATTGATCAATTTTTAAATTAAAAGGCAATAGCGAAACTCATAATTTGTATTAATTGCGCACACAACTACTCCGGAGGGGAAGTTAAGCCCGTAGGAAGGTTGGAGCGGAGGAATAGTATGTGTTGTGAGTGCAATAGCAAAAACTATATTGTTCGCAAATGCTTTATTTTAAAATTAATTTTGAAAGGAATCCCTGTTGGAATTGGTGGTAGACGTGGTTGTTTCTAATCGTGCATCAAATTCCGTATGGATTGGTTTTTCAGGAAAATAATATCTGGAATCTAAATCGTTTATGCTATTGGTGGAAGGAAAACGATAATAAGTTTTTTTTGATGGTTCAAAATACATATTGAAATCCTCCTAACTTATGGTATTTTTATAGACAATTTTATTTGTTGCACTTTAAGTTATTATCTATTACTATTGTTCGTAATAAGTCAGATTATATACTAGGAAAATGAACACGCGATTACAGATATTTCATAAAAAAATGAAAAATATGCTAAAAAAATTACCATTCAAAGTTCATGATTTAGGTAAGTAATACAGAATTTAATATTGGAATAAACATAATAATAATGCTCAACAGGAGAAATGTATGATTCTATTAAACATTCCGGAAGTGAAATCCTTTATGGCAAAGCTTCTTACGCAAACTGTATTTGATTCATTTTTGCTGAGGGAATTAGAGATCCAGACCTTTACAAATTTTCATATATCAGGGCAGTTGAATGAAAATTTTTTTACTAAGGAAGAATTAAATGAACGCACGGATAAACAGTTTACTTTATGGAGTGACATAAGAGCCATCGCATTTTCCATGATTAAAGGTAACAGGACTCCGCTATCCTTCAAGGTGGTATTCCAGCTTTCAGAGGAGCAGACGGCTTTACTGGTGCAAAAGCTAGCTGGAAGGATCCGACAGGAGGAAGTAGGAGGACTTTATCTGAATATCCGGTTTGAGAAGGGCGAGCTTCATATGATTACAGGTACCGCCATCAAGACCTTTACCTTGGATAAAACCCTAGAGCAGGAATGGGATGCTGAAGTAAGGAACATGTTAAGGCAGCAGGGAATAGCGTTTGTTGAACAATCATGATGCTTAAGTAGATTATTAGCACTCTTGTTAGAAGAGTGCTAATTTTATCTTGACAATTTTTTTTAATCGTATTATCATATCTTTTGAGGTTGTTTTATCTTTTGTTAATGCATCGGGCAGAATGTTTCTAAACTGCAGACATTAACCTAATTAAATTTATTTTTGCTATTATAAAAAGGAAAAGAAATTGAAAAGGAGTGTATATTATGAGCACAGAACGCGGTAATTTATCCATTCATTCAGAGAATATTTTCCCAATCATTAAGAAGTGGTTATATTCTGATCATGACATTTTTATTAGGGAGTTAATTTCCAATGGCAGTGATGCCATAACCAAGCTCAAAAAGCTTGAAATCATGGGAGAGGCTAACCTGCCTGAGGATAATCACTATCAGATCACAGTAACCGTAAATCCTGAGAAGAAGACGATTAAATTTACGGATAACGGTATAGGCATGACAGCGGAGGAAGTGAAAGAGTACATCAATCAGATTGCATTTTCCGGTGCACAGAAGTTCATGGAAAAATACAAGGATAAGACAAATGAAGACCAGATCATCGGTCATTTTGGTTTAGGCTTCTATTCTGCATTTATGGTGGCTGACCGTGTTACGATCGATACCTTATCTTGGCAGCCGGAGGCGGCTCCGGTTCATTGGGAATCCGACGGCGGTACAACCTATGAGATGAGTGGCAGTGCCAAGGATGACCGTGGTACAGAGATTACTCTTTATTTAAACGACCAGAGCTATGAGTTTTCCAACGAATATCGTGTGAAGGAGATATTGAAAAAATACTGTTCCTTCATGCCGGTTGAGATTTATTTTATCAATGCGAATGCTCCTATGTCAGAAGATAAAGCAGAGGAAGTGATAGATGCTTCCGTGGATGAAGAGGGTAAGGTTTCCGAGGAGAAAGAGGTTAAGAAACCAGAGCCGATTAATAATCCGAATCCTTTATGGGCAAAGCATCCGAATGACTGTACCGAAGAGGAATACAAAAGCTTTTACCGCGATGTTTTTCATGATTATAAGGAGCCACTTTTCTGGATTCATCTGAATATGGACTATCCGTTTAATTTAAAGGGAATTCTATATTTTCCGAAGATTAATACGGAGTACGATTCCTTAGAAGGATTGATTAAATTATTTAGCAACCAGGTATTCATTGCTGACAATATTAAGGAAGTAATTCCGGAATTTTTGATGCTACTTAAGGGCGTCATCGACTGTCCTGACCTGCCGCTTAATGTATCCAGAAGTGCTCTGCAAAATGACGGTTTTGTAAAGAAAATTTCCGATTATATCTCCAAGAAGGTAGCGGATAAGCTGACCGGTATGCATAAGGTGGAACGTGAAAATTACGAGAAGTTCTGGGATGATCTCAGTCCCTTCATCAAATTTGGCTGTTTAAAGGATGAAAAGTTCCGGGACAAGATGAAGGAGTCCATCATTTACAAGAATTTAGAGGGTAAATATATTACCCTTGCGGAATATATTGAGAAAGTGACACCGGCTTCTGACAAAAAAGAGGATGCTTCCGAGAAAGAAGAAAAGGAAGTGGACGCTGAGTCAAAGCAGGAGGATAATTGTGATTGCGGCCATGACCATGAGCATGGTGAGGATTGTGAATGCGGCCATGACCACGGGCATGACCACGGGCAAGACGAGGATGAGGTTGATGAGGATAAGAAAACTACCATCTATTATGTAACCGATGAGAAGCAGCAGAGCCAGTATATCAATATGTTCAAGGAATCCGGCATGGAGGCACTCATCTTAACACATAACATTGATCAGCCGTTCATAACCCAGTTAGAACAGCAGGATCAGAAGATAAAGTTCCAGCGGATTGATGCGGATATCACGGACACCTTTAAGGAAGAGACCAAGAAAAAGGATAAGAAGGTCTTAAAGAATAATACCGAGGCCATGACAAAGCTGTTCCGTAAGGTACTAGGAGCAGAAAAGCTGGAGGTTAAGGTAGAAAAGCTTAAGAACGATAAGGTATCATCCATGATGACGCTTTCCGAGGAAAGTCGCAGAATGCAGGATATGATGCGTATGTATAACATGCAGGGAATGGACCCGAATATGTTTGGCGGCGGCGAGACACTTGTGTTGAATGCAAATAATAAACTGGTGCAGTATATCCTTACCAAGGAGGATTCAGAGCATACTCCAATGATTTGTGAACAGCTTTATGATCTTGCTTTATTAGGTCATAAACCTATGGAGCCCGAAGCAATGACGAAATTCATCCAGAGAAGCAATGATATCATGTTGCTTCTGGCGAAATAATGAATGGATCACTGGCATTAATTTTATAGAGTGATGTATTACGTGATTTTAAGTAAGATTTTAATAAGACCAATAAAACAATAAAATAATAAGCCAATAAACCAATAAAACAATAAACCAATAAAAACATATTTGGTATCAAATAAGATACCAATATGATTAAAAAAACCGTACTTGTTTAAGCCCCACCGGTAAGTGTAAAAGACTACCGGATGGGGCTTGTTTTGGTTTGACTTTCCATAAAGAATACACTCATAATCCATAAAAAATTGTAAATAATGATAATAATTCAAGATAGTAAGCATTACAAGTAATTAACGGATCATAAAACTAAATGATACGACAGAGATATTATATGAAATTTCAATAAACACCTTGAAAAATAATATAAATATGCTATTATATAGTAATGAAAACTATATAATATAGTTATTACATATTTTGTAGAAATTTCGATATAATAAATTATGTGACAAATTCAAAATATAGGATTAAGCGCTATTAGCTCAGATGCTTGTTCAGCATTTAACTTAATAATTTGCTTACCACATCAGAAGCTGCAACTAGATACATAAGGAAATAAGTATCAATAAGGATATAAATATAGATCAGAATTACGAAGCCATTCATTAAGAGATATTATTTACAGGAGGATAGAAAATGTCATACAAAATTATTGGAGACAGCTGCACAGATTTACCGAAACACTTAAAAGAGGATCAACATTTTAAATTGGTTCCGCTTACTTTAATTGTAGATCAGCATACGATTGTAGATGATGAAACCTATAATCAGGCTGAGTTTTTAAGACTTGTAAAAGAAAGTCCAAACAGCCCGAAATCAGCTTGTCCTTCACCGCAGGACTATATGAGGGAATTCGAATATGATGGGGAGATCTTTGTAGTCACCTTGTCATCGAACCTAAGCGGTTCCTATGAAAGCGCAGAGCTTGCCAAGAGATTATATCTGGAGGAACATCCCGATAAAAAAATCGAGATCATTGATTCTCGCTCCGCTTCCGTAGGTCAGACCTTAATCACATTAAAAATAAAGGAATTCATGGAAAACGGAATACCCTTTGAACATGCAGTAGAAAAAATCAGGGCTTTCCGGGATAGCCTAAAGACAAAGTTTGTTCTCGAAACCTTGGACACACTTCGTAAGAATGGAAGACTGACCGGCATCCAAGCGATCATTTGTAGCGCATTAAATATCAAACCGATTATGGCTGCGACTCCGGAAGGAGCTATCTGTAAGCTGGATCAGGCCAGAGGAATTGTTAAGGCTTTGGTATCCATGGCAAAAGCGATTGAGCAGGATGTACTTAAGCCAAGAGAAAGAATCCTGGGAATAGCCCATTGCAATAATTATGAACGTGCCTTATTTGTTAAGGATGAGATTTTGAAACGGGTTCCTTTCAAGGATGTATTTATTGTAGACTCAGCCGGGGTTACCTCGATGTATGCGAATGAAGGCGGAATTGTGGTGGCATATTAATTTGGGATTTGTCCGAGTGCACAGCCGTTTTACCTATGGGCAGCCCAATTTATTCTCGTAGACATAATAGAAAATAATACAAAGAGCAAAGAAAGCAGACCTAGATGGGCGGTGAACCTAGAATTGATTCACTATACCGCTCCCTCTCAGGTCTGTTTTTTACCCAGGAAGTACTTTTCTTCCTGTTAACATTAACAGACTGTACGTGACTTCTAACATAGCAAGAAAATCCAAGTAAAGCGCCCGAAAGTCATTCATACCAGCTCTTTTCGCTTTTTTAATAAGAATTCTGGGGGACAGAAATAATAGAGTTGTTGCAAGTCCGATTGAAGCGGATAAAAATCGCTAATGGGTTAATAAGACTTCCACTTAATGCAAAAATAATTCGTATTAGTGGTAAAACTATTGTTAAAAAGTAGGTAAAAATATGTGTTATTTTTAAAATTACCAGTTGACTTTTTGTCGTATTTATAAGATAATATCTAAGCGGTGTTTAAATGGAAGCAACGCAGGACAACATAATTGACGAATGCTTGTCTAAATGATATCGAGGCGTGGCTCAGTTTGGTAGAGCGCTGCGTTCGGGACGCAGAGGCCGTGGGTTCGAGTCCCGTCGCCTCGATTAAAAGGAAACCTGTAAGTTTATTTAACTTATAGGTTTTTTATGTTTTCGGATTTATAAGTAATATGCAGAATATTTTATTTCCCTTTACGGAGTTTCTGCATTTTAGAATTCACATAAAGGTACCTGTTCTTGTATGGCTGGGTACAGATTATTTAAGACATACTTTACAACTGATAGGAATGGTAATAAAGGAGGATGTATAATTGGATATTGTAATCCGCGCAATGGAGGCAGAGGATTGGAGTGCAGTAGCTAAGATTTATCAGGATGGAATCAACACAGAAATAGCGACATTTCAGACGGAGGTGCCCTCCTACGAAGACTGGGACAAGTCCCATATCAAAGCCTGCCGTTTGGTGGCAGAGCACAACGGTGAGGTGGTAGGTTGGACCGCACTGAGTCCGATCAGCAGCCGGTGTGTTTATGCCGGTGTAGCAGAGGTGAGTGTTTATATTGGTGCTGATCATCGTAGAAAACAAATTGGTGAGAAGCTGCTTCATACACTCATTTCTGAGGCTGAGAAGGAGGGTTATTGGACATTGCAGTCCGGTATCCTTGAGATAAATAAGGCGAGTGTGGCTCTTCATAATAAACTAGGCTTTCGGCTGGTCGGATATCGTGAGAGAATTGCCAAAGATAGTAATGGGGTATGGCAAAATACAGTCTTGATGGAGAGAAGAAGCACGGTCGTTGGCATAGAAAATTAATGATCAGAGGGGTTCCAGAAAATATCAGAGAATATCGATCAAATTAGAATGAAGAATAAGAAGTAAGATTTAAAACACGCAATAATATTGTAATAAAAAAGAGTAGTCATTAACTTGGCTACTCTTTACTATTTGGTGAAGCTGGAAATGGGATTTGAACCCACGGCTTCCTCATTACGAGCGTAAAAATGACCTTTTGTACGATTCTGTGAATTGCTGTAAGCCTTGATTTTACTGGGTTTTGTGAGAAATGAACATCATGAAATGTTGTAGTTTATAGTCACAATTCATAACAACAGTCACAGAAAAGTCACAGAAATTATGCTCGTTTAATTAGGATGTTGCTTAATGCATCGGAAGCCTTTTCATCCGACTTCTTAAGACTGTGAGCATATATATTCATAGTAGTGCTGGTTTGAGCATGTCCAAGTCTTGCCGATACTGTACGTATATCAATATTCTCTGATATCAAGAGAGTGGCGCTGGTATGCCTCAACCCATGCATAGGAATGTCAGGGATCTTCTTTGAATCATCCTTTATGGTAGCATTATACTTTCTTATGATATCCTTAAACGTACCATAAGGAGTCGCAAGATGCATCTGAGTGCCATTCCATTGAATAAATACATAATTGTCACCCTTCCACTGATCACCGATTGAAAGCTTATATTCGAGTTGCTCAGTACGGTATTTTTTGATTTGGTCAATGAGTGGTCCAGGGACGGTAATTTCACGAATGGAACTTTTATTTTTAGGGGACTTAGTAATCATTTGCTTATTTACATAGCCGGTTGATTTATTAATATTAATGGTTTTATTATTGAGGTCAATATCATCCCATGTTAGGGCAATTAATTCACCCCTACGCATGCCGGTGAAAAGAGCTAGCATGAAGAATACCTTGAAAGCAGTAGGAATGGCTCTAGTTTCGGTGTACTCTGCAACGTGGTATTTCGTGCCTGTGTCGTCAATTCTATCATGAGCCTTATAAGTAGTTACATATTCCATTTCAAGAGCCAGTAGGAAGGCTTCTGATTGTTCATGGGTAAAGTGTTTTATATCATCATTGATTCGCTTATTTTTTGGTGGAGCAACCCTGTCACATGGATTTGATTCAAGGACTTGCCAGTAGACAGCAGTTTTCAATATGCTGCTAATTACTGCATGACATTTCTTAATCGTGGAAGGACTATAACCGCCTTCCTTACCATCTTTACGAACTCCATCTTCTAATAGGTTATTATAAAAGCTCTGTAGGTGCATTGGTTGAATCTTTGCTAACTTAAGATGGCCAAGAGCTGGCATGATCTTCTGATCTAGCATTTCTTTGTATGCTGCATAGGTAGTTTTCTGTAACTGCTGCTCAGCATGTTCTTTAAGCCAGGTATCAGAAAACTCTTTTAGAGTAATCTTTTCACCTTTTAAATATTTACCATTCTTTACTCGCTCCTCAAAATCAAATGCGAACTTTTCAAGGGCTTTCTGCTGCTGTTTAGGGGTCATATTTGGATCCGGTGTAAAAGACACTGTTTCCCTGATCTTTCGCCCTTTTACATCATATCCATTGCTTACTTGGATGCGGTAACTATCACCGTCTTTCTTTACATATGCCATAGTCTCATTCTCCTTAAAATAGTGTACAAAAGGCTAAGGCTATGATAAAATATCCTTGATGGAGTGATATCTTATAGCCTTATGGGTATATAGTGTCATTTATGAAAGCCGTTCCTATTCGAGTAGGGGCGGTTTTTTATTGTGGTTAGAAATTCTCATCATCCATGAGAGCATCGTCATGAGCTTTGTCTTCGACGGTAGCTCCTGAGCGTTCATGAGCTGCATTGACTTCAAAATTATAGCTGCGCTTTGATTTTATAAACTCTGCAAATTTAATTATCTCTTTGATTTCATCGAGTGTATATTCATCAGTTGTAAAATGAATATCAGCGATTTCATTTTCATAATCAACAAAGTCTCCGAACATAGCATCAAAAATTGACACTTCACTTGGGGCTTGATTGTTCATAGATAATCCCATTAGATGAGCAGGATTCACATTTAGAGCTTGAGCTATTTTTTCAACTTGGTCTTTTTTGGGCTCACGTGCCAGGGTTTCGTATCCAATATAAGTAGTATATGGAATACCAATCAAATCTGCCATTTGCTTCCGAGTTAATTTTCTCGCTTCTCGAATTTTTCTAAGATTTTCACAATACATCCTATCACCTCATTTCTAAGAGTATACCCAAAATGCGTAAATGTCAATAATATTATTCAAAATGAGTAAATATGTGTTGACAAATACGCAATATGAGTTTATCATGTAGAAAATACTCGATTTGAGTAATAAAGTGAGGTGAGAAAATGAAAATCAATATTACAAAGTTACTGATTGCTCTTGGTGAACAGCAGATGTCCATTAATGAGCTGACTCTGAAAAGTGGAGTATCAAGAACCACAATTGCAGCTATCAAAGCCGGTAAGTCATGTCGGCCAGATATCGCTGGTCGAATAGCTCAGGCAATCAATAAACCATTGGCAGAGCTAATCGAAAACTAACACGCTCCTACGTAACTATCACCTGATCGCTCTGATCGGGTACATGAATATCTAAGCAGTTTCTATATTTAATGACATCTTGAGCAACTTTACATTCTGCATAATAGATTATGGATAAGTAAATGAAACCTAAATGAAAATTTTTAATTATCAGAAAGGAGCATTATTGAAAGATTTAGTTATTCTGAAGGGGAATGAAGCAGTATGTGACAGCTTGGAAGTGGCGGAGAGATTTCATAAACGGCACCAAGAAATATTGTATGCCATTGAAGGCAGGAAGTGTTCATGCAATGGCAAAGGGTGCAAGAAGTGTGATGGTCGAGGATATCAGCAATTAGGGTTGTTGCAAGAAGACCTAGAGATAGGTGCAAAATCGCACTTATCTAAAATGTTTAGAAAATCAACTTATACAGATACCGGTAGAAGAAAACGACCTATCTATTACATAAACAGAGACGGTTTTTCTATTCTAACCATGGGATTCACAGGATCGGAAGCTTTGCAATGGAAACTGGACTACATAAAAGCTTTCAACAGCATGGAGAAGCTTATCCAAGAGCAGCAATCCAACGAATGGAAGTTCTTCCGGCACCAGGGGAAGAGCGTAAGGCTGGCTGAGACAGACACCCTTAAGAAGCTGGTCGAGTATTCAAAGGCCATGGGCAGTAACAACCTTAAGCAGATCTACAGCAATTATACCCGACTTGCTAATAAGACTGTAGGTATTAAGAGTATTAAGGAGGCCACTACCATGCAGCTCGGTTACTTGATGCTGGTTGAGAACATCTTCATACAGGTTATACGGTCCGGAATGGATCTGAACAAGGATTACCATGATATATACCAGGACTGTAAGGCAAAGGCTATTCAATTAAGTAATGCGGTTGCCATTGGTATAACGGCGTAGGAAGGTGGCTATATGGCAGATAAGAGAGTAGATATCATCCTGGAGGAAGTGGATCAGGAATACACCATTCCTTCCTACATGGAAGACTATGTGAAACGTGGAATTGCAAAGGCCCTGAAGAAGATTGATATGAATCAGGAGTTACTGCGAGACCTGGCAATGGAGCAGAGAGAGACAGCATAAATTATTTTGTCATGGGTATTGACTTTTCATATCTAATTAAGACTATTATAAGACAATCGCAGAAAGGAGTATTTAATGGCATTAGCGAGAATGCGGACACCGCAGCAGGTGTATGACATGATCCATGCAGAGGATCCAGAAAGCAGTGTAAGCCTATGGTATATTCGTTCAGTTATTAAGCAAGGGAAGGTACCGGTTCTAAAATCAGGTACAAAATTCCTTATCAATTATGATCGATTCCTTGAGTATCTGGCCGGAGATCTACCAGAAGCAGATCTGGAACCGGCACAGAACCTCGGAGTGATCAGGAAGGTAAGCGAGTAGGTGATCCGGTGGTAGTAAATAAACAATCATTTTACGAGAGCATTGACCGGAATACCGTATTCGATGAAGCATTCTTCAAGAAGGTCCTGGGCTACGGCATGTATGATAAGCCCTTTCTGGAGATCGTGGCTGCCAAGCTCATAGAAATAGGTATGCCCGATATGGTGGAGGCTTATAATGAATGGTATGCGGCATGGAAGGCAGAGGATGACCAGCAAATGAAGAAAGTAACAGAATGGTATCATAAGGAGTGTGATCGAGTATTTGAGAAAAGACAGAAAGAACAGCATAGGAAGGCGGTGGAAAAGTGGAAAGAGAACTTACAGAACATGAGCAACGAGGAATTGATCCGTATGTTATAGACGAACTAAAGCGTAGGGGATTAGTTCTATCGGTATCAGATAATGCTTTTATCCCTTTTGACCCTTTTGTCGCTAATGACACAAGTAAATTATCAAAATTTCCAGTGGCTGCATTACCTGCTAAGATTAGAGGATATGTGGTAGAAGTTGCGGAGTGTTTGCAGGTACCAGTAGACATGGCTGCAGTATCAGCTTTAACAGTTATTTCCCTATGTGTCCAGGGAAAATACATTGTAAATCCAAAACCAGGATGGGTAGAACCATTGAATTTATATACAGCAATCGTAGCAAGGCCTTCTGAGCGTAAGAGCCCGACATCTAAGGAAATGACAGAGATCGTACATAAATATACTAAGGAAGAAAATGAGCGAAGGGTACCAGATATCGCTGAATACAAACTGAAGAGTGAGATTCTTACTAAGAGAGTAAGTACATTGAAAGATGCAGCAGCTAAAGGAAAAGGTAAGAATAAGATCACTATGGATGAAGTGTTAGCTGTGCAAAATGAATTGAATGAGCTGGAAGAGGTCACTCCATTGCAGCTCGTGGCAGATGATATTACACCGGAATCACTTATCCGTCTCATGATGGAAAACAATGAGAGAATGGCTATTATATCATCTGAAGGCGGTATATTTGGTCTATTAGCTGGAAGATACAGTGAAAGAACCAACCTAGACATCTTTCTTAAGGCTTATTCTGGGGATCCGGTCAATGTGAATCGTATTGGTAGAAAAAGCGATACATTAGAACATCCAGCATTAACTATGTTACTGTTTGTACAACCGTCTATCATTCAAGAGATTATGGAAAATAGCGAATTTAAAGGAAGAGGTTTTTTGGCAAGATTTCTATATTCTTTGCCAGTATCTGTTATCGGTAGTAGATCATATGACACTATGGAAGTATCAGAGATAGAGAAGAAAAAATACAATGATTTAGTCTATAGCCTTCTCAATATTCCAGATATGTTTGGTTGCAGAGTAATACGATTTAGTAATGAAGCCCATATAAAGAGCCGTGAGTTCTTCAATGAGATAGAAAAGAGATTGATTGATGACCTAGAGGGAATCGATTCCTGGGCAGGTAAGTTTCATGGACAGGTAATGAGAATAGCCGGCATAATACATTGCATTAAGCATGAATTGAATTCCTATAATATTCTACTTGAAGAGGATACAATGAAACAGTCAATTGAGATAGGATATTATTTTTTGGAGCATGCTAAGGCAGCATTTTCTATCATGGGACTATCTGAAAAACAGGAGATAAAAAACGCAAAGTATATTTTGAGTCGTATTGACAAAAGGGACAATAAGGACAAAAGAATTACAAAGCGTGATTTGTTCAGGTTATGTGATGGAAGATTTAAATCAGTCGATGAAATGAAGCCGGGACTGGACGAACTAGTGAAGCGAGGATACATCATGATCAATACAATAAAGACCGGTGGCAGGCCATCCGATATTATTGAAATCAATCCGGAATATGAATTACAAAAGGTTCAAACGGAAGGAGATGAAGGAGTATGAATTTGAAAATACCTACACCAGAAGAGAGTTTTCGTAAGTGGACCTCTAATATGGAATGGAGAATTGAAGTTCTTATGGAGAAAGGATTTACTAAAGATCAAGCAATAGAATTATTAAAGGTTTATATGCTTGGTGACTTAGAAAACATATTTGACGCAGTAAACAGTATTGGATAGGGAAAGGAGATTATCAGGTGGATTACGCATCTCAGAATTTAATTGAAGCATTAGATCGTATCTGTAAGGCTATTGAGGATACCAATTATCAGCTGGAGAGGTTGAATGAAAATTTCGAAAATGTAACCGGAAACTTCAAAGATCGGACATTTCTCAATGTTGTAGCCTCTGTCCATGAGAATTAAGAAAATGTGTTCGAAAAAAGTGAAAAAAAGGTTTGACAGTATTGTAGGACATCGCTCAATAATCGTAAAAAGCCCTTCCCAGTGCGCCAACACCGGAAAAGGGCAAAGTAACCCGTCAACTAACCACAGAAAGCCGGAATTACACCTTAAATATATCACAGGTAGATCTCCGGCGCAAGAAAAGGAGAAATTTACATATGTATATTACAATCAATGAAGAATTACGGATCCAGTCCTGCAAAATTGAGGATTTAACCCAGGAGCAAAAGGATCGCTTCGAAGAATCATTCCAAGGTGATAGTATAACAACTCTGACAGTGTTCTATGATCCGGTTAGCGATACAGTGATCTTAAATCATGATAATGCAAATTATGATCTTTATTTAGCAGCAGCTGAAACATTCCTGACGGTTGATGCAAAGCAAAGGAAGTATATCCTGGAGAATATTCCGGAATCATGTAAAGAGACAATGACATTTTTAAATAATGTTGCGAAACGTAGGGAACGTATCAAAGCGGATCAAGAAGCAGATGAAGAGGCCAGGCGGATCCGGAAGATCCTAGGTAAACAGATTATAGGAACCTATGATCAGCAGTATAGTGTACTCAAAGCTCTAAGAAGGGTTGATGATCGCTATAATGATGGGTATCTGAGAGACTATAATCCTTTCATGTATGGCTATATCCTTGGGATTGGAGCTGAGAGAGCCAGAAGAAAAGCAAGGGCAATGCAACCGGTCCTTAACTCGAAGGGAGCTGACCGGAATGAGTGATATCTATGTTGATGTAATTCCCATGGAAGAGACAGCTCAGGATTATCGAGAGCAGATCGAGGCTATCCTGAATAATATTGATTATATTCCTTCGCTGATGGCCATCCATGAGGTTGCATTGAATCATCTGCTTAATGCCTCCGGAAGGAAGTGGATCTGAATGATAGGGCAGATAAGAGTCTCCTATACTGATCCTGATGAGTTGCAGGAAGTTGTGAAACGGTTGCAACCGGTAAAGAAGGTCAAGATATCAAAGAATGAGCAGGGAGGATATCGGAAGGCCTACATAGAGCTAGCGATAGAGAAAAGTATTGATACACCTTGCTATAAGTGATATAATACAGATAGAATAAATGAATATGTAAGTACCCCAGCTGGACAGTTGGAAGCCTTATTTTAAAGGGCGTGGGAATGATTGGATTATATCCGGTTGTTGCCATGCTCTTTTTTCATTTATTCCTTTAAAAAGTTTGCTCTCCTTTCTTTCATATAGCTCCTGAGCATGAGGATAAAAGGCTCTGTGAAATAGGAGAGCGTTTATACCGGTACCAATAAAATTCAAATAAAGAAAGCAGAGGAAAGAAAATGAGCATTAAATCAAATTTAGTAAGTATTTATAATTCTTACAAGAGGAGGTTGACCGATGCAATAAGCCAGGTCAATTATGTGATGACAAGCGGTGAGTATACAATTGATGGTCAGCATGTGCAGCTTGAAGCTATAAACAGGTCATTCATTAATGATGTAACCTTTTTCAAAAACCAAGCCCTGGGATACATCGATCAAGCGGAGCAAATATATAAAGACAGCAAGAA
Source organism: Herbinix sp. (assembly GCA_029240245.1). GTDB lineage: Bacteria > Bacillota > Clostridia > Lachnospirales > Lachnospiraceae > Mobilitalea. The sequence goes on from JARBTJ010000006.1 coordinate 82,551, forward strand.
ATACAATACAGTTTCTAATCTTAAAAACGGGGAATATCAAGCTGGACTTGCCAACGTCTTAAAAATCCTTGAAACCGGAACAATGGAGGATGATGATTTTTCCAATATCATTGAGGTATATAAGAATGACTCCATTGCGCTTAATGCAATCAAAACGGTTGTGTTAAAAAATGAGAGAATGAGGAATATGTCCGGGTACATTCCTACTAACGATCTGGATCAGATCAATGCATTCGAGGTACTTCGTAAGAATACAAAGAAGTATACAACTGAGATATCTATGTATAACAAGTCCAGTTTGGATATTAACGCTAAAATGCTTCTTGCTGCAGTTGATAACCTAGATGATAATTTGCTTTTGAAGTAAAGCTTGATACTCAGCCCCTATTCGATCTTTTATCGGGTAGGGGTATTTACAAATACAGAAGGAGTGATATCCATGAAACGAAAGAGAGGCGGTCAGCCGGGGAATAAGAACGCATTAGGTAATAAAGGCGGTGCTCCTATAGGTAATCAAAACGCTTCCGGACATGGTGCTCCGCATGGAAATAGAAATGCTATTACACATGGATTGTACAGTCATACCGGTATTTATGCCAGGAGAGCATTCGATTATAAATCGCTTTCCGGATCTGATAAAGCTCTGTTCGATGAAATACTAAAGGATGCCGGGAGTAACATTGGAGCAGCAGAGAATATCTTCAGGGTAGTTAAGTTTGAAAGAAATGTACCTCGAAACTGTAAGGATCCTCTGGCAGCAATGATGTACTCAGGACGGTTATTGATAGAATGTGCGAAACAGTACAACATTCAAATGTGGTAACACGTGATCACTGGTGCAAAACAAACAACACGACATTAACCGCATACATAACTAAGTCTGTTTTATTTAAAGTATGCTTACATTTCTATAAAAAGGTGCAGGTGCAACGGAACGAATACGAACGTTCGGAACGTTACCGAGCGTTGCGGACGAAAGGAATTATTACAATGAAGAAAGAAGCTGCAGCTATTAAGAAGAATAACGCTCACCTAGTACCCAAGAATAAGCTTGTGCTGGAAGCGTTCAACCTGGAGCAGGTTATGATATACGGCAAGCCGAAGATCAAACGGCTGCCGATCAGATTATATTGAATAGTTTTTAGGCCGAAAACAGTTGCGATATTACAACTCGGAGAATGCCGGAACGAGTATTAATTTGGTGTACATTGACAATTGGATATTGATAGTTGGCAGATAAAGTATTACAATTATTTAGAATAATTTGAGCTGAGGAGGCTGTGCATGAAATCTGAGTTTAAAGTAAGTGATTTTCAAGATTATATCGGAATAATTGATAGTATAAAAGAAGTATATAGCATGTCTTTGGATGGTAGAGATATGATTTATAGAGGTATGTGTAGCAAGCATTTTAAGTTAATTCCCAGTATTTATAGAAATTCTTTTGATAAAGATCTTAAGATTGAGTGCAATACATATAATGATGAAGTCGAAATACTATATTGTTTTATCAAAGAAGCAAGTAATCTTATTGATCGTCTAAATAGAGAAGATTATATTTCATGGATGGAATATGCTCAACACTTTGGAGCACCTACGAGACTGTTGGATTTTACAATGAATCCTTTAGTAGCTTTATATTTTGCTTGTATTAGTGATATGAAAAATGATGGTAGTGTCAGTGTTATTATAAATAATAACTATAATGATTTCTGCAATTTTAACTCTAAATATTTATTAGAGAACCCCAATGTGAATGTAAAGCAGGACATTATAAATGGAGCATTAAAAAAGAGTAAAAATTATTTTGAATATCCGTATAATTATATACCATATTACTTCGATAAAAGAATGGCAGCACAAAGTAGTTGCTTTATGCTTTGGGGATCAATTCACTGCTCATTTGAAGAGATGATTAAAGAAGAAAATCGACTGATTTTATATGAAAAACCTAATCAAGAAGAGAATAAAAGGCAAAGATTTCTTGGAAAGATAATAATTCCATCATATTTAAAGCGAGAATTTATTCGTAAACTAGACTTGTTTGGTATTAATGAAAAAACATTATTTCCTGGACTCGATTCGATTGGAAAATATATTGCAAGACATTATATGAATCATCCTGATGAATTTTGGAATGAATTGGATTTGATTGATAAATACTAACTTGTACTAACAACTATCAACATTCAGTTGGTAGTTTTTTTATGCAGTAATAATGAGTTTCGACGTCGAAACAGTTGTGCCGGTGCAACTCATGCCAGGAAGCTTCACCAAATGGTCAGTGGTGACTTTTTGCACCTGGACAGCGGTGTCGGGTTCCAATTATGCGACGTCGCATAGAGTTATTGAGTTTCGGTGCCGAAATCTATGGACAACAATGTCGGTAAGTTTCGCCGGCGAAAATGGAATTGAGACAGTAGTTTATAGAATCCAAATTATTGTTCTGACGTCAGAACAGCTCCAGTCAGAGTTGCGACGTCGCAACATAGAAGGTGGGGATATTATGACGAATGAGGAATTAGTAGATCGGATCCAGCAGGGCATTGATCCGGGAGTTTGCATGGAACAGCTATACCGGCAGAACTACGGTTATATTTATAAAATTGCCCATAGGCTTGCCTATAGTGATGATATAGAAGATTTACTCCAGGAAGCATATTTCGGGCTGTATGAAGCGGTACAGCGTTATGAGAACACTGCAGGAGTGTTGTTCATGTCATATGCTAGCTTCTGGATCAAACAATCTATAAAGAGATATAAGGAGAAATCTGGCCGGTGTATCAGGATCCCTTCCGGAATGCAGGAGCAGATCTATAAATATAAAAAACTGATCAGTGCATATCAGACACAGATCGGAAGGATGCCAACTGATAAAGAGTGCTGCCGGTATCTTGGTTGTGGCATTAAAGCACTTGAATCCATAAAGAAAACATATGAAGCTGATAATATCCAGAGTCTTGATGATTACCTTCCTGGTACCGAGGATCTGATCCTGGAGGAATCTATTCCGGATCATGGTGTCGATGTTGAAAATAATATTGTTGACGGTATGATAGAGAAAGCTAAACGAACGGAGCTTTGGCAGATTGTAAAGGATAATGTCTGCGATAATGAAAATGCAGTGATAACTGCTAGATTCAGAAAGAATATGTCTCTTGAAGCTATCGGCCAGCTGATGGGATTAACCAGGGAGCGTGTGAGGCAGATTGAAGCAAACGGATTGAGGAAACTCCGGAGATCAAGAGTGCTGCAGCTCCTTGAGGAGAAGTTCGAGATCAATTATGCCAGGGCATACAATGGTAGCGTGACCAATTTTAAATATACCGGAACTTCTGTTGTCGAGAGTATTGCGATCCGGAATGAAGAACATGATCTCTGGTTTATCGAAAAGGTATTGAAGTACGGTAATCTAAGCATGCTCACCGCCAGTCAGATCGAGCTGGCAAAGTTACATGGTTTTATAGATGAGAATATGGAGATATAAGGAGGGATGAGGGTTTATAGAAATCATGAGTACTACATAGATCGAACAGCTGAGGAAGCGATCAGAAGAGCAGATCAGAATTGTAAAGGGTGTCCATTGAAACGACACCCTTGAGGCGATCAGCTGACGTACCGGATCGGGGAAGTGATGGTAGCAAGATCTTTAATAAATGAATAAAATATTGATCAGGAACTTGCTCCGTCAGGTGTCTTTTTATATTGCCGAATTATGGAAGATGGTGTATAATTGTGGTAAAGTATAGGGGGAGTTATGAAGAAGGAGAAGAGTAAAATATATAATTTTGATCAAGACGAAGAACTGAAAATATATAAATATGCCTTGTATGATTATTTACGAAAGAAAAAGAAAGCCAGAAGGTTAAAAGATAAATATACTTCTCTTAAAGGCTGGAAGAATGATTATGTAATGAAGAAATATGAGCACATAACGTTGAATAGTTTAATTGATTTTCAAAAGTATTTAAAAAGGAAGCTTGAAAATCAGATCGATAAGGATACAGCAGCTTCCGGTTTTATTTATCCTATTATGATTATGATAATTGGTCTTTATGTCACTTATACAACAGACGTGATATCTAATAAGCTAATCGGATTCATTGTGTCAGGAGCATTTATATTATATGCTGCCAAGTCGATAATAAAGGATAGAATTAATGATGATATAGCAATTAAAAACCTCTATCGAGATTACATAGTGGCCATTGAAGAGTTGATTCAGTTAAAAGAAAAGCAAATGGAGAGTGATGCAGCTGATGGGAGTGAACTTATGCCCGGATGAGTTCGGTTGTTAGATGAGTATGGTTTTTAATGTTGCCCCAAAATGTATTATGGTGTATAATAATGGAAAAAACAAGGGGGATTATTATGTACGATTTTATTGCACCTGCAATAAGAAAAACAAGATTTACATGCCCGCATTGAGGAACCTTAGCGTCAACAGCTTGGAATGAAGTTTATTTATATACTGCTAATGAGAGGAATTATAAATTTCATTTAGATCACGCTTCACTTCGATCACATTGGGTTAATGTATCAACTTGTCATGCATGTTATGGTTTTCATTTATGGCTAGATAATATTATGATTTATCCAAATCTCAGTAATATACCTACGGCTAATATTGATATGCCGGAAAAAGTCTTAAATGTTAATAATGAAGCTAAGAACGTATTTCCATATTCAGCAAAAGCAGCAGTTGCCTTACTACGATTGGCCATTCAGTTATTGTGTAAAGAACTTGGAGAACCGGGTGATAATATAAATGCCGATATAGCCAGTTTGGTACAAAAGGGTTTACCGGTACGTGTTCAACAAGCCTTAGACTATATTCGAGTAGTGGGTATCAATGCAGTTCATCCTGGGACAATTGATTTGGATGATGATAATGATAAAGCAGGTGCTATGTTTGTACTTATTAATATAATCGTAAATGATATGATCACCCAGCCTAAAAGTATTGAAGCGTTATATTCGCAATTGCCACAGGGAGCTCTTGCTGCAATCCAACGAAGAGATGGAAGTAATACTTAAAGAATAGAACAAAAAACTTTGGTACCGGCTGGAGATTAGTTTATATTTACTTCTGTAATAATGTGCACTGTATTAGTAATGGCTTTTAAGACCACATACATTGGATGTAAATAGAATTTCATATTAAAGTGATATGGGAAATGTGGTAGGTTAAAGGTAAAAAGAGAGGGAATAAGCATGGCGCAATCATATGATGATTTTAAAAAGGAAAACAGACTAAAGCTATTTGGACATGAAGATGCAGTAAAGGAAAAAGAAGAACGGTTATCGTCATACTACTATAAGACAACCCAATATGAAGATGTTATTTCCGATATAGGTATGCAAATAATTATTGGAGAAAAAGGAACAGGAAAGTCGGCGCTCCTTAAAATGGCGTTTATGGAAACGAAAGATAGTGATGTTACAACTATCTGGATTAGGCTTGATGAATTGTCTGAGCTTTATAATGAAATTCTTAATGCTGAAAATCTATATCAATTGAAAACATTGTGGAAAAGATCAATAAGTAAGTTGGTTGTAATGAAGTTAGCTTCATCTATTGAATTGGCATGCGGAGAAGATTATGAAAAGGCTCTTCAATGGGCGTATTCGTCTGGGTATGCATCAAGAGACTTTATAGCGAGAACAGCCAAAATGCTTAAACCCATGTATGAGAAGTATATAACTCCAGAAATAGATGATTTAGATAAAGGTGAACGAGGGGTCATGCTTAGAATGATTGAACATAAGCAGGTTAGATTATTTTTTGATGATTTCGACTTGGATTGGAAGGGGAATGCGCAAGATATCCTAAAAATAAAAAGCCTTCTTTTATCATTAAGTGATATGACTAGTGATATGGATGGGTTGTCTGTTCGCATTGCACTTCGTACTGATGTCTATGATATGATTAGAAATGAGGAATTTTCAGACAAACTGGAGAGTTCGATTATTAGGTGTAAATGGAATAACCGAGAGATAATTAAGGCTCTTGCAAAGAGAATTTGCTCATACTATAATATTTTCTTTGATGAAGAAGCAACAAGAGATGATTTGACTATGCAATATAATCTTGTTAAATATCTGAATTACGTATTTGAAGCAAGATTTGATAAAAGTACACGTGTGTGGGGTGATGCGCCAACACATAGGGTTATTTTTTCGTTAATAAGAAGAAAGCCACGAGATATGGTTAAGTTATGTTTGAGTGTTGCTGAAGATGCTTATTCTCAAAAATTAAATAAAATTAACGCAGCTTGTTTTCTGAATATCCTCGAGAGCTATTCCCAAGAACGACTTAAGGATCTAGTAAATGAATATAGAAATCAACTTCCTAAATTGCAAGATTTGTTAGTCAGAATGGCACCTACAAAACTGGAAATTCAGTCTAAATCATCTGAGCGTTATGTATATAGTACCACGGAACTGCATACAAAAATTAAAAATATTCAACAAAACATGTCACTTAAGATTTATCAGCCTATTTCAGAAAGTTTACAAATGGCAGATTTTCATCAAATATCTCATTTTCTTTATAAGATAGGATTCATCACTGGAAGAAAAAGAAATCTTTCAGGGAAAATATCAAGAGTATACTTTGATGAGTCGCCATACCTCTTAAATATAAATACAGGTGATGGTGGATATGCGTGGGAAATACATCCGGCATATAGAGGTGCACTTGCAAAAGGTATAAATGATTCATGGGAGAATACTTTGGATGTTGAAGATGATGAAGATGACCTATAATAAATTGAAATTTGGAATTAGATTCATTGTGGTAAATTTGATGGACTTTTAACGCACACAAATATCAAATTATATGTAATGATCAAGCGCTCTTAACAAGGGCGCTTATTTTTTTGTACTTATAGTCACAGAATAGTCACAATGTCATTAAAAAACCACTCATTTCTGAGTGGTAAATTTGTTTGGAATTCGCTACAACCCTTGCTAACACAAGGTTTTTCATTAAGCTGGAAATGGGATTTGAACCCACGGCTTCCTCATTACGAGTGAGGTACTCTACCGACTGAGTTATTCCAGCATGTTTTTCGTTGGGGTAGAACTAGGTGTAGATTATTTTCGAAAGCATATCAGTGATTTATGAATTTGTTACTCAACTATTCTATTATAAACCAAGTGAAAATTCAAGCTATTTTTCGAAATATTATGATAATTTATCTGCGTTGCAGATACTCCTTTTGGTAGCCGCTTGATGGCATCCTCCTACTTAAGTAAAAGAAGGGCAGTGAAGCCTTTCCGGGCAACACTGCCTTTGTACCATTTCTAATAAGTAACATCACTTAACGCACGTTTACAATGTTAAATGGTAAATGAACGAAGTAAGTTGTATTCATGTGCAGTTCCTTATCTCTTTTCCCCCATAAAACAGAGCCCAATTGCTCCCGGACCGGAATGGGAACCAATACTGGGACTGATCGTATTCATTAGGATGGTCTTATGTGGAAGCTTTGATTTGATTAAATCCGCTAAATAATTCGCATCCTCCAAGGCATCACCATGGGCGATGCAGACTACATCAGAGGTGTCTTTATATTTGCCCATGCTCTCTATCATATTATCCGAAATAACAGCCAGGGATTTCTTTCTGCCCCTTGCCTTATCTAATGGAACCAGCTTCCCTTCTTCATTGAGATAGAGGATTGGTTTAATATTAATCATTGTGCCAACAATAGCAGTTGTCTTAGATATTCTTCCGCCACGGTAGAGATGGCCCAAGTCGTCAACGGTAAAACGAACACAGAATTCCATCTTATGCTCTTCCATCCAAGCAGATACTTCGTCAATGGTTTTCCCTTCCTCTTTCATCTGGACTGCCTTCATAACAATCATACCTTCACCCATGGAAGCATTCAAGGTATCGATTACGATGATTTTTGCTCCAGGGTTCTCTTCACAGATTTCAATCGCGCCGGTCATTACATTGCTGCAGCCACCGCTTAGTGCGGAAGAAAAACTGATATGTAATATATCATATCCCTGGTCCACATAACCTTGGAAGGTTCTGCGAATTACCTCGGGATTACTAGCCATTGTTGTTGGCATGAGACCGGAACGCATTTTATCATAAAATTCTTTGGGGGTAAGATTTACTTCATCCCCATAAGTAACACCTTCTATATCATAGTAGTGGGGTATAATGCCAATTCGTTTCTCGTTGATATAAGAATCCAGCAAGTCTGAGTTTGAATCAGCGGTTATCACAAAATCTTTCATATTGGAGGCCCTCCTGAACATAGTGTTTACATTACTATTCTACTAAAGACCTACCTTTAGCGCAATAGAAAGATAAGAAAATATTTACCAAAAGTTTATATAAATTTTATAATTAAAAGATCAGATCATGCAGATAGGGTTAATCTTATTACTGAGAAACATGTACAGACAGTGAATCATATTTTATAGTAGTAGGTTCGAGTTAATTATTTAAGCTTATGTAATTAATCCGGATTACCCTTATAAGGTGATCGGAACGATTATTTCATCTGTTTGGTACTCGAATCTAAGACTAATACCATACGGCAATAAGATGTGAGGATTGTGATATTTCAAGTAACTGATTGTAAAATTAAGTAAAGGAGCGAAAGTATGTTAATAAAGTTTACGTTTGATGGTCAAGATTTAGTACGCAATGATAATATTCAGCCTGAATTAGAATCCCAAGGCGATTCAAAGGCACTCTTCGATTTTTCATTAGAAGATTTAAGCAGTATAACGGCACATTTTAAGACTATTAATAAAGGAATTTGGATAGAAGAATCTGTGATTTTGGATATAACAACCAAAATGTGTAATTTACCGGATAATATGATACAATCGGGGGATTTATTTGTTTGGTTATCGATAACGAATGCGGAGCAGCAGATTTATAATACCAATATGGTATTAGTAAAGGAGGATACAGTAGATAATTCATACAATAATAAAACAGTTAATCATAGTTTGGAAGAAGTATCTGTTTTAAGTCTGAAGGGTGAGAAAGGTGATCCGGGACCTCCAGGACCAAGAGGACCCGCAGGCCCACAAGGCCCTCCTGGACCACAAGGCCCGGCAGGACCCAAAGGAGCGACAGGCCCACAAGGCCCGGCAGGACCCAAAGGAGCGACAGGACCACAAGGCCCCGCAGGACCCAAAGGAGCGACAGGACCACAGGGCCCGGCAGGACCCAAAGGAGCGACAGGACCACAGGGCTCGGCAGGACCAAAAGGAGCGACAGGCCCACAAGGCCCGGCAGGACCAAAAGGAGCGGCAGGACCAAAAGGAGCGACAGGACCACAGGGCCCGGCAGGACCCAAAGGAGCGACAGGCCCACAAGGCTCAGCAGGACCACAAGGCCTGATAGGGCCACAGGGACCCGCAGGACCACAAGGTCCGGCAAGCGGCGGAAATGCCTATCCAATTCTTGCAATTGAGGGCACAACCGTGGTTAATGTAAATTATCCGTATGGTGATGTAAGGAGATACGGAGCGATTGGCGATGGTGTTGCAGATGACAGTCAGGCTATTCAAAATGCAGTAGATAAAAACCAATATGTGTATTTTGAACCATATAAGACCTATCGCTTTAATAAGAATGGTTTGTACGTAAGGAAAAATACGCATATCATAGGAAATAGGGCAACCTTGTTTATGGATGATGCCTATGCTCCGACAAAAAGTGATTTCAAGCTAGGGCGTTTTGTCAGAAGTCCTTATACAAAGGTTCAGGATTTGGAGACAGTATCTCTGGAAAATATCAATATTGAGGTTCGTTGTACTACTGTAAAAAGTGAGTCCACTGAATTTGTAGTCCTTGAATTAATGTTCTTTAAAAATGTATATTTAAATGGGGTAAACATTAACATTAATTCTGTGAAAGACAAATATCACTGCTCAACTATTTCAGCCGCTACAACACTTGAAATGAATAATTGCCGTTTTATTAATATGGCACATGGAATAAGCGGAAATGTGTTCTGGATCTATAATTATGGTTATGACTTGGAAAATGCTGATATTAATAACTGCTATTTCGAGGGATATTGTACGGATGAAATATTAGCCTTATATGGAAATAATAAAATAATGGCCAAATTTAATAATTGCACAGTAAAAGGAAGTAACCAGTATTTTCTAAAAAACACTAAGGCAATATCACTTTATAGCGTCGGCGCAGTAAAGGGTTTAATGAAAAAGGTTTCCTTTCATTCGTGTAACTTTACTATGAAAGACTATACAGAAAATGAATTTTATTACCAGGCACTATGCAGTATCGGTGGTCCTAACATGGATGAGTATATGAGCATTACCTTTGACGATTGCAACATTGACTGTGATACCCGGTGTGCTTTACTGATGTCTGATGGTGTGCCCTCCGATGTAACTACCTGGTCATATAATAATAATTATACCATTAATTTATTGAATTCCAGGATTAAAGCAGGTAAACCTATTTCCGGCTCCTTCCCCTCCACAAAAACGGGCATGAAAAATTCTGTTGTAGTATGTGGTGTGTATATTAGCAATTGTGATATAGAGTGTAGATATGCCATGTTTATGGAACCCAACATTGACCGCTATTCGAAGCAGATTGAAATTAGAGACAGTAATATAAAGGTAGTAGATGCTATTTATGGCTATTGGACGAACCATATAATTAATAAGAATAAGCTTGTCATGGATAATGTACAAATTAATACGGACAAAGCAATCGAGTTGATTACACTGGGTAAGGATGCGACTGTAAAAGGATTCTCAGCGGAGAAATATGATATCCGGATAATTAATAATGTAATCCTAAATAATAAATTCGTGTCGGATCAGAGAAGTATCACAAAATTATAAACCATAAGTTATATGCAATTAACGAAAGCTTTCATCCTGCTTGCATCGATGAGAGCTTTCTTGTTAAATATTCACTTTGCTTTCACAGAAATAAAACATAGGTGGAGTAAGGTTACTCCACCTATGTGGTTACGTTTTGTCTATCGGTTTTATGAAAAATCGATTATTAATCTATTTCGTAAACTTAGTGAAAAAGTTATTAACTTATTCAAAATGAAGAAACTATAATTACGGTTAAAGTGTCAAAAGGTGCTACGCACTTTTCGTACTACAATATACTGATATGGAAGCAAGCTTGCATATCAGTATATTGTAGCATGAAAGCACCGAAGGTGCTTTTGACACTTTATTCAATTACCTTGTATATTTTTTCTCAAAAAAGGCTAACAGTTTATACAAACCGGTTGCCATAATACATAAAATTACAATGCTTAAAATAACCCAGTCAAGTTTAAATACCTGGCTGCCATAAATGATCAAGTAACCCAGACCTGCTTTTGCTGCAAGGAATTCACCTATGATAACTCCGACTAAGGAAAGTCCTATATTCACCTTCATCAGACTAATGATGGAGGGAATATTTGAAGGAAGAATGACCTTTGATAGGACATCCCGTTTCTTGCCACCTAAAGTATAGATCAACTTGATTTTATCTTCTTCCACAGATTTAAAATTAGAATACAGGGTAATAACACTGCCAAATACGGCTACTGAAACCGCTGCTACTATGATGGTTTTCATATTGTTACCCAGCCATACGATAAATACCGGTGCCAGAGCCGATTTCGGCAGGCTGTTTAAAACTATGAAGTAGGGTTCAAGTACCTTTGAAACGCTTTCGTTCCACCATAGGATGACCGCAACCAGCAGACCTAAAATATTAACAAGTGCAAAGCTGATTATGGTTTCCAGTAAGGTAATCCCGATATGGTAAAATAGCTGACCACTGGCTGCCATTTCAATAAAAGTCTTAGTAACCCTGGAAGGACTGGAGAATACAAAAGAGTTCACAATATCATAATAAGTAGTTACTTCCCATAATAGGATAAAGCTTACTAGGATTATGAACTGATAAATTCGAATCCTTCTTTTTTGCAGCACATGCTTTCTTACATAAGCTTTCTGAGCAGCGGAAATGTTTAAGCCTTCGCTGGATACTTTTTTACGTTTCCCGCTCATTATGATTTAACTCCTTCCAAATCAGATTAAAATAGTCTTTAAACTCAGGTGCACTTCTGGCTGCAAAAGGTGTTCGATCCGATATAGAAAGATTAATATCGAAAATTTTCTTAACCGTGCCCGGACGTGAAGATAAAACCACGACACGATCTGCCATACTGATCGCTTCAGAGATATCATGGGTAATTAGTATCGCTGTTTTCTTTTCCTTACGAATAATCCCCCAAATATCATCAGCTACTTCCAGACGAGTTTGATAATCCAGAGCGGAAAATGGCTCATCAAGCAAAAGAATATCCGGTTCTAATAACAAGGTACGGATGAGTGCTGCACGCTGACGCATACCGCCGGATAGCTCTGAGGGGTAAGAGTTTTGAAAGGTAATCAGTCCATATGTGTTCATTAAATCATTTATCTGTACATAACTGTTATCCGTCAGCTTATGCTGTATTTCTAATCCCAGAGTGACATTTTTTAGTGTATTACGCCAATCGAGGAGATGGTCCTTTTGTAACATATATCCGATGTTTTTACCGGAGGATTTAATGTCCTTATCATTGATATATATTGAACCACTGCTGGGAGTGAGTAAACCGGCAATCAGAGAAAGTAAGGTAGATTTACCGATGGTATAGTAGGGGAAAATAGCATAGGTCAGGACTTAACTGCGTACATTTAATAAAGCAGGCAGATGGGTGTCAGTTTATGAAAGAAATTAATATTGTTATTCACAATCCGAATTTAGTTGTTTCAAAAAGCATTCTGCAAAATACTACGAATCATTTATATATGAAAGCGATCGAACAAATCTTATTACAATCGGGCTTACCCTGGAAGGATCAACAAAGTTTGATAGATAAGGTATTGCTAAATAAGAAGCTCGAAGGATAATCGGGATTGTTTCATAGATATGCTTTTCAAAATAACAATTGCATTTTGTGAAAGTATGTATAGGATATAGTTGAAAAACTGACGAATAAAGAGTATGCTTTTTATATGATAAAATACAGATTGGAGAGGTGTTTTATGGGGAAGAAAGTCCATGTTTATGAAACTGATGTGACAAATGGGATTTACCTTAAGGAGAAGGAACCGCTTTTCTTTCGGGCAGATAAAAAAGGGAATGAAGGACAGGAGGATTCCATCCTGAATGTGTACGATCAGGTTAAATATCAAGAAATCCTTGGCTTCGGAGGTGCCTTCACGGAAGCCAGTGCCGTTAACTTTACTAAATTAACCGATGAACAAAAGGAAGAGGTATTGAATGCTTATTTTGATACCGAAAACGGGATCGGTTATAATTTCTGCCGCACGACAATCAATAGCTGTGATTTCTCTACGGAGATGTATTCCTATGATGATACACCAGAGGATTATGAATTAAAAGATTTTAGTATTAACAGGGATAAAAGAGATTTAATCCCAATGATCTTAGCCTCACAGGAAAAGGCTGAGGATATGCTTATCTATGCATCACCCTGGAGCCCTCCGGCCTGGATGAAAACAAATGGTAAGATGAATAAGGGTGGTTCTCTGAGAAAGGAATGTCAGGAGGCCTGGGCACGTTATACTGCAAAATACCTTCAGGAGTATGAAAAGGAGGGTATCCGTATCTGGGGTGTTACCATTCAGAATGAAGCGAAAGCAGCACAAGGCTGGGAGTCCTGTATTTATGAAGCCGGTGAGGAACGAGATTTTGTAACGGGTTATCTAAAGCCGGCCTATGAAAGAGCAGGAGTGGGCGATCGTAAGGTCTTCTTCTGGGATCATAATAAGGAACGTGTCGTAGACCGCTGCATCGAAACCATGTGCAATGACCGTGCTAGGGCGGCCTTCGATGGCGTGGCTGTACACTGGTATTCCGGGGATCATTTCAGCGCTCTTTCGGTTGCACATGATCTGTTTCCTGACAAGCTGATTATTGCTACGGAAGCTTGCAAAGGCAAAGATAGAAAATACGCTTATGCTTCCGGAGAAAAATATGCCCATGATATTATTGGCGATTTAAATAACTGGGTAAGTGCATGGACGGATTGGAACATGCTCCTTGATGAAACAGGGGGACCGGATCACTGGACGGACGAACAGTTAGACTTTGAGCATGTCAGGGAAGAGATGGAAAAGCTTAATTTAAAGCCGGATTATAAGGATGAAAAGTTTCTTGATTTTCTGGCGAAGGTAAGGATTTGGATTGGAGAGTCTCCGATTATGTCCCATCATGACGAAAAGAAAATAGTGTATGCTTCCTCTTACTATTATGTGGGTCACTTCAGTAAATTCATTAAGAGGGGTGCCAAACGGATCGGCAGCTCCATTTACACGAATCAATTGGAGGTGTGCGCTTTCCTAAACCCGAATGGTGAGAAGGTTGCAGTTGTTATAAATTCGACCAATGACACCAAAAAAGTAAGTCTGAGGTATATGGGAGAACTGGCAGACTATATGCTGCAACCACATTCCATCGTCACTTTTGTTTATTAATATCATTTGCTATGAGGGCAGCTCCGAAAAGGGCTGCCCTCATTATGTGTGTGCCCGGTGGGCACACGTTCTGGAATTAATACGTGATATTATTTACTCGTTTATCTAATACAAATCCGGAAATAATATATACAAATGTTGTTCAACCTATTACATGAGTGGAAGATGAACCAAGTTTCATAATTTAATCGCTGTTACGCTAATATAATGGTAGAAGAAGGCATTCGTGATAGCTTATATATGCTTATTAGCACTTTGCCATGGAGGGATATTATGCGTATCGCTATTTACAGCCGTAAATCCAAGTGGACCGGTAAGGGTGAAAGTATAGAAAATCAGCTGGTTATGTGTAAAGAATATGTGAGAGCTAATTTTTCGGAGGTTAAAGAAGAGGACATCTCGGATTATGAGGATGAAGGCTTCTCCGGTAAGAATACAACCAGACCGCAATTTCAGAGAATGATGATGGATTTACGGAAAGAACATTATGATTATTTAATTTGCTATAAGCTTGACCGCTTGGGCAGGAATTTATTTGATTTTGTTACATTAATTGAGGAACTGAACCAATGGAAGACCTCATTTATAAGCATTAAGGAGAGATTTGATACCTCAACTCCGATTGGAAGAGCCATGATGTACTTCACCGGTGTCCTGGCGCAAATGGAACGGGAGCAGATCGCAGAGCGGGTCAGAGATAATATGCTTATGTTGGCCAGATCCGGAAGGTGGCTGGGAGGAACGACGCCGCTTGGCTTTCATTCGAAAAAGGATGAGGTTATAACATGGAATAATAAAAAGAAGACCTCTTATCTGCTAACGGTGAATGAGGAGGAAATGACCATGGTTCGGTTTATTTATCGTGAGTTCCTGAGCAGACAATCCTTATCCCAACTGAATACATATTTTCTTCAGAATAATATCAAAACTAGAAACAGTAAGGAATATCAGATATCAACGATCCGTGATATTCTTACGAATCCTGTCTATTGCACTGCGGACGCTGAAGCATATGATTATTTCCTCCAGCTCGGCTGCCAGGTTTGTATTGAAAAGGATGAACTTGAGGGTAAGCAGGGGATAATCAGTTATGGGAAAACCTCATCCCTGAAATATAAGAATAAGAAGGAGGCACCGACGGAATGGATTATATCCGTTGCTAAACATAAAGGGATCATTCGTGGCAGAGATTGGGTGAGAGTGCAGAAAATTCTTTACGCAAATAAAAAGAAAGGTGATTGTTTCCGAAAGGTTCAAAATCCGGTTTCTTTATTATCGGGGATTCTATACTGTAAATGCGGGTACGCTATGAGACCGAAGAACTATCCGGAGGACCGTTTGGATGAAAGAGGAAATAGAACCTTTGCTTATATTTGCTCCCAAAAGGAAAAATCCAAACGAAAGAACTGCAAAACAGCGAATATACATGGAAATACTCTGGATCAATTAATTCTAAAAGAGGTATTTGCCTATACGAAACCGGATAATAGCATGATTGAAAATATTGGAAAACTAAGGGACGGTCTTTCTGCCAGGCAGTGTGATGCCGGGAATGAAATAGTAATGTTGAATAACATACGAAACGAAAAGGAAAACAGGATAAAACAGCTGATTGTATCCTTAAGTAAGTCGGATGGTAATGATAGTTTCGTAAAATATATTGAAGAGCAGGTGAATCAGTTTGATACGGAGTGTAAAGAAATACAGAAAAGAATCACAGATATTTCTTTAACATACAGGAATGAAGCCTTTGACCAGAGTAAAATGGATCGATTGGTAGATCAAATTGGTTCGTTTCCGAAATCGGTTGAACTATTATCTGTTCATGATATTAGAGAGTATTTAAGATCAATCATAGAAAAAGTTGTATGGGATGGCGTAGATGCCCATATTTATTTCCGCTACTGACCCATCGCATTACCGCAGCCGCTAGGCCCGACGATGCTGAGAAATTCACCATCCATCACATGAAAAGAAACATCGAATAGGGCCGGTGTTTCTCCTTCGAGGCTATGATAGGTATAGCTAATATGATCAATATTTAATAGTTCGCCCATGTTATTCCTCCATATTTGCTTATACAGTATTATATGATTGGTGAAATGAGAGGTTACATAAGATATATTGGCGTAGGGGCTTACGATTTTATATTTTTATAATAGAATATGGCAAGCTGTGTACGGTCGCGAAGCTCAAGCTTCTCTAAAATCGTACTGATATTATTACGGATGGTACCTTCACTCAAATACATAAACTCAGAGATTTCTTTATTAGAGAGACCGTCTGCTATCTTTGTAATGATTTCGTATTCTTTTTCTGTAATACCGTATTTAAGAAGACTTTTATCCTCGTTCGATTTTTCAATTAAATGAGGCAGTTTATGTATAATCTCGGTTCCGTAGACATTTTGACCCATGTGGACTGCTTTTAAGGAGGGAATGATGCTTTCGTAATTCTGCTTTAGCAGGTATCCCTTTGCACCAATACGTAACGCTTTAATAATATAATCATCATCTAAAAAGGTAGTCAGATATAATATTTTTGCTTCTGGAAATTCCGATAAAATACATTCTCCCGCTTCCAGTCCACTCATGATCTCCATTCGGATGTCCATAAGTAGAATATCGGGTTGGTACTTACGATATAATTCAATCCCTTCCTTACCATGATTTCCCGTACCGATTACCGTGATCTCAGAATCGGATGACAGGATAATTTTTAGGGAAGAGCAGACTAATTTATCATCATCAATTAATAATACCTTCATAGGAAATACCTCCGGAAATGATTTGTAGAATGATGGAAATGTGTGTAACATCTTTTGACACTGTAATCATAATATGCGATTACGCTTACTTAACGCTTGTAATCGCTTTTTTTGGTATTGTAATAAACAATTGAAAGCCCATATCGGTAGTTATGTTGACATTACCATGGAAACTCTTGATTCGGTCTGAGATATTACGAAGGCCCATTCCCTCTCCGAAATCCTGCTGATCAACTGCTTTTGTCACGAATAGCTTCGTTGATACAGCCACCGTTCCGTTATCATGAATGATCAACTGATACATAGCCGGATGCTCCCGTAGGATGACAGTGACCTTCGTGGCATTGGAATGACGGATAATATTAACCAGAGCTTCCTTGACGATAGCAATGAAACAATGCTTTAATGAGGAAGTCGGTGAATTTGTGATATCATAATCAAAGCTGATACGACAGAAGGTAAAATCCTTTACCAGATATTGAAGCTGTGAATATAAGTCGATTGATTCATCATACATCTGATGAATACTGGCACGAATCTGATCCATTCCGCCGGATAAGGAGGTTTTTAAATCAGATAAACCTTCCTTCATGATATCCTCATTCGCAAGTGTTAGAAGTGCACCGACCTGCAGAAGGGAACGGGACAGCAGATGACCGATATTATCATGGATTTCCTTAGAAATTCGGTTACGCTCCGCTAATGTGGCCATGTGTATTTCACTATCCTGATTTTGCAATAGACTACGGTTTTTCTCCTCCAGTAAAAGCGAAATCTGTGTGGAACTATCCCTAAGTTCATTGTACTCGGTTTGCAGTGTGCATAATTTATCGGTTTTATACTTTAGAAGATAAGAAATAAATAGGAATAGTGCGATTAATATTAAGACCTTTGTGGAGTATTTTGATAAATTGACCATTACCAGAAAGGGCACAATAAGAGTAGCAAATTGATATTTCATATGCAAAATGTTATATAGATGCAAGGGCAGAAAGATGATATAGGATGGTATAAAAATACATAAAATCATAAAAAAGATAATGCCCGTAAGCTTAAGCCGATGATCCTCAAAATATAAAAAAAGACTGCTTAAAAGTATGGAAATAATTACTGGAATGATAGCATAGTTAATATCTGCAAGATATAAATATAATGTAGTGCAGCACAGGAACAGTAATATTTTATCGTATATTTCAAACTTAGTGACAGACATTGATATCCCTCATAGATTATAGTATTATTTAATAACAATACAAAGAATTAGTAAATAATGGTTGCCTTTTTAGTATGGCATGTACACGGTATTCTGTCAATCATCTTCCTGTCAGGTTTTGATGTAAGACGTTTCGTATCAGCCATTTAAACAGAACCTTTTTCTTGCTTGCTATGAAATAGGGTGATATAATTTCAATGATATGGACGAAGTTTATAGTCACGGTTACCTTATGTCCGGAGGATTGATGTATGAATCACAGATCTATGGGTACTACCACAATTAAAATAAATAGGATAGGGAAGGAATTAAAATATGAGAATTTTAGCAGAGGATACCATAGCTTTGGTGGTTGATTTTCAGGAACGCCTGCTACCGGTGATAAATGATAACGAAAAACTTCTTCATAATACGCGAATACTGATTCAGGGACTGAAAACCTTAGGTATCCCAATGATTGTTACCCAACAATATACGAAGGGAATTGGGATGACAGTGCCACCGGTGGTGGAAGCTTTTGGGGATGAGGAATTTGAATTTTTTGATAAGACCGCTTTCAGTTGCGCGGATGATGAACAGATATTAAAAAGAGTGAGAGAAACAGGGAAAAAGAACATTATTATCTGTGGAATCGAAGCTCATATCTGTGTACTGCAGACGGTAATTGATTTTGTAGAAAAAGGCTATGATGTAGTTCTGGTGGAGGACTGTATCGGTTCCAGAAAGGAAAAGGACCGACTTATCGCTGTTCAGAGAGCAGCATCGGAGGGGGCTGTTATAACAACCTACGAGTCTATTCTTTTCGAATTGACCAGAATAGCAAAAACGGATGTATTTAAGGAAATATCGAAGTTAATTAAATGATTAAAGTGTAAAGTGCTACGCACTTTTCATGTTACAATAAATTGATATAGAAGCAAGCTTACATATCAATTTATTGTAGCACGAAAGCACCAAAGGTGCTTTTGACACTTTTGTCTAATTAGGATAAATCAGATGAAATGAAACGGTGATATTGTGAAGCATGAAAAAGCATGCTTATCAATATCACCGTTTTTATCTTCATGACATTTATCCTGTCTGTAACATGGTAATGACAAATGTCACTTTAACTCATGACGTATTTCACTTGGTTTTTAATTCCTATTCTTATATATTATACTCAGATAAACAAATTGAGCCATGATAGAATTTAGGAGGATAAATATGATAGTAAAGGTAGATGGATTAGTAAAGCGTTATGAAAAATTAGTAGCACTCGATTATCTTGATTTAGAGGTGGAGGAAGGAGAGATCTTTGGATTGCTCGGACCCAACGGTTCCGGTAAGACTACGGCGATTAATTGCATTCTTTCCTTACTACGATATGATAAGGGTACGATTGAAATCTTCGGAAAGCGAATGGAACCAAATGCATATCAGTTGAAGAAGGATATGGGAATTATTATGCAGAATGTTGCTGTTTTTGATGAATTGACCGTATATGAGAATATTTCTTATTTTTGCAGCCTTTATATTAAAGATAAGAATGAAGTGAAACGTTTGACAAAAGAGGCAATTGAATTCGTTTCTCTAGAGGATTATACAAAATTTTATCCCAAGAAATTAAGCGGTGGCTTACTCAGAAGATTAAACATTGCTTGTGGAATCGTTCATAAGCCAAAATTAATCATACTGGATGAGCCCACAGTGGCAGTCGATCCTCAAAGCCGTAATAAAATTTTGGAGGGTATCAAAAAGCTCAATCAGGAAGGAGCAACTATTATTTATACCTCTCATTATATGGAGGAAGTGGAGCAGCTGTGCAATAATATAGCAATTATTGATAAAGGTAGGGTTATTGCGAAGGGGACAAAAGAAGAGCTAAAAAATATGATTTCCATCGGTGAGAAGATAACCATTGAGGTTTATCGTATGGAAGAAAAACATCTAGAAGAACTGGAGCAATTACCGAATATTTATTCCGTTGATTATAAAGATAACCGTCTGGAAATCAAATCGGGAAGAGGTAAAAATAATCTCGTCACCGTCCTTCAGTTCTTATCGGATAAGAACATAAGCTTCGGAAGAGTATTAACCGAATTACCTACTTTAAACGATGTATTTCTGGAGATCACAGGCAAGGAATTAAGAGACTAAGAACATTTTCCTGAAAGGCTGATGGAGTTAATACTAAGACCAATTTACAGTCGCAAGAAGGATAGAATATGTAAAATGCCTGTTTTACAGGTGAATGGAGGTATTATGAGCTTTCAATTATATAAAGCCAGAATAAAATGTCTGGTACGCAACAAGGAAGTTATGTTCTGGAGCTTTTTATTCCCAATATTACTGGCTTCTTGTTTCTTTTTCACGTTTTCGAATTTCTGGACCATGGAATCCTTTGAAACAATAGCCATTGTCTATGATAATGAAGGAACCGAGAATGATCCGTTAAAAGAAGCAATGGAAGCAGCCAAAATGTCAAACGGTACTCCGATTTTTGAGATTACCTATACGGATAAAGAAAGCGCAGCAAAGCTTTTGGAAGAAGGTGAAATAAAAGCTTATATTGTAGGCAGCAGCGATCCTGTTCTTTATGTTAAACAAAACGGTATCAATGAAACCATCATTAAATCATTTTTAGACAGTTACCGTCAAATCGCTTTTTCGGTAGAAAATATACTGAAGACCAATCCTGAGGCGATTGCCAACGGACTAATGACTGATGTGATGGACTATGACAGCTTTGTCACAGAAGCAGTTGATGAGAAAAAGCCGGATATCATATTAACCTTTTTCTATGCACTACTTGCGTATACTTGCATCTTCGCCGCTAATGTAGGACTTGATGAGGTAATTAATATTCAGGCAGACCAGTCCATTCGGGGAGCCAGGTTAAATGTATCTCCTATCGGTAAAATGAAACTGTTTTTGTGTAATCTCCTAGCATCCTATACCACCTACTGTGCAAGTATAATACTGTTGTTTGTTTATATGTATTTTATAATAAAGGTTGACTTTGGTGATAATTTATTACTAACCTTCTTGACCTGCTTAATTGGGTCTCTTACCGGATTGACCCTTGGGACTACGATTGGTGTATGGGTAAAGAAAAAGGCAGAAACCAAGGAAGCGATATTAACCTTGATTGTGCTTGGAGGTGGATTTTTATCCGGTTTGATGGCCGCAGATATGAAATATATCATTGCGGATAAAGTA
>JARBTJ010000007.1 GCA_029240245.1 Herbinix sp.
AATTCATCAGATAGTAATGGAAATGAAATATAACAGTTACAATACAAGTGAATACGATGTTCATCATATACATAATACCTTTGATAATAGGTATAAAAGAATGATTGCATTGACTAAGTCTGATCATCGTAAGATACATGCAAGTGAAAAAAAAGAGGGTATTAGTAGAAAGGATTTACTTAATGTTGATTCAATTCATAAATTAGTTGAAGTGTTAAGATAGTACCTACTTATAAGATTGATGTTATATATATATGGAAACGAAAATCCCATGTATCATCAGTCTTTTCACAAGTACACTTATGAAGAAAGCGAGGAAATAGCATATGGAAGAGATCACAGATTATCCTGTATGTGCAGAATATTTAAAGAAGCTGTACTGGATTTTAAATGACAAGTACTTTGAGGGTAAGCTTACTGACATAATAATTACCATTCAAGATAAAGCAGGTACGTTTGGTCACTTCAGTCTCGGCAAAGTATGGAAAATTGAGAATGTAGGAGAGCGGCATGAAATTAATATTTGTTCTACACATCTCAATAGGCCAATTAAGGGTGTCATCAGCACACTGCTTCATGAAATGACTCACTACTACGACTTTTTGAATGGCATTAAAGATGTGAGTGCAAACGGAGTATACCATAATAAGGAATTCAAGACAGCTGCAGAAGCTAGAGGACTCTTGATAAGTAAACACCCTCGGTACGGTTGGACAATAACAGAGCCTTCTCCGGAACTGATTGCATGGATTGAACAGATGGGCTTTGTAGATGTAGCTTTATACCGTAAGGGAGCTGATGCTGGTAGTGGTGGTGGAATTGGCGGTACTGGTGGTGGAGAAGAGGGCGGTATTCCTGGGGGAGAGGGTAAGAAAAAATCCAGTACCCGAAAGTACAGATGTCCATGCGGTGTTGGCATACGTGCTACTAAGGATGTTTTAGTGATCTGTGGATGCTGTGGGGGTATATTTGAAAAGGTAGACTAAAAAATTGAGCTGGTGGGATCAGTTACCCTGTCCGGCTCAATTTTTTTGCGACAAACTCTACAAAATATTAAGCCTATATTCTTGCAGTCACACCACAGTCAGAATGTAGCATAAGCGTTAGAATAAGAGTGTAAATAGCAAGGAGTTATTCATTATAATTGAAAGGATGAAAAATATGACTAAAAAAGAGAAGTTATTGCAGGAAGTTAAGAAAATGGCTACAAGGGAAGAAACAAGCGATATGAATGAGACAGAAAGTAACGATACGAAAAGCAACCTGACGGTAAATGATACCGTAGCGGAGGAAGTAGGTACAGCGGAGGATACGGTAGTGAAGCAAGATGGTAAAACAGCTGATAAGGCAGAGGATAAGAAAGAGCATAAGGAGATGGGGACGACAACTTCGGAAACGGCTGATTTTGAAATTAATATCAAGTTGACGGAAGAAAGTAGCACAGATCGCAAGCAAACAGCAGGAGAAATGCAATTCAGCAGTACCTCGCAGGAGATTAGAAAGCGTATTGAAGAACTGCTGAAGAATGGAGAAAGTTACAGCAAGAAGCTTATAACGGAGCATCTGAATATGACTGTCACAGGAGGTTATAGTGAAGCGTGTCTGATTAATGTATTAAGGAACATGGTTGCCGATGGCTCTCTGATGCAGATAGAGAGAGGAAGTTATATGCAGGGCACAGGATACTTCCGATCAAGGCTATACAAGTATATGTCAGCTACCAGAAGTGGAATGAAGAAAGCATGCACCTTAAATGCTTCCGAGATGGAAGAAGCTGATTTTGAAATTATAGTGCATATCAAGGCAATTGAGAAGAACATGGATTTGTTAATGGAAGTCCTGGAGCGTGCAGGAGCATAGATAAATAAGCATATGGATATTATTAACTGAGGTCATCGGCATTAGTCGGTGACCTTCCACATTTTAACGGAGGATAATGATAGTATGGATAGAGATATGAATAAACTGGAGTTTGCTGAAGCAGTATGTATTATAATACAAGAAATAATAGGAGATCAATATAAGGTGCGATATGCTGATCTCTTAAAGAATAACAACATAAGGAAGATAGGCATTGACATTCTGTTTCCTAATGAGGTTATCGCACCGCTCTTATATATTGAGGATTATTATGAAAGTTATATCAATGGATGTGATCTTTTGGATATTGCATATCAGATATTAAAGCAATATACAGAGCAAGAGGGTAGGTCAGCAATACATCATATCGTATTGGAAAATCAGATGGATATAGCCGGCATGATATCAGATACGGATAAGCTTAAAGATCGTATCAGAAGCCATGTAACAATCCGTTTGGTGAACCGGGAGAAAAATAGTAAGCTTCTTGAAACGATACCCCATCGGTCATGGTTGGATATGGCGGTTATCTATCTGATTATCTTAATAAGTGATGATAAGGAGATGGGTAGCATAAGAGTAACTCATGAATTGCTAAAGAGAATAGGTATGGAAGTAGAGGAATTACATCAACTAGCAATGAGGAATACTCCGGTTCTGTTACCGGAAACGTTGCGAAACATGGGAGAGGTTTTAAAGGCAGGATTAAAGGATCAATTTGATATACCTGATTTGATAGACATGGATAATATACTAGATGCGATGTTGACAGAAAGAAGTTTAGAAAATGAGATGTATGTATTATCGAATAAGAATGGCACAAATGGAGCTAGTGTAATTTATTACGATGGCATACTGGAAAGGGTATCAGACTATTTTCAGACTGGTTTTTTTATACTACCGAGCAGTATTCATGAGTGTATCATAGTACCCGAGAGAAAGATTAGCTTTTCTCCGGAGGCTCTAAAGAAGATGGTAAAGGAAGTAAATGCGGAACAGGTACAGGAAGAAGAGATATTGAGCAATAATGTTTATTATTATAGCAGTAGTGAAAAGAAAATAAGTATTAGTTAGAAACATAAAAGTAATACATCATGATACAGACAAAAAGAAGCAGGATTCACTTTGATGTGGTTCCTGCTTCTAATCTTCTGATATTAGTACAATATCCTGTATTTGACAATGTAATGTAAGGCATAAGCGTTCAAGTGTCTGAAGTGTTACATTTTGATTATGTTTGAGCTTATGGACGATTTTAGGGTCAATATTATGTTTATGTATAAGGGTGTAAGTGGTTTCATCTTTAATTTTTAAAGTATGCCATAGTGGCGAATAAGAAATCATAATAGTACTCCTCCATACAAGTATTATATGGAAGGTAGTCATGAATGAATATACTGACGATAGACACTATATTTATTGCAGTAAATTATAAAATATGGTAAAATTGTGAAATAAATACCAAAGCTAATAAGGAGATAGGGAAAATGCATAAAGCAGAAGAATTTATAAAGAGAGGCTTAATCATAGGCTTAGCTGTACTGACATTGGGTGGGATATTTGCACCTGCAATGCCAGCAACTACAGTTTATGCTGAAACGATCACATCACAGATGGCGAGGTACTCGGTATCTGATTTCCATTTCAAAGGGAACGTTGATGGACATACCACAGGCATTGAAATAAAGAATGAAAAGGATTGGGAGTATATAACCTCAGATGATATAATCACATCACTGTCACTGCCAATGGGGTACGCTAATCCAGGGTATGTAAAAGGCTCAGAAGATGCTGCAAAGGCTGTAAATAACTATTATTATATAGGAACAATAATATATAATGATACGTTAAGTGCAGGTAATAATGGTACTTATAACACCTCAAGTCTATCAGACAGCAGTAAAGCTGATTGTGATACATTATATAAATTATATAATGATAACTATGGTGAGTACCAAGACTGTGGCTATTCAGTTAAAGACAGCAAAGAATATGCAGAAACAGCTATGGTAAAACAAGGTTGTAAGCAGAACATGAAAGACCTGCCGCTGATATATGCAATAATAACAGGGAAACAGTTTGACTATAAAGCATGGGTTAATAGCGGTGTATCTAGTGCTAAAAATTACTCCACATATAAAATGCCATCCGCAACAACAACTCCAGCAGTTAAGCAAGGTAAGCTAAGTAATTATGCAACCAAAGTATCTGCAACCTCTTCCAATACAGGGGTAGCTACTACTTATGCAACGATAGTAAACGGTGAGGCTAGAGTTTATGTTAAGGGAACAGCTAGAGGAAATTCTGATATCACCGTAAAGACCACATTAAATGATGGACAAACAATATCCTATAAAACAAAAGTTACGATAACCACTGCGGGGTCTCCAATATCCTATGAAACCTCAGTCAATCCATTATCTTATGCAGGTTACTGTATCCAGAAAGACACCGCTAATTGGTTGGGTTACTTATCTAAGTTTGGCAACTACTACTCAAATAGTCAGTTCATAGGTGACTCTACTATATACAACCAAACTGGTACAGTAGATGTCCTCTCTGTAGACCCCCACCCATCAGCAGACCCAAATGCTGGATACTATAATGGTTCAGTTGACTTCTATAAATTCAATTATGCAGATACTTCAGAGTTCATGTATAATTTCTTAGACTCAAAAGGAATATTCGCAATGGCAGCCTCTGGTCAATATACACAATACCATGTTTACTCCACTGCATTACAAGCAATACTAGAGCAGGATGATTATAACATTGATAACGGATTAAGACCAGAAAAAAATGAACCATCTGACCATTACACACTAGAGGGCATGTTAAATGGTAGGAACATGGACTGTGGTGATGAAGCTGCAATCGCCGCAGGGGTAGCTAAGCTATTAGGTATTCCGTACTACACAACATCAATATCAAACGACGTTAAATGTATGGTTGTGTTAGATGGAAAAATATATAATGCATCTGCAGATATTATACATGAAAATAACCAGAGATATAACACACCAATTAGAATATTATCAAATTACAATGTATTAAACAATGCATCCTTAAAAGATTTAGCTTCTGGCAAGTACAAGTTAACCATTAAGGCAGACTCATCCAATGGTAACATTGGAGCATTCTACAAAGTAACTGACACTTACGAAGCAGGTCGTTTCCAATATGGTATAGACGCATCCTCAATTAAAGTAGATACCAGCTATGGGTTATTAAAATCTGGTATAGGTGACACGAGAATGATAACGTTCCATTCGGGCATTAGTCCACAATGGCAGAACAATATAAACAATGCTATAACATTCCGTTATAGTGTGCCATACATGGAAAAGACATTCTTCGGTTCTCTGAAGTTGAAGTCCACAACACAATTAAATCTGGTTAACTCAGATTGGAGCGATTGGACAATTAAGACTTCATCCTCTAAGATAGCCGCAGTAACAACTACTGGTAAAATTACAGTGACAGGTAAAGGAACAGCCACTATAACCTTGACACATAAAACAATAAAAGGTTTATCCATCAAGGTAATGGTATCCACATCCTCAGTATCCGCATCTACAGCCAAGTCAAAGACCGGTACATTCTATACTGGAAATGATGGAGTTTATGGAGAAGGACAGCAAGTATTAGATGGCAATTATAAGAGATAATTCCAATAGGAGTGCATAGTTTAACAGCTAGGTACTCCTATATTTTTATGGTCTGAACTATAATAAGAGCATGATCTACAATCATTATTATGTTGGGTTAATAGATATGCTTTAACTGAGAATAAGGCATAAAGAAGGAACTATCTGAAGTGAGCGGATATAGCAAACATATTGAGTCATACAGTAGAAAAATAAGGTCTGATGCGTAAGCAAAGATGAAGAAATGAACAGATGGATAGATTGGTTCACTACATGAATTAATATCGATACTGATGCTAACTCATATTGAAAGATGGATAGTTTGAAAGATTAACAGATAACAGGCTGATGGAACTAGTAAGTAGTATCAATTGACTGGATAGCAGTTAATAACAACAGAACGGAATAATACAGATGGACTATCATATGATTTGGATGATATAAGATAATGATTACATTTGCGTATGGAAATAGAAAATTGGAACAGGGTGGAATTTATAGTATGAGCAGATGGAAAGATGGATTGATAGAGTATAAATGATATATGTTTGATAGAAGAAGAGGTAGTACAGTAGAATTATTAATTATGCCATTATGTTAAACTTATGAGCAGCTTACAAGATTGGGATTTTTAAATAAACAGTAAGATGGAAAAGTACGGCTGTTAGCATTTTTACATGGGCTTAAAATATAAGTTTCCTGCTCTCTTAATAATTTATAAGCATTTAGAAAAATAATAAACAGAAATACAAAATTCTCAAATTCTCATAAATTTTGCTAATTACATCCTATCATTTCTCAGTACTGTTTTATTTTCCTAACCTCCTCCTACCGATTAATTTTGTGATTAATTATTAATTTAATAGACATATTAGAGGCTAAATATACTGTGTGTGAAAATTCTCAAATTCTCACAGTTTTTAATATTTACATCATACATTTCTTCGTTTCTGTTACATTTTCCTCTCCCCCCTTCTCTGTTGATT
Organism: Herbinix sp.; assembly: GCA_029240245.1. Classification (GTDB taxonomy): domain Bacteria; phylum Bacillota; class Clostridia; order Lachnospirales; family Lachnospiraceae; genus Mobilitalea. The sequence continues at coordinate 6,494 of JARBTJ010000007.1, forward strand.
TAGAGAGTTAGCTTTTGGATGGGTACTGTAGGAAACTATAATATGCTTTCATTATAATAACCTACTTGTAGATTGTCAATCATGATGAAAGGCTGTCTTTTAGTACTTGGTCAGCTTTACAGTGTGCCATACTGGAACAATGGGAGGGTAGAGAGAATATGAAAGTTGATAAAAGTCATTATTTAATTAAAAAAAAAACAGCGGAATCAGCTAGTCAGCATTCGTGTTATTAAGCTTATTGAAACGGAAGTTCAAAGTCAGGCTTTTTGGATCGAACCGGCTTTGTTAAGGTTGCAACTGGCTTGAGGGGAAAGAATGTTTCATTGCATACATGGAAATGATCAAATCGTATGTGACCACAGTGCTCGGTTTTAACCCGTTTGCTATAACTTGGAACAGTGTAATGAAGACGATTCATAACAGCATAATAAGCAGCTTGATGTGTTGAATCCCATTCCTTTAAAAAGATTGATCTATTTAAGTGTAAGGATTTAAAGTGAACGGAGTAATACTGGGGAGCTTAACCGTAGAGAAGGCTACTTTTAAGTTCTTTCTAAAGTGGTTTGCAATGCCGTAAACATGACAAGTGCGTTTGACTTTCATTAAACCATGATGCCACCATTCTCTTAAGTACATTAGGGAATCGGGAGGCAGATTAGCGATGAAGTGATAATGTACAGTATCACGTTTTTGAATAGCTACTACACCGACATATGCAAAATCAACATAATGGACTTTAATGATTGATAAGAATTTCGTCAGCAGGTTCCTACATTCTTTTAAGTCCGTCCTATTAGAGTCAGCAAAAGTCAGCGTGACATATAAGGAATTGAATGAATTATTAATGACTAGGTTGCAGACTTCATTACATATCCTTTTTTTCTGAGCAGACAGGTTCTGTGACCGATATACAGGATTATTGGGAGTGGTACTGGGGTGATATCCTCCTTTATTCATTGTAGAAATGTGGTAAGGTGGGATAAGATACAGTGGTTTTTCAAAGGTTGCATGTTGACTGTTATTGATGTTGAGTGTTAATTTGCCATATTCGCTCATATAGGTATTACCTCCTTTTGATGTTTCCGTTATACAAACAGAAACATAGTGTTTACCTATAAAGAGACACTGCATATGTCATAAGACGCTTGCGAAATTAGAGATGCATCTTCCATAACCTATATAGTATCTGAACCGTTGACAGCTCCCAAATAAATTACGGAGTCTCATTTACTGAAGTATTTCTTGAAATATATTAAGTGCATTTAAGTTGGTGCATGAAAATAAGCAGTAATAAGAGTATAAGGTATAATTTTTAAAAGAAGGAGGAATGAAGATATGATTGAAATGAAGCATTTACAACTCGCTGGGAGTATTAGGTGCAATGAACTGGTAGAAAATGCGACCGAGTTAGTGGCCTACAATCTGGAGATCGAAGCAAAAGGAAAGTTTAAACTAACAAATAATGACATTAAGAAAATTTTAGAAGCACTGACCGTCACTGTATTAAAAGCCGCAATTGGCTGTGATTGAAAAATGAAAGGAGATAAAGAACATGGCTAGTGCAAAAATGAAGCTGATTGATATCAGACAGGACAGTAGTCGCAACAACATCCAGATAGTTACATTTTTACCTACGAATACAATACTTGGAGAATTTTTTCTATCCAATAAGGCGAGTAGTACAAAGAATGCAGAACTAGTGAAAAAGATAGGTTTAGACTTCGAAAATTATCTTTTAGATATAATGAAACAGGGATAGAATTCGATTAAGTGAAGCAGGGCAGGGTGTGAAAGCATTACTGCCCTGTTTCATTTGTAGGGAGAAAATAATAGGGATGATTGGATAATGGATGTAGATAAAAAAATAAAATGTCAGAAAATGAAAATGATTATGATACAAGGTTTTGAACATATCGGAGAGCAACGGTAATGTTTTATGTGATTATTAAGATTTGGATTGAATTTGAGTGTGATTAGCGAGTTTACGAGGGATTGAGAGAGTGTGTGGGATATGTGGATTGAGGTTGTATATAGAATTTACTAAGTGTACTTTATATGAAAAGAGATTGATATTCCTGGTGACTTATCTTAAACTAGTGATAAGAAAATATAACATAATACAAAAGATAATGGGGCATAGGAGATGGTGGAAGCATGAAGCAACAATATGACAGAGCAAAGAAGGCAATTGCTAAAGCGGATATGCTAGGGCTACCCATAGACTATAAGTTAGCACCCAATAATGAAGTAGTATTGATTGGAACGGCTGATACCAGCATAACGGAATATGCCATACCAAACTTTATAACACGGATCGATAAGGAAGCCTTTCGAGAATGCAGGAATTTGAAGAGTATTGAGGTACCTGATTCTGTGAGAGAGATACAAAGCTGTGCCTTTGAAGAATGCCATAGTCTTGAAAGAGTAAGTTTACCGAACGGCTTAAAGAAGATAGGATACAAGGTGTTTTATGGATGCTGTGCATTGAACGAGATTAGGATCCGGATACGGTGAAGAAGCTAGGTAGCTATACCTTTGCAAATTGCAGTATGCTAGAATACATAATACTACCTGACTCGCTGAAGGAGCTGTCGGATGGGATATTTTATCGGTGCACAAAATTGAAATACTTTCCGAAAGTTTCTCAATTAAAAGTAATAGGCGATAAGGCATTTGCATATACATCTGTAATCACAGTGGAATTGCAGGAAACAATAGAAGTACTCTATGGTGAAGTATTTAAAGGATGTTATAAATTAAAGAGTATTTCCATAAAGGAAACCACAAGAGCCAATATTAAGGGGTTCTATTACTTGCGGTTGAATAATGTAAAAATAGAGTATAGACCTTAGTGATATGGAAAAGAGATGAAGCGGCAGGAGCAAATTCCGGCTGCTTTTTTTGTGCACAGTTACAGATGGTAAGGAAACATGATAAGTGCACTTAAGGGTTATATATGAGAAGAATTGCATTGGAGCAGATGTTAAGTGCAGAGAAAGAGGATTTATTTTAAAAAGGGAAAAAGAAATTGAAATAAGCCGTGCTTCTCCTGTGTCTGGTGATAAGAAAATGAATCAGTCTAAGTAAGCCTAACGGCAGGAATAAACTCATAGTTAAGGTCTGATTTGAATTTAATAAAACCCAATAGACATAAAAGTATGTAAGTTTGAGTGTGTGGAGATGTTGGAGTATGAAAAACTAACGGTTTTTAGAAAAATATATACAAAGGATATAGCGAAATATTGTGCAAAAGGTAGAAAATAGAAAAAAAGGCAGTGAAATATTTAAACAACAGGTAAATAATGGGCATTATGTTGAGGGAAATGGGGTGCTGTCCTAATAAAAAAGGTACTGTCCTTGTGTATGGATACTATTCCTTTAGCAGATGTACTATTCCTGCTTAAAAGGTGCTGTATAAGTGCCTTGGTGCTGTCTAGAAAAGAGGAGCGACTAGAAAAGCATCTGTCTTGGTGTACCAAGTGTTAATACATATTTTAATTTGGAGGTACATCATGAAAAAGAAGAAAGCGCACGAATTGGTGCAGGAAATGACAGTAATAAGGAGGAGAAGCAATGAGAGCTATGACACAGACTGATAAAGTCGAAATATATAACAAGCTAACAGTGACTACAGAAGAATTGCAGGCTCTTCTTTCCCTAGGTAGGCAGAGTGCGGTTGAGATTGGCATGAAGGCAGAGGCGAGGGTTCCAATCAATAAGAAATTGCTCTGGAATGTCAAGAAGATACGCGACTATTTAGACAAAATCTCTGAGTAAATAACTGCATTATCACTAATGACGATTTGTGGTATTGGCGGTACAATACCACAAATCTATAAGAAAGGATGAATTCATTATGAAGAAGGAAAATGAGAAAAAGATAAAAAGAATTAGACCACATGTGCGTGGAGGGTACATAGGAAGGTATACTTACTTGGGAAAAACTCATAGCGTATATGGTAAAACAGAACGAGAGACCGAGCGTAAATTGAATGATTTGATTTATGAGCTGAACCACGGCATTATGGCAAAGAATGTTGATAATATTACCGTGGATACATGGCATGAACATTGGATAAAGGAATATAAAGAAACAAAAAATAAGCCGGGAACAGTTGTGATATATAAAGGGCATTATCGGTTATATATCAAGGAGGATATTGGAAGAATGAAGTTGAAAGCAGTACGACCAGAGCATATTAAGCAAATCTATAATAAATTAAGTAGAAATGGCTACTCAACCAACACAATTGAGTTGGTATCAATCATACTGTCTGGTATGTTTAAGGAGGCAGTTAATAATGAAAAAATCCCCAAAAATCCTGTATCAAAAGTCGAAATACCTAGAGCAGAGGAAACGAAAGAAATAAGGGTGTTGACGGTAGAAGAACAGGAAAACTTCATGAAATATGCAAAGAATAGTAAATGCTATGAATTGATATTTACGGCACTCACAAGCGGCATGCGTAGTGGCGAGTTGAGAGGGCTTTTGTGGTCTGAAGTCGACCTTGATAATTGTTGGATAAGTGTTAAAAAGACCTTGAATTATAGAGATCACACATATGTTAGGGATAATCCAAAGACGAAAGATAGTGTCAGAGATATACCAATCATGGAGCCATTATACAAGGTGCTTAAGGAATACAAGGAGAAGCAGGATGAGCAGAGGTTACTCCTAGGTTCCGAGTGGAAGGCTAGGGCAGGATTGGAAAATCTAGTCTTCCCATCGGACAACGGAAGTCCTATGAATCGGGATGTACTCAAGGTTGCAATTAATAAAATTGTGGAAAGCATGAATAAAGAAGGAATTTTAATGGAACATGTGACACCTCATTGCTTTCGGCATACTTTTGCAACTCGAAGTATCGAAGATGGAATGGATATGAATGATTTAAAGGTGCTTCTAGGGCACAGTACATTAAGTCAAACCATGGACTTATATGTTCATGTGCTTCCGACAACAAAGAAGCGTGCAATAAAGAAAGTAGAGATGCGATACCATAAGCATGTTCAATGTGAAAGCGAAGACATTCCAGAGAGTGATTCAAATGTATAAAATATAGAGTGCGTGTAAATTGCGTGAAAATGATTTTTATGTAATATTTTAGCTTATTAAAATTACTAAGGTAAAGCCATGGAAGCATTTAAAACAGGGTATCCCAGCTCACAAGCAAAACCCCCATGACACCATTGTCATGGGGGTTTCACTAAAAAGGGGAGGATAAGTATTTAACTTTTCTTTGGTGATCATAATTGGAGGGGGAATCCAATTATGGAAGAGCATACGCATTTACATCTAACATGGAACGCCTTTGCTCCACATTAAGATATTACTATTATGATACATAATTTCAAAGTTTATACATATTGATAAATAAATTTTCTTATTGGAAAATAAATTGAAACATGATATTATAAGCAAAGGAAAAAATAAGTATCAGGAAGGATGAAAACCATGGGATTATTACAGGAATGGAGAGATTATGCTTATGCATATGATATGCAGGAGCGCTCCGGACAATTATTCTGGGCTAACTATTTTAATATTGAGAAGGAAATATATAAGAAGCTACTGGCAGATGCAGATAAAGTTTGGGAAGGCAGTGTGGCTGAACTTACGAAGGAATTTGATACAGAATTAAAATATTTCGCTGGCTTTTTAGATGGAATTAACGATAGCCTTGTTACACCGAATCCGATTGATGAAATGGATCAGGATACCAAGGTGAGCTTAATATTTGATAGGGAAAAGCTGTACTATAATATGGTGGCGGCAAATGCTGATTGGCTGTATGAATTAGAAGAGTGGGAACCTCTACTTAGTGAAGATCGTAGAAAAGAATTATATAAAGAGCAAAGAAATTCAGGAACGATCGTGAAGGCTAAGAAAGTCGGAAGAAATGATTTATGTCCTTGCGGAAGTGGTAAGAAATATAAAAAGTGCTGTGGGGTTAATCAATAGTATAGTAATAAACATAAAGCAACCAGAATCTCAGGGTTTCCTGCAGTATTCTGGTTTTTATTTGCGCAAAGATCAAATTGTAGGATTGTAAAATGAAAATAATACCAATTTTAACAATTATTTAACCATTTCATGATAGTGGATTTTAAACAGGATTGTTTATATTAATATTGTAGCGATCAACGAAAAAATAAAATGAAATGAGGAGGTTAATCCTCCTTAAAACCACTAAATATTTTATTTTTATTAAGGAGGATTATCATGAAAAAGTATTTGAAAAGAGTAATCACGTTTATCATGGTCTTTGCAATGTTAATGCCGGCGGCCTTTGCCTATTACAATAATACCGGCAGTGCTCAGGCATCACAAAAGTATACTGGCCCGGGATATGCAATCGGTAACGGTGAAGAATTATTCGAGGGTTATTATGATAATACCGACATCTATTCTAAATTGGCAGAAATAACAAATATTGAGTAATACTCTTTTTCGGAGATGGGGGTTTTCGAATATTGCATGCAGATATCAAGGATTTGATGTTTGCATGCATATCTTTTATTTGGAAGGTTTTGATTCCCGCATATTAAATGGTCATAATCCGATCATTATGGGTTTTTTGATTACAATCGTATTAATAATAATTATTATCACCTTGATCTATGGTATGGATGGAAGAGCTTTATCGCTGCCTCCGGCGCAGTAATGGATTTAGCCGTGGATATTACCTCCTCCGTTCATGAGGTGATAGGGAAAAAACCGGATATTTCCTGGCGGGAGGCTACCTTATCTGGCATGAGAGTAGGCAGGGCTTCCGTAGGGACTATGACGACTACATTGCTCCTTGCATATTCCGGTGGATATGTGTCGTTGCTTATGGTATTTATGGCTCAGGGTACACCGATCTATAATATTCTGAATTATAAATATGTGTCAGCTGAGATATTAAATACAATGGTAGGAAGTATAGGATTAGTTACTGTAGCTCCGTTTACTGCGCTATCGAGCGGATTCTTATTAACAAATAGAAAAAAAGATATAAAAAAAGATAGAAAAAAAGATAGAAAAAAAGATAGAAAAAAAGATAGAATGAAAGGATAACGGTTCCCCGTTATCCTTTCATTGGTGCGACTGGCAGGCGTACGTTTCATGCCGAATGAATTGGCGAGCCAATTCATTCGGTTTATTTCGGTAGGTTGCAATCTATTTCGAATGCTCCTGCTTATAAAGCAGATATTTAATATAATCCCTTATATCTGCAGTACTTTCCGGTGTCAGCTGCTGGTATAAATCAAAAAATTCAACAATATCTTTGTCGAGAACTTCTCCGCCGATCGGCAGGTAGGAATCAGTCACACCTAATAGATAATCGCAGGATACATCAAAATACTTGGACAATGCAATTAATTTATCGAAGGAGGGCTCATTTCTTTCTGATTCGTAGTTTGAGATGGCAGTCGGTTTTAAACCTAAAATATCAGCTAATTCGCTTTGTGTCAGATTGTTTTTCTGTCTGAGTTGTTTCAATCGAATATTAAAATTCATAAGACCTCCAAAGATTGTCAAAATGAGCTTCACACATTTGGGGTTACCATATATTAATATGCAAGCAAGTTACAAAAGAATTATAGTGTAGCTGGAAAATATCGAATTGCTTTTGCTACTTTTATCAGGATTTCAACTATACGTTTTGTGTATTTTGGCAAAAGTTATTATATAACGAAAAAAAACAAGGTGTCAATATGTTAAATTTACGAATTATTTTATAATATTTGTATATCAAAATATGAATTGACAAATTATGAAAAGATAAATATCATAGAATTGGTAAAACCCATATTTTACTAGCTGTTAATATGGGACATGTGAACTTAATAATGATAAGAGTTTATTTGATGAATGAAAGAGGAGTTTCCAATGATGAAGCTAGATTTGTTACAAACCAGCCTGAAGTACCGGCTAATAACAGATTACAGTCAGGAAATCATTATATTCTTTAATCGTTTCGGCAAAATTGTCGAATGCAACCAGCTAGCGATTGATTTATTAGGGTATGGTGAAGATATTTATAAGATATCGATTTCAGATATTTTTCGGAAAGCAGTGAAAACTGTTAACAATGAACTGGTTATTAACAATAAATACCGCGATAAATTAGGCGAAACAGTAGCATATCGGAAGAATCAAACCTGTTTTGCAGTGAAATTACGCATTACTGTTAATAGTGATAAGAAAAATTACCTCGGAGCATGCCTCGGCATTGATATGACGAGTAAAAGCGCAATCATTCATGAATTAAGACAAACCAAAAACGAATTGAAGCTTTCCAATCAAATGAAAAATCAATTTGTCGCAAATATTTCACATGAGCTTAGAACACCGGTGAATGGAATTAAAGGGCTGGTTGAAAATCTTATGGAAACCGAGCTAACACCGAAACAGCTCGAAACAGTTAATATTATACATAGATGCTGTGCCAATATGAATTCCATCATTAATGATTTACTGGATTATACGAAAATTGCGAATCATAAACTAAATTTAGAGCAGAGAACCTTCAATTTACGAAAATGTATTGAGAATATCGTTGCCATCAATATTATTAAGATAAGTGAAAAAGGTTTAAAGCTTTTTGTCAATATAGCGGACGACATACCGCATAGCGTAATCGGTGACGAGCTTCGCTTAACTCAGATAATAAATAATTTATTCTCCAATGCAATTAAATTCACATCCATCGGTCATATCGTTCTGGAGGTTGTTAAGACTGAACAGACGGAACGTGAAATAGAATTATTTTTTATGTTTATGGATACAGGGATTGGTATCAGTCTGGAGGATAAGGATAAGCTTTTTCAAAGCTTTTCACAGGTTGATGGTTCGATCACAAGAAGGTTTGGCGGAACCGGTCTGGGCCTTTCCATCAGCAAACTGCTCGTAGAGGCTATGCAGGGAACGATTAAAGTGGAGAGTGAAAAGAACAAAGGAAGCAACTTTTCTTTTACAGTGCGGCTCCGGCTTCCAAAATCATCGGAAATAGAAGCAGCTTTATTGAATACAACGAATACGGAGCAAGTTATTATAGACGAAATACTCAATATGAAAACCACAGAGGAACCGACTGAAATAGACTATGTCGGCAGAATTTTAGAAAGTGCAAATGTATCACCTGTGGTAGACAGAAGTTATTTTATTAATACAGAGCCTGAGAACCAACATACTTCAGAAAAAATGGTGAAAGAAATCAATAATGTGCTGGATCGACTGATGATTTGCATTGAAATGGGTAGCTGGATGAAAGCAGATGAATTTACCTCATTTATTAGAAAGATTCTGCCTGAAGATATGAAAGAATTAAAGAATAAAGCAATGCGATTAGTTTTGTCCGTTCGGAAAGAGGATCATGATCATTCTCTGATGCTCTTGGAGGAGATGAGAGGCATGATCAATGAGGTAACAATATGGAAAATGTAACCTATAATACCCCCAATATTTTAATCGTTGACGATATCAATGCAAATCTTTTAGTATTGGCTGAAATGATACGAAACTCCGGATACATTGCAAGACCCGTCACGAGCGTGCGACAGGCTATGAGTGCAATCGAAGTTCTGACGCCACATTTAATATTGCTTGATATCACGATGCCTGAAATCGATGGCTTTGAATTTTGTTCCATTTTAAAGAAAAATGCGAATACTAAGGAAATACCGATTATATTCATTTCTGCACTCAATTCAACCTCAGATAAGATCAGAGGCTATCAAATGGGGGCGGTAGACTACATATCGAAACCCTTTGAAGTAGAGGAAGTAACACTTCGAATTAATACCCACTTAAAATATTACCGCATGCAACAGGAATTAGAGGTTTATAATAAAAAGCTGTATAAAATAATCAACGACCAAATCCGCAAACTGTATGAAGAGCAGAAAAATGTACTTTATGCGTTAACAAGGCTCACCGCACAGAGGGATATCGCAGAGGAAGTACATTTGGAGCGAGTCGGAAAGAACAGTAGATTATTGGCATTATGTATGCAGCTGTTTCCTCAATATGAGAATGAAATTACCAACAGCTTTATTGAAACGATTGAATTAACGGCCCCCCTGCACGACATTGGAATGATTGCCATCAGTGATGACATATGGCATCGCGCCTGGAACTTAAACCCCGAAGAACAGGATATATTAAAGACGCATTGTGAAATAGGTGCTAATACATTAAAAGATATTTACTTAAATAATGAAAACAATGAATTCATACGTATGGCTATCAATATAGCAAGCTTTCACCATGAAAATTGGGACGGAACAGGTTATCCCAAGGGCTTAGCCGGAAATGAAATTCCGATGTGTGCTAGAATTGTTTCTATTATCAATGATTACGATATTTTAATCAGTGAAAGAAGCTATAAGAATGCATTTACCCATGATGATAGTGTAAAATTAATTAATGATAATGCGGGGATGAAATATGACCCGGAAATCGTTCATGTATTTAATAAAATACAATTACAATTAAAAAGGTAATTAACATTCTTTATTTACATGGTATGGTTTCGCTGTTTATGAAGACAATAAAATACATATACCAGAGAATTAAGCGTCGATTTTCCAAAAATGGAGTATTAGGCATGATAAGAAAACGGGATATGTATATCAATTATGAGCGCTCTTATAAAAGGCGGCGAAGACGAAAAGGAAGCTTTACCTTACAAATAGCATTGATCATAATAATTGCCTTGTGTATTGGTGGAATGACCTTATATTTTGTTGAAAACCCTTTCATAAACCGTCCGGGTGGTAAATCAGAGGCAGAGGATATCCTTCCGGAGATACCAGAACAGGACCCGATTGTTGATCATGCAGATGAGCAGATGAATGATCAGTCTACCATATCAGATAGTAAGTAAGGTGTTATACGGAGGACTTGCAGACGGAGTAGGTAACATGTCTTTAAAATGTATGAATAAATTTCGTGGTGACATAATATATATCTAGTATAAATGACATGGAGGGATCCTATGGAAAAGGCAGTCCATCAGAATACTAAGATATTTATTTTATTGAAAGGACTTTTGTTTTCTTATATTGTCACAGCATTTATTATTTTAATTCTTTCCTTCCTGATGTTAAAGCTTGATTTATCCAGTTTGGTAATCAGCGGTGGGATAAACTTTGTGTACATTATTTCGGCATTTGTCGGAGGATTTTTTGTTGGGAAGAAAACAGAACAAAAGAAGTTCCTATGGGGACTTATCATGGGAGTATTTTATTTTATCGTAGTGATGTTAATATCCCTGTTCTTAAACCGGGTTACTCCATTATCCTTAGGCAGTTATTTCACCGTATTTATCATCAGTAGCTTAAGTGGAATGCTGGGCGGTATGATTAGTTAAAGTGAGTAGGTACTGGGGCAGTCGCAAAATAAAAATATATCTTTCGGGGAAGTAATATTATGTCCCTTGCGAGATTTCCTTGGATGTAGGTGCAGGTGCAACTATAGTAATTTATATTACATAGTAGTATGGTCGCACATACGACATGAAACGGGAAAATCTCGAAGGGGTGATAATGTTCCTTCCCCGAACTATTAAAAATAGCCTTTGTGACAGCCCTTAATATGGTTCGATAACAAGTGGATAACAAGTGCGACAAAAAAGATTGTATTTTAAGATGCAATTGTTTATACTATAGGTAAAATGCAAACGATTCCGTGTAATACGAAGGGAAGGCTGGAAAGTTTATATGAAGGGTATCATATTAGCAGGTGGTCATGGGACAAGACTGTATCCGATTACAAAAGCTCTTTCAAAGCAAATACTTCCGGTGTATGATAAGCCGATGATATACTATCCGATGTCTGTACTTATGCTTGCAGGTATCAGGGAAATATTGATAATTTCTACACCAAGAGATATTGTTTTGTTCCGTGAACTGTTCGGAAATGGCAGTCATCTGGGACTGAATATAGAATATAAGATTCAGACGGAACCAAAGGGTTTGGCAGAAGCATTTATTATAGGAGAGAATTTTATCGGAAATGACAAGGTAACTCTGGTACTCGGTGATAATATCTTTTACGGTAAGGGCTTTACGGAAGTGTTGCAACATGCTGCAGAGAGGGAAACCGGAGCCACGATATTCGGCTATTACGTCAAAGATCCGAAGGCTTATGGTGTTGTATCCTTTGATGAACATGGTACAGCAACCTTAATCGAAGAAAAACCGGAGGTACCCAAATCCAACTATGCGGTTCCTGGGCTTTATTTTTACGACAATGAAGTAATCGAAATAGCCAAAAACATCAAGCCCTCTGCGCGTGGCGAGCTTGAGATCACTGAGGTCAACAACAGATATTTACAAAAGGGAGCTTTGAAGGTGGAACTCTTGGGCCGGGGTATGGCATGGCTGGATACGGGAAATCATGATTCTCTTCTGGATGCCTCTAATTATGTAGCCTCCGTCCAAAAACGCCAGGGTCTTTACATTTCCTGTATAGAAGAGATTGCTTATAAAAAGGGTTTTATCAACAGAGAGCAACTGATTTCTTTGGCGGAGTCCATGAAAATGACCGAATACGGTAAATATTTATTCGATATTGCGAATGGTTTGTAAGGAGACTCTAAATGAGTAATTATGTATTCGATAAATGTGAGATAGAAGGGCTTTATTTAATCGAGCCTAAACTATATGGGGATCAACGGGGCTACTTTCTGGAAACCTATCAATATGAAGCTTTTAAGGAAGCAGGTCTTGATATGGTCTTTGTTCAGGACAACCAGTCCTTATCTAAGAGGGGAGTTCTGCGCGGCCTGCATTATCAAAAAACATTTCCACAGGGGAAGCTGGTGCGGGCGATAAAAGGAACTGTTTATGATGTGGCTGTGGATTTGAGGCGAAATTCAAAAACCTATGGGAAATGGCAGGGTGTTCTCCTTTCTGAGGAAAACAGGAGGATGTTTTATGTTCCCGAGGGCTTTGCTCATGGCTTTCTTGTTCTTTCGGAGGAGGCTTTGTTTACTTATAAATGTACTCAAGTCTATCATCCCGAAGATGAGGGAGGCATTCAATGGAATGATCCGGATATCGGTATCGAATGGCCGATTGATGATGCTATGCAGCTTGTTTTTTCGGATAAGGATAAAAAGCTGCCGTCTTTTAAGGATAATCAATTTGCATTTGACGTGGACTAAAAATGACTTAATGGCAACAGAAATAAAGTGATTTGTTCTATTATAGTAATAATTAACAAACAGAAATAAAGTGATTCGTTTTATTAAAGTAATAATTAACCGATAGAAATAAAGTGATTTGTTCTATAAAGTAATAATTAAAAGTTATATATAACGTTATGCTAATATATATGGAAGATAGAGTTAATCAAGGGAGCAGGGAATGGAACGAGTTTTGATAACCGGAGCTTCGGGGCAGCTGGGCTTAACCCTAAATCAGCTGTTAACAGACAATAAGGATTATGAGCTTTACCTGACGAAGACCAGGGCTTTGGCTGACGGTATGATCAAAGGCCTTGATCTTACGGATAGGGATGCAATTTATGCTCTGGTGGAAGAGATAAAACCGGACATCATTATAAATTGTGCGGCTATGACGGCCGTGGATTTATGTGAGAGTGAACCGGATAAGGCGTATCAGATTAATGCGCTGGGACCGAAATATCTTGCAGAGGCAGCGAATCAATCAAAGGCAAAGTTAATCCACATTTCATCGGATTATGTTTTTGATGGTGCAGCTACCGAACCTTTCACGGAAGATTCAAAAACGAATCCGATCAGTGTTTATGGAAAAACCAAACTTGCGGGAGATGAATTTATAACCCAAACTTGCAAGAGATATTTTATTCTCCGAACGGCCTGGGTGTATGGCGAAGGCAGGAATTTTGTAAAAACCATGCTTAAGCTTTCGGAGAGTGGAAATAAAATACGCGTAGTGGCGGATCAGATCGGCACGCCGACCAGTGCACTGGAGCTTGCCAGGGTGATTGTCAGGTTGATGAAGACGGATTGTTATGGTATCTATAATGCATCCTGCGAGGGCAGTACCAGCTGGTATGAATTTGCCCGCACTATATTCCTGGAAACGGGTATAAAAGCAGAAGTGGAACCGATTCCGACTACAGAGTATCCGACACCTGCAAAGCGTCCGATGTATTCTGTTTTAGATAATAGGGCGCTCCGTGAAAAGCTGGGTTATTTTATGATGGACTGGAAGGAAGCATTGAAAGAATATTTAAATTCTAATGGTAATAGAGAGGTGAGGTAAGAATGAGAACATATCTTGTTACCGGTGGTGCCGGTTTTATAGGATCGAATTTTATATTATATATGCTTGAAAAATACAAGCAGGAGATTAAAATCATTAATCTTGACAGCCTTACCTATGCAGGGAACTTAGAGAACTTAAAAAGTGTTGAGGGATTAAGTAATTATCAGTTTGTCAAGGCTGACATTTGTGATAAGGAAGCGATAAATCAAATATTTGAAACCAATGCTATTGACAGGGTAATTCATTTTGCAGCAGAGAGCCATGTGGACCGCAGTATTCGTAATCCGGAGGTGTTTGTTAACACAAATGTGCTGGGTACCCTGAATCTGATCAATGTAGCAAAACAAGCTTGGGAGACGAAGGAAGGATATTTGCCGGACAAAAAATATGTTCAGGTATCCACCGACGAGGTATATGGTGCCCTGGAGGGTGATGAGGGCTATTTTTATGAAACAACTCCCATTGATCCCCACAGTCCCTACTCTGCCAGCAAGGCATCTGCTGATTTACTGGTTAAAGCCTATATGGATACTTACCATTTTCCCGCTAATATTACCCGATGCTCCAATAATTACGGGCCGTATCAGTTTCCGGAGAAGTTGATTCCTTTGATGATCAATAATGCATTAAACGGAAAGAACCTGCCGGTGTATGGAACAGGTAAGAATGTCAGAGACTGGCTTTATGTGATGGATCATGCAAAAGCGATCGATCTGGTTGCAGAAAAAGGCAAAAGCGGTCAGGTTTATAATGTCGGCGGTCATAATGAAAAGAGAAATATTGAAATCGTGACCATGATTATTGATACGCTGCTCGAAACGCTTTCGAAATCGGACGAGCATCGGAGCAATATTTCACATGATCTGATTACCTATGTGGAAGATCGCAAGGGCCATGATTTTCGATATGCAATTGCTCCGGATAAGATTAAAGCTGAACTTGGCTGGGAGCCGGAAACACCGTTTTCTGAAGGCATTAAATTGACGATTGCCTGGTATTTAAAGAATCGGGAATGGATGGAGCGTGTAACAAAGGGCGATTATCAAAAATACTATGAGGAAATGTATCAAAACAAATAATATACGTATTACCATAAATAAGAAGGGCTTGGTGCAGCGATGAGATATGAAGAATTTACGATAGAGGGCCGTAATGCGGTCATGGAGGCATTTCGGGCGGGTAAAACCATTGACAGGTTATTCGTGCTGGATGGCTGCCAGGATGGGCCGGTTAAGTCCATTACAAGGGAGGCAAGAAAAACAGACGCTATAATTACCTTTGTTAAAAAGGAACGGCTGGACCAGCTTTCGGAAACCGGAAAGCATCAGGGTGTAATCGCATATGCTGCGGCTTATGAATATGCAGAAGTTGAAGATATTTTGAAAGCTGCTCAGGATAAGGGAGAAGCTCCCTTTGTAGTACTACTCGATAATATCGAGGACCCGCATAATCTTGGTGCAATTATCCGTACGGCTCACCAGGCCGGAGCGCATGGAGTTATCATACCCAAAAGGCGTGCGGTTGGTCTGACTGCAACGGTTGCTAAAACCTCTGCCGGAGCCTTGAATTATCTTCCGGTTGCAAAAGTGACAAATTTATCGGTTACCATAGAAGAATTAAAGGAAAAGGGACTTTGGTTTGTCTGTGCCGATATGGAAGGTGAACTGATGTACAAGCTTGACTTAAAGGGACCGATTGGACTCGTTATTGGTAGTGAAGGCGAGGGAGTTGGTAAACTGGTAAAGGAAAAATGCGATTATGTAGCTAAGATCCCGATGTACGGTAAGGTGGATTCACTGAACGCATCCGTAGCTATGGGTGTTATGGCATATGAAATTGTCAGACAGAGAATCGGTTAATTAAATTGCACTTAGTGGCAAAAGATTGCCTGTTTTATAGGATAATGGATAAAATCAAGCGTAAACTGTGAACCAATCTTTCAATGGTTTCACGGTTAATGGCTAAGGATTATCAGATGGGTATTACAGACAGATGATAATCCTTGCGAGAAGCGCAACCCGAATGACAGCAGGACCTACGGGAGAAATAGAAGCTATTATGGAAAAGGTGCGCTAGGGTGAATAAGGAGACCTTGTATGAATACTGTAACCAAATATGATACATTATTGGATGAAGAGATTGTTAAAAGAGTTCAAATGGGAGATCAACCTGCGATTGACTACCTGATGGAAAAGTATAAGTATTTGGTTAGAAATAAAGCAAAGGCATTATTTCTAATCGGTGGAGACCGCGATGATTTAATTCAGGAGGGTATGATAGGACTATATAAGGCAATCAGAGACTTTCGTGAGGATAAGGACAATTCATTTTTTAACTTTGCCGATTTATGTGTCTCAAGGCAGATTTACAGTGCGATAAAAGCCTCTAATCGGAAAAAGAATATTCCGCTCAATACATATATTTCCTTATATACACCGGCTTATGGTGAGAATGGGGAAAGCGAAGAAAAAGAAGCTTTGGTTGACATAATATACCAGAAATATGTTTCAAATCCTGAAGAATTGGTTATTGACAAAGAGAATACCAGTATGATAGAATATGAACTTGTAAGGCGCCTGAGCGACTTGGAGAAACAAGTTTTGAGCTTGTATATGCAGGATTTTAAGTATGTCCAGATTGCTGCGGTACTTGGTAAGGAACCCAAGACAATCGATAATGCATTAACAAGAATCAAGATGAAGTTAAATCAGGTACTGAAGGAAATATAAACATACTTTATGATGTTATGTATTTTTACACCTATGTGATATTATATCATCATCGTAATAAATATGAGAGCCTTTCGATAGATGAAAGACAAGGTAATAATTGTACGAACAATAAAAGACAATTAAATATGCTGCTGTAGCTCAGTTGGTAGAGCACCTCATTGGTAATGAGGAGGTCAGCGGTTCAAGTCCGCCCAGCAGCTTAAGTTCGATTGTGCTCTTTATTAAGAAAACAATTGAATTATCGAGGTGTGGCTCAGCTTGGCTAGAGCGCTACGTTAGGGACGTAGAGGCCGCAGGTTCAAATCCTGTCACCTCGATTTATGTTTTTCTAAATACAGTATATATACAGACTCGAGGGGTAGATTTGAATTTGTTCAAATCCTGTCACCTCGTTTTTATTTTGGCTCAGTCACAACAACTTGATGGTAAACATAACTTGTTAGTCATCTGTTTTTTGTTCATTGAGGCATAATTTTACGATTATGAAAATTGTTTAGTCATAGTTAAGCTTCTTCTATACATACTATTTATTTTATGGTAATATTTTCAATAATTTTTATCGGAGTATTTTCAATCACCTTGATCAGAGTTATAATATGTTTTAGAAAACATTAAGGGGGGTTATCATGTTTCCAATGGAAAATAGTAGTTTTTCATTTATGTTCAGTGTTTTTCCTTTTATCTTTATGATCGTATTTGTTTTAATCATAGGTTTGATTGTATATGCGATTGTATCGGGTGCAAGCAGGTATCATAAAAATAATCAATCACCGGTTCTTACGGTAGAGGCTACAGTGGTTTCAAAGAGAACGGATGTATCGCATCATCATAATCATACAACTACAGGGACCATGGATCATATGAGTTCATCCTGGTATTACGTAACCTTCCAGGTAGAGAGCGGAGACCGCATGGAGTTGTCTGTCAGAGGAGAAGATTTTGGAATGCTGGCCGAAGGGGATGTTGGAAGATTAACCTTTCAGGGAACGAGATATTTGGGTTTCCAACGAAGGTTTTAAATTATAGGAACGGAATCTGAAAGTATCAGAAGCGTATGAAAAATCTCGTAATAATAATGGAGTGGTCATCATGAGTATAAGCTATGGTAACAGTTTTACCGTCGTAGAATATAACAGTCTGCGCAGAGCAGTGGGCTGGAACGAAATTAATGAAAGACAGGCAGTTATAGGCCTTTCTAACAGCAAATATAAAGCTGCTGCATATGATGGGGAGAGGACGGTTGGGATGGCCCGACTGATTACGGACGGGGGATATGTAGCCTATATTGCCGATGTTGTCGTTCATCCGGATTATCAGAAATTGGGTATAGGGCGAGCCCTATTACAAATGATTTTGACCTATATAGAAGATAATCTTGCAGAGGATGAATCGGTCTGTGTCATATTAATGGCTGCCAAGGATAAAGAAGTATTTTATAAATCATTTGGATTTAAAGAACGACCAACCGAAAATTTAGGAGCCGGAATGTCCCGATGGATTTCCGGAAAAGCACAGGAATAGATGGAAGAGGGAAGGGTATCATGATTATATCTGCATCTCGAAGAAGTGACATACCAGCCTATTATTCTGAATGGTTTTTAAACCGTCTTAAGGCAGGGTATGTTCTTACGAGAAATCCTATGAATCATGCGCAAATCAGCAAAATTGAACTGTCACCCCAGGTGATCGACGGTATCGTATTCTGGTCGAAGGACCCTTTGAATCTCATGGATCAGCTGCCGCTTATCGATTTGATGGGATACCGATATTATTTTCAGTTTACTCTGACTCCTTATGACAGGGAACTGGAGCCGTACGTAAGGAATAAACAGGATTTGATAAAGACCTTTGGTAAGCTGTCGGAAATGCTTGGTAAGGACAGAGTGTTGTGGCGTTATGATCCGATTATTATGAATCATAAGATTACACCGGATTATCATAAGAAAATGTTTGAGCAGTTCTGCAGGCAACTAAGAACATTTACGAATATCTGCACAATCAGCTTTGTTGATAAGTATACTAAGCTTAGCAAAGCAAGAGTCGGTAACTTAATCAGAGAGCTTACGTTACCGGAGATGTATCAGATGGCTGCTGCTTTTTCTGAAATAGCCGGGTGTTATGGAATTGAGCTTAGAGCTTGTTGTGAGCAGGTAGATCTATCCGAGTATGGTATCATACCGGCCAGTTGTATCGATCAACAAACCATTGAGAAGGTCTGCGGATATAAAATTAATGTCAAACGTGATACGAATCAGCGTATCGGCTGCGGCTGCATTCAAAGTATTGATATCGGTGCTTATAATACCTGTAAGCATGGATGTATTTACTGTTACGCGAATTATAGTGATTCCTCCATTCATAATAACTGTAGGAAACATGATCCTTACTCAGATATTTTAATTGGTAGTATTGAAGCAGGTGAAATAATAATCCCAAGAAAAATGGTATTATTAAAGAAGGACCAGTGAGACATTCTTATGCAAAGACTCGCAAAAGGCTGACAAGAAGGAAACTTGAAATTAATCAGAAATTTACAAGTCAGAAATAAATCAGTCGAGAATAAATCAGTCTGGCATAAATCAGTCAAAAATTAATCAGTCTGGAATAAATCAGTCAGAAATAAATCAGTCAGAAATAAATCAGTCTGGAATAAATCAGTCAGAAATAAATCAGTCTGGAATAAATCAGTCAGAAATAAATCAGTCTGGAGTAAATCAGTCAGAAATAAATCAGTCTGGAATAAATCAGTCTGGAATAAATCAGTCAGGAATTAATCAGTCAGAAATTTACCAGTTAGAATTAATCAGTTAGAGTTAGAGTATGATTGTGTTATTGGTAATAATTGATAATAATTTTTTCGTAAAATAGATTGACAAGAAAAAAAACATATATTATAATTGCGTCAATACATATAGAAATAATAGGAATTGATAAAGAATGGGAGGTAAATCGATGAGAACACTGAATGGTATCATGTGTAATATGTGCGGCATGTGTTGTATGCCAAAAAGACATATTTGCGATGATAGTGAATGTGGTGTTTTCATGATGCTTAAGAAGTCATAGTAACTTCTTTCCTCATATTATGAAAGACAAACAGGAGGCTGTCGTAGCTATCCTGTTTTTTTATTTCATAGAATTTCTTGACAGTATTTCAATAGGATATGAAAAAGCCGATAGGCAAAAAATAATATTGATTAATAATTTTATAGGAGGTGGCAATTTGACAGACAATAGACCGATGATAGAGCTGGTGGGAATGGGGAAAGAATTTGTTAGTAAATCGAGTACGGTAAGAGCACTCGATGATATCAATCTTACCATTCATGAAGGAGAAATTTTTGGCATAATCGGACTAAGCGGCGCGGGTAAAAGTACATTGGTACGATGTATTAACTTTTTAGAAAAACCAACCTCCGGGGCTGTATTGTTTGATGGAATTGATTTGGGAAGTATGAAGGAAAAGGACCTGCTTAAGGCCAGACAGTCCATGGGCATGATTTTTCAACAGTTTAATCTTCTGATGCAAAGAACAGCCCTACAAAATATTTGCTTTCCGATGGAAATCGCCGGATTTTCTAAGAAGGAGGCAAAGCAAAGAGCCAAGGAGCTTTTAGAGGTTGTTGGGCTTTCGGATAAGGCAAAAGCGTATCCGTCACAGCTTTCAGGAGGTCAGAAACAGCGAATTGCCATCGCTAGAGCATTGGCGACTAATCCTAAGGTGCTCCTTTGTGATGAAGCAACCAGTGCCCTCGACCCAACCACAACACGTTCCATATTGAGCTTATTGAAGGAGATCAATCAAAAGCTTGGCATCACCGTTATTGTTATTACGCATGAAATGAGTGTGATTGAAGAAATCTGCAACCGGGTTGCTATCATTGATCAAAGCCGAATTGCGGAGATCGGTGAAGTGGAAGAGGTTTTTGCCAGACCAAAATCAAAGATAGCGAAACAATTGGTCTTTTCGGGTGAAACCCATATTGATACCTTTGTAGGTGCTCACAAATGCAGAATTATATTTGACGGAAGGACCTCCTTTGAACCTGTTATCGCAAATATGATCTTAGAATGCAAGGCTCCGGTAAATATTCTCTTTGCGGATACCAAGGATATCGATGGTAAGGCCTTTGGACAAATGATCATACAGCTTCCCGATGAGGAGTCCAGCAGAAAGAAAATCTATAACTATTTAAATACAAATAAAATTACTTATGAGGAGGTGATGTAGTATGTGGAGTGAAGCAACCGTCAAAATGATTAGTGTCGGAATTTTAGAATCATTTTATATGATATTTCTGTCATCATTCATCGCCTATATAATCGGATTACCGTTAGGAGTCCTTCTGGTGGTGACGGATAAGGACGGAATAGCACCAAGAGTTTCACTAAATAAAGCATTAGGTGTTATCGTAAATCTAATTCGGTCAGTGCCATTCATTATTCTTTTAATTGCCGTGATGCCTTTTACTAGAGCAATCGTAGGAACATCCATCGGACCCAATGGAGTGGTCGTGCCGCTGATTATAGCCTCAGCACCTTATATTGCTAGGCTGGTCGAATCCTCATTAAATGAAGTTGACCAGGGAGTAATCGAGGCTGCACAATCCATGGGGGCCTCCCCCATGCAGATTATATTTAAGGTATTGATCCCCGAAGCAAAACCCTCCCTAATCATCGGTGGAGCGATTGCAGTAACAACCATTTTAAGCTATTCAGCAATGGCCGGAATTGTAGGTGGCGGAGGCTTGGGTGATATCGCAATCCGTTACGGCTATCACCGATATGAAACGGAAATCATGTTTGTTACCGTAATTATCTTGGTCATAATGGTTCAGGTGATTCAGGAGCTTGGGACCTTATGGTCGAAACGGTCGGACAAACGCATTCATTAATCGCCAGAAATAACACATTTATATAGCGCATTAATATAACACTTTTATAAAACACATTAATATAGCGCTTTAATATAACACATTTATATATAACATTTACAACAATCAAAAATAAACATATTGGAGGATAAGAAAATGAAGAAGATCACAGGAGCAATATTAATTTTAACGCTAATCACAGCAATCCTTAGCGGATGCTCAGCAAAATCAGATAAGAAAATTATCATCGGAGCAAGTACAACCCCACATGCAAAAATACTGGAACAGGTGAAACCTATTTTAGAAAAAGACGGCTTTGAACTCGAAATAAAGGAGTATGTTGATTATGTTCAACCTAATCTAGCACTTGACAGTGGGGATTTGGATGCAAACTTCTTTCAACATAAACCTTACTTAGACTCGTTTAACAGTGAAAATGGCACTAAGCTTGTATCCGTGGCAAAAATTCATTATGAACCCTTCGGATTATTCCCCGGTAAAACAGCTTCCCTTGAGGCATTAGCAGACGGAGCACTAATTGCGGTACCGAATGATTCCACAAATGAAGCGAGAGCACTTCTTTTAATAGAAGAACAGGGCCTGATTAGGTTAAAAGATGGCGCAGGAATTAATGCAACCAAAAATGATATTGCACAAAACCCTAAGAATATTGAAATAATTGAACTGGAAGCTGCCCAATTAGCGCGTTCCTTGCAGGATGTGGACGCTGCCGTTATTAATGGAAATGTTGCAATAGCAGGTGGACTCAATGTAATCGCCGATGCGATTGCTGTGGAAGACAAGGATTCCGTTGCAGCCGACACCTATGCTAATATTATTGCAGTAAAAGAGGGAAATGAGAATAAGGAGAGCATTAAAGCGCTGATAAAAGCATTACAAAGTGCTGAAATTGAGAAGTATATTAATGATACCTTTGCCGGTGCTGTTGTACCGAAATTCGAATAAACTAATCACAACATAATTTTATAATTAAAGCATAAAAGAGCCTTCGGAGCTTTCCTGCTACAATATAATGCAATTGCATACTTGTATATGAAAAGATTGTAGCAGGAAATGTGCGAGGCACCTTTTGACACCTTAATCATTTTATTTATCGTAAGCATGAGGATCATCTCACTGTAATTTCAGGAGATGATCTTTTTTTTGATTTAAAAATTGGGGCATTCATCCGGGCAAGCTGTCTGCTGGCCTGCCTAGATGATAGAATTTATCCTGTATGCCTGCCAAAACTATAATTTTTGGGCGTTTGCAATATTATGAATTATGTCAATTGGAAATGATTATCTGATGCTATAACTGTACAAATTGTTGCATCAAATTCTTATACATGATACTATGAAAGAAGGTGAATAGCATTAGTGTATTAAGGCGTTTGCGAAACAATATAGTTTTTGCTATAGCACACACAACACATACTATTCCTCCGCTTAAGCGTTTCCTACGGGCTTAATTTCCGTTCCGGAGTAGTATATATTGTGTGCGCAAGTAATACAGATTATGAGTTTCGCAATTGCCTTATTCGTTTATTCATACAGGGGGGACTCAGATGAAGAAGATATTTAAGTATAAACGCATTTATATATTGGGGCTTCTCCCAATATCCTATCTTTTGATATTTTTGGCAAAGCACAGTGATTTTTTTGCTGAACAGGTATTTGCGCGCCATATCTATAAATGGGTTTCACAGATGGTATCTGTTATATTTGGATTAGTACCCTTTTCAGTGGCGGAAATTTTAATTTATTCACTGCCCTTAGCTGGTCTGTTTCTTATCATCCGGTTTATTATTCTAATGATAAAGGATAAGGAAAACAGAAAAAACCGAGCAATCAAGGGTATTTTAAATCTATTCTGCATGATTAGCATCCTGTTATTTATATTTACAATCACTGCAGGGATAAATTATTACCGGTATCCGTTCAGTTATTATTCCGGGCTTGAAATAAAGGATTCCTCCGTTGAAGAACTGTATGCGCTTACACAAAACTTGGCCCTTCAGGCGAATGATTTAAGAGCGAAAACAACATCCGTTGATGAGTCAGGGGTATTTAAACTTTCGGACGGTATCTATGAACTAGCGGATAAAGCAGATGAAGCAATGAAAGCCTTATCGGAACAATATTCTGTTTTGGGCGGCTTGTATGCTACCCCTAAGCCGGTATTGTTATCCTCAATGATGTCACGGACGGAAATCACCGGAATATTCTTCCCATTTACCATGGAGGCAAATGTGAATGTAGATATCTCGGATTTTTTCATACCGGTCACCATGCTTCATGAGCTCGCTCATTTACGGGGCTTTATGAGAGAAGATGAAGCAAACTATATTGCCTATCTCGCAGGTATGGAGTCAGACAGTACAGACATTAAATACAGCAGTACGATGCTGGCTATGATAACCGCGGGGAATGCTTTATATGATAAAGAACCGGAGTTATACTTCACAATACGTGATCAATATAGTGAAGGAGTATTAAAGGATATCCGTGCAAATTCGCAGTACTGGCAGCAATACGAAGACACTGTAATCAGTACCATATCCAACAAAATTAACGATACCTACTTAAAGGCGAATGCACAGGTGGATGGAGTTCAGAGCTATGGGCGGATGTTGGATCTTCTGCTGGCAAAATTTCGGGAGGAGCAGAACGGGAATTAATAAATCAATTATTAAAGTAAATGTTAATAAATTATAAATAATAAAGATACCAAATATATCCCCGGATGACGTGTAAACAACAGAATCTGGGGATTTTTTTACCTATAATATGGCAAATTGCATAAATTTGGACTGGATTTATTATTAAAAATATGAAAAATTATGATTTATTGGTAAGGAACTATAAAAACAGGGGTTGCTTTTTTAATCAGTTATGTTATAATTGTTAAGTAATTATTAACAGATTGTAATCTTTATTCCAAATATGTAACATTTCAAGGAGAATATTATGTTGACAACGAAAAGAATTCTGATTACATTTCTTGTTACGTTATTGCTTACATTAGCTTCTAAAGGAACAGCGTTTGCATCCGAATTAGATCCTTCTGCAATGGCACCGGGACAGGAAATGACTACAGAAGATGATATTGTTGCTTATAATACGGGTACTGAAGGAAATATAGACGATGCACAAGATGAATTGATTATTAGTAATACTGATAATACCGATACGGTTACGAACGACTTACAGGAACAGAGCGACGACCTGATGGAGGAGCAGATAACCCTACAGGAAGACGGAACCTACAAGGATGCTCAGGGTCAGTTATATGTAATTGATTATGTGGACGAGCAGGGACAGGTTAATTATAAGCTTGTATTGGAAACTGATTTTGAAGATTCGGAAATCGAACAGGAAGTAACCGACCAGGATGAAGTAGAAATAGAAGTAAAGGAAACAGAAGTAGAGGAAACAGAAGTAAAAGATACAGAAGTAAAAGTAGAGAAAAAGGAAGAGGTTAAGAAAGAAGAACCTGTAGCAAAGAAGCCTTCTTATTCAGAAAAAGAGTTGAGATTATTGGCAAGCCTTATTTATGCAGAAGCAGGCAACCAATCCTATAATGGCATGCTGGGAGTTGCAAATGTTGTTTTAAACAGAGTACATAGTGATATATACGGGCATGTTAATACGATAGCGGAAGTAATTTATGATAAGAAATGGTCAGTACAATTCGCCGTAACCATCAAAAGTAAAAAAACAGGTGAAAGTGCATTGGGTAAAGCTTTAAAGTTTTATGATACCGTTAAAGCCGGTAAAAACAGCTCAGAGATAGAAAAAACCGCAATGCAAAAGGCAATAAAAGCTGCTAAGGCAGCGCTTGAAGGAAAAAACAACATAGGAAGCTATTTGTGTTTCCAGAATGTCAGAAGTGCAAAAAGCATTAAGAAGAAATATTCCGATTATAAAATCATTGGTGATCATATATTCTATCGTACAAAATAATAGTATTTCGAGAATGATAAGGCTGTCATGAAACTCGTATCCATTCGGTACGGGTTCGGACAGCTTTTTTTGTGACTTTCCTAAATATGAGTACAAAACAGGACTTATGGACCTATATCCATCCATGATTTTTTCATTTTCAGACTTTTAAGTTAAGTTTAATTGTGGTATTATATAACATATGCAGACGCCAAAAGGGAAATAATTACTGATATAGTTGGTTTTCATCATATTTTGTAACCTGCTGATCAGTTTGGTATAGAAAGTAATCATATTTGGAGGTAGTTATGGAAAATAGCGATAGAAACGAGAAGCTAGATATGGAAGTGACAGAAAAAGAAACAGTATCCAAGAATTTTATTGAAATGATTATTGATAAAGACTTAGAAGAGGGTAAGATAAAAAATATCGTTACCAGATTTCCACCGGAACCGAACGGTTATCTTCATATTGGACATGCGAAATCCATCCTTTTAAATTATGGGCTCGCCCAAAAATACGGCGGTAAATTTAATCTTCGCTTTGACGATACCAATCCGACAAAGGAAAAGACAGAATTCGTTGACTCCATTATAGCAGATGTGAAATGGGTGGGAGGAGATTTTGAGGATCGTTTGTTCTTTGCTTCCGATTATTTTGAACAGATGTATGAGGCAGCAGTTAAGCTGATTAAAAAAGGAAAAGCATTCATATGTGATCTTACGGCGGAGGAAATAAGAGAATATCGTGGTACCTTGACAGAGCCCGGTAAAAATAGCCCCTACAGGGACCGCAGTATCGAAGAAAATCTTCAGCTGTTTGAGGATATGAAAGATGGAAAATATCCGGATGGTTCAAAGGTGCTTCGTGCTAAGATCGATATGGCATCACCCAATATTAATATGAGAGATCCTGTTATATACCGTGTAGCAAAGATTACACATCATAATACCGGCGATAAATGGTGCATTTATCCGATGTATGATTTTGCTCATCCGATTGAGGATGCAATAGAAGGAATCACTCATTCTATATGTACTTTGGAATTTGAAGATCACCGTCCTTTATATGATTGGGTGGTAAGAGAATTGGAATACGAGAATCCGCCAAAGCAGATTGAGTTTGCTAAAATGTATTTAACCAATGTAATCACCGGTAAACGATATATTAAAAAATTGGTTGAGGATGGTATTGTAGATGGCTGGGATGACCCTCGTTTGGTATCCATCAGTGCATTAAGACGAAGAGGCTTTACACCGGAGTCCATCCGGATGTTCATGGAGCTGTGCGGTGTATCCAAGAGCCATAGTTCAGTAGATTATGCTATGCTGGAATACTGTATCCGTGAGGATTTAAAATTAAAGGTACCGAGAGTAATGGCTGTTCTTGATCCGATAAAACTAGTGATTACAAATTATCCGCAAGATCAGGTTGAATACCTTGAAGCACCGAATAATCAGGAAAATGAAGCCATGGGAGTACGTCAGGTACCATTTGGCAAGGTATTATATATTGAGCGTGAGGATTTCATGATTGAGCCTCCGAAGAAATATTTTCGTTTATTCCCCGGTAATGAAGTACGACTAATGAATGCCTATTTTGTAACTTGTCAAAGCTATGTAACGGATAATGACGGAAAAGTTACCGAGGTTCATTGTACCTATGATCCTGAAACCAAGAGCGGTTCCGGCTTCAATGCAAGGAAAGTGAAAGGAACCATTCACTGGGTAGCAGCAGAGACTGCGGTGAAAGCTGAGGTTCGCTTATATGAGAATATCGTAGATGAAGAAAAGGGAGTTTACAATGAGGATGGCAGTCTGAATTTGAATCCTAATTCCATCACCGTGTTAAAAGAATGCTTTATGGAACCCAGTGTAACAGGAGCAAATCCTCCTGCAAGCTTCCAGTTTTTAAGACAGGGCTTTTTCTGCCTGGATATTAAGGATTCCAGACCAAATCAACCTGTGTTTAACAGAATAGTTTCCTTAAAGAGTTCTTATAAGCCGGAGTAAGCGATACAAAATAGAAAAGTACGGAGGATAGGACAATGGCAAATTTGTTCTCGGGATTAGACCAATTTGGACTCGGTAATCTGTCTGATATCAATGTTTATGATGAAAAAGAAAAGGAAGACGTAAAAAAAGCAGCATCAGAAGACAAACCCAGTTTTTGTGAGGAAGATATCATTTTTGATAAGACCTATAGCTGTCCTGTCTGTGATAAAGAATTTAAGTCAAAGATGGTGAAATCGGGTAAAATTAAGCTGCTTTCACTTGATATGGATTTGAGACCAAGATATCAATTTGCAGACCCTTTAAAATACGATGCGATTGTATGTCCCCATTGCGGTTTTGCGGCATTGAGCAGATTTTTTACTTATGTGACTGCTATGCAGGCAGAGCTAATAAGGAAAAGTATATCCGCTTCCTTTCGTGGACTGAAACCTGCCAGTGAAGTGTTCAGCTATGATGACGCCATTGCAAGACATAAGCTTGCGTTAATCAATGCCATAGTAAAGAAATCCAAGATTTCAGAACGTGCATATACCTGTTTAAAAACAGCTTGGGTAATCCGAGGAAAGGCAGAAAATCTTCCGTCTGATTCGCCTGATTATAAAAATCAGATCAAAGAATTAGAAAGAGAAGAAATCGATTTTATCGCGAAAGCATATGATGGCTTCGAAGAAGCCTTTATTAAAGAAACCTTTCCGATGTGCGGCATGGACGAAAATACAATTACACTGCTGGTTGCTGAACTGGCAAGAAAAATCGGCAAATTTGATGAGGCAGGTAGATGGATTTCGAAGGTCTTGATCGCCAGGGATGCGAATGAGCGTATTAAGGCAAAAGCGAGAGAAATCAAAGAATTGATTAAAGCAAATAAATAATAAATGTATCAATCATATGGATACATTTACTATTGAATCAAGGGTCATAGGTTTGTATCTATTTAGCAAAGCTTAACCCTATTGGTTCTACAAAGAATTACAGCAAAGGAATTTGATTGTTACCAAGTAACGTAACAAAAATAAAGGTAAGGTAGGATATAGTCTTGAAAGAGAAATTATATACAATACCCGTGAATGATGCATTTGATGCAGATTGTGAATGTCCGCTCTGTTTTATGAAGAAAGCGCTTGAAAAAGATGCGATTGATTTTACCATGGGACCAAGCTATATGGAGGATGATATTCGCGAGGCTACCTCACGATTGGGCTTTTGTGAGAAGCATTTAGAGCTATTGTATCAAAACCAGAATCGCCTGGGACTTGCTTTGATTCTACAAACTCATATGGATAAGACCATGAAAGATCTTGAGAAGCTGGCAAAAAGTAACTCTCAGATACCTTCCGTATCATTTTTTAAGAAGAAAGCCGAAGCCTCTGCTGTAGTTACCTATCTGAATCAACTAGAGGAAACCTGTTTTATCTGTGATAAGATAAACGCAACCTTTGACCGCTATATTGCAACAATCTTTCATCTCTATAGTACCTCCGAGGAGTTTGTGAAAAAGTTCAAGGTATCGAAGGGTTTTTGCACCGGACATTATAAAATCTTATATGAAGCGGCACCTCAGTATCTTGGTGGTGACAAGCTGAATGAATTTATTAAAACCTTGAATCAGCTGTATTTTGATAATATGAAACGTGTTCGGGATGACTTAGAATGGTTTATCAATAAATTTGATTATCGGTATGCCAATGAACCGTGGAAGAATTCAAAAGATGCACTACCAAGAGCCATGCAAAAAACAAACAGTGTGTTAAATTAGTAAATCTGGTGGTATATAATACCTGGGCAGGAATATACTATAAATAGTATATGGAAGGGAAGGTTAAAAGTTATTGCCAATACGGTGATAACTTTTTCTTTCTGCTTAAAAAACGAGCCGTTTGCTATGGCTAACTCAAATTTGAAGATTTAAATTCTGTTAAGATATTTTTTTGTAGATATTCAAATACTTTTTTATAAAAATTAAAAAATTAAGAAAAAGTTAGATTTAAAGAGTATTTATGAGATTTTACTAATTATTTTACTATTTTTAAAGAGAAGTGAAGTTGCATATTAAATGCAAATTTACTAATATATATGCTATCAGTTAGCACTCAATCACAAAGAGTGCTAATAATTCTCTGAATAGGGATGGAACTACTTCTTATAAATGAATTTATGATGAGTGAATAAATTCATATGGAGGTATCGTAATTCATCTTGTTAAAATTTTATACTAACATATTTAAGGAGGAATAAAAAATGAAACTTGTGCCATTAGGAGATAAGGTAGTTTTAAAGCAATTAGTTGCAGAAGAAACAACAAAATCAGGCATTGTTTTACCCGGCCAGGCAAAGGAAAAGCCTCAGCAGGCTGAAGTGATCGCAGTAGGACCCGGCGGAATGGTAGATGGGAAAGAAGTAACAATGCAGGTTAAAGTTGGCGATAAGGTTATTTACTCAAAATATGCCGGAACAGAAGTAAAATTAGAAGATGAAGAATTCATCATTGTGAAACAAAACGATATCGTAGCAGTCGTTGCAGAATAGTAAAGGAGGAGAGAAGATATGGCAAAGGAAATTAAATATGGTGCGGAAGCACGTGTAGCACTTGAAACAGGTGTTAATAAGTTAGCCAATACCGTTAAAGTTACCTTAGGTCCTAAAGGTAGAAATGTAGTACTAGACAAATCCTATGGAGCTCCATTGATTACAAATGATGGTGTCACCATTGCAAAAGAAATAGAATTAGAAGATCCATTTGAAAATATGGGTGCGCAGTTGGTTAAAGAAGTAGCAACAAAAACCAATGACGTTGCAGGTGACGGTACAACAACCGCAACCGTACTTGCTCAGGCAATGATTTCAGAAGGAATTAAGAACTTAGCAGCAGGAGCTAACCCGATTATCTTAAGAAAAGGTATGAAGAAAGCGACAGACGTTGCAGTAGATGCAATCGTAAATATGAGCTCCGTATTAAAGGGCAAAGAACAGATTGCAAGAGTAGCAGCTATATCAGCAGGCGATGATACCGTAGGCCAGTTAGTTGCAGATGCAATGGAAAAAGTATCAAACGACGGTGTAATCACAATTGAAGAATCTAAGACAATGAAGACGGAATTAGATTTAGTAGAGGGTATGCAGTTTGACCGTGGTTATGTTTCCGCTTATATGTGCACAGATATGGACAAAATGGAAGCAGTTTTAGAAAATCCTTATATCTTAATCACAGATAAAAAGATTTCTAATATTCAGGAGATTTTACCGGTTCTTGAGCAGATTGTTCAAACCGGCGCAAGATTACTGATTATCGCTGAGGATGTTGAAGGCGAAGCACTTACTACCTTAGTATTAAATAAATTAAGAGGAACTTTCATTGTTGTTGCTGTTAAGGCTCCCGGTTATGGTGACAGAAGAAAGGCAATGCTTCAGGATATCGCTATTTTAACCGGTGGTACTGTAATTTCTGATGAACTGGGTCTTGATTTAAAGGAAGCTACCTTAGAGCAGTTAGGCCGCGCAAAATCAGTTAAGGTTCAGAAGGAAAACACAATTGTCGTTGATGGTGAAGGCTCCAGAGCAGAAATTGATGCAAGAATTCATCAGATTAAGGCTCAGATTGAAGAGACTACCTCTGAATTTGATAAAGAAAAGTTACAGGAAAGACTTGCTAAATTAGCCGGTGGCGTTGCAGTAATCCGTGTTGGTGCAGCAACCGAAACCGAAATGAAGGAAAACAAGCTCCGTATGGAGGATGCTCTTGCAGCTACCAGAGCGGCCGTAGAGGAAGGTATTGTTGCCGGAGGCGGTTCTGTATTCATTCATGCTTCCAAGGAAGTTGCTAAGTTTGCTACAACCTTAGAGGGTGACGAGAAGACTGGTGCTAACATTATTTTAAAGGCTCTCGAAGCTCCTTTATACTGCATCGTAGCAAATGCGGGACTCGAAGGCTCAGTTGTTACCAGCAAGGTAAAAGAAAGAGAAGTTGGTATCGGCTTTGATGCACTTACCGAGGAATATGTTGACATGGTTGCAGCAGGTATCTTAGATCCTACTAAAGTTGCACGAAGTGCTCTTCAAAATGCAACCAGTGTAGCTTCTACCTTATTAACCACAGAATCTGTAGTAGCTAACATTAAAACCAATGAACCTGCTATGCCAGCAGGTGGCGGCGGAATGGGAATGATGTAATCCGCTGTTAGAATAATATAATAATATAAATAAACTGCCGTTTACCGGACGAAAGAAGGGTAAACGGCAGTTTTAGATTAAGGTACTTATACCGCAGCTTCCTGCTCCAGTACTTTTAAGATCTGTTTCTTATATTCTACAAATTCCTTGCTAACGATAAAATCCTTATTCCGGGGTTTTGGCTCTTTTACCATAATTTCCTCCGTAATTCTACCCGGTTTCCCGGTCATAATATAGATCCGGTCTGACAGATGAATCGCTTCATCGATATCGTGGGTGATGAATAAGGTGGAGAGTTTAATCTGTTCCATAACTTCCAAATACCAATCATGCATATTCCCCTTTGTAATTGTATCCAAAGCGCTAAAGGGCTCGTCTAATAAGGCTACCTTATCCGAGAATAAGTATGTCCGAAGAAGAGCTGCACGCTGTCTCATACCACCGGACAACTGACTGGGATATTTTTTTTGTGTACCTTCAAGACCGAACTCTTTAAAATATTTTGTGGCAGTTTCTCTTGCAATACGCTTCTTCATACCTCTAATAATGAGCGGGAGGGATACGTTATCCAGGATGGTTTTAAAGGGTAATAGCAGGTCTTTTTGAAGCATATAACTGACCTTTCCGGCCTTTCCGGTAATGACTTCGGAATCCAGTTCCACAGTTCCGTTATCCGGTGTCAACAGACCGGAAATTACATTAAACAGGGTTGTTTTACCTGCACCGCTTACGCCAAGAAGACATACAATTTCACCTTTATTTAATTCAATTGAGATATTATCAATGATTTTCACACCGTCAAAGCTTACGGTAATATCTCTGGCTGTTAGATTTTCCATAAATGATATCCTCCCGGGAGCATGTACTATTTACTTAAAAAATCATTGGTAAAGCCGGTACCGGAGGGGATTTCTTTTTCGATTAGCGCATTTTCATATAACCAGGCATAAAAGGCATCCCATCTTGCCGGATCTATATATCCCCATTGCTCCACTTCGGCCTTGTACTGACCAGCTAACCATTTCTGGCTTTCTGTTACCAGTGTCTGATCTAACTCAGGAACCGCTTCCAACAAGATATTAGCGGCATCCTCAGGACGATCAATTGCATATTCATAACCCTTGCGGACAGCATCGAGAAATTTTTTCACAGTCTCGGGATTCTGACTCAGATAATCATTATTTGCAATAATCACAGGACTGTAATAATCCAGCTCCATGCCGTAATCGGCAAAGTTTAAATAATTGGTTTCAAGGCCTGCAACCTGTGTCGCAATACCGTCCCATGCATAAAAGACCCAGACGGATTCAATATCGGTTTGAAGTGCAGATACAACATCAGTTACGGTATTCGGGATTAAATTTACTTCGTCATACTTACCGCCGTTATCCTCAACAATCTTTTTGATAATAGCAAGCTCAATAGGAGAATCCCAGGTAGCATAACTGTGTCCGGATAATTTCGCTGGTGAATCAATACCTTTATCCTTCAAGGAAATGATACCGGAGGTATTATGCTGAATAATAGCAGCTACAGCAGTAATCGGCATTGGACTGTCAGAGGCGAAGGTTGGTGCGATCGTATCCTGAAAACTGATACCAAATTCAGCACCGCCGGCCCCGACAAGCGCTGTTGTGCTGCCTTCCGGGGGTTGCATGATTTCAACTTCAAGACCGGCTTCTGCAAAATAACCGTTTGATTGGGCTACATATAAACCGGTATGATTGGTGTTCGGTGTCCAGTCAAGAACAATACGAACCTTTTCTGTCTTTGTCTGATTATTATCTGTGTCAGAAGAATCGGACGGAGAACCATTCTCCGGGGAATTGCTGTCAGGAGTCTGATCCTTATCTTTATCCGCGCAGGCGGTCAGTGTAGATATGGTAAATATCATTAACAAACATAATGCAAGTAAACGTTTTTTCATTTCTTCTTACCTCTTCTTGAATTTTCTCTTTTTAATTTCTCCTTTTCCCAGGGCATTAAGACCCTTTGGAGCAAGGATACCAATAGCATTAATAATAAACTAATCATTGATATAAAGAATATTACAGCAAACATTTTATCAAAGGAAAAGGATTTGCGCACTCTCGTCATATACACGCCGAGACCGGAAAAGCCCCCAAGCCACTCTGCGACAACGGCTCCGATTATAGAATAGGAGGCGGATATGCGAAGGCCTGCAAAGAAATAACCTAAGGAGCTGGGAAGTTTAATATGAATGAATCTTTGGAAATTACTCGCTCCCATGGCTTTCATCAAATTAAGTGCATCCTGATCTGAGGACTTGAAACCATCCAATAAACCGATGGTAATCGGGAAAAAGGAAGTGATAACAATCAGTGTTATCTTGGGCGTTATCCCATACCCCTGCCAGAGCACCAATAGTGGTGCAATAGCAACGGTCGGAACCGTCTGGGTAATTACAAGTACCGGATAAATCGCCTTATATGCAATCTCATGACGATCCATTAGTACAGCAACCAAAAAGCCCAATAGGACACCCAGCGACAGTCCTAGAAAGGCTTCCATCAGAGTTGTACCGGCATGCTGCATCAGTAAGGTAAAGTCCTTTAGGAAGGCATTTACAACATCAATTGGAGATGGAAGCATAAATTTTGGTATAGAACCGGTGGCGGATAGAGTCTGCCATAGGATTAAAATCATGGAAATGGCAAGGATGGGTGATATCCTATTGATGATGTTTTGTAACTTTTTGATCAATCGTAAGTACACCACCCTCCGGTGCAAAGCTAATTTTTACATAAGCTGCTACTTTAGGACAGCCTGCTTTAATAGCAATAAGCTGACAGTTCTTTACAATTTCCATTAACTGCTCATATTCTCCCTCGATAGCTGTCTCACAAGGTCCCACATAATATTTTAGACCTGTGCTTTTAATATAAGCGATTACCTCATCTACGATTCTGATTACTTCCTCATCGGTATTAACATGTGGTAAAACTTGAATGGCTACATTAGCGTTCATGGTTATTCCTCCTTATCTGTTATGTATTCTAATTAGGTAATAACTCGGTAGTAGCTGTGAATAAAAACTGAGAAAAAAACCTCTCCGTATCCGGAGAGGTATGTATATTGAACTATTTATGATTTACTAAACAGCGAATATTATACATCCCTACGCCGGCATTATCCGGATCAGGTATGAAACAGATGATCTGCTTCAGGGTTTAAAACATTACACAGTTTTCTCTCAGCCTAATTCATTAGGCACCCCTTGTTCGTTGAAAGTGTAGCACATTGGTAATTTACTGTCAAGGAGAAAATCGTATCCGATTGCAGCAGTCATAAGCCAAGGAAGTTGGGTTACTACATAATATAATCCGATTTCTATAGAAGTTTGATGAACATATAATTTCAAGTCCTTTTTCTGCATATGATAGGTAATAAAATACTTGCAAGGGGGATTCATTTGAAAAAAAGTAATTATTCGGGTGTCGCTCTTCTTATAGTCGGATTCTTATTCATTCTTATATTAAGTCAGGAACGAACAGAAAAAATGTCAACCAAGGAGGAATCAGCTTATACATGGAAGGAAATCGACAGTACCGTACTGATGGCGGAACTGGAGAACAAAATGGCACAGGAGAGACAGGAGGAAGAAAACAGTCAGACCAGTATGGATGAGGTGCCGGATTACACGAAAATGTTTCCGGATCTGTATACGGAATATCAAACTCCAAAAGAAATGGATAAAGATAAAAAAATAGCTTATCTTACCTTTGATGACGGACCCAGTGAAAATACTTTTGAAATACTGGATATTTTAGAGGAAAGGGATATCAAGGCCACCTTCTTTATTGTAGGGAGTGCCATCAAAAATGATAGGGATGATTCCTTGAAAAGAATGATTTACGAGGGACACACGATAGGCATTCATACATATTCGCATCAGTGCAATGAGATTTATTGTTCTATTGAGCGTTTCCTTGAAGATTTTAACTTGGTTTACGAGCAAATTCATGAAATTACCGGTGAAAGGGTAAATATTTACCGGTTCCCCTGGGGAAGTAATAATGGCTACAGCAAGGGAATTAAAGATGCTTTGATGGAGGAAATGGAACGGAGAGGTTTTACCTGTTATGACTGGAATGTCAGTGCGGATGATTCCATTGGTCATCCTACGGCTTATTCCATTCTTAACAATATAAAAAAGGATTTAAAGAGAAATGATTATCCGATTATATTAATGCATGATTCACCTGTTAATGATCTGACAGTCAAGACGCTGCCTGATATCATTGATATGCTGATTGAAAAGGGTTATAAATTTGAGACCCTGGATCTGAGAGAACCCTACCAGTTCCCCTGGTAATACGAATTAAGTAATATGGAATGCATAGGCATTCAAAATATTTATGCGGGAGTATTGTCATCCTCATGAGAGTTATCGGCTGGGTTTCTGCCGGAAAACATCCTTTATTCAAAGGAAGTTCGGCACTAATCTAGCCGGGAACTACGTGTGGATAATTTACTCCCGCATAAAAAAATGAATTATTATGCACATACCATGCTATTCTGCAATTCTGGTAACGGCAACATAAATTCCTGAGATCCGGTACCAGGTTGGGAAGTCCACTATACCTGTGGACGGTAAATCAAAGGTTTGTTGGAATATTCTGACTGACTCTGCGGTCTGTTCATTATATTGACCATTCACGGCTACTTTCGGGATAACCGAATAGGTGTCGGAGATGGTATTTAATTGTTCCTGTATCATTCTTACGTTATTGCCCGATGCACCGATATTTAAATTGGCACCCGGCCAGGAAGCAGGTACTCCGGCAACCTGAGGTGCAGTGTTAATATAAATGGACTGTCCGTAGAAGTTACGTAAAATACCGATGGCATCAAAACCCTGATCACCTAAACTCTTAGACCCCCATTGAGTCATCCAATTTGGACATTGTACCTTCTGACCGTCACAATATTGGGTAAGAATGGGCTGTTTTATATTTGGCCTTGATAGATAATTCACAAATATCTGGTCAACAATAAGTCCGATATTACTGTAAATATTTCTGCCAGCAATCCATTTATGGTCAAATGCAGTAGACGAGGTAACATTAAAGGTATAACCCTGATTCCGGTACCATTCCGTAAAAATCCGGTTTAGCGTAAAGGAAAGGATGGCAAGTGCATTAGCGGTTATGGTAGATTCCGGCCAGGTTGCATAGATTTCACTGGAGCATACATTCTTAATATAATCACGGAATTTGACATAATGATTAGTTGCGGAGGTATCGGTCGGCGGTCCGTCATGGACAATCACAAACTCGGGAATCACTACCTGGTTCAATACAATCTCGCCGGTTTCCGCCTGCTCCTTCACTTCCGGTTCGGCAATCTTTGGCGGATAATCTCCATACAGAGTGTGCGGTGGAATTACATATAAATCTCCAGTACCCGCCGGGCCTTGTGTATTGAGGGTTGCATTCTGGAGGGAAGTTATCTCGGGGAATATTTCTGCATTTTGTACAGTTATAGGTACAAAATCCGGTGCTGTGATGCGTATCGTATATTCAGAGTAAGGCTGTTCGGCGGAGGGTTCCTCGCTATAGTCAACGGGAGGAGCCGGTAACTCGATTTCCTCGGTCAGACCGGATGCATTGGTGGTAAATTCACCTACCGGGGAATCCGGAGTAGCGGAAGAAGAGATACTCACCGTTGCATTTTGAACCGGGACCATAGATCCGGTCGTGCATTGCACCTTCAATCTGCCGTAGTTCTGTGTACCCATCTGTGCCGGATAAACACGCATCGGATTTACGACTGGATTTTTCCTGACAGCCGAATTGGGTGGCCAATTACTATAACCTTTCATAGGAGTATATATTTGATTCATAAATAATACCTCGGGCTTTCACTATAATAGATAACAAAATTAATACGATATTTACTGAGCTATTCTTGTAACCGCTGTATAAATAAATGAAATTTTATACCAGGTCGGCATATCTATAATGCCTGTCGAGGGTAGGTTGAATATATTCTGAAATTCCCTAACGGCCTGCTCTGTCATAGGTCCGAAGGCACCATCCACGGCAAGTCTCGGAATCGCAGGATAGTCTTGCGAAATGCGGTTTAGCTGTTCCTGAATGATTCGAACATATTGATTACGAGCCCCTCTTTGTAAATTAAAGCCCGGCCAGGAAGAGGGAACACCGGCAACTTCTCTGGCTGTATTAATATAGATAGAATCGCCATAA
This sequence comes from Herbinix sp., assembly GCA_029240245.1. Taxonomy (GTDB): domain Bacteria; phylum Bacillota; class Clostridia; order Lachnospirales; family Lachnospiraceae; genus Mobilitalea. The sequence goes on from JARBTJ010000007.1 coordinate 44,703, forward strand.
TAGTTACGCAGAATATCGATGGCAGGATAACCCTGATCTCCTAATTGTTTGGAGCCCCATTGGGAGAGCCAGTTCGGACATTGAACCCGATTTCCGTCACAGTATTGAGTAAAAATCGGCTGCCTCACATTTGGCCTGGATAAATAATTCACAAATACAGAATCAACAATCAACCCTATATTAGTATAAATATTTCTTCCATTAATCCATTTTTGGTCAAAAGCGGTATCAGAGGTAATCTGAAAAGTAAAACCCTGGCTTCGGTACCATTCAGTGTAAACTCTGTTTAGGGTAAAAGAAAGAATCGCAAATACATTCGCATAAATGGAGGATTCCGGCCAGGTTGCATAAATTTCGCTACTGGCTACATTTTTGATGTAATCACGAAAACGGACATAATGATTGGTGGCATTGCTGGTTGGTGCACCGTTGTGAACAACAATAAATTCAGGGACAACAACCTCCGGCAATACGATCTCTCCGGTTTCTGTGGTTGGCTTAATCTCAGCCTCCGGAATCTTTGGCGGATATTCAAAATATAAAGTGTGAGGTTCTATGTCATAAACTATTACCTCTTCAGTGACATCGACTGGTAAGGGAGATAGGGAAGATGCCTGTTCGGAGATTACAATCGGCAAAACTTCAGCTCTGTTAACAATGACATCTTCATAGCCTTCTGCTCTAATACGAATATCGTATATGGAATAAGGCCGCACGGTGGAAGGTTCTTCGCTGTATTCGATCGGCGGTGCAGGAAGGGCAATGGCCTCCGTGAGACCGAGCTCATTGGTAGTCATCTCTTCCAGTACGACATCCGGTTGTTCGGAAGACGCTACACTTATGGTTGCATTGGGGATCGGAGTCAGATTAGGAGTGGTACATCGCACTCGAAGCTGACCTGTGGACTGGGTACCCATTTGAGCCGGGTAAACTCGTAGGTTTCTTTGGGGTGTTGGCTGATATGGATTCAAATTCATAGACAAGATTTCAATCCTCTCGTTTTATTAATAACTTATGTCTATTTATTAAAAATGTGAATGGCTTTCAGCCACTGCAAGACGAGAATCGGAATAAGGGAATGACAGGAACCAACAAATATTTAAAGATACCACTTGTATTTTTATATCAGATGTGGTATTATCATAAAAATCGGTCATAATTATGAATAATTATGCAATAATATTAATAAAAATTTATTGGTAAGATATACGACGGAGTATATCCCCCAGTCTGGGGTTGTATTCTTTTTTTTTGCAATTTATTGCGAAATAAGAAAGGAAAAGGTGACAGAATGAAAGCATTCTTAATTCTTGAAGACGGTAATGTATTTATTGGTGAAAGCATTGGAGCACAACGTGAGATCATTAGTGAGATTGTCTTTAACACCGGTATGACAGGTTATCTTGAAGTGCTGACGGACCCTTCGTACGCGGGGCAGAGTGTTGTAATGACATATCCGCTAATTGGAAATTATGGAATCTGCTATGAAGATATGGAATCACATAAGGCATGGGCAGATGGTTTTATTGTTAGGGAATTATCGAGAATGCCTAGTAACTTTCGTAATGAAGAGAGCATTCAGAGTTTCTTACAACGAAGTGATATACCGGGAATTGCAGGTATCGATACCAGAGCATTGGTAAAACTGCTAAGGAATAAAGGAACTATGAACGGTATGATTACCACGAACGCAGACTTTAAATTAGAAGAAGTACTTCTGGAAATTCATAAATATAAAGTAGCTAAGGTGGTTGAGAAAACCTCCTGTAAAACAGTTACCGTAATCCCAGCCCAAGGAGCGAATAAATATAAAGTAGCTCTCCTTGACTATGGTATGAAAAATAACATACCAAGGTCCCTATCGAAAAGAGGCTGTGAAGTTACGATCTATCCATCCCATACAAAAGCAGAAGAAATATTAAATAACAATCCAGACGGAATTATGCTTTCCAATGGTCCCGGAGATCCCAAAGAATGTGTGGAGATCATAAGCGAAGTGAAAAAGATGTTTGACAGTAAGGTTCCGATTTTTGCGATTTGTCTGGGCCATCAGCTTTTAGCTCTGGCAAACGGTGGAGATACGGAAAAGATGAGATACGGACACAGAGGAGCTAATCATCCGGTGAAGGACTTGAAAACCGGAAGAGTATATATTTCCACACAAAATCATGGTTATATGGTAAAGGAGGACTCCATACGTCCTGAGCTTGCCGAAATAAGTTATATCAACGTGAATGATCAGACGGTGGAGGGACTGCATTATCTCGGAAAGAATGTTTTTTCCGTGCAATTTCACCCCGAGGCCTGCGCGGGCCCTATGGACAGCGAATTCCTTTTTGACGAATTTATCAATATGATGGAGGTACAGGGATAATGCCGAAAATAGAGAGTATTAAGAAGGTTTTAGTGATCGGCTCCGGCCCTATTATCATAGGTCAGGCAGCAGAATTTGATTATGCGGGAACTCAGGCATGCCGTTCCCTAAAAGAGGAAGGCATCTGTGTTGTGTTAGTCAACTCCAATCCAGCTACCATTATGACAGATAAGGAAATAGCGGATATTGTATACATTGAGCCCTTAACTGTGGATTTTGTAAAGAGGATCATAATAAAGGAAAGACCGGACAGCGTACTGCCGACTCTAGGAGGCCAGGCGGCATTAAACATCGCCATGGAGCTGGAGGAATCAAGATTTTTAAAGGAGAATAACGTAAAACTGATCGGTACGACAGCAGAGACAATAAAAAAAGCGGAAGACCGTTTGGAATTTAAAAACACAATGGAAAAAATCGGGGAGCCCTGTGCTCCCAGCCAAGTGGTTACCACAGTAGAGGATGCATGTTTATTCGCTAATACGATTGGATATCCCGTAGTAGTTCGACCGGCGTATACATTAGGCGGAAGCGGTGGCGGTATTGCTGCGGATAAAGAAGAACTGGTAAAAATCTGTACCAATGGGTTACGTCTAAGCCGAGTAGGACAATGCCTAATCGAACGTTGCATCGCCGGCTGGAAGGAAATCGAATATGAAGTAATGCGTGACAGCAAAGGTAATTGCATAACTGTATGTAATATGGAAAACCTTGATCCGGTCGGAGTCCACACCGGAGACAGCATCGTAGTGGCTCCTTCCCAAACCTTGGGTGATAAGGAATACCAGATGCTTCGTAGTGCGTCTCTTAACATTATTACGGAGCTAGGTATCACCGGCGGTTGTAATGTCCAGTATGCCCTACATCCGGATACCTTTGAATACTGCGTTATTGAGGTAAACCCGAGAGTAAGCCGGTCCTCCGCGCTTGCATCGAAGGCAACCGGTTATCCGATTGCAAAGGTTGCAGCAAAGATTGCCCTGGGTTATCATCTGGATGAAATCCAAAATGCAGTTACTAAAAAAACATATGCAAGCTTTGAACCTACACTGGATTATGTTGTGGTTAAGATACCAAAGTGGCCTTTTGATAAGTTCATTACTGCAAAAAGATCCCTTACCACGCAAATGAAGGCAACCGGTGAGGTAATGTCCATCAGTACGAATTTTGAGTCAGCACTGATGAAGGCACTCAGATCCCTGGAGCAGAACATCTATAGCTTAAACTACGGTAATTACAACGAAAAGACCGATGAGGAGGTTTATAATGAATTGCATCAGGTGGATGACAGAAGATTGTTTGTTATCGCTGAGGCACTTCGAAGAGGTATTTCCTATGAGGTAATCAATAATATAACCAAAATAGATTTATGGTTTATCGATAAGATAGCCATTCTTATAGAAATGGAGCAAAAACTGGCGGCAATTAAGAAAGAAGCAACCATCAATCCGGAACTGCTGGCAGAAGCAAAACGTCTGGGTTATCCTGACCGTGTCATTGCAAGCCTTACTGGATTACCCGCTGAGGAGATAAAGGCTTTAAGAAAGAAATCTGGTATTATAGCTGCCTATAAAATGGTGGATACCTGTGCCGCAGAGTTTGATGCCGCAACGCCTTATTATTATTCCTGCTACGGAAGCTTTAATGAGGTGGAGAAAACCACAGGAAGAAAGAAAATTATGGTCCTAGGTTCCGGACCGATCCGTATCGGTCAGGGTATTGAATTTGATTATTGCTCGGTTCACTGTGTCTGGGCATTAAGAAAATGTGGTTGTGAAACCATCATCGTAAATAACAATCCGGAAACAGTAAGTACGGACTTTGATATTGCAGATAAGCTCTATTTTGAACCGCTGACACCGGAGGATGTGGAAAGCATCGTAGATATTGAGAAGCCTGATGGAGCTGTGGTACAATTCGGTGGTCAAACGGCGATAAAACTTACAGAGGCTCTGCTTAAAATGGGTGTTCCCATTCTTGGAACCTCAGCAGCCGATGTAGATGCGGCTGAAGACAGGGAGTTATTTGATAAGATACTGGAACAATGTCAGATACCCAGACCGGCAGGAAAGACAGTTTTCACCACAGAAGAAGCACTTAAGGCCGCGAATGATCTGGGTTATCCGGTTCTTGTCCGTCCCTCTTATGTACTTGGCGGACAGGGAATGCAGATTGCCATTTGTGATGAAGATATTACAGAATTTATGCGCATTATAAACTTGACAGTTCAGGAGCACCCTATTTTAGTAGATAAATATTTAATGGGCATGGAAGTGGAAGTAGATGCTGTATGTGACGGAGAAGATATTTTGATCCCCGGTATCATGGAGCATATCGAAAGAGCGGGAATTCATTCCGGAGACAGCATCTCGGTTTATCCGGCTCAGAGCATAAGTGACAAGGTAAAAGAGGACATAGTGGACTATACCAAAAAGCTGGCTAATTCCCTCCATGTAGTTGGTTTAATCAATATTCAGTTTATTGTATATAACGAAAAGGTTTATGTAATCGAGGTAAATCCCCGTTCCAGCCGTACCGTGCCTTATATCAGCAAGGTAACGGACCTGCCGATTGTCGATATAGCCTCCAGAGTGATACTGGGTGATAAAATAAAAACCCTGGGATATACCCCTGGGTTATGGCCGGAATCCGATTATATTGCTATTAAAATGCCTGTATTCTCCTTTGAAAAATTAAGAGGAGCAGAGATCAGCTTAGGGCCCGAGATGAAATCCACCGGTGAATGTCTTGGTATCGCAAAGACCTTCCATGAAGCACTTTATAAAGCGTTTATCGGTGCCGGAATCAATCTGCCAAAGCATAAAAAGATGATTTTGACGGTAAAGTCCTCCGATAAAGACGAGGCCATTGTAATCGGCAGAAGATTTAAAGCACTCGGCTATGAAATCTTCGCAACGGAAGGAACAGCAGAAGCATTAAATAATGAGGGAATACCTGCGACCAGCATAGGTAAAATTGAGCAGGACTCCCCCAATATAATAGATTTGATTTTAGGTCATGATATTGATCTGGTAATTAATACACCGACACAGGGTCGGGACAAAACAAGGGATGGCTTCTTAATCAGGCGTATTTCAATAGAAACCGGCGTAACCTGTTTTACCTCCCTGGATACCGCAAGTGCATTGCTAACCAGTATGGAAAATGAAGATCTGGAAAACATAACCTTAGTTGATATTGCAAAGATTTAAACGAAACTATCTAGAGGGAATGATTTCCAACCAATAGCCGTCCGGATCATGAATGAAGTAAATGCCCATGCCTGGATTTTCGTAGCAGATGCAGCCCATTTCTTTGTGTTTTTTATAGGCAGCATCATAATCATCTGTTACAAATGCCAGATGGATTTCGTTATCACCCAGATTATAGGGAAGGTCACGTTCTTTTAGCCAAGTCAGCTCCAAAAGATGGTTCGAGGTTCCGTCCCCAAGATAAACAATGATAAAATCACCTGATTCAGGTGTAATGCGCTTGGTTTCTTTTAAACCAAGCGCTTTTTCATAAAATTCCATAGATTTTGCCAGATCAAAAACATTCATATTGTTATGAGCAAATTTAAAATTCATAATAATGCCTACCCTTCTTTTATTGTATGGACTATATGCCTGCTTAACATTGTGAATTAAGTTATAGCACCACATGTGCTATTATATCAGAGAATAACTACAATTCAAGTGTGATTAGGGAAGAAATGTAAGAAAATACAAGGTGACTTAACATTTTTCATATGTTAAAATAAAATTCGTTGGGAGATAGATCACAATCCTAATCATACATAGTGAAGGCGATGCACTTACAAAATGCAGATAGCGGAATAATAGGAATAATAGGAATAATAGAGCATATAAAAAAACACGCAGTCTATTCAACGTGCGTGTTTTGGATTGATGTAGTTATTATTTTGTCAAGTTCTCAGAGATTACTTCTGATTGATTTTGGGCTGCTTTGGCAAGAGCTTCTTCCCTTTCTATACGTTTTGCTTCAAGATCGAATTTTTTGCTTAAAAATTGATTTAGAGCTTCCGTTAAAGAAGGCTTATCAGCCTGTGTTGCTTGGGTATCAGTCTGTGCTAAAGTCTTGTTAAAAAATTCTTCCAGTGCTATATTCAAATCTACTACCGATAACATATCCAATTCAGGATGTTCATTAAAATACGTCTCTAAAAGTGGAGCATCCTCCGGAGAGGTTACTATTATGGTACTGACAGCAAATTTACGCATTCCGTCACTGTTCGTGGCGTCTATTTCAGCAAAGAGGTAAGTGAAACCTACTTTTTTTGCTGTCACACGGCCGCCTGTGCTTATGGATGCGATGTTTGGATCATAACTGGAGAAACGAGCATTCTCTGCGGTATTACTGGGTTTTAAAATTACTCTTAGTAAATCAGTTTTTTCTACACCTAAGATTAATCTTGACTTAGTAAATTTAACGCTGAAGGCCGGAGGGCCTACGGTAACATCACAGGTTAAGCTGGTTGAATTAGTACCATCTTTAATGGTAGCCGTTATAATGGTTACACCTACATGGTTTGCAGTAATTGTACCATCATCATTAACAGAAGCAATTTCCGAATCATCAGACTTAAAACTAACCTTTGCACTTTCACTTAAATTATATGCTTTTAAGGTAAAGGACTTACCTTTTACCAATAGGATACTTTTTAAGTTTAGTCTGTAGTCGACAATTTTCTCCTTTCCGATTTCGCTTGCCTGTGCAGTCTTAGTTGGAAAAGACGTTATTGGGATAAGCAAGGAAAGAAAAAGAAGAAAGCCAAGGGTAATAAAGTATCGACGAAAATTCATCTTATTCATGGCTGATCCTCCGAATGTGGAAATTCCTAATGTCACATCCTATCTATTCAAGAATACTTTAACATTTGTTTTTGTCAGAAAAGTGTCATAATGTAAAATTTTATATAATTTTGAACTGGTAATCTATTACGAAACTAAGGATTAAAAATTTACAAATATTAGATTTTGCAATATTTTACTTGTTTTTGACTTGTCTCATCATATATAATAGAATAAATAAATTTAAATATTACAAAAAAAGTTATTTCATTATCACAAAGGTAAAACCTGCTGTAACTGCTGGACGAATAGATAAGTTTCATGATGAATTATTGATTATAATATGATTAAGAGTTAATGGGCTGCGCACATTTCCGGCTTAAATATCTTGATATGCAAGGAATGGCAATGTAGTGTAGCTGGTAATCACCGAAGTCACTTTAATCATATTATAGAATTATCATGAAATTGTTTGAAATATGAAACATTTTAACAAATAAATTCGTCTAATAATACGGGAAAAGAACTTTGAAAGGAGAAATGAAAATGCAGCATATATTAATCGCGGATGATAACCGTGATATTACGGACATTTTATCAACATATTCCAGAATGGAGGGCTTTGAGCCTGTAGTAGCAGGTGATGGGGAAGAAGCAATTAAACTTTTCACTGAGTACGAGCCGGATGTTGTATTACTGGATGTGATGATGCCGAAGGAAGACGGATATGAGGTTTGCCGAAAGATCAGAAGCAAATCAAATGTACCGGTAATTCTGATAACGGCCCGCGGAGAAGATTTTGACAAAATAATGGGACTTGATATAGGAGCAGATGATTATATAGTAAAGCCCTTCAGTCCGCGTGAGGTAATGGCCAGAGTAAGAGCAGTACTCAGGAGAATGGCTAAAACTTCTAAGGATGCTGCATCCGGTAATATTATCAGTATTGAAAATCTGGACATTAATTTGGATGAATATACACTACATATTGGTGGTACGAAGATAGCCCTTACAAAAAAGGAAATCGAAACCATGTGGACGCTTGCCACCAATCCGAATAAAGTCTTCACCAGGGATAATCTTTTAGACAGCTTATGGGGCTTTGATTACTTCGGGGACAGCAGAACCGTCGATTCTCATATCAAACGTCTGCGGTCAAAATTAGATGCCGAGGATCATCCGGCTTGGAACATAAAAACCATCTGGGGCGTGGGGTATAAATTCGAAATTTCTGAAAAATAGGGGATTACCATGCATAAGGAAAATAGGGTACATGTTTTTAACCGGCTCTTTTTTAAATTGTATTTAAACTATGCAGTGATGCTTTTGGTCACAGCTGTCTTAATCGGTTTGATTTTTATGAAGCTGTACGAAGATACCACTATGAATGATAACTTAGATAAGATTAAAAGCCAGGCTGCCGGAATCTCAAAGCGTATGTCGGAATTCATCCAAGATGAAAAATATGATGAGGTAACAGATTATATAAAGGATTTGGAGGATATTAACGGCCTGGATATATGGACGATCTCAAATCCGCTTGCAGTATTTCCGATGGATGAGGAAATGGAAACCAATGCCTATGCGGACCTTGAGGGAACGGATTATATATCCATCATTGACAGCGCATTTCATAATATTCCGGATAAACGGACCACATATAAAGATGAACTATATGATGTGCCGACAATTACCGTATCCGAACCCATCTATGGTATTAACAGAGAAGTGGCAGGTGCAGTTTTACTGGTGCTTGAGGTTGATGGTCTGAATAAGGTAATACAGAGCAGTCTTCAGCTGATTGTGATTAGTATTATTGTTGCATTGGCAATTTCGTTTATTATTATCATAGTATTTGCGACGGAATTATCGCTTCCAATTTCCAGAATGCGAGGGACCGCACTCGAATTGGCATCAGGAAATTATCACAGCAAGACTGGGATTAAGCGAAATGATGAGCTGGGAGATTTGGCGAAAACAGTAGATATATTATCGGAAAAGCTTTTAGAAAATGATATCCAGCGGAAAAACCTTGATCAGATGAGACTGGATTTCTTTGCTAACGTATCACATGAGCTGCGGACACCGATTGCGGTTATACGCGCATATACCGAAACTTTAGTAGATGGTGTTGTGAAGGAGACAGATAAGGTAAATCAGTATTATGACCGTATGTTGTCAGAGTGTAAAAGCATGGAACGTCTGGTTGGAGATCTGATGTTATTATCAAAAATGCAAAACCCGGATTTCAGTATTGAAAAAGAACCGGTCGATTTGATTCAGGTATTTCATAATATTATGCGGAGTGCAAGTGCAATAGCAGAAAAGAAAAATATTACCATTCAGGTTATAAAGGATTCACCGGATTACTGGATGATTGGTGATTATGAGCGCCTCAGACAGATGTTTATGATTATCCTGGATAATGCAATTAAGTTTTCCGATGAAAATAGAACCGTACACATAAATTTATCAAAATCGGACAAAATAGTAGTGACTATTCGAGATGAAGGCATTGGAATTGAACAGGCCGATCTCGGTAATATCTTTGAAAAGTTTTACAAGTCTAATCTGCGTCAGAACGCAAGCGGAACCGGACTTGGCTTAGCCATCGCCAAACAGATTTCATTAAAGCACGGAGGAACCATTGAAGTGAAATCGACGCTTGGTGTAGGAACAGAATTTATATTTACCTTTCTTCCTTATCAAATGGAATTCTAAGGACGAATTCCATATTGAATTCTAAGGACGAACTCCATACTGGATATAGGACGAACTCCATACTGAATTTAAGAACGAATTCCATACTGAATTCTAAGGACGAACTCCATACTGGATATAAGGACGAACTCCATACTGAATTTAAGAACGAATTCCATACAGAATTCTAGGACGAACTCCATACTGAATTCTAAGGACGAACTCCATACTGAATTTAAGAACGAATTCCATATTGAATTTAAGGACGAACTTCATGCAGGAATTCCATGAATTTACAATCTAAAAAAAGATAAATAACTTGAAAAATAGGATTTCATCAGTTATAATTACATTATACAAATCAAGTATTCCTGGGATGTTCGATACTCCTGTCATTTTGAACCTACATGATATAATACGGGATTCCTACATTCGTAAGTAGATGTCAGGCCGCCGTTTGCAGCGGAAGGCAGAAGCTTATGTGCGGTTACCCACCTAGCTTGGCTAGGAGTCAAAATACAGGAACCGGCATTTTGGGTATAATACGAATGATAAAAGCGGCCACGAGCCGCTTTTTTTAATGATAGTATAAAGGAATGGACTTAATTGATAGAAAGTTCTTCTTGTTTTTTTGGGACATAACTATATAATTAATATAGATATATGAGAGTATAACAATGAATGATAAAACGAAAAACTCACTTAAGGAGGCAGACAATGAAGCACGGTTTTCTTCGGGTTGCGGCCGCGACACCGGTAATCCGGGTAGCAGATTGCAGCTACAATGCCGATAAAATAATAGAATTCATTACGATTGCAGATAACAGGGAAATCAAATTAGTGGTATTTCCTGAACTTTGCATTACCGGATATACTTGTGGAGATTTATTTTTCCAGGATACCTTACTGAAGCAGGCGGGAAGAGAAGTAATAAGAATTGCAGATTCTACACTTGGTAAAGAGCTGGTAGCGATCGTCGGTTTTCCTTATCTGCTGAAGGGCAAACTCTATAATACGGCTGCCGTTATTCATGGAGGAAGAGTTTTAGGTCTTGTTCCAAAAATGAGCATACCAAATTATTCGGAATTTTATGAAGCTAGACATTTTACGGAAGGGTTATTGGACCCGGTTGGCATAGATTTTTTTGGCGAGGAAGTTTATTTCGGTTCAAGAATTATCTTTAAAAGCGAGGATTTGCCTGAATTCATTCTCGGTGTAGAAATCTGTGAGGATCTTTGGATTCCCCAATCTCCAAGTATTAACCACTGCATTGCAGGTGCCACTGTAATTGCCAATCTGTCAGCCAGTGATGAATTAACCGGAAAGGATACCTACCGGAGGGAATTGGTGAAAAGCCAGTCCTCCAGACTTGTGTGTGCATATATTTATTCGGATGCAGGTGAGGGTGAATCCACAACGGACCTTGTGTTTGCCGGTCACAATCTGATCGCTGAGAACGGAACACTCCTGTCGGAATCTAATACCTTTGAAAATGGTATGATATATACCGAGGTTGACCTCGGTAAGCTGAAAAGTGAACGAAGAAGAATGCATACCTATTTAAGGCAGGGCACCTTTGATTATAAAGTAATTTCCTTTTCCTTTAAAGAAGGCGAATATGAGCTGCCGGAGATTAAACTAAACCGATTTATAGATCCGGCTCCCTTTGTCCCTGCCCAAGCAGAGGACAGAGCAAAGCGCTGTAAGGATATTATTAATATTCAAGCCATGGGATTAAAAACCAGATTGGCCCATATCAACTGTAAATGTGCTGTCATCGGTCTATCCGGAGGGCTAGATTCCACCCTGGCTCTTCTAGTAACCAATAAAGCCTTTGAGCTGTTAAACCTTGATAAACAAGGGATTATCGCTGTCACTATGCCCTGCTTCGGTACAACGGACAGAACCTATCGTAATGCAGTGGATCTCGCAGAAAGTCTTGGTGTTACCTTACTGGAGGTGCCGATCCGGGAGGCGGTGGAGCAGCATTTTCGGGATATAGGACATGATAAAAATATTCATGATCTCACCTTTGAGAATAGCCAGGCAAGAGAGCGCACGCAAGTACTGATGGACATTGCCGGAAAAAACAACGGTTTTGTTGTCGGAACCGGAGATATGTCGGAACTTGCGCTGGGCTGGGCTACCTATAATGGTGATCATATGTCCATGTACGGAGTAAATGCTTCCGTTCCGAAGACGCTGGTACGTTTCTTGGTATCCTATTTTATTGACACTACAAATAATGAAAAATTAAAAGTCGTATTAGCCGATATCCTGGATACTCCGGTTAGTCCGGAGCTGCTTCCACCGAAGGATGGCAAAATAGCGCAGAGGACCGAGGATATTGTCGGACCCTATGAGTTGCATGATTTCTTCTTATATTATATTCTTCGTTTTGGTTATGAGCCGGCGAAGGTATACCGTCTGGCAAAAATTGCATTTGAGGGAAGATATCCGAAGGACGTTATATTAAAATGGCTTAAGGTCTTCTATAAGAGATTTTTTATGCAGCAGTATAAGCGTTCCTGCCTGCCGGATGGACCGAAGGTAGGTAGTGTATCCGTTTCACCGAGAGGTGATTTGAGAATGCCAAGCGATGCTTCCGCTGCCATCTGGATGCAGGAACTGGATCAACTATCCTAGGAGTGCTTAACCAATATGAATAGCAGTACGTTTCGTAATAAAACTTTTCGTAAATTCCATCAAATGACCCAGCATTACGTTACAATGATATAAATGAGATAAAAACATCAGAGTCTGCACACTCTGTTACAATACAGGGAGGAGGAATCCTCCAAAAATACAGGGATGAGAAATCCTCCCAAAATACAGGGAGGAATACTCCAAAAATATAGGGAGGAGAAATCCTCACAAAAATACAGGGAGGAGGAATCCTCCAAAAATACAGGGAGGAGGAATCCTCCAAAAATACAGGGAGGAGGAATCCTCCAAAAATACAGGGAGGAGGAATCCTCCAAAGGATGGAGGATTAATATATGGCACTTAAGATTATTACCGACTCCGCTTCCGATACACCGAAGTGGGTACAAGAAAAATATGGTCTGCATGTGATTCCGACCCCTGTGGTAATTGACGAACAGGATTATTTGGATGGAAAGACGATCGTTCCGGAGGAATTTTATGATATCCTGCGAAGTGGAAAGGATGTAAAGACCTATCATATTAATACCCATATGTTTTATGAAAACTTTCTGCCCTATGCAAAAAACGGGGATGAAGTGATTTATATCTGCTTTTCTACAGGAATTGCAGGTACATATAACGCAGCGAATTTAGCGAAGACAGAACTAATCGAACAATATCCTGGTTTTAACATAACCATCATCGATTCAAAATGTGCATCCTTAGGCTTTGGCCTTGCTACCTATTATGCATTAAAAATGCAGGAAAACGGAGCCACCAAGCAGGAGATCATAGACGCCATCATCTGGCATTGTGAACATATGGAACATATTTTTACGGTAAATACCCTGGAATATCTCTTAAAGGGAGGACGACTGAGCAAGGCTTCTGCAATTGCAGGCGGACTCTTAGATATAAAACCAATCATTCAGGTGAATGATTCCGGAGCCTTGGAATCCATTGAAAAAGTAAGAGGAAGAAGCAAATCTTTAAAGCGTTTGATTGAGATTGTAGGCGAGCGAGGAAAAAATCTGGAGAAACAGACGATCGGAATTGTACATGGTGATGATTCGAAAACCATGGAATTTATGAAGGAACAATTACAGGGTGCGTATGGCAGTAGATTTTTTATGGATAACTATGTGGGATGTGCAATCGGAGCTCATACCGGGCCGGGTATTATCGGCATTATCTTTTTAAATGAAGTATCGCCTTACGAGAAGTATTTCAAGTAGTCAACGAGAAATCAAACGGTTATGTAAGCGGACAATTTATACATAGAAAAAGCTTATTGATTGATATAAAACTTAGGATACCTATGGTAGATATATCAATATTCCCACAAATAGAATGCTGTAAAGCTAATTACGGAGGTAGTAAGCTTTACAGCATTCCGGGAATGGTGCTATGTAAGTATGGCTACGGTGTAGGCGTGGGTTTTGCTTTATCAAGCGCAAGCTTGATCGCTTCAATCAAAAGGGTCTGTGTGTATCTGCTGTCCTCCTTAATTTCCAGTTGATCAATGGGAACATCCATGTAAAGTTGGTCTGCGATTAATTCCAGGGAAGGCGCTACGAGAGGAAACATAGTAGTAATTGTTTCATCAATGTTGATGATTCTTACGGAATTGATGTGATCCTCATCTAATACTACCTCAAGATTAATCGCTGTGTCGTTCAGTGCGATGGAGGAGGTCCATTTGCCCGGTATATACAGGTTAGTGCTGGTTGAAGTGCCATTATCTTCTTTATCTGGCCAGAACATAAATATTAGAAGAAGAATCAGCAGGATACCTAACGCTGCAAAAATCACCGTATATATAATTTCTTTTAACTGGATAACTACTATTTTTGTCTTTGCCATCTCTATCCTCCGGAGCATCAGTGCTTCATTGTCTTAATCTTAATATATATTATTAAACAAGATAATAATTTATGCAATTAAACATTAATTTTATATCACTTATTCACTTATTACAGAGTACGTAAAGGAAGTTTATCTCCGGACCGGTAGGAATCGATTTGACTTCGGATTCATTAAGGAATACACTTCGATATGCCAATTTGTAATAACTTCATATAGGCGTTTGCGAAACTCATATTCTGTATTAACTGCGCACACAACATATACTACTCCGGAGCGGAAGTTAAGCCCGTAGGAAACGCTTACGCGGAGGAATAGTATGTGTTGTGTGTGCAATATCAAAAACTATATCGTTTCGCAAACGCCTAATAACTTCATATTGACGGAGGGATATGGTATGTCCTTGCAACTCTTTCTCGGAAGTGCCGGTTCCGGTAAATCCTATCAGCTCTACCGCGAGGTTATTAATCAATCAAAATTATATATGGATACGAATTATCTGGTGATAGTACCGGAGCAATTCACCCTGCAGACCCAGAAGGATATTGTCACCTTACACCCCGATCATGGTGTTATGAATGTAGATATCCTTAGTTTCCTGCGCTTTGCCTATCGTATTTTTGAAGAAGTCGGTGGAAATGATTACCCGGTGCTTGAGGATACGGGTAAAAGCATGATGTTACGTAAAGTGGTGGCAGAGAAGAAAAAGGATTTAATACTTTTTGGTTCTATGTTAAAAAAACCTGGCTTTATTAATGAGCTTAAATCCCTGTTGTCAGAATTTTATCAGTATAATATTCAACCCGAGGATTTTCGGCAGATGCAGGAAATATCATCAAAAAAGCCTTTGCTCAAAGCGAAGCTTAATGATATTTTTACCATTTATCAGGGCTTTCAGGCATTTATGAGGGACCGCTATATTACAGCAGAGGAAATTTATGTATTTCTTAATGAGGTTATCGATCAGTCGGACTGGCTGAAGGGCAGTGTAATCTGCCTGGATGGTTTCACCGGTTTTACTCCTCTGCAATATCAGCTCCTTGCGAAAATGATGAAATATGCTAAGAAGATTATGGTGACGGTTACGATTGATCCCAGAGAAGAGACCGGTAAAGTAACATCGGAGCACCAATTATTTGATTTAAGTAAGAAAACGATACAAAAGCTTTATCAGTTGGCCAAGGAAACAGGAACAGCGGTGGAAGCTCCTGTTTATGCAGAACAATGCAATGATAACAGGGTACCCTACCGTTTTCTAAGTTCACCTGCCTTAGCTGCCCTTGAACATAATCTGTTCCGTTATCCTTATCAGTACTATGAGAAGGAGCAGGAGGATATAACAATTCACTGTACCAAGGATGCAAAGGAGGAAATTGCTTTTGTAGCAAGAGAAATTAAGCGGTTAGTTAGGGAACAGGGCTACCGCTATCAGGATATTGCGGTAGTAACCGGAGCAATTGAAGAATATGGAAGAATTGCGAAGCGATATTTTACACAGAGTGGAATACCCTGCTTTATTGATTATAAAAAGGATATCTTAAGTAACCCCTTTGCCTGTCTGCTTCGTTCCGCTATCGCTATAGTAAAGGAAGACTTTAGCTATGAAAGCGTATTCCGGTATTTGCGTACCGGCTTATCAGGTGTAGCGAATGAGGATATCGATATGCTGGAAAATTATGTACTAGCCATGGGTATCCGGGGCTGTAACCGATGGAAAGAAGCATTTACCAGGGTGTACCGTAACAGGGAAACGGTTGACTTAAAGCGTATTAATGCTGCAAGGACTACGGTAACAGAAGAACTTCTTCCGTTTTATAACGTATTAAAGAGCAAAGAATTAACTCTGAAGGATTACACCCAGGCACTATACGAGTTAGGACTCCGGCTCTCGGTGGAACAGAAAATGGAGGCTTTTAGCAAAGAGTTTCAGGAAGCAAAGCTGCCAACAATTGCTAAGGAGTATGAACAGATTTACCGCATCGTAATGGAGCTCTTTGATCAAATGGTGCTGCTTCTCGGTTCCGAACATTGTACCGCAACAGAGTTCGGTGAGATTTTGGAGACCGGCCTTACGGAGGTCAAGGTGGGTCTCATTCCGCCGGGTGTGGATGAAGTCGTGGTCGGTGATACGGAGAGAACCAGACTAAAGGCGATCAAGGTTTTGTTTTTTGTCGGAGTGAATGAGGGAATTGTGCCTAAATCCATCGGAAGCGGTGGAATTCTTTCCGATATTGAACGGGAGTTGTTGATAAATCATGAAATTGAGCTGGCTCCGACCAAAAGGCAGCAGGCCTTTACCGAGCAGTTTTATATATACCTTAACATGACAAAACCAAAGGATAGGCTATATATAACCTATCATAAGGTTAATGAAGATGGGAAGTCAGCGAATCCATCCTTTTTAATCGGTAAATTACAGCAATTATTTAAGGCTATAAAGCTTTATCATGAAGATGATAAGGTTGAAGATATGGAACATGTTCTTAAGGATGACGGCCTTTCCTACTTAGCGGA
The DNA here is from genome assembly GCA_029240245.1 of Herbinix sp. GTDB lineage: Bacteria > Bacillota > Clostridia > Lachnospirales > Lachnospiraceae > Mobilitalea. The sequence continues at coordinate 61,608 of JARBTJ010000007.1, forward strand.
GGGACTGCGGGACTATTCCTTAAAGGAAACATCCGGTCTTTGGAAGGAATTATTCTTATATTATCGAACTGACGAAGAGAAGAACCGGATTCTTGAGAAATTGATCCGGGGTGCATTCTTTATTAATAAGGAAGCCGGCATCTCAAAAGAAGCAGCTGAGCTTTTATATGGTATGGAATTACGCGGAAGTGTAACGAGACTGGAGCGTTTTGCCGGCTGTGCCTTTGCACATTTTCTGTCTTATGGACTATTCTTAGAGGAGCGAAAAGAGTATAAGCTGGCCATACCGGATATCGGGAATATTTTTCATAATGCCATTGATGAGTTTTCGAAACGGCTCGATGCCAGTGATTTTAACTGGCATACCATTCCCGAGGATGTTCGGGAGGAATGGGCGGTGCAAAGTGTAGGACACGCTGTGGAAGAATATGAAAATTCCTTCTTAAGAAGTACAAAACGTAATGAATACTTAATCAAACGGATGGAGCGTATAACAGTTAGAACTCTATGGGCACTCTGCAACCAAATTAAACAAGGCTCCTTTGAACCGATTGGCTATGAGATGCCATTTCACCATATACCAGATTCACTGCTGACTCTGCAAGGCAGGATTGACCGTCTGGATCTTTATGAAAGTGAAGACAAGGTATATGTCAGGGTAATTGATTATAAATCCGGCAGCACCTTCTTTGATATTAATCGTATCTATCATGGACTGCAGCAACAGCTGTCCGTCTACTTAAGTGCGGCGATGGACTATCTGAAAAATAGGAATAAGGAAAAGGAAATCGTACCGGCGGGTATCTTTTATTATCATATAGATGACCCGATTGTAGCAAAATCCGAACAGGCAGAAGAAGAAATCTATAAAAGCTTGAAGATGAACGGTCTGGTAAATGAAGACAAAACGGTATTGGCATTAATGGATTCTAAGCTTGCCGGACCGGACGGTGCCCTTCGGTCCTCTGCGAAATCCGATATCATTCCGGTGGAAACCAATAAGGATGGGGAATTAACCAAGCGTTCGATCACAGCTGGTGAACACCAGATGAAGGCCTTAATTGATTTTGTGAATGGTAAATTGGCAGAGGACAGTAAACAGATTCTAGAGGGTGATACGAAGTTAAACCCTTACCGGGCCAATGACAGAACTGCTTGTGATTATTGTGAGTTTCGTTCCGCTTGTGGATTTGACATTCGAATTAGAGGACATGCTTACCGGAATCTGGCTAAGAAGTCTGCGGAGGAAATTAAGGAAGAGATCTGGGGCGAGAATAAATAGGGGAGGTAATTTGTGTTTAAATTAAGCTACATAACCTTTCATGGAAATTGCAGGGAGACCGTTTGGTTTTACCGGGTCAGAAGGTAATCTAGATGGAAGTCTCATTGACCGATATGGTATCTGCTGAATATTGGCTTCAAATGGATAAGAAAGAGATGGATGGGTGATCATATGGGCTGGACGCCGGCACAGCAAAAAGTAATTGATACAAGAAATAAGAATATATTGGTATCCGCAGCAGCAGGCTCCGGAAAAACAGCTGTATTAGTTGAGCGTATTATTACCATGATATCGGAGGGAGAGGCTCCTCTTGATATCGACCACCTTTTGGTGGTTACTTTTACAAATGCGGCAGCAGCAGAGATGCGAACCCGTATTGGTAAAGCAATTGATGAAAAGCTATTAAAAAATCCGGAAAATCTTCATCTGCAGAAACAGATTTCCTTACTGCAAAGTGCTCAAATAACAACCATACACAGCTTTTGCCTGAATGTCATTCGTAATTATTTTCATAGGATCGATTTAGATCCTTCCTTTAAAATTGCAGATGAGTCAGAAATTACACTGATGAAATCCGATGTCCTGGAGGAAATACTGGAGCGTTGGTATGAAAATGGCAGGGAGGATTTTCATGCATTTATCGAAAGTTATTCTCATTCGAAATCAGATGCACCCGTGGAGGACTTAATCCTTTTGCTATACAATTTTTCCATGAGTGCACCATGGCCGAAGGCATGGCTAGCGGACAAGCAGAAGGCCTTTGAGATTAATACCTTAGAAGATATGAATATCTCGGATTGGATGAAGGAACTTCTTCATTATGTGTGTGTTGTGCTTGGTGATCTGTTGGATAAGAATTCGGACGCCATGAATATCTGTAACGAGTCAGGTGGTCCCGGAGCGTATCTTACGGCCCTAATATCAGACCGTGACCTTATCGAACAATTAATGAGGGTGGATTCCTATGAGGAATACTCCGTACTGTTTTCGGGTATCTCCTATGCCAGATTATCCGGCAAAAAGGAAGAAGGGGTTTCACAGTTTAAGAAGGACCGGGTGAAGAGTTTACGGGAAGAAGTAAAGAAGGGTCTGAAAGATTTGGCAAATCAATATTTCTTTCAATCACCGGAGGAAATGTTAAAGGACTTAAAAGCCGTAAGGGAAGTTATGCAGGTTATGTTTGAACTCACCATGGATTTTATGGAGGAGTTTGCAAGACGCAAGGAAGAGAAGAACTTAATTGATTTTAATGATTTGGAGCATTTCGCTTTGAAAATTCTGGTTGAGGATAAGGACGGGGAAAAGGTACCGACACAAGCCGCATTGGAACTAAGCGAATTGTTTGACGAAATCTTGATTGATGAATACCAGGACAGCAACATGGTTCAGGAGACAATATTATCAAGTATATCAAAAGAAAGAATCGGTAAACCGAACCGCTTCATGGTTGGAGACGTGAAACAAAGCATATATAAATTCCGTTTGGCCATGCCGGAAATCTTTATGGAGAAATATGGTAGATACGGCAGAAGTGACTTTACGGAGGATGGAGAGATCAATCTGGAGCAACGGATTGATTTGGACCGGAATTTCCGAAGTCGTAAGGTGGTACTCGACGGAGTGAATGCCATCTTTGAGCAAATCATGAAGGAAGCAGTGGGCGGTATCCGATACGATGATGCAGCAGCCTTAAAATACGGCGGATTGTATGAGGAGGAAGGCACTGAGCAATCGAAGGATATCACAGAGTTATCCGGGAATGAGAATTCTGAGATGCTTCCCAACTGGAGCGCAATAAACCCGAATCTGAATAGAATTTCGCAGGATATGGAATTGTTATTGGTTACGGAAGACGAAGTCGAGACGATTTCTTTTCATGACTCTGTTGATAAAGAGCATGGTGTTTCTAAGGATGAAAAGGAAAACTTGGATTTATTCAGTGAAGCTTATGATGGTAGCATGAACGGAAGTACCGAACACAGAAAGACGGAGGAAGACCCGGAAGAAGCCGTATATACCAAGAAGGAGATCGAAGTTAGAGCAATTGCTAGAAGGATAAAGGAATTAACTGATCCTATTACGGGGCTCATGCTTTATGATAGTAAACAAAAAATCTATCGGCCAGCAGCCTATCGGGACATTGTTATATTGCTTCGCAGCATGTCCAATTGGTCTGAGGTATTTGTTAACACCCTGATACAGGAGGGGATACCGGCTTATGCGGATACCGGGACGGGTTATTTTCGTACTATGGAGATAATGACGATCTTAAATTATCTTCGTATTATCGATAATCCCAGGCAGGATATCCCGCTTACCGGAGTATTGTATTCGCCCATTGTTGGATTGTCCTCCACGGAACTTGCGATGATCCGGGTATCCAACCGGAATGCCAGTATGTATTCGGCATTCAATACGTACTTGAGTGAAGGCAGTAATGAAGAATTAAAACAGAAGTTGTTAGGTTTTAATAAGCAGCTGGGAGAGTTCCGTGCCAAGATGATACATACTCCGCTTCACGAGTTGTTACAGGAAATATTAGATCAAACCGGGTATTACTATTATGTATCAGCTATGACCGGAGGTGACCGCAGAAAAGCGAACATTGATATGCTTTTGTCAATGGCGGTACGTTTTGAAAAGGGTAGCTACAGCGGTTTATTTAATTTTATCCGTTATATTGAAAAGCTTCATAAATATGATGTGGACTTTGGAGAGGCCGCAACCACCGGTGAGCAGGATAACACAGTTCGAATCATGAGTATCCACAAAAGTAAGGGCTTGGAATTTCCTGTTGTATTCGTATCAGGAATGCATAAGCAGTTTAATAATCAGGATCTAAGAAATAGTGTTGTTCTGCATGCAGGCCTTGGTGTGGGTCCGGAGTATGTTAACTGTAAAGAGAGAACTAAGGTACCGACCTTATTAAAAAAGGTGATTCAAAAGAAGGTTCAATTAGAAAATCTGGGAGAGGAACTCCGGGTACTCTATGTGGCTATGACCAGAGCGAAAGAGAAGCTGATCATGACCGGTTATTTGGAAGCATTGGAGGATTTAAAGAACAAGGAGTTTTCTTTTTTTGAATTAGCTTCCGCGAAGAGCTATCTCGATTGGGTGCTTCCGGCTGTAATTAATCGAACGGGAATGAATCCGGTTATGACAGAAGATGGTTGTTGCATTAAGAAGGACCTAATGTCTGTTACGATAGTGCGGAAGGATTCTCTTTTGAAAGAGGAACTAAGAAAACAAATGTTTCAACAGATCGAGGAAGAGGAGCTTTTAGCGATTACCCAGGATCAGGTATACGATCCAGAGTTGAATCTGGAAATTAAATCGAGATTAAACTATTACTATCCATACCAGAAGGAAGCAGGGCTTCGGGTAAAGATGACGGTTACTGAGTTGAAAAAGCTGGGCCAGTTCGTGGATGAGGAGCAAAGTGTCAATCTGTATCAGGGGAATGGTAATGACCAGGAGGCCGATAACAATTTATACGAAACGAAGCTGTCCGAAGTAAGGACTTCTCAAAATATTAATATAGCGAATGGCAACAGAGAGGTATCAGAGTTTAATCCTACGGTTCCTAATTTTATAAAGCAGAAGGAAGCAGAATTGACCGGAACCGACCGGGGTACCTTATATCATAAGATACTTGAATTGTTGGACCTGACGAAGATCAAAAATCGGGATGATTTTCTTGGAGAAATGGATCGAATCGTTCAAGAAGGTCGAGTTACAACGAGTGATATTCAAAAATTAAAACAGGATTATATTTATAAGTTCACTCAAAGCACAGTGGCAGCTCGCATGTGCAAGGCCCAATTGGCAGGAATGCTCTATAAAGAAAAACAGTTTGTAATCGGAATAAATGCAGTGGAGGTAATCACTGAGATCAATACGGATGAAATCATCTTAATTCAAGGAATCATCGATGTGTTTTTTGAAGAAGACGGGGAGCTAGTGCTCCTTGATTATAAATCGGATATCGTTGGTGATGAAGAACAATTGGTGAAAAGGTACAAAGTACAATTGGATTATTACCGCAGGGCACTGGAGCAAATGCTAAAGAAAAGAGTTAAGGAAATGATCATCTATTCCTTATACTTAGGAAAAGAGATTCGAATAGAATAACTTAAGATGGGTACACTCTAAAAAAGTAATTTATCTGCATGGATGATTTCGCAGTATGTAGTAAATGTGATTTATCGAACACTTACTCATTACTATAAACCATTCTGTGATAGTATATTTGGGAAGGGTGCGCTTATATGGTAAATAAGAAAGAAAAGAAAATTGATTTAAATAATTTAAAGCCGGAGGAAGAATTAAAATACGAAATTGCCAAAGAGCTGGGTTATCTTGATAAAGTAATGACCACCGGGTGGAAGTCACTGACAGCGAAGGAATCCGGTCGAATCGGTGGTATCATGACGAAGATAAGAAGAGAATCGAAGGCACGGGAAGATAATAGCGAGCACAAAGAAGGTTGAAATGCTTTATCCATAGTTTCTTCTATGTTAAATATTTTGTTGGTTAGCATGGTTAACATAGGAGAAACTATAGTATGGATTTGAGTCATAACAGATACATATGGAACCGACTTTGCATGCATAAAGGGAGGAATCCGAAATGAATAAACCGAAAATGATCATGTTTGATTACGGCCAAACCTTAGTCGACGAGGGAAGGTTTGACGGTGTGAAAGCAACACGTGCTGTATTAAAATATGCAATCAAAAATCCATATCAGATGTCCGCTCAGGATGTTCAGGAATTTGCGAAAACCTTAAATAGGGATATCGGAAGATTTCTTCCTGATGTACGGCTCTCACAGCATATTGAAGTACATAATCATATTTTTCAGAAATATCTATATGATTATTATGATGTAGAATTTGATTTAAGTCCGTTGGAAATCGAAAAAATTTTCTGGGATAATGCTGCTCCGAAACAGATTACGAAACATATCGATGTATTATTAAAATATCTATATGATTCAGGCATTCGCACAGCGGTTATCAGTAATATTTCCTTCAGCGGTAAAGCACTCGAGGACAGGATAAATTTGATGTTGCCGGAGAATCATTTTGAATTTATACTTGCCACTAGTGAATATGTATTTCGTAAGCCCCATAACCGGATCTATGAGCTGGCACTTAGAAAAGCTAAATTGAATGCCAGAGACGTCTGGTACTGCGGTGACAATGCTTATTTTGATGTTGAGGGGGCTTCTAAATCTGGAATTTTCCCGGTATGGTACAAAGGTGCACTCGATGAGGAAAACAAGCTGACGCCTTCCGTGGATTGTCTGAAGGTAAGTGATTGGCTGGAATTAATAGAGTTATTCGAAAAAGCTTAAGCAATAAAACACCTATATCAATTCTTATGCAAGAGTGATATAGGTGTTATAGTTTTATGCACATGATTAAAATTTATCATTTTCTTAATATTACCGAGCATGTTTCTTTATGCTTGTGTTTCTTTATGATCTAATTTTAACACTTCAATACCTAGAAAGCCTTTTACAGCGGTACATATACCACCAAGAAGTATTGAGGTATCCTGAAGAACGGAGGGAACAATACGGATGTAGCTATTCATTCTGCTGGTAAGGGAATCCTCAATTTTCTGTGTAACCTGCGGAAAATGAGTGGTAAAGGAGCTGTTAATGACTACGATATCCGGATTATAAGCATTTAATATATTGTTAACTCCAACGGACATATATTTAATGAAAAGTTCCATAATCTCCTGGGCATCCGGATCATTCTCATCGTAACTCTTACGGAAGGTTTCAAAATTGACCTCTTCCAGTCCCTTTTTATCGGCATACTCCGCAAGTAAGGCTCTTTCGGATACATATTGCTCCAGGCAACCCTTGTTCCCGCAGGGGCAAAGCTTTCCGTCAAGCGCAATGATGGTATGCCCAAATTCACCTGCTCTTCCGTTATATCCGGTGTAAAGCTGGCGGTTAATGATGATGCCAAGACCGATACCGGAATGAACGCTGATGTTGGCGATGTTCGGGTAATCATATTGAAAGGTCATTTCCCCGGTAACGGATAAATTCGCTTCATTCTCCAAGTATACCGGAGTATTAAAATGCTGTTCCAGCGCATTTGCGAGATCAAGTCCAGCCAAATTATAATAAGGTGCAAAAGACACCTGATTGTTGACTACAACGCCATGAATACCAAGTGTAATTCCTACAAGACCGTAGGGAGAATCGAGTGGCTTTTTCATGGATTCAATTAGTTGTATTAAGACATTGATTAGATTGGAGCTATTCTTCGGGGTCCTAATCTGCTTTAAACAGCTATCATCTCCAATAAGATCGGAGATTAAAGCGGATGTGGTGTCCACACCGATATCAATTCCGATCACATAACCCGCTTTTTTATTTAGGCTAAGAAGAATCGGTTTTCTTCCTAAACTTGTATCGTCACTGCCGATTTCCAGTACCAGCTTTTTATTAATAAGCTCCTGCACGATAGCAGAAATTGTCGCCTTGGTCAAACCAAGATATTTTGCTGTTGCAGCTCTTGATATCGATGTATGATTAATGATTGTTTCTAATACAAGGTTTGTATTAATGTCCCTGATGAGTTCTTTACTGCCTGTTACCATTACAGTCACCCTTTGCTTTTGAATTTTAATAAATCAATATTAACATATGTCCTATCCAAATAAAAGAAATTTATCAAATTGTATATAATCATTAAGCCAGCAAATATCGTATTTTATTGTTTCATAAGAATGGATCAAAAATATATATTGAAATGTGCATTTGATCTAAAATAAATAGGTAATACGATACGAATTATTTCATTGCTTCATACTCGGGTAAGCTCTTGTAGATATCCTGAAAATCCTCGGGTAATATGGGCAGGTACAGAGTTTCGGCTAAGGAGCAGAATTTATCAATGAGGCAGACCGCCAATGCTTCTCTGCTTTTCGGAATTTTCGTGAGCGTAAGTGGCCACATATGGCTTTCTATAATATTTAATTCTAACTTATTTAGGTTAAAATATTGATTAGCATTTTTCGATGCGACCCCCGGATGAATAAAACCATGCAAACGATGGCTTTTATCAGGAATGTGCCAGTCATATAAATAAAAATCATGTAATAGTGCACCACGGGCCACGCTTTTCGTATGAAAATGAAACGGTAAACGATGGGAAATCACATAGCTGTAATAGGCTACCAGAAGACAATGATGAAAGGTAGTGGTATTACCGTGTTGAATATATTTTTTCATTTCATGGATTTCTTTTGACTGAAGCAGCTCCTGTATATAATTTATAAAATTTTCCCTTTCTTTATTGCTTAATTTCATAGGAATACCTTTCTGCTGCTCAAATATGCTTTATATATCGTAGCAGATTTTATAAAAAATTACCATATAAAAATTACCCTATAAAATTACCACATAAAATTACCACATAGAATTATCATATAAATTACCATATAAAATTACCACAAATAAATTACCACATAAAATTATCATATATAAATTACCACCTAAATCTCTTCTTATACTACATTTCAGAAAAATCAGCGAGCAGAGACTATATTTATTTATTATAAAATATATAAACTAAAGATATAACTTTAAAGCATTTTTCAACGTAGCAGATGGCGACCATATTTTTTATGGGTGCGTGAATTGAAATATTCTCGCTGTCAAAGTAATGAAATCAATGGCTTATTCTGCTTTATAGGTGCGTTGCTTCGATAACAATCTTGACATACAGAAGTGGAACTGATATAGTTAAATCATATAGTTTATTGAATAAATTATTTGTAAAATAAGGAAATATATTGTGATAACAAGGTAATAAGTTTCAGTCAGATAGATCAATAAAATAAAGATATCGAAGAAAGGAGCACTAAAATGTTATATGTTGGTGTAGATGTTGGGACCTCTTCCATTAAGCTTCTCCTAATGGATGAAGAAGGGGACATTAAAAGAATCGTTACGAGGGAGTATCCGTTATTTTTCCCTAAGCCGGGCTGGTCGGAACAAAATCCGGAGGACTGGTATACTGCTCTGGTTGATGGCGTGAAGGAATTGATTGAGGGTTTTGATAAGTCTGAGGTGGATGGTATCAGCTTTAGCGGCCAGATGCACGGTATGGTGATACTGGATGAACAGGATAATGTAATCCGTCCTGCGATTCTTTGGAATGATGGTCGTACCCAGGCAGAATGCGATTACTTAAATCATGAAATCGGCAGAGAAAAAATATCGGCTTATACTGCAAATATGGCTTTAACCGGATTTACAGCACCGAAACTGTTATGGGTTAAAAAGCATGAGCCTGAGAATTTTGCGAAGATTAAGAAAGTAATGCTTCCAAAGGATTATTTGGCATACAAGTTATCCGGAGTACATTGTACCGATGTATCCGATGCCTCCGGTATGCTTTTACTGGATGTTAAGAATAAATGCTGGTCCAAGGAAATGCTTGATATCTGCGGATTAAAAGAAGAGCAGATGGCAAAGCTTCATGAGTCTTACCAGGTGGTTGGCAATATGACGAAGGAAGCAGCACAGGCACTGGGATTAACGGAAAATGTTAAGGTTGTGGCAGGCGGCGGTGATCAGGCAGTTGCTTCTGTTGGTACCGGAACCGTAGGTCATGGGATGTGTAATGTTTCCCTTGGAACCTCAGGAGTTGTATTTATTGCAAGTAAGGAATTTGCGGTTGATGAATGGAACGCCCTTCATTCCTTTGCACATGCGGATGGTAAATATCATTTGATGGGTGTAATGCTTTCCGCTGCCGCTTCGAATAAATGGTGGAATGATGAAATTCTTCAGACCAAGGATTATGCAAAAGAACAGCAGGGTATTCAAAAACTGGGTGAAAATAAAGTATACTTCCTGCCATATCTGATGGGAGAGAGAACACCACATAACAATCCGGATGCCAGAGGTACCTTTATCGGTATGACTATGGATACCACTCGTGCTGATATGACACAAGCAGTGTTAGAAGGTGTAGCCTTTGCGCTGCGTGATTCCTTTGAGATTACAAAAGCACTCGGCGTTGATATCAGCAGAATCCGCATTAACGGCGGTGGTGCAAAGAGTCCTCTCTGGTGTAAAATCATTGCCAATGTATTAAATGTTAAGGTGGATAAGATTAATTCTGCAGAAGGACCTGCCTTCGGCGCAGCAATCCTTGCAGCCGTTGGTTGTGGCAAATATGCTACGGTGGAAGAGGCTACCGGCAAGCTGATCAAAGTAATCGAAACCACAGATCAGGACCCGGAAATTGTGGAGTTATATAACCAGAAATATAAAGTGTTCAAGGATCTTTACCCGACCTTGAAGGAAATGTTTACAAAAATGGTATAAAAGGGAAGTATTTCCTGTGTCGAATTTTGACTGTTATATGCATTGAGAAATAAAAATAAAAAGAGGATGGATGGAATGACTCCTAAGGTTAGGTGACTAACACTGGGCATACCATCGGTCCTCTTTTCTTTATGGATGTGGTAAATTTGATTTCAAAAACTGGGTTTGCAAATAAGTAGCAACAGGAATATAATGGAATTATTGGTAATTGATAACTCAACACTAATCAAATGCAGAGATAATATTTCGGAGGGAATAAAAATGTTAATAAGAAGAGGGATATTACTTACATTAATGATTGTATTTCTTTTCAGTTATAGTGGCTGTGCTATTGTTAGTAAGATTAACCCGGAAAATATAAGTATAGATAATGTTATCACCGAAGTTTCACTCGAAGCTAATATAGAGGAGGTGGAATATCTTAATGAGTCGAAAGATGGTACAGGAGAAGATAATTTAAATGAAGAGGAAAAAGTATATATAAAGAATGAAATAAAATATAAAAAGGATTGGGAAACTGAAGATATTAGTGCAGATTCTTTATTTGTAAATACGGATGGAATTATTGTCAAAACAAATGGTATTAACTATGTTGATAATACAGGTAAAGTGAAATGGAAGACATTGGTCTCAGGCCCGAAAGACTCCCGATATTATGTTGATGAAAAGGTGGTAGCCTTAACCAATGGAAGTTATGTTGTGGTAATGGATAAAGATTCTGGTAAAGTTATCTGGGAATTTGAAATGAGTGAAGAAACATTCACCACACCTGTTGCTTATGATGGGATACTGTTAGTAACATCCATGAATGGTTTGCTCTATGCATTTGATATGTTAACAGGAGCTTTACTTTGGGATTATGTGCCGGAGGATGGTATGCTTCCTTTTTCAGCTTTAAGTGATCCTGTTATTTATAATGGTAGAGTAATATACACTGGATATAATAAAATTTATGCAGTTAACATTGCTACGCAGAAAGAATGCTGGAGAAACGAAGATATAATAGCAGATGGTCCTCAAATATATATGATTGACGATAACGTACTTGTAATTAATTATGATGGTAATATCTATTCCTTAGATGCCGAAACCGGTGATATCATATGGAAAATACTTGTAGAGAATAAAGATTATGCAGATATTAATTCGGTTGTTAAAGAGAATACAATGTACATCAGTATTAACAGTGATCATTTCTACGGAATTAACCTTAATGAAGGAACCATAGATTTTGACTTGGTATTAACAAAAACGGAAGATTCATTTCATGAATTAAATGATTTATGTGTAGGTAGCAATGAAATGATTCTACCTGATAAAAACGGTATTGTATTAATTGATGTTAACGAAAAAAAGGTGAAAAAACTAGGTGTTAATGAATTTAGCGAGAGTAAGATAACTACCATAGGTGATTCATTATATTTTATTGTGGATGGTAAGGTCGTAAAATATAAGACCATAAAAGAATAATGATTATTTTGCATTTCATTGATGATATGTAGAAATAGTTATTGACGGTCATATTAATCTTGAGGATGGAACTGCAATTTTAGATCTGGAATTATCAAAATCAAAATATGATTTTCAGGTAAATTTTAGTTTGAATATTACGAGTGACGGTTTAATCGTATCAGACAAAGATGATATCGTGTTCATTGATACTAAGGAGAAGAAGGCAAAAAAACTTGGCATGAAAGATGATAAGGATAGTTATATTACTACTAACGGAGACAGGATGTATTATGTTGAAGATGGTAAAATCGTAAAATATAATTTACAAGAATAAGTTTTACGATTGGATGCAGTATCCTCTGAGTGATGAATTACCAACTTAATTTAGTACAAAAATGAATCGAGATAAATTAGGAGCTGTCACGTAGGTGTACAGCTCCAGACCCATAATATGGAAAACCAATAATCTTGAAAACTAATAGTATAAAAGACCATAATGCCCGTTAAAAGCAGTTAATTACTAATAATTCTAAGAATCTCCCCAAACACATCTCCATAGCTTTTCGAGGATGCCGTTGCAGTAGCTTGAATTACATAAACTAATCTTTGCTTCGGTATTACGGTAATTTCCTGCCCCCCATAACCGCGGCAGCCGTACCAGTCATCCCCGACCCACCACAAAAGCCCATAACCGGCGTTTTGTTCGGAGGGTGTGATGGCCTGAGTTACATATTTCGCGGATAGGATCTGTCTTCCTTCATACTTACCGCCGTTAAGAAATAAAAATCCGAGTTTTGCTAAGTCCCTGGCTGATAAATCCGATTTTGCCTGTGCTGCTTCACTATCTGCTATATTATAGGTAACACCGCTGGCGGAAGTCCACCATGGATCGCTGACAATTTCAAGCGGCTTATATAAGTATTGATCGCAAAAGTCATAAGTATTCCTGCCGGTGGCTTTGCTAATCAGTGCGGACAGCAGGATGACATCCCATTCTTTATAAACATACTTCGCTCCGGGGACCTCCGACATCTGGATGTCAACCAGATGGGATAGCCAATCTCTGGAGCGCATCAGCTGCGACATCATAGGGCAGTGATAATGAACTCCACCATTCCAGTAAATTCCCGAGGTCATAGTAAGTAAATGATGGATGGTAATGTATTTGTGATAGGGATGGTTATTTGCTCCAAACATCGGCAAATAGGTGCTAATCGGTTCATCAAGGCTCTTGATATGCCCCAGATCCAAACAGATGCCGACACAAATGGAAAGAATACTTTTCCAGATAGATTTGATGTTGTTTCTGCTATTTTCATCATATTTATTGTAATATCGTTCTGTTATGAGCTCCTTATCCTTGTACAATACTATGCTGTTAATCAAACGATAACCTTTATTCTTAACGTATTCATCAATTTCTCTTGCAAGCTTATAATTCATTTTAGATACCGCCCTATGATGGAATTTGGATTGTTTGCCAGTTCCTTTGGTGTACCTGTTGCAATGACATTACCACCGTCACTGCCACCACCGACTCCCATTTCTATCAGGTAATCACAATTGGATAATACGTAAGGGTCATGTTCGGTAACGATTACCGTATTTCCCATATCGACCAGTGATTGCATAAGGTCCATCAGTTTTTCACTATCATAAAAGGATAGACCGGTAGTCGGTTCATCCAAAATATATACCGAATCTTTTGCATGCTGTCCCTTGGATAATTCCTTAGCAAGTTTGATTCTCTGACTTTCACCACCGGAAATGGTCGGTGTTTTTTGACCGAGCTTAATATAGCCCATACCCACTTTTTTCAAGTCAGAAGCATATTAGTGATGGCTTTCTCCTTGTCCTGAAAGAATTCGAAGGCTTCCTCCACAGACATATTAAGAATATCTCGGATATTCTTACCATCAAGCTCTATCTCCATAGCCTCCGGAATATAACCGGTGCCTCCGCAAGCCTCACATTCAATGTCAATAAAATTGCCGAAACCGACATGATAATGTACCTCACCATCTCCCTTACAAACCTTGCAGCCACCCTCGGAATTTACCGAGAACAGACCTGCGGAAAGCTTAGTCTCTTTTGCAAACAAAGCACGGATACGATCAAAGATACCGGTATAAGTGGCAGGGCATGAGGTGCGGCTTCTACCGATCGGCTTTTGATCTATAATAAAACATTTTTTGATATATTCGGTACCAATGATGTCTGCCGTAAGGTTTTCCGCATTATAGTCTTCGTCATCCTCTTCTGTCGCACATTTTGATTGCAGTAAATCCTTTAGCTTTGGTACCAGAGTATCGGAAATAAGGCTTGATTTGCCGCTTCCGGAAACGCCTGCAACTCCTACGAGTAGACCGAGTGGAAGCTCAACCGATACATTTTGAAGATTGTGGAGCGTGGCGTTCTGTATAATAAGAAGATGATCTTTGTCCATCGTTCGATAGGACTGCTTCACTATTTGCCCCTTTTTACCGGACAGATAAGGAGCGGTTTTCGAGTCCCTGCAGGAAAGAAATTCGGAAAAACCGCCTTCATATATTTTTATACCGCCGTAGCTGCCCGCATCCGGACCAAGATCGATGATATAATCAGCGTTTTTCATAAAGTTTTCATCATGTTCAACAGCGATTACGGTATTACCTCGGATGACGAGATTTTTTATAATGGAAATAAGCTTAGACTTTTCTACTTCATGTAGTCCGATCGTCGGTTCATCAAAGATGAAGATAATGGAATCCATTTCAGCTATGATATAGGATGCGAGAAATAGTCTTTGTATCTCTCCGCCGGATAACGTTGGAACAGGACGGGATAGTGATAAGTGGTGCAGTCCAACATCGACCATACAGGACAATTTTGCAAGGATCTCTTTGCTGAGCGGATTGGTCCTCTCGGTATAGAGGTCAGAAAGAAATTCATATAGATCCTTGATGTACATAGTTTCAAGCTCTGTAATGGTCCTACCGCCAATGGAGGTATGAGAGGCTTGTTCACCCAGTCCAGAGCCCTGACATTTAGGACAGGTATCTTTATAAGCATAGATTTTATTATAAGTAAAAAGTTTTTGGCGATAGGATGGGTTACTGATGCCATTACAGGTTTGTTCCAGGGTTGGAACATAAAAATTCACTCCCTGGAAGCTTGTTTTAGAAGAGCCATATTGAAAGGCAAGTAATTGGTCGGTCGTAAGTGAGGAGAGCGGTTGATCGGGTTTTAAACGATAATCCTTACAGAAAGTGTCAAATCTTCTGCGCCAGGTAGGAATGAGTTTAAATTTACCCTCCAGAACTTCATTTAAGGCGATTGACAGATCTCCATAGATCGCCTTCTCATCGATGTGTTTTATAATTCCGGCTCCTAGACATTTTACGCACATGCCTTTTGGGGAATTACGCTGGAACATTTCCATCGATAGTGGAAGACCGTCATCGTATTCAGGGTCACGTTCTCCGTAGGTAGCAAAAAGGGCCCCCAGCATACTGCCGATTTTCGTTCTCGTACCAACCGTGCTTCGGGGATTTGACTGACGGATGATGCGCTGTTCCACTGCGACGGTCGGTGAAAGCCCCTGTATGCTGTCAAAGGTAGGAACACTATCCACCATAAATTGTGTACCTGAAAACATCAGGTACCTACGTTTGCCTTCTTCATACAGTGTGTCAAAGGCAAGGCTTGATTTTCCGCTTCCTGATACGCCTGTGATCACCGTAAGCTTATTCCGGGGGATTCGTACATCGACCCCCTTAAGATTGTGAATCCTTGCATTTTTAATTTCGATATAATCCTTCATTTGTAAACCACCTGTTTTTCGAATTTTGGAAAGGCTAATTCATAATCAAATTAAATACTAATTGTTTTCCTTGCTTATTTACATGATATGGTTTGTGTTTTTTATTACATGGTTTTGACATAAATTCTTCTAAGTTGTTATGAAATTCCTGATTTTATCGGTGACTCATTAGCATTTTAATATATAAATGTTAATGTATAGCGTATTGATACAGACCTTAACTCAGACCTTTTACAGGTTTTATATACAGGTTTATATACAATTATTATACAGTACATATGTTTTGTTTTCTACCAAAATTTTCTTTCTTTTTAATATGTTTTCTTTATCTTCCTTGATTTCTTTACTATTTTCTTTTTTTATTTATCTTCTTTTATTTTCACTCGTTTTTTGATTTCATATAAACTAGATTGAACGGAAGTAAGCGTTCTTTCAATCTGTTTAAAAACAGGCAATTGCGAAACTCAAAATCTGTATTAATTGCGCACAACATATACTACTCCGGAGCGGAAGTTAAGCCCGTAGGAAGCGCTTAAGCGGAGGAATAGTATGTGTTGTGTGTGCAATAGCAAAAACTATATTGTTTCGCAAACGCCTATGTTTATACAATCATTTCGTGTTTTTCGAATTGCGAACAAAAATTAAGTATGATAGAATAGTCTGACGGTAAATAATAACATTGGAATGTGTTAAGAAGATGAAATACGTTAAGTGAAATTGGAAGAATAGATCATTCAATAAGAAAGGAACTGCAAAATTATGCAGCCATACACTGGATTTGCATCCGTATATGATATCTTCATGGACAATGTGCCATATGATGATTGGGCGGATTATGTTAAGCATCTGTTAAACAAATTTAAAATAGAGAAGGGCCTTATCCTGGAGCTGGGTTGTGGAACCGGAAGTATGACAACACGACTGGCGGATAGAGGCTATGATATGATTGGCATTGATTCCTCCGAGGAAATGCTAACGATAGCCAGGAAAAACAGTGAGGCAGGAGAAAAAAATATTCTGTATCTGTGTCAGGATATGCGTGAGTTTGAGCTATACGGAACGGTTGCTGCTGTAGTCAGTGTCTGCGATAGTATGAATTATATCCTTTCGGAGGAGGATCTATTACAGGTTTTCCGTCTGGTAAATAATTATCTCGATCCGGGAGGTCTGTTTATCTTTGATCTGGACACCCAATATGCTTATGAAGAGGTTCTGGGGGATTCTACGATTGCGGAAAACAGAGAGGAAGGAAGCTTTATCTGGGAAAATACTTACTATGAAGAGGAAATGATAAATGAAATTAATCTGACTCTTTTTATACCGGAGGCAGCGGATACACAGAGTACGGACTATCGTGGAAATGGAAATGATGAGAGGAAGGTTCGTCATACGGATAAAGATACAGAGGATAATCGGGATGGTAGTACAATTGGGTGTAACAATGAAAATTTGAAAGGTCAAGCAGAAAGACAGAAGGATGTTTGGAATCCGGTGTACCGCAAATACGTGGAGACACATTATCGAAGGGCTTATGACCTTGATATTATAAAACGTTTGCTGAAAGAAGCAGGGATGGAATTGATTGCAGTATATGATGCTCTGACGGAAAAGAGACCGAAGAAGGATAGCGAAAGAGTATACATTATTGCACGGGAAAAGCATCAGGAAGGGAAAACATATCTGTAATTTAACATGAAGCGTGGCATGAAAATATTAGTATAATAAAAGTATGATTGCAGATAATGAAGATAAGAAAATGAAATGTGAAGTATCGTGTAAAAGGAAAGCACTTTCACACGGCGGTAGCATTTTATTAATAAATGCAAATATGGAATTTGGAGGGAAAATATGGCAGATTATATTGTGAGAGCCAGTGCGGCTGAAAATCAGATACGTGCATTTGCAGCGTCTACAAGAGAACTGGTGGAATATGCGAGAGAAATACATCGTACCAGTCCAGTGGCTACGGCTGCCTTAGGAAGACTATTAACAGCCGGAGTCATGATGGGAAGCATGATGAAGGGTGACAATGATATTCTTACTCTTCAAATGAAGGGCAGCGGTCCAATCGAGGGTCTAACCGTTACAGCGGATTCTAGGGGTACGGTAAAGGGTTATGCTTACAATCCGGATGTATTGCTTCCACCAAGTCCGAAAGGTAAACTGGATGTGGGTGGTGCATTAGGAGCTGGTATCTTAAGTGTTATAAAGGATTTGGGCTTAAAGGAGCCTTATGTTGGACAGACACATCTTGTCTCGGGTGAGATTGCAGAGGATTTGACCTATTACTATGCTACCAGTGAGCAGGTGCCATCCGTGGTAGCGCTCGGTGTCCTAATGAATAGGGAAAATACGGTACGGCGTGCCGGAGGCTTTATTATCCAATTGATGCCCTTTGCTTCAGAAGAGATCATCTCTAAATTAGAAGATAAAATTAACGGACTGGATGGGATAACCGGGCTTTTAGACCAGGATATGTCACCGGAAATGATACTGGAAGATATCCTGGGTGATTTCGGATTAGAGATTATGGACCGACTTCCGGCTAGATTTGAATGTAATTGTGATAAAAAGCGGATTGAGAAAGCAATCATATCCATTGGGCAAAAGGATATCGCCGAAATGATTGAGGATAATGAACCAATAGAGGTAAATTGCCATTTTTGCAGTAAACATTATAACTTTACGGTCGAGGAATTAAAGGAATTACTTTCAAAGGCAAAGAGATAACGTATAACACCGTAAGTTTATAGATATAATTTTTATCACAAACCATAAAAGCAGAGTATTAACTTGTAAATATAGTTTATATATCTATATTTTCAAAAAGTTAACTCTGCTTTTAATTTATTTGTCGCGTTCAAGCCGTAATTATCCAGAACAGTAAATTACAGCAATCGCTCTATTTGGAGCTATTTCAGTAATAATTTATGGTGTAGTAGAGATAATAACATTGCTTTTACTTTTTGATGATAATGCTTATTAAACTACTTTGGAGTGATAAAAATGAGGAATCTTATTCATAGAGTTAACCTAAGAATTCGGCAGGAAGGTTTTTTAAGAACAGCGAAATATATTCTTTATGTATTCTACTATACCTTTTGCGAGAAATTTTATAATGTTCTTTTGGACTTGCATTACAGTAGAAGATTATTAAAAGGAAATCAAAAGACCGCTTATAAAGTCCTGGGAGCAAATGATGTCTACCATACAAAGTATTGTGCCATGCCATTGATTTTCCATTTTGTACAAATTACAGATAAGGATGTTCTGGTAGATGTGGGTTGCGGGAAAGGTAGGGTAATTAATTATTTGCTCAGTAGGAAGTTACGAAATAAAATTTATGGTCTGGAACTGGATCCGTTGGTTGCTAATCAGACCAAAAAGCAATTCGCGAGGTGGAAAAATGTAACGATTCTATCCGGAGATGCCATTTCTAATTTACCTTCGGAGGGTACTATCTTTTATTTTTACAATCCATTTACGGAGGAAAAGGTCAAGCTATTTGAGGAAACCCTATCCCAAAAATATAAGAATAGGAAAATTACTGTCATTTACTATAATCCAAAAAGCATTCATGCATTTCAGAACGGTAAATGGAAGATCAAATATATTAACTTTGAGCAAACGCTGGGGATAAAACGCTGGGGAAGAATTAATAAGTACCATGACTTGGCTATTATTAAATTGAAGTAATGTGTGAAAAAGAATAATCAAAAGAAAATATAGTTAAGGCTGATGCAAACAATTTGTCAAAGTTGCATCAGCCTTAGTAGGTATATGGTAAGTGCTTAAGTAAAAATATATGAAAGTTATGTAACAGACATTACGCTTCCCAGCCAATAGAATGACACTAATAGAATCAAAAATACCAAGTTATAAATCGTAAATACGAAAAGATATTTTCCGGCGCTAGCGTCATCCGTCTTCATATAAAATTTGTAGGAAATCAGGCTAGCAAGGGAAGCCACTAAGGTGCCGAGCCCTCCAATATTCGTACCAAGGATTAAAGCTTTATATTCATCCGTAAAAGTGGATAACAATACCGCTGCCGGTACATTGCTGATGAACTGGCTAAGAATAATTGAAATCGGAAGTACCCTGCCGCTCAAGAGCTCTTTATAATTGAAATGAGAAGTTGATACCCCAATATTACCGACAAAGACGAAAAAACACACAAAAGTAATCAGCAGAGAAAAATCTACCTTCTTAAGTATACTACGGTCAAACAGGAGAATACATAAGAATACGACTATAAGTACAATGCGATAATCCAAAAAACGTAACACGCAGGCTAAGCATATCAGGAACAGGCTACTATATAATATTATTTTTGGCAGACTGCAAACAGGTCTATTGTTATGTTGCAAATTCTGTGTGGGGATGGATTCCTTTTTTACAAAAAGTAACGGAACAAAGATAAAAATAAAGGAAGCCACAGTGATAGGGAGAGTTATTCGAAAAAATTCCACAACCGGTACATCGAAGGTCGAATATAAATATAAATTCTGAGGATTACCGACGGGTGTCAGCATGCTGCCCAGATTAGCGGCTATTGTTTGCATCACCACCACGAAAATGATGTGTTTTTTTAATCCGGTCATGTCCAATATCATTAGGGCAAAGGGTACAAAGGTAATAAGCGCCACATCATTCGTAATCCACATGGAAGAGAAAAAACAAAGAAGGATTAGAACGAGACAAAGAGTACGGGTATTCTTAAGCCTATGCAATAGTTTTTCCGATAGCATTATAAAAACACCGGTTTTATTCAGTCCGGCCACAACAGCCATAAGGCAGAACAGCAGGCTTAATACCCGTAAATCAAGATATTCAAGATAATCAGCCGAGGGTGGGACCAGAAACATGGTGAAAAGAGCGGCAGTCGCAGAAATCCCTAATACAGTCTCATTTTTATATAAATACGTTATCTTCTTAAAGAGTACCTTCATATATCCTTCATCCTTTTTATGTATATCGTAATGTGGCAATGACGAATAGATTTTACTCTCTTTCCGAATGAAAAGCAATCAGATTTATTATGAGAGGTTTATCACAGGTACTTAAGTAATTAGAATATTTATTAGCCATACTTATAGGAATGATAATAAAAAAACAGTTGCGTATTTAACCTCTTCCATTATAATTAAAAGAGTAACGGATGACTTTCTTACAATTAGGAAAGCAGAAAATAAAGTAAAGGATTGGTGGCAGTCACAATGAAAAAATTAGATATGCTCTATGAAGGTAAAGCAAAAAAGGTATTTAAGACCGACGTGGAAGATGTATATATCGTAGACTACAAGGATGATGCTACAGCATTTAACGGCTTAAAAAAGGGAACTATTCTTGGAAAAGGCGTAGTTAATAATAGAATGTCAAACCACTTATTCCGTATTCTGGAAGAAGAAGGCGTCCCTACCCATTATGTAGAGGAATTGAATGAACGCGAAACAGCAGTAAAAAAAGTAGAAATAGTACCGCTGGAGGTTATCATTCGTAATGTTTCGGCAGGCAGTTTTGCTAAGAAGTTAGGAATTGAGGAAGGCAGAAAGCTTTTGTGCCCTACCCTTGAATTTTCTTATAAGGACGATGCTTTGGGCGATCCGTTTATCAATGATTATTATGCGCTTGCACTTGGACTTGCTACCAGAGAAGAGATTGACCGCATAACAGAACTGGTATATAAGATAAATGAAGTGCTATGTAAGTATTTTGCAGAATGTGGCATTGAATTAATCGATTTTAAGGTAGAATTCGGCAGACATCATGGTCAGATCATTCTGGCGGATGAAATATCTCCGGATACCTGCAGACTTTGGGATATCAACACCCATGATAAATTAGATAAAGACCGTTTCCGCAGAGATCTTGGGAATGTAGAGGATGCATACCAGGAAGTATTCAAACGGTTAGGCTTATAATAACAATTCATTGGGCTGCTTCAGAGGTTAACTTTGAAACAGCCTGTTTCACTATTAATAATTCACTTATCCTGCATAGGATATAGCTTCTGTTAATAAGCTATACTTAAGGCGGATAGCATAGGATTGGCTATGAGATAAAAAATAGCAAAACGTACAACCGCCAGGATAACGCAAGACCTTCGAATGGATGATAGATAATGAGAGGAATGATAAGAACTCATGAACATGGAAAATAACAGCTATATTTCGGAAGGAATACATGAAGAATGTGGTGTATTCGGAGTGTATGATCTGGATGGAAATGATGTAGTATCTACAATATATTATGGGTTATTTGCACTGCAGCACCGAGGACAGGAAAGCTGCGGAATTGCAGTAAGCGAAACCGATGGACCGAAGGGTAAGGTGCAAGCCTGCAAAGGAATGGGACTTGTTAGCGAGGTCTTTACACCGGATAATTTAGAGAATTTAAAGGGGAACATTGGAGTTGGCCATGTACGTTACTCAACTGCGGGGGAAAGTAATATCAATAATACTCAGCCTCTGGTTTTAAATTATGTGAAAGGAACGCTTGCACTGGCTCATAACGGAAACCTGGTTAATACACCGGAACTCAGAAGAGAGCTTGAATATACAGGAGCCATTTTCCAGACAACAATTGACTCAGAGGTTATTGCATATCATATCGCAAGAGAACGACTAAACAGTGCGACAGCGGAGGAAGCGGTTGCCAGAGCAATGAAGAAGCTCAGCGGTGCTTATTCCCTAGTTATCATGAGTCCCAGAAAGTTAATTGGAGCAAGGGATCCCTTTGGTTTCCATCCGCTTTGTATCGGTAAAAGAAATAATGCGTATATTTTGGCATCGGAAACAGCAGCACTAAATGCAGCAGATGCGGAATTTGTCCGTGATGTACTGCCCGGTGAGGTTGTAATGATTGATGAGGGTGGAATTCATTCAAATACCTCCCTTTGTGGTCCCAAGATTTCAAAATGTATCTTTGAATATATCTATTTTGCAAGACCGGATACCCGTTTTGATGGTGTCAGTGTTTATAATTCAAGAATTATGGCAGGAAGAATTCTTGCCCAGACCCACCCGGTGGAAGCGGATGTCGTGGTCGGTGTACCGGATTCCGGTAATGCTGCAGCCTTTGGGTTTGCCATGGAATCAGGAATACCGTTTGGGATGGCATTTGTTAAGAACAGTTATGTTGGCAGAACCTTTATTAAGCCGAAGCAGTCCATGCGTGCCTCCAGTGTCCGTATTAAGTTAAATGTACTTCCGGAGGTGGTGCAGGGAAAGCGTGTGGTAATGATTGACGATTCTATTGTACGTGGAACCACCAGTGCAAAGATTGTAAAAATGCTGAAAAAAGCAGGAGCGACGGAGGTTCATGTACGAATCAGTTCACCACCTTTTTTATATGCCTGTTATTTCGGAACCGATGTACCGACCGGAGATCAGCTAATTGCACACAATAATTCTGTGGACCAAATACGCGAGATGATCGAGGCGGATTCCTTGGGGTATTTGGATGTTTCCAGATTAAGTGATTTACTGGGTGGCGATAAAGGCTATTGTGACGCCTGCTTTTCCGGAAATTATCCGATTGAACCTCCCAAAGAAGATATCCGTGGAGAATATGATAAATAATAGGTCAACTTCGTTTCAGACATAAAATGAGAAGGAAAACCTTCTTGGATGGAATTAAGTCATTCAGTCAGGATACCATTTTATGATTGAAAGTTTGCGATCGATTCGGTATCATAATGTTTATAAGATGATAATACTTTGAAAGGGGGATTGTTTGGCCGACTATGTGAATATTCGTTAGCGGCTAAACGCCACAGATATGCAAAATGATAAATATATGAGTCCTCTATCTGAGCGCTATGCAGGGAAGGAAATGCAGTATATCTTTTCTCCGGATATGAAGTTTAAAACCTGGAGAAAACTTTGGATTGCCCTGGCAGAAGCTGAGAAAGAGCTTGGTTTAAATATTACCGAGGAACAAATTGATGAGTTAAAAGCATCTGCAGATAATATTAATTATGAGGTAGCAAAGGAGCGCGAAGCGCTGGTACGCCATGATGTTATGTCCCATGTGTATGCTTACGGGGAACAATGTCCGAAGGCAAAGGGAATCATCCATTTGGGGGCAACCTCCTGCTACGTAGGTGATAATACCGACCTGATTATTATGACAGAGGCTTTAAAGCTGGTAAAGAAAAAGCTGGTCAATGTTATGGCGAAATTATCGGAGTTTGCCATGGAATATCGTGCACTACCTACCTTAGCCTTTACTCATTTCCAACCTGCACAGCCCACAACTATAGGTAAGAGAGCTGCACTGTGGCTGATGGAGTTAAAGCTGGATTATGATGATATTGATTATGTAATCGAGCATATGCTGTTATTGGGTTCGAAGGGAACTACCGGAACCCAGGCAAGCTTTTTAGAGTTATTTGATGGGGATCATGACAGAATCAAACAGTTGGATCAAATAATAGCAGAAAAAATGGGCTTCCCGGGCTGTTATCCGGTAGCCGGCCAAACCTACTCCAGAAAAATTGATACCAAGGTAGTAAATGTCCTTGCAGGGATTGCGACAAGTGCTCATAAATTCTCCAATGATATCCGTCTGCTTCAACATTTAAAGGAAATTGAAGAGCCCTTCGAGAAGAATCAGATTGGTTCCTCTGCCATGGCATATAAAAGAAATCCAATGAGAAGCGAGCGTATAGCATCACTAGCTAATTATGTTATGGTGGATGCGCTTAATCCGGCAATTACTTCAGCAACCCAGTGGTTCGAGAGAACCTTGGATGATTCGGCGAATAAGAGAATTAGTATACCCGAGGCATTCCTTGCCGTTGATGGTATTCTCGATCTTTATTTAAATGTGGTAGACGGTCTTGTTGTTTATCCGAAGGTGATTGAGAAGCATATAATGCAGGAGCTTCCGTTCATGGCTACCGAAAATATTATGATGGATGCGGTGAAAGCAGGAGGCGACAGACAGGAGCTGCATGAACGTATTCGAACCCTTTCCATGGAAGCCGGTAAAAATGTGAAAGAAAAGGGACTTGATAATAACCTGCTTGAATTAATTGCGGCCGATCCGGCCTTTAACATGAATTTAGAGGATTTGAAAAAATCCATGGAGCCCTCCAGATATGTAGGACGGTCCAAGGAACAGACCGAAGAGTTTGTGAAAGAAGTAATACAGCCGATTCTGGATGCAAATCAAGATGTTTTGGGACTGAAGGCAGATATTAAAGTCTGATTGTCGAGCTCAGTGAATAAACAAGACATAATTCACAGGTAAAATAGATTCTGCTGGTCAACACAGCAATAAGAAGTTAATAAAAATAAGGTGTAACCGTAAAATGGTTGCACCTTTGTTTTGTTAGTAATAATAAAAATTCCTATATAAAAAATTACTGTGGGTAGTATTATAATTACTATAACTCAACCTATTTACTATGACTGAATACGACAGCCTACATGTTCAATGCCATCTCGTATTTCTTCTTCGCTGGTAGGGTTTTTATAAGCAACCTCGACAGAACCTCTTGCAAGATCTACATTAACTTTACTGACACCTTCCAAATCATCTAACACATTTTTAACCTGTGTCTTTACTTTGTTATTTAATAATCCGCTAACATTATAATGAACATTATTCATGATTTGTACCAGCCTTTCTAAGAGGATGATCAAGTTACTGTTAGTTTTGAGCAAATAATAAATATAAATA
The DNA here is from genome assembly GCA_029240245.1 of Herbinix sp. Classification (GTDB taxonomy): domain Bacteria; phylum Bacillota; class Clostridia; order Lachnospirales; family Lachnospiraceae; genus Mobilitalea. The sequence goes on from JARBTJ010000007.1 coordinate 87,200, forward strand.
CATATTGCCAAAAAAATAAATCAGGAATTAACTTTCTGCACATTGACAGCTGCAGGGCCTTTCTTACCGTCTACAATATCAAAAGTCAATGCTTCCCCTTCATGAATATCCTTATTAAAATTTTTTTCTTTCACCTGGGAATGATGAAGAAATACATCATTACCTTCGTTGGTTGAGATAAAGCCATAGCCTCGCTCATTATCAAACCATTTTACCGTTCCGGAATAATTCGCCATTTTACCTCCCTTTAAGCAGTTAATTAGGCGTTTGCGAAACAATATATTTTTACAGATTTTGAGTTTCGCAATCGCCTTAGCAGTTAATCATAATTGGTATAACAGATAACTATGAATTTGATTTCATCTGCTTAAAATTATTTAAATTTAAGGATTATCGATATCCTTAATGATAGTTTCTGTTTACATTCATCTTTTTATAATAGGAGATTTTCTGTTTACAAACCAAGTAAATTTATGGTAGATTTTTCATATTAATATGTTAACAAACGGTAAATTTGTAAATTTATTGACCTATTGTAAATTAATAAAAAATTTGGGACAATAACGTGTGACAATAAAGCAAAGTATCACAGAGAACTAAATTGACTTAATATGACCGCAGGATTATAATGGAAACATTTCTATAGGGTACAGGTCAATAAACATATAATACACGCTGAAACGGGAGGTTTGCTATGAAGTTAGGTATGCCCACACTGATTGAGACAAAGGATATCGCGGAATGTGTTTTGTTATGCAAGGAACTGGAATTAGATTTTATAGAACTTAATATGAATTTTCCACAGTATCAGATTGATAGGATTGACATGCCTTATTACCTTGAACTTGCAGAGAATAACCATATATTTTACACCATCCATCTGGAAGAGGAGTTAAATGTCTGTGGTTATAATAAAGAGGTAACAAAAGCATATATAAGAACGGTGGAAGCTGTGATTGAGATAGCCAGACAATTGAAAGCGCCGGTCATTAATATGCATATGGCGGAAGGAATTTATATAACGCTTCCGGATAAAAAGGTATATTTGTTTGAGCAGTATAAGAGCATTTACTTAGAAAGGCTGAGAGAGTTTAGAAAAGTCTGTGAACTAGCTATTGAAGATAGTGATATAAAGATTTGCATTGAAAACAGCGGAGGATACAAGGATTATCTAAAAGAAGGAATTGAATTGCTGTTAGAAAGCAGAGTATTTGCACTTACCTTTGATATCGGACACGATCATTGCATAGGTGGGATGGATGAACCCTTTATAAGAAAGCATAAGGACAGACTGATGCATATGCATCTGCATGATGCGATCGGTAAGAAGAATCATTTGGCGATCGGTACCGGTGATATTGATATTTCGGATAAGCTCGCACTTGCCAGAGAATGTAATTGCAGAGGTGTGTTAGAGACCAAAACGATAGCCGGGCTGAAAAAGACGGTTGTTAATCTAAAAAATTTTTAATTGATATCCATATTATAGCGGAAACAGCTGCCTGCAAATGCTTATGACTGCTGGCAGCTTTCCTACTTTTAGAAATAATCCTCGTAATTCTGTTTCTTATTAAAGTGACATTAATTATGAAGTTATAATATATTATGTGAAAATAAAATCCCTATTATAACGGCAAATCCCTCTTATGAAAGGCATATAAGCTGGAAGTAAACGCCACTATGGCAATAACAGCAAGAGCAAGGAAGGATATAATAAAGTTTTCGCCATTGATAATGTTTTTGGGGCTAAACAGGGTATATATTGTGAAATACCTCAAAAATTCGGTCTCTTTACCCGTATTTGATATCATTTGGAGAACTAAAAATGCGACCGGCAATCCGGCTCCAACCGCAAGTGAATTCTTGGTATCGTTAAAGAAGCAGGAGGCAAAGAAGCCGATACCGGTGAGGGCATAATATAGTAATAATACACCTGCATTTAGCAGAAGGAAGCCGGAAACATCAAGTTCTCCGGGATATAAAACACTACTTAAAGCAATACCTATCATGGTTACAATTGCAATCAGCAGGGTAACTGTAACAATCAGAAAAAACGCCTGCGTACGTGCAATCTTTAATCTGGTATTCGGAGTGGATAGCAAGTAGGCCATGGAACCCTTGTCAACGTGAGAAGCTATACTGCGGTTAGCTACAACAATAGCGTAAATCATAGGAAGTAATAAAATAAGAAATCCATAGAAATAGGAACCGATAAAGCTTAATAAACCACCACCAATTTCTCCAAAGCCCATGGCTGCAACCATTTCAGGCGGCAGAGCCTTTAGCATTTCATTTAAGGAGTCCTGGGTCTCAGGATTATACATGGAGATGATAATAGGTAAATACATCATAAGGACAGCAACAATTATGATAAATACAATATAGTTTAATTTAACGGAAGCTTTTAATAAGGGTTTACTAAGCATTTTTATGTCCTCCTTTTGATTCCTTTTGCTGATCGGAGTTGCCGTAATACTGCATAAAGATATCTTCTAAGTTGCTGCTTTCCGTGTCGAGATCCAATACGGTATACTTGCTTAAGGACTGGATAAAGCCCGATACATTACCAAGGATACTAACCTTTGCGACGGGGCCATTTACAGTAATTTTGTCGTGGTGATCTGTTGCTGCAAAGGCTTTTGCAGTGGCAGGACTGTCAAAGGTAATTACATAGGTTTTTCTGCGTTTCTCCTTCAGATTATGAATATCTTCAACTGCAACCAGATTGCCGGAGCGGATAATACCAACTCTGTCACAGGTCTTTTCGATTTCCTCAAAGCTGTGGGAGGACATCAAAATTGTTTTTCCTTTTGCTTTTTCCTCCAGTACCAGATCTGTAAATATTTTTTGCATTAATGGATCGAGACCGCTGGTTGGCTCATCTAATATCAGAACCTGCGGGTCATGCATAAAGGCACAGATGATACCTAGCTTTTGTTTCATACCTTTAGACATTTTACGGATTCTACCCCGAAAATCCAGTTGAAATAATTCTACTAATTTATCACGGTAGGTGGTATCCGTCATACCCCTCATTTCGCTCATAAATTTTAAAAATTCCATCCCATTCATACCGTCAAAAAATGAAATCTCTCCGGGTAGATAGCCTAACTGCTTCATGATTTCAGCATTTTTTGTCCGACAATCCATACCAAGAACGGTAGCTTTGCCCTGATCCGGTGTTAAAAAGCCCATCAGGTGGCGGATCGTAGTGGTCTTACCTGCGCCATTCGGACCGAGGTATCCAAATACCTCACCCTTATTTACTTGAAATGTTAAATTAAATATCCCTTTGTGATTTCCATAATCCTTGGTCAATCCATTGATTTCGATGATGGACATTTGATTATCCCCTTTCTTCTTACATATTATAGACGATTACAAAACGATATAGTTTTGCTACTGTAGCTACATTACATGCTGATTTCTCGCTCCTACGCTACCAATGGTTTAACTTCCGCCGAGGAACAGTATATGTCGCGTGTGCAATTTACTTAGAATATGTGCTTCGCAAATGACTAGCATATTTATTCGTACAATGATTGCAATTAACATTATGATTACTGACAAACTTGTGTTTAATAAACATTTTTTAGGTTATTGCGAAACAATATAGTTTTTGCTATTGCACACGCAACACATACTATTCCTCCGCGTAAGCGTTTCCTACGGGCTTAACTTCCGCTCTGGAGTAGTATATGTTGTGTGCGCAATTAATACAGATTTTGAGTTTCGCAATCGCCATTAAACATTTTTTATAAGGAGGTTAATTATGGATTTAAATACTCTTCCTTATAAAAATTGCTTCGGAACAATTCCAAATAGGACTGAAATAATTGAAAAATTTCTTGAAAATCAGGCTGGGCTTGAGAGGAGGCCGGGTTATTTCGGTCTCTTAACTGAATCTGGTTTGCACATCCCTCAGAGCACCAGGATATTAATTGAATGACCATCTTTGGATCAATTCCGTCTTTGAACTTGTAAAAATCAATTCCTTTAAAGAATAACAGAATTCGTTCCGACGTAAAGCGTTGATTAATTTTTGCCATGCCTTCTTTGATTTCAGGTTCGTCATCAAACACAGCCCGTTTCATAAAGCTATACATATTAGGAAATTCGGATGAATGCTTCATTTTAATTAATTGTATAGCATTCACTCGCTCAAAGAAATCCGTATATTTTAAATAGGTGGGCTGATTGTCTTCACCGGGGTGGTCTACCAGCAGCTTCATTTGTTCACCACTGAACTCATAGAGGTATAGGTAGAAATTTTTCTTTGATCCAAAATAATAGAATAAGCTGCCCTTTGAAATTTTTGCCTCCTGTATGATTTCATCCACCGAGGCTTTTTTATAACCGTTTTTACCGAATACTTTAAATCCGGCATTGATGATGGTCTGTCTCTTTTCCTCATCAATATTCTCAAAACTATCGTAACCGATGATTTTCACCTCCATTCGATGCGAGTTCTAAATGATATTGCAGGTTTTGACTGAATTGGTCAATTTCATAATAACATGGTTGACTGTATTGGTCAACCGGATTTTTTAGATCAGCACAGTATTTATTATACTTGTTTCCACATTATTTTAATGCTATCATAAAAATATATTAAGAATATCAATTCCATAAGGAGATATTATATATGAATATCAATTTGGAATATTATCGTATCTTTTATCATGTCGCTAAAGCAGGAAGCTTTACCCAGGCAGGAGAGGAGCTGTGTATCTCACAGCCAGCCGTCAGTCAGTCAGTAAAGCTATTAGAAACCGAACTGGGTAGCAGACTGTTTATTCGAATACCCAAAGGCGTGAAGCTGACACCGGAGGGCAGGGTGCTTTTCTCTTATGTCCAAAAGGGTTATGAATATATCTTATTGGGCGAAGAGCAATTTCATAAAATGCTTGATTTGGAAAATGGTGAAATACGGATTGGGGCAAGTGATATGACGTTGCAGTTCTATCTGTTGCCGTACCTGGAGAAATTTCACGAGAAGTATCCGAAGATTAAGGTGACGGTGACAAATGCTCCGACACCTGAAACCTTAGAATTTTTATACGATGGCAAGATAGATTTTGGAGTAGTAAGCGAGCCTTTTTTAGCAAGACCGGAGATTGACATTATGAAAGTGCGGGAAATTCAGGATATTTTCGTTGCGGGAAACCGTTTTGAATATCTTAAGGATGAAACCTTAGAGTATAAAGCACTGGAAACATTACCGATCATTTGCCTCGAGCATAATACAAGTACCCGAAAGTTTATTGACGATTATTTGAAGGCAAATGATGTTGTTCTTATGCCGGAATTCGAATTGGCAATGAGTGATATTATCGTCAGATTTGCACAACGTAATCTGGGAGTTGCCTGTGTTGTCAGGGATTTTGCGAAGGATGCTCTTGCTTCGGAGGATTTATTCGAGCTGCAATTTAAGGAGAGCATACCGAGTCGGCATTTTTGTATCATTACCAGTAATCAGAATCCGATATCGACAGCTGCGAAGGAGCTGCTTCACATGCTGAGAAGCTGAGTTGGTGATGATCATAGGTTAATAGGTTAATAGCTGTTGGATAAAAATATGTTTAAGATAATTGCGATATTCATCGTAAAGATGAAAAACGGATCATCGTTTACAAGGGAAAGGGAGATACCATATGGAACATATTAAGATAAAATATTTCAGTAATGAAATTGAGAAGCTGCGGTATATTAATGGAAAATCGGATTGGATTGATTTAAGGGCAGCAAAAAGGGTTGAACTGAAAAAAGATGAGTTTCAGTTAATTCCGCTCGGAGTCGGCATGAAATTGCCAGAGGGTTATGAGGCACATGTGGTACCGAGAAGCAGTACGTATAAAAACTTCGGCATTATCCAGACAAATTCCATGGGAGTCATAGATGAGTCCTACTGCGGAGATAACGACCAATGGTTCTTTCCGGCATATGCCCTACGGGATGCTAACATAGAAGTAAATGACCGGATATGCCAGTTTCGGATCATGAAGAAGCAACCGCTCGTGGAGTTTGACGAAGTAGACTGCCTGGATCAGGTGAGCAGAGGTGGACATGGCAGTACCGGGAAGCAGTAAAGCAAGTAGTAAAGCAAGCAGTAAAGCAAGCAGTAAAGCAAAGAAGTAAAGCAAAGAAGTAAAACAAAGAAGTTAAGCAAGCAGTAAAGCAAAGTAGTAGAGCAAAGAAGCAAAACAAAGAAGTAAAGCAAAGCAGTTAAGCAATGAAGTAAAAAAGAAGTAAAGCAAAGAAGTGAAGCAAAGAAGTGAAGCAAAGAAGCAAAGCAGAGTTTTAATGCAAAGCAGTATAGTAAAGCAGTAAAACAAAGAATTAAAGCAAATAAAGTAAAACAAAGAAGTAAACAAAGAAGTAAACAAAGAAGTAAAACAAAGAAGTAAAACAAAGAAGTAAAACAAAGAAGTAAAACAAAGCTATGATAGATATAAACTGAAATAATGATATAAATAGTGAAAGTCAAACACATAATAATCAAAAAATGAGATAGTCGTAAACAATATTTTAGCTGTAAAATAATCATATAGTGAGAATTAGTCAATGGAATAATACCTAAAGAGGATCGCAGGTGCTGTTCATCTAGATATTTTGAATTTTTAACAAAGGTTGGCAGGGATTGAGTGATAGGCGGGAGGGTATATGGCAGGAATATTTGTACATCTGGTGATTGCAAGGGAGATCATAAAACAATTGCCGAAAGGGGTCATTTCGGAGGAAGATTTATTTTACGCTGGGTCGATTGCACCGGATGCAATCCATGCGCGTGAGGGCTTTGTGAGGGCTGAAAAGAAGCACACCCATCTACGGGATGACATACCGGACATGGATTTTGGAATGACGGAAAACTTAGCCTTATTTCATAAGCGTGTTTCAGATTTCATTATAAATTGCACAGATGAAAAGGATGACTTATTAGATTTGTACCGGGGATATGTGGTACACCTGCTAACGGATGAGCTATTTATGCTCACTGTTCGGCA
>JARBTJ010000091.1 GCA_029240245.1 Herbinix sp.
ATAACTTTCTTTCTGCTCCCCTTTCCATTCCCCCCAAAATATTGTATACTTATGATAAATGAAATCGTTTTCATTTTCTAATTGTTTTTTACCAGTATGTCATATTACGGATTATTGATTTTGAACCACCCTCTTTAAAATGGATTAATATGCTAAAAATATTCAAATTAAAGATAATTTATTGAACTTTTTTACCATGTAATTACTTTTGCAGCAAAGAAAGGAACGTCAATATGAACAATAAGACTGAAAACGCACTTCCGATTTTAGAGGTACAATTAATCACCGTTCAAAAGACAATTGACTTAAATCATACTAACAAAACTTTTTTCGTTGTCTTAGAAGGTAAGTTTGAATTATCACAGGAAACTGACCGTTTTATTCTTAAAACCGGAGATGTTTATTTTATGAGTCACTTAGCTTCAGGTAAAGGTAGTATTTATGCTAAGAGCAGTGTCTTAATTGTATCCTTTGCTCCTGAATTCATATCACAGCATATGCCTGCCTACCCCTTTCAGTTTGTTGTGAATTCCTATCGATATACAGATAAGTACTATGGCAATTTGATTCGTCAGTTGATGGATATCAGCTGCCAGTTTTTTACCGATGTTCCCGACCATTATCTCATTATGAGTTTATCTTATGGACTACTCCATGAGCTCGATAAAAATTTTACTGTTATAACAGAAGAAACTATGGCATCCTCCGATAAGAATTCGGATCGTATCCGTGCGATTGCCAGTTATGTAAATAAAAGTTATAGTTTGAATATAACCCAATCCGATATGGCTCAGCACCTGTATGTGAGCCCACAGCATTGTTCGCGCTTTTTCCGTCAGCACTTTCAAATGACATTTCTAGAATATTTAAATTATGTTCGCTTGCAGCATGCCCTGGATCAGCTTCAGTACAGCGATCTTTCCATTACTCAAATCGCATTTCAGAACGGTTTTCCCAACCTATATTCTTTTAATCGGGTGTTCAGACAGTATAAGCATACCACGCCCAATGATTACCGAAAAAAATATATAGCTTCTCAAAAGACCAGCCTAGTTTCGGAAATACAAACTCAAGACTCTGATACCTCCCTCCAGAGTTTAAAGCACTATGAACAGCTCCTCACTCTCCCCGGTACAATCATGGAAGATGCTGCACAGCACAAGGCACTTGAGTTAAACATTACTAATTCTAGCCGTACTTACCCAACCTGGGGCTCCATTCTGAATATTGGACTGATCTCTGACTGCCTTATGTATCAATTTCATATGCAGCTAGCAGATTTACAGTCACAGTTGCATTTTCAATACATACGTTTCCACGGAATCTTGGATGATACTGTAATTTCTCAGATTCCTCATACCAATAAGTATAACTTTCAAAGTGTTGATACCTTATTTGATTATTTTTTAGAGCTAGGACTTACCCCCTTTATTGAAATCGGAACTAAGCCTAAAAAATTGTCTTTTGCACTTAGTAACATAGGCTCCTTTATGGATAAGGACGAGTATCTGCCCTATTCCTTGAACCTGGAGAAACTGCGCCCTCTCATAAAGCATTGCATACACAGGTACGGAATTGACGTAGTCGAAAAGTGGTACTTTGAGATTTGGATGGACTTTGATCAATACTTTATTACAGAGCAGCTGGAGGATACCCTTAACCTATATATATCTCATTACGCCGGGTGTATGGAAACTATAAAAGCACTGCTTCCAAAGGCTCACGTGGGCGGACCTGGATTTAATACTGTCGCGCCCTTTTCTGTCCTGGATCAGTTTTTGAAAAAAATAGCTGCACAAAATCTTCAGCTTGATTTTATTTCTGCATATCTGTACCCCTATGAGTCCAGAAAGGATGCCGCTAACAAAAGGAGAGAAGGAGACGAAACAATTATTATCGGCTCTGAGCAAATAATAAGAAAAAGAGTAAAACGCCTGATTTCTGCATTGCACCGCTCATCGATACCAAATAAAAAGATATTTATCACCGAATATCATTTCTCCGTTTCACCCAGAAACCATATGAATGATAGTTGTTTTCAAGCCGCTTTTATCTTAAAAACTTTACTGGAAAATGAGGACTCTATCTCCTGCTTTGGCTTTTATCGTGCATTTGACATTTCAAGCAATTATAGAGATGTGGTTGCTCCCCTATTTGGAGGCTCCGGCCTAATCACCAAGGACAGTATTAAAAAGCCTTCCTATTATGCCTATCACTTCTTAAACAGCATAAAGGGAAAGCTTCTGGAAAAAGGCCAGGGCTACCTATTGACACAGATCAGGGAAAACTCTTATGCGCTTCTGCTTTATTACTATTTACACCCGGACTCAGAATACCTGCTTCATATCAAAGATTATCCGCTAATTACCTACTCAGATCATTTTTTTCCAAATGCCGGTGAACTGAGTTATCATATTACAATAAATAATTTAAATGGCTTCCAATACCTTGTACGGCATCAATTCTTAAATAAATTTCACGGAAGCATTTTAGATGAATGGGCTTCCATGAATTCTACCTCTCATTTGTCCGGTTCGGATGTTCTATATTTAAAAAACATCTGTGTACCTCACCAATCGATCAGTATACTGGAAACCAATGATCAGAGCTTATCTTTTTCTGTGAATCTTATGCCACATGAAATAAGGCTGATCGAGATTACTCCTGTTTCAGATATATAGCAGGAAAGGGATAAAGAAAAAGAGAGGTGCCTCATAGGAATGCATATAATCATTCTGATGGGGCAGCTCTCTTTATGATATTGATTCTGAATTTTCCTTGATTTCTCACTACTATACGGTCAATTTAATTAATCTTGCAATCTAATCTTGACTCTATCGTAGAGCTCTCTTAACTATCTATTATCAACCTTTAAATCAAGCCAGTCATGCTCTTTTTCCGTCAATACAATCTTTGTGGCTGCAAGTGTTGATAAAAGCTCTGTACGGTTAGCAGTACCGGATACCGGGAATACATTCATTTTACTGTTTATAATGAATGCAAGAGCAATCTGTGCGATTGTGCAGCCTTTTTCTTCGGCAAGGATTTTACAGCGATCCAAGCGTTTAAAGTTAGGCTCTACACAGTAAGCAGTAGCGCAGATTGGATCGATGGTTTCGCCACGACCGGTAAGCTGATCTTTTGTTGCATTACCGGAGAATAATACCCCAGGGCTCATGATATGATCCTTTTCTGCTTCCCAGCGCTCACGAGTAACCATACCGGAGAAGAAGCCTCTTGCTAAGCTGGAGTAAGCAAATACAGGCATTTGGCTAGCTGCGTACCAATCTCTGGCACCCTGTGCATTCGGACCACTGATGGTAACGGTACCTGGTGCCCATGGTGCTGCTGCCTCTTCCGCTAAGCTGTAGCTAGGGCTGCTTGCTCTGAAGGGCTCTAAGCCATGGGCTTTTGCATAGTCATTTGCTTCTTTAATTCTCTGGTGTGTCCAGTTAGATCCACCGAAGGATTTAATTCTGCCGGCAGCAAAATGTTCGTTCAACATTTCAACAATTGGTCCTACCGGAAGATCTGTATCATCTCTATGAAGGAGATAGATATCTATGTAGTCAGTTTCAAGACGATCCAAAGATCTGAAGAGATCTTCTTTCAGACCTTCTGCGTTAACACGCTTACCATTCTGATCCGGATGGCAGCCTTTTGTCAAAATAACCATATCCTTACGGTTGCTGCGTGAAGTCATCCATTTACCGATAGAAATTTCTGCACCACCATAGCCGATGGCTGTATCTAAGAAATTAACGCCGGCATCTTTTATCATATCCAAGTGATCAAAATGCTCACCTAAATCTCCGGAAAAAAGAGGCATGGTTCCTACGAGCACATCACTTACTTCTCTATTTAAAAAATCAAGTCTTTTCATATTATATTAAATCTCCTCTCCAGGGAATGTTACATTCCATTCTTTTCTCAGGTCTGTTACTATCTTTGCATATGCAAGGGAATCATCCAGCGGTAACAAATCACTTTCTGTCTTGCCGGCTCTTACACAATTCATAACCTCGATTGCTTCGCCTTCATATCCGTTTCCTACGAAAGGTGCAGTAGCCTCTTTTACCTTTTCGCCTCTGACTTCAATGTAGCTTTCCGTAGAACGCCAGAAGTTCTTAACTACGATATGTCCCTTACTGCCGTAAATGTAACAATCCTGAGGAATATCGGTTACAACGGCTGTACTTCCGCTTACAATTACGCCGTTTTTATAAGACATGATGAAACTATTCTTAACATCTACTAAATTCTCATCAACATGTGCCAGACCGATTACCTTATCCGGATGCTGTCCTAAGATCTGATGCATATAGGATACTACATATACACCTACGTCCATGATAGCTCCCCCACCCAGTTCATTGTTAATGTGACGATCGCCTGCCGGCCAAGGAACATTAAAAGCAAAATCAGCATGAATCATGCTAACCTCACCGATCTCACCATTTGCAATCCATTCTTTTATGGTCTGATGAATTGGCTGGAATCTTGTCCAGATTGCTTCCATTAAGAATACTTTTTTCTCTCGTGCATATGCAATAATCTTCTCTGACTCAGCTGCATTTAATACAAGAGGCTTTTCACAAAGCACCGGTTTACCGGCATCAATTGCTTTTTTGATATACTCATAGTGAAGAGTATTTGGTAATGCGATATAAACAGCGTCCACGTCCTTGTCTTCAATCACCCCATCACAGGTACCATAACGCTTGGTAATATTATGTCTGTCTGCAAACTCGTTAACCTTGTCTATATTTCTGCCGCTGACAGCAATAACTTCAGCATCAGAAACAACCTTAACAGCATCAGCAAATGCATTCGCTATCATTCCAGGACCAACAATGCCCCATTTAAATTTTGTACTCATTATAAAACTCTCCTTCTCTTTTTTTATTAATTGTAGCATGCACGTTATTTAGGTGTTATGACATTTGTCACCTATGATGGGAATTATTTATTAAACGTAGCAAATCAAATAAAGCTATAATAAAATAGGTTGATTCAACAAGATGATTTACTTTGTTTTGAATAGAAAGAAGCTCTGCCAATACCGCATTCCTACGGCTGGCAGAGCTTAACCATAGCCTAATTTTCTTTGTTACATGCCTTCAATATTAATGAAAGAATACCTCTTTCCCTGTCTTAGCGGACTCATAGATTCCCTCAATAATCTGAGTAACTACCATAGCCTCTCCCGGTTTGATAAACGGTTCAGAATTCTCCCGAATTGCCTTAATTAACTCCTGAGATTCTCTAAACATCGGAGGAACCGGTTTGATGGAAAATGGTGCTCCCGGAATGCTCATATCCGGCTCTAAAACATA
>JARBTJ010000046.1 GCA_029240245.1 Herbinix sp.
ATAGTGAATAGCCAAAGCTATCAATAAAAAAGGGTAGTGACTTTTTTTATTGATAGTGAATAGCCAAAGCTATCAATAAAAAAGGGTAGTGACTTTTTTATTGATAGTGAATAGCCAAAGCTATCAATAAAAAAGGGTAGTGACTTTTTTTATTGATAGTGAATAGCCAAAGCTATCAATAAAAAGGGTAGTGACTTTTTTATTGATAAGCTATTATGCTACCAATGATACATAACATATAATTAACGTACATATTTATTAATCATAATTTCATAAATAAACATTATTTACTCCATTTAACAGCTACAAAAATTTATAATAGAAAGGATCTGATCAATTGGGACTCGAGTAGACAACACGACATTATTTATCATAAAGAAGTACAGTGTGATTTACCGACTCCATAGTTAGTATGATGCCATTCCATTCCAAAGTAATTAAATCATATTAAATAGGAGGTTAGGTTATGTTAAATTTTAAGAGATATCAGAAAAATCCGGGAATCAGTTTACAGGAAAGAAAATGGCCCGGCAATGAAATTAAAAAGGCACCAATCTGGTGCAGCGTGGATTTAAGAGATGGTAATCAGGCTTTAATTGAACCTATGGTTGTGGATGAGAAAATAGAATTTTTTCAATTGCTGGTTAAATTAGGATTTCGGGAAATTGAAGTAGGATTCCCGTCAGCTTCTCAGATTGAATTTGATTTTTTAAGACAATTAGTGGATCGTAAATTAATTCCGGACAATGTAACCGTCCAGGTTTTGGTTCAATGCAGAGAGCATCTGTTAAAGCGGACCTTTGAAGCACTTGAGGGTGTAAAAAGAGCGGTCGTTCATATTTATAACTCTACCTCTACACTTCAAAGGGATGTCGTATTTCATATGAATCAAGAGGAAATCAAGCAGATTGCAGTAGAAGGCGCCAAAATGGTGAAGGAATATGCGAAGAATTTTCCGGGTGAAATTATATTGGAATATTCGCCGGAGAGTTTTACCGGAACGGAAGTGGAGTATGCACTTGAGGTATGTACTGCTGTTCAGGACATCTGGCAGCCTACACCTGAGAATAGGATGATTATGAATCTCCCTGCCACTGTTGAAATGAATACACCCAATGTTTATGCGGACCAAATCGAGTGGATGAGTCGCAACTTTAAAAACAGGGATAGTATTATTTTAAGTGTTCATCCACACAACGACCGCGGTACCGGTGTTGCGATTGCGGAGCTTGCGCTGCTTGCCGGAGCGGATAGGGTGGAGGGAACTTTATTTGGCAACGGGGAACGGACAGGTAATGTTGATATTTTAACATTGGCATACAACATGTTTTCACAGGGAATTAATCCGGAACTTGATATAGAGAATATCAATGATATCATAGAGGCTTATGAACGCCTTTGCAAGATGAGGGTACATGAAAGACATCCATATGCCGGTAAGTTAGTATTTACCGCATTTTCAGGATCGCATCAGGATGCTATTAATAAAGGTATAAAAGCAATGAAAGAACGTAATAGCCAGATATGGGCGGTGCCCTATCTTCCGATTGATCCTTGTGATATCGGAAGACAGTATGAGCCGATTGTCCGGATCAACAGTCAGTCCGGAAAAGGCGGTGTTGCCTTTATTATGGAGACATATTTCGGCTACAAGCTTCCTAAGGGTATGCATAAGGAGTTTGCGGATGTTATCCAATCCTTATCGGAAAAACAGGGTGAAGTATCACCTGACCGTATCATGAGTGAATTCAAGAATTGCTATTTAGATAAGAAGGAACCCCTACATTTTAGAAAATGCAGGATAGAGGATATGTCCGATCGCGATGAAGCTTGTAACACCAATGCTTTTGTTATCTATACAGATGCCGGTGTTGAAAGATCTTTTGAAGCATCAGGTAACGGACCGATTGATGCAGTTCAAAGAGGACTCCAGAAGGAGCTTGATATACAGATAAAAATTCTGGATTACTCAGAGCATGCACTTGCCGGCGGAGCGAATGCACAGGCAGCCGCCTACATTCAAATGCTGGATATAAAGACCGGAAAAACCACCTTTGGTGTGGGAATCAGCTCGAATATTACCAGAGCCTCCATCCGAGCCATCTTTAGCGCATTGAATCGTTTGGATCTTCGTTAAGCAACAAAGTAAGCTGTTGGTTTCAGATTAATGGACCAACAGCTTTTTCATGTAAATTTTTCGGTAATAAATTCCATTTTGTGCTGTTTAACTTTTCTAAGCAGGTTGATACTATAAACAGTAGATAAATATCATAAAATATGTCTATTGTTGACTTGTATCAGAGGGAATGCTATAATCCCTATGATATTAAGTTTTCCTAATTCTTTGTGAATTCATATAAGAAATATGAGTTTTGGAGGTATTTACGATGAAAGTAAGTATTATAGTCCCGTTTCATAAAGGTATCGCATTTCTGGAAGACTGTCTAAACAGCCTCATTGAACAAAACTATGAGGATATGGAAATCATACTGGTTTGTGATCGCGTGGAAGAAGATGTTGAATCTTTTATCGAACCTTATAAGGCAAAACGAGATATAAAATTATTTTACTTAGAAGATAAAAGTGGTGTAGCAGCAGCAAGAAATTATGGCGTTTTGGTTGCCTCCGGTGAGTATGTTTACTTTCTGGACAGCGATGATTATATTAACCATAATACTCTGGAATTGCTTGTGAATTCGGCCGAAGAAAATAATGCGGATGTCGTATATGGCAAGAAGATTTGGACATGGTTCAAGAGAAGTATCTTTATGGAAAGTTTAAATACGGATGAAAATGAGACCGATGACGATGATGAGGAGGAGGAAGGCAGTTCCTCCGATTCTGAAGAATTGAATATGGAAAATGGCGGAGAAGCTGAGAGTGACAGCTCGATCAATGATGATCAGTTGATGAAGGAGGATTCCTCCGAAGAAGAAGAGGATGATTCGAATGCACTCAGAGCTTCTAATTTAAAGGATGAAGAAAATCTGTCAGAGGAAGAAAAGAAGGAAAATGAGCGTATCCGTGTACAGGCAAAACAGGATTTAGCGTACTCTAATTTAGTATCCAAGCGAAAAGGAGTAAGAAATATATCGGTTTTGCATATGCTGATAAAACGTTCGCTTATCTTAGATAATAAGATCAGATTTAATGAGGATATTCGGTTTATATCGGATTATCCGTTCCTGCTCCAGGTTTTGAGGGTAGCTAAGCATTATGAAAATCAGCCGCTGGCCCTTTATATGAAACGAAACCATAATGATGCAATTAATATGCCCTCCCTGGGACAGATGAAGGGTAGTAAAAGCTTTAAGGAGTATGTTAGGACCTACCGGTATGCCATCAGTTTATTAGAGCCGGGCAGCGATTTGCGCAATCGGCTTGACCGTAAAATCATTCACTACTGTATCCGGTATTTCGCACCTAAACTGCGGAGAAGTAAAAAGATTAAAACCAGAGACCAACAATTTCATGTAATTCATGAATTGGTAGTGAGTATGGACAAAAAGCTGTTAAGGAAGCAGAATCGATATAAACGTAAGCTTTTACATGCCTTTTATAAGGATAATTTAAAGGCTGCCATTCAAATAGTGAATCGGCACTTAGCATGGAAGAAATTTAAGAAGATCACGAAAAATACAAGAGCATTTTCAAAATTTATGTATATTCATGTATTTTTAAAAAGACCGGTTAAGGTGAATTGGGTATTCTGTGAGAGCTTTTTTGGCAAAAACTATTCGGACAGTCCAAAGTATGTCTATGAATATTTATCAGCAAATCATCCCGGAAAGTTTAAATTCATCTGGGTAATTGATAAGAAACATACGAAGATACCATTCCGGCATACTAAGGTTAATAGGTTTTCGATCCGTTATGCTTATTACCTGGCACGCAGTAAATATTATGTTTTTAACGGCAGACAACCGGAGTGGATACGAAAAAGAAAAGGAAATGTGTTTTTGCAAACCTGGCATGGCACACCGTTAAAACGACTGGTATTCGATATGGAGGATATCAGCTCGGCAACACCTCGTTATAAGCAGCAGGTTTATAAGCAGTCAAGAGCCTGGGATTATCTTATTGCGCCAAATCAATATTCCAGTGATATATTCCGAAGATGCTTTATGTATGATAAGGTGATGTTGGAGACCGGATATCCCAGAAATGATATTCTTCATGACAGAAATAAAGAAGAGATTTCAAGAGCAATTAAGGATAAGCTTGGTATTCCGAGGGATAAAAAGACAATTCTATATGCTCCGACCTGGAGAGATGATGAATACTATACCAAAGGAAGATATAAGTTTTCTTTAAAGCTGGATATGCAGCTTTTGATAGAAAAATTAGGAAGTGAATACGTAATTTTATTACGTACACATTATTTTATAGCCGATTCGTTGGATGTAACGGGTCTTGAGGATTTTGCTTATAATTTAAGTAAATATGATGATATTTCGGAATTATATTTAATTTCTGATATATTAATTACGGATTATTCCTCCGTATTCTTTGATTACGCGAATTTGAAGCGGCCGATGCTGTTCTTTACTTATGACTTAGAGAAATACAGAGATATATTACGTGGTTTCTATATTGATATTGAAGAAGAGCTGCCGGGACCGCTCTTATTTACCACGGAAGAAATAGTATCAGCGATTGAAAACATCGATCAATTAAGTGAGAAATACCAAGAAAAGTATAAGGCATTTTATGATAAGTTCTGCTCCTGGGAGGATGGACAGGCTTCGCGTAAGGTTGCGGAAGCAGTATTTGATTTAAAAGGGAATGGCTAGTGGACTAAATTCTTTTACTAATGCAAAGACTATAGTCATTAAGAGTATATGAAATTCTAACATAACGAAGGAATTTGATATTATCAAGCACTTACCTTTTTTCTTACGTGCAGTGCACGTTAATGGAGGTAAAAATGAAGCAAAATATTAAGAACTTTTCGAAATACAGATATTTGTTATCTGAATTAATCACTAAGGATATTAAATTAAAGTACCGAAGGTCCTATCTGGGAATTTTATGGACTCTGATCGAGCCTTTACTTACCATGATTGTTCTGACAATGGTCTTTTCAGGGTTTCGTGGTAATAGTGATAAAACATTTCCTATTTACATTTTAACAGGAAGATTACTATATTCCTTTTTCTCTAATGCAACAAAAGCGGCTATGAAATCCATTCGGAGTAATAGCCAAATGATTAAAAAAGTATATGTTCCAAAATATATTTATCCGCTGTCCACAATTTTATCCAAGTATATTATTTTTCTGATTTCATTGATTGTATTGGCCGGTGTGGCCATCGTATTAAAGATAAAACCGACTATCTATATGCTACAGGCGATCGTACCGCTCCTTATTTTACTGGTCATGGTAATCGGAGTTGGTTTAATTCTTGCAACTATGGCTGTGTTTTTCAGGGATATGGAATACCTTTGGGATGTTATATTGATGTTAATCATGTATTGTTCCGCAATATTTTATAGACCGAGCATGGTGATCGACGGAGGCTTTGGATGGTTATTGAAGTTAAATCCTTTATATGCCGTAATCGTAAATTTTAGAAATTCCATTATTAACGGTTTACCTATGGATTTATCGGCATTATTATACTCTGTTATATTTAGTGTTGTATCTTTGGTATTGGGCATATGGATGTTCTATAAGAACCAGGATAAATTTATTCTGAATATATAGGAGGACAGGATGGGTAAGGTTGTAATCAGAGTTGACCACGTTGGCGTGAAATTTCTCATGAGTTCACAGAAGGTGGATAATTTAAAAGAGTTTATCATTAAAAAATTAAATCGTCAGATTGATTATAAAAGCTTCTGGGCACTTAAGGATGTTACCTTTTCTGTGGAAGAGGGTGACCGTGTGGGAATTCTGGGACTTAATGGTGCCGGGAAGAGTACCTTGCTTAAGGTGATTTCGGGAGTTTTAAAGGCTACCGAAGGCAGTGTAATTACGAAGGGGCGCTTAGCACCCCTATTGGAATTAGGCGCAGGCTTTGACATGCAATATACAGGTGCCGAGAATATTTACCTTTATGGAGCGGTACTCGGTTATTCCAAGGATTTCATCAAGGAAAAGTTCCAGGAAATCGTGGATTTCTCCGAACTTGGTGAATTTATTAATGTACCTGTTAAGAATTACTCCTCCGGTATGAAAACCAGGTTGGGCTTCTCCATTGCTACCGTAGTGGAGCCGCAAATATTGATTTTAGATGAAGTGTTTGCGGTAGGTGATGCAAAATTCCGTAAAAAGAGCGAAAAAAAGGTGAAAGCTATGTTTAAGCAGGGAGTAACCGTATTATTTGTATCCCATAATATCGAACAGGTAAAGAGTATCTGTAATAAAGCTATCTTACTCGAAAAAGGGACCATAGTGGCACAGGGCGATGTCGATGATGTGTGTAAGATCTATGAGAAGAAAGTGAAATAGGAGAAGGGTATCTACGAAAGAAAAGGCCACTAAAGTGTCTTTCTCATTAATCAGAAAGGAGATGTAGGATCGTTTATCAATCCTACAAGGTTAATATGAAAAAAGTAATAACTTACGGAACATTTGATTTACTTCATGTTGGTCATATCAATTTACTTCGGAGAGCAAAAGCATTGGGAGATTATCTGGTGGTGGTTGTATCCTCGGATGAATTTAATGCGCTTAAAAATAAAACCGCTTACTATCCCTATGAGGATAGGAAGAAAATTTTGGAAGCTATTAAATATGTAGATGAAGTTCTTCCTGAATATACCTGGGAGCAAAAAATTGATGATGTGAAAAACAATAATATCGATATCTTTGTTATGGGTGACGATTGGACGGGTAAATTCGACTTTCTGAAGGATTACTGCGAGGTTGTCTATTTGGGTAGAACAGAAGGTATTTCGACTACAAAGATTAAGAGTGATTTGCAGATTAAATAATGTAAAACTATAATAGGAATTATTACATTTGACGCGGCTGATCAATATGCCGAACCGGATCTATTTATCCTGAAGGAAAGTCATGGGAAGCATCATGAAATTGATGAAGAGATTAATAAAAAAAGCAGTGAAAATACCGGTTCTGTTTCTGTACCGGCTTTTTGTACTGATAAATCGGGTAGATAAACAAATCATACTTTTTGAAAGTAATCTAGGAAGAAATTATTCCGGCAATCCTAGATTTATCTACGAAGAAATGGTCGCTAGAGGCCTCGATAAGCAATTTAGATGCTTTTTTATATTGGAGGACACTGGAGCAGAGCTTCCCGGAAATGCCATTAAGGTTAAAAGAATCAGCCTCAACTATTTTTTCATCTTTTCTAAGGCAGGATATTGGGTAAGTGATACCAGAATGCCCTCCTATCTGGTGAAGCGTAAGAAAACAATTTATATACAGACCTGGCATGGAACACCATTGAAAAGGCTGGCACTTGATATGTTTAACATAACGATGGAGGGGGAAGCAGACCTTGATAGCTATAAAAAGAATTTTATTAAAAATTCAAGTAGCTGGGACTATTTATTGTCCCAAAATTCCTATTCCACCGGAATTTTTCGAAGGGCATTTGCCTACGAAAAGGAAATTCTGGAGATCGGTTACCCAAGAAATGACTTGCTGATAAATCAAAACAATTATGATAGAATATTGGAGTTAAAACAAAGATTTCATCTTCCGATGGATAAAAAAATCATTCTTTATGCTCCGACCTGGAGAGATAATGAATTTATTGGACCACATCAATACAAATTTAGTACAAGAATTGATTTTGATTATCTAAGGAAAAGTCTTTCAAAGGATTACATTATCTTAGTTAAGGCTCACTACCTCGTTAGTGAAGTGATTGATGGCAGCAAATATCAAGGGTTTCTCTTTTCCTTCGGGGCTTCCGATGATATAGCAGAGCTATATCTGATAGCTGATCTTTTGATCACCGATTATTCTTCGGTAATGTTTGATTACAGCTTACTTGACCGACCTATGTTATTTTTTGCTTATGATTTAGATCAATATAAGGATCAGCTGAGAGGTTTTTACTTTGACTTTTTGGAAGAAGCACCGGGACCGGTGGTTGTTACGACACAGCAGCTGGTTCAATCCATAATCAGTTATGATCAATATAAATATAAAGAAAAAATCGATGCATTTAAGAAAAAATATAATCACGCCGACCATGGTACGGCGTCTGCAGTTGTAGTAGATCTAATACTTTCCCATGGAGGGATCGGAAATTGAAAAATATCGGGTATTTGATATTTGCTGGCTTTTTTTATATATTTCGGATATTTTGTACAATAAAACCGAAGAAAGTCTTTGCAATCATGACGCATGACGGCAGCAAGGACTCCAATGTTGGCCGAATGGTCGAATATTTAACGAATAAAAACGAGGGCTTTACCTTTGCGTTTCTAAAAAAGGCAGATCGGAATTTAGCAAAGAATATTAATATATTCAAGGGAAAGCTGTCTTTTTTTGTTGCAAAGCCATATGAAATGGCTACTTCTGAATATATCATGCTTGATAATGTTTTTCTTCCGATGGCATATCTTAAATTTCATAAAAAGGTAAAGGTAATTCAACTTTGGCATGGGACAGGAACCATAAAGAAGTTTGGTCAGGATGTCAACATCGGAATGTTAAAAAGGCTGGAGAAAAAAGCGAATGCCAGGCTTACCCATCTCATAGTAAACTCAAAGCAGACAAAAGAGGAATATGCGAGTGCTTTTGGAGTATCTGAGGATAGGATCTTTATCTATGGACTTCCAAGAACGGACATTTTCTTTGATCCGAATAAAAAAGAAGAACGAATCCACAAATTCTATCGGCAGTATCCGGAGTTAAAGGGGAAGAGGCTGGTGTTATATGCACCAACCTTCCGCGATCAGGAAAAGGACAGGCCAAGGTTGCTTCTGGATACCGAACTGCTATGTGAAAAGACCACGGAGGATTTTGTGTTTTTACTGCGGCTTCATCCATTTGTGGAACAGGCGTACCGAAGAACTGTGCAGGAAAAATCCGGCCAAAAGACGGATCACGTAATATCCATGTCTTCTTACCCGGATATTAATACCCTGTTGCTGGTTTCTGATTACCTGATATCAGATTACTCATCGGTTATTTTTGAATATTGTCTTTTAAATCGCCCAATCATATTTTTTGCGTATGATTTAAAGCAATTCTCAAATACCGACAGGGGATTCTATCAACCTTATGAGGAATTTGTACCCGGTCCTGTTGTAATAGATACGCAGTCAGTAGCAGAGCTTCTTAACAAGAATCAATTTGATATAAAAATTATTGAAAACTTTAAAAATAAAAGCTATCAATTCCTGGATGGGAAATCAGCGGAACGTTTATATTTACATATATTCTGTAGTTCTGCAAAAAACGGATAAATCTGTGAGTTCAGTACAGCTTAACAGTATTTAATTGGAGGGACAGTTAAGTGGAAAAATCGAATTACAAAATTAGTATCGTCATGCCCGTATATAATGTAGAACGTTATTTGAGAGCGTGTCTGGACAGTGTGATTGCACAAACCCTGCAGGATATGGAGGTTATTATCGTAAATGATGGCAGTAAGGACAGCAGTCTAAGTATTCTTGAAGAATATCAGGGAAAATATCCTGAGCTTATGAAGGTATTTACCACTGAAAATCATGGTGTCAGCCATGCAAGGAACTATGGTATGTCGAAAGCCAGTGGCGATTATATCTTATTCGTGGATAGTGATGATTATATCGAGGCAGATATGTGCGAAAAGCTGTACCGGAAAGCTGTTACGGATGGAAATGATATTGTCATCTGCGGCAGATACAATGTATATGAACGGGAACACATCGGAGAGTTTCAAAGAGAAGCGGTGGAAACCAATTTGATTAGCCAGAACTTTGAACTTTCGGTGAATAAATTTGAATTTGCCCATATTTCGCCCTTCCCCTGGGACAAATTATTTAAACGGGAATTGTTGCAAGGGATGACCTTTCCGGAGAAAATGCGTTTTGAAGACCTGGTATTTACCTTTGAAGTAATATGTAAGTCCAAATGTATTGGCGTTGTAAACGAGCCTTTATATAATTACCGCAGAACGACGCAGGGCGGATTTTTAAACAGCTTTTCTGAACAGACCTTAGATATCGTGAAAGCCTTCGAATTACTATTTGATTATATGAGACAAAATAAGTACTTCGATCTTTATTTTGCAGAGCTGGAATATATCTGTGCCCGTCACTTTTTATACCGTTTCGGCTCTCTTTATAAGCGTGAGAATAAAGGTAAGCTGTCCATCAAAATACGAATTATAAGGGAGACACTGGATTTTCTGGATGAGCAGCTGCCGGCTTGGAGAATCAATCATTATCTGAAGTATTCCTCCGGTGCGCTAAAAGGTAAATTAAAAGAATACACAAATAAAAACAGGATGATTTACCGTACCGTTGTACGGGAATACACACCTCATTTTCTCATAAAAATATTTTCTAAGCTTAGATCAAGAAAGAAAACCTGGAGAAGAAGAATCAGAAAATGGAAGAGAAGTACCGACAGGGTATCTTTAATTAAGAGAAAGCTGCCGCTGCTTGCTATTCTAAGCCAGGCAGGCTCTGTATATTATACCAGGCTCTATGAGAAATTACCGATAGCTCCGATGGATATTTTGTTTGAATCAAAGCACGGGGAAGATATTGCAGGCAATATCTTTGCCTTAATCCGTGAACTAACAAATTCTGCTTATAAAGAGTTCAATGTTCTTCTTGCAATGGAAAAGAGTTACATGCAACAGTATAAAACTCTGCTGGCCAACTATGAAATCCATAATGTGAAGATGATAGAAATTCGTTCCAGAGACTATATGAGAGCACTGGCTACCGCTAAATATCTGGTTACAGATACCAGCTTTCCTCCATATTTTATTAAGAAGAAGGAACAGGTATATTTAAATACCTGGCATGGAACACCGTTAAAGGCTATGGGAAGGATTGTTCCCTCCAGAGAGTATGCGCTTGGAAATGTGCAAAGAAATTACTTAATCGCCGACTACCTTCTTTATCAGAACGATTTTTCCAGGGACGTATTTTTAAATGATTATATGCTAAAGGATATCTATCCGGGAACTATTATGCTGTCCGGTTACCCCAGAAACTCCATATTCTTTCAAAAGAATCGCTATCAACAAATCAGGAAGGAATGTGGAATTGAAGATAAACAGGTAATTATCTATATGCCCACCTGGAGAGGCCTTTTGCACCAAAAGGAGACCGATCGTCAATTAGAAAATTTAAATTCCTATTTTTCTGAAATCGATAAGAAGCTCAAGGATTCCCAGATTTTTTACGTAAAGCTGCATCCTTATGTTAAAGCAGAGATGGATTTTACCGGGTATAAGCATATTAAGGAATTTCCTTCGAGATATGAGACCTATGATTTCTTAAATTCGAGTGATGCATTGGTAACGGATTATTCCAGTATCATGTTTGATTATGGTGCTACGAAGAGAAAAATTGTTTTATTCACCTATGACAGAGAGGAATACCTGACGGGAAGAGGTCTTTACTTAGATTTGGATACCTTAGAGCTTCCAAAGGCGGATACGGTTCAGGAACTTATAAACGAGTTGAATGCCGATAAAAAAGAATACCCGGAGTTTTATAAACAATTCTGCTCCTATGACTCGGAAAGAACACCAAGACAGGTAATTGAGACTTTGTTATTTGGACATACCGAGAAAGAAGCAGATTTTAAGCTTGAGAAAGTGAAACCTCAGGATAGGAAGAAAGTGTTTATCTTTATCAAGGGTATGAAAAGAGACGATTATACCGGCAGACTGATTCGGACAATCAATCAAATTGATACCAATATTTTTGATGTATATGTTGGTATGAAAGCGGACGATGCGAAAAAAGCATCCGAGATGCTTTCACAGTTTAGAAAAGAAATCAATTATTTCCCAATTATGTATGAAGTAAATTACACCAGATTGGATTACATTCTCTGTAAACTCCGGTTAAATAATGGAATTAATATCAGTGCGACCAACCATCGCATCGATAAGGTTATGAAACGGGAAATCATGAAGTACTTTGGAGATATTCAATTTGATTATGTTATTCATCACTCTGAGCTTGACCGTATGATTGGAAATATGTGTACCTTGCTCGGTGGTAAAACCATTTACAATTTTAAATATTTCAATTTTAATAAATATAGAGGCAAGGGAAAATACCGTAAACAGGTAAACTATTTCATCAAACGTTTCCCGCTTTATTCAATGGTTGTTGCAACCAAGGAAGTGAATGCTTTACGGAAAAAAGAGGGTAATATATTGATAAACGAAGAGCCTGTATTACCTATGGCAAAGTTATTAAAGGAGGTGACGCAGCATGAAGGTAGGAGTCATAACATTTCATAGTGCCAATAATTATGGTGCAACATTACAAACATGGGCTTTACAAAAGGTTCTGAAGGATTATGGCCTAGATAGCGGCGTCATTCATTATCATCCCGACATCATAGATAAATTATATGATCCGATGCAATTACAAACAGGTATTCGCCGTAAGATAAAAAACCTGGCTATCTCTGTGACAAATAATGAAAGTTTAATCAGATATCAAAAATTTCAGAATTTTTTAAGCAAAAACTTTAATTTAATCGGTGATTACAGAACTTATCCTGAGCTGAAGCAGGCGGGACTTGATTTAGATGCTTATATCGTAGGAAGTGATCAGGTCTGGAATGTTGATCATACGGATGGTTTTGACCCCGCATACTTCTTAGACTTCGCTGAAAAGGATAAAATCAAAATTTCCTATGCTGCTAGTATCGGAAAGGATTATATCCATTCAAAAATCAAACAGGAAGTACGAAATTCTCTCACGAGCTATACCGGAATCTCAGTTAGAGAAAGAAGTGTATTAGAAGCGGTACAGGAATTAACTGATAAGACTGTAGAAGTGGTTTTAGATCCCACTCTTTTATTGAAAAAAGCAGATTACGAGGAAATTAAAACGGAGACTATGATACGGGAACCGTATATTCTCGTATATATGATTGAAAAAAATGATCAGGTTATCTCGCTGGCTAACAAAATTTCAATCGCACTGGGTATTCCGGTGATTCAAAGAAGACCGACCCCCGGTTTTGTGAATGAGCTTCCGCCGTTTTATACAGCGGATACCGGCGAGTTTCTGGGACTGATCGAATCGGCTACCTGTGTGATCACTAACTCCTTCCATGGAACCGTATTTTCCATCCTATATGAAAAGCCGTTTGTTTCCATGCTTCATTCGGATACCGGTAGCAGAACGGTGGATTTACTTAACGAGCTTAATTTACAGTCACATATTTTATACGATATTAAGGATTTTAAAGACTTTAATATGTTTCAGATCGAAGATCTGAAAGAGCTTCATAAAAGAATTGAGAAGCTGCAGAAAGCCTCCAATGAATTTTTATTAAGATCCTTAAAAATAGTAGATAAATATGACCGAGTGCAATGTCCAACCAATATAAAAAAAGAAAATTGTTACGGCTGTACGGCTTGCCAGAGCGTCTGTAAGGTTAAAGCGATCCGTATGGAGGAGGATAAGGAAGGTTTCCTATATCCAATCGTGGATGAAAGTAAATGTGTCAGCTGTGGTTTATGTAAAAAGGTATGCATAAGAAGACATTTGAAAACCGTTGAGTTTAAGGCACATTATCCTAAGGCATATTATGCCTACCATTTGGACCAAGAAGAGCGAAATCAAAGTAGCTCCGGTGCAATCTATCCTGCGCTTGCGAAGTATGTCATTGAGGAAAAGCAAGGAGTAGTGGTAGGAGTACGCTATGATGAAGATATGAAGGTTATTTCAGACATCGCTGATAACTTGGAGGATGCGAGAGCCTTTTGTGGTACCAAATACGTAAAGAGTGATTTTAATGGCATATTTCCGAGAATCAGAAAGCTTTTGAAGGAAGGGCGTTTTGTCCTTTACACCGGATTGCCCTGTGAATGTGCAGGATTACGTTCCTTTTTGCGGAAGGACTATGAGAATTTGTTAATATGCGAGCTTGTATGCCGCGCGGTACCTTCTCCGAAGGTATTTCGGCAATATGTCGATTATTTAAATAAGAAATATCGTTCCAAGGTGGTTAATATTGTCTTCACGGACAAGAAAAAGGGTTGGAAATATTCAGATGCCAATATGGTAATTACTACACAGAATGGTAATGTACATGCGGATCGCTCGGTTGAGGATGTTTATTTTAAAGCCTTTTTGAATGACTATATTATTCGTCCGGTCTGTAGTAAATGCAGGTATACCTTTAAGCACAGGATAGGAGATATCACGCTAGGAGATTGCTGGGGAATCCAAAATAAAGCACCTGAACTGTTTGACAATAAGGGTGTCAGTATGGTATTAGCCAATAATCCAAAAGGTAAGGAAGTCTGGGATATCATAAGCAGTCAGTTTAAGTTTAAAGAAGGTACCTTAAAAAGTGTATATTATAAGAACCATAAGAAACCTTCGAAAGAGAAGAGACAGAGAACCGCGTTCTTTAATAAACTGGACCGGGAGCCGATTGAAAACCTTCTGAATAAATACTATAAATAAATATAAAAACACGTGTCTGAGGGAAAATCTTCAGTCACGTGTTTTTCATTTGCGCGTCATCTAGTGAGCATTTCCAAAATATTATCAATCGTTTCGCACAGCTTCTATTTTCTCGGAATATTCCCGGACCTTCTTTGAAGGGGTATAATTCGGTTCGTCAAATAGAAATTTATGCAGTTTCTTCACATTAGCATCAAGAGCAACCGGGAAGACATAAGAAACTCGCTTATAATTATGGATATCAGTTTCAAACGGAAATCCGGTCTGGTCGGTGATATGATAAGAAAATACGCTCTTCGCCAAGTTTAAAATTTCTAAGTTACCTAGATTCGTGGAGACCTGTGGAAAAAATTCATTGATCAGAGCATTGATGGTGGAAAGCTTTGAGGATTTTACTTTTTCAAATATTCGACCTATCACAATCCGCTGGCGTTCCGTACGTTTGAAATCACCACCAGAGGTATAGCGGATTCGCGCATACGCAGTAGCCTGGGTACCGTTAACGTGCTGTTTACCGTAATTCTTTAAATCGGGGACCTTCGAATCGTTAATTTTATTCAGCTCATGAACATATCCGTTTAAATAGGGTAATTCCTCTTCTGTGATATCCAGGGTAATACCTCCGAGCTCATCGATTACCTTAACAACAGCCAGAAAATTTACCGTAACATATTCTTTAATATCCAAATCAAAATTCGTATTGATGGTGCTGATTGCCAGGGAATAGCCACCGATTCGGTAGGCGGCATTGATCTTATCATAACCCTCACCCGGGATATTGCTATACGTATCGCGGTAAATGGAGACCAAACGGACCTCCTTTGTTTTATTGTTAATGCTGGCAATAATGATAGTGTCACTATTGGTACCCTCCTTCAACGTGTTCTCTCTTGAATCCACGCCGAACAATACAATATTGCGATAACCGGTTTCGGGTTCCACTTCTTCGTTTTGAATTATTTCGTGATCTTTACTGTCATCCTTTTGTATTTTACCGACAGAGTCATATATTTTACCTCCGACCAACAAAAGAACCAGAATAAAAACTTCGATGAATATAATTGCAGTAAGGTTAATTTTTCTCTTTTTCTTTGTTTTCTCCATAACTTATCAATACACCTTGCCTTCTTAGTATAACATTAGTATTAAACTAATAAGCATTTTTATTGATAAAGCCTTTAAAAATTGTTAAAAATAAAATCTTTATATCAAGTCCGAGCGTCCAATTTTCAATATAATACAAATCGTGGTCAATTCGTTTGCGAATAGAGGTATCACCCCGGTAGCCATTGATTTGTGCCCAACCGGTAAGACCGGGAGAAACCTGATGCTTAATCATGTATCTTGGGATCTCTTCTTTGAATTTATCTACGAAGTAAGGGCGTTCCGGCCGAGGTCCGACCAGACTCATATCACCCTTTAACACATTAAAGAACTGTGGGAACTCATCAATGCTTGTCCGACGGATAAACTTACCGATACCGGTAACTCTGGGGTCCTTATTGGTAGTCCATGCCTTCTTTTCGTCCTTCTCCGGCTGCAGCTCCATGGAACGGAATTTAAACATCTTAAATTCCTTATTCTGTCGCCCGATTCTTACCTGAGTAAAAATGACCGGTCCAGGAGAGGTAATCTTAATAATAAGAGCAACCAGCAGCATCGGAATGCCGAAGATAAGTAAAGCAAACAACGCCCCGAAGATATCAACAATCCGTTTGATCATTCGATTATAGGTATTACTTAACGGAACATTACGTATATTAATGACAGGTAACCCGTATAGATCCTCGGTATATGGTTGCGTCGGTATAAAGCCCTTATAATCGGGAATAAATTTTGTATGAACACCTGATTTTTCACAAATCACAACGATGTTTTCCAGTTTTTCATATTCATTGATGCTTAAGGTAATTGCGATTTCGTCCAGGTTCATTTTCGCCAAAAATGCATTCAGCTGATAAACCGGACCGATGACAGGAACCTTTTTATACATAGTTCCCACGGCCATATTATCATCTAAGATACCATGGATATAATAGCCCCATTGTGGGTTGGCAAAAATCCGGTCAATATAGCTTTCCGCCGCACGGCTGTAACCTACTAAAATAACATGTTTTAGGTTATAACCCTTTCTACGGGCTACCTTTAGGGAGTAGGAAAGTATTAATCTCGTACTGGCACCAAACAGTATATTAACAATAAAGAAGAAAATGATATAATAACGGGAGATATGCAATTCTTTTTGGAAATACAATATAAAAGTGAAGAAAGCAATTCCGAATATATTTGCCATTATGATATGGAATAATTCGAACCACTTGCGCTTGCCTCTCTTTGGAGTGTATAATCTTGAATAATAATAAATAAATAGATAAAGTGGTACTAAGTATACCAAGCGGAACGAGTATTCCTCGAGGGGTAAGAAGTCACCTTTAACGATCCACGGGAATTTCATTTGTGAAAAGGGACTGTAAAATCGTAAATAATAAGTGAATAGGTAGGCAGCGACTATGGTGCAGGCATCCATTAGAACATGAACTCTATTCAGCATTTTTTGATTATCTTTAATCATATCAACACCTACTTTTTATGAAGCACTATGTTTTTAGTTGAGTTTCCTAATATAATACATGATTATCAATATAATACATGATTACCGAGTTTTCAACAACAAAATTTTTACTATTATGCTTATCATATTCCCCAAGTATTAATTTGCGTGCAATATTGTCCTTAGTACATGATTTATTTAAAAAATTTTCACAATCTAAACACAATATATTGCTAAACTACAAATATACAAAAAAGAAAATATTATTTCGGATAGAAAGGAGAATTCTTATGGCAGAATTCGATCAGCAATATAGAAATCAGGATGACAATAGGGAAAACAATCATTTGACCGGTCCGAATCCGACAGGCAAAGTACCTGAATATAATTTTTGGGCGGAACAAATTCAAGGCGGAGCATACTCCAATTATAACCCAAGGACCAACACATGGGAATATAGACCTACAGCTACGGACCATACGGCAGCTAATAATAATATAAAAAAGCAGAAAAAGGGCAGGAGAGCATGGAAATTTGTTCTGAAATCCTTAAGTTTTGGTGTGATTGCAGCCATTTGCTTCATCGCTTTTAATCAATTATTTTATTATTTGAATCCGGAGGCTGAAAAGAATAATTTGGTATTAGGTTCCGGTAAGGATATTGGAGATAACAGTCTTTCTGTAAATTATAAAATAGAAGTAACACAGAGGGGATCTGTCACAGTAAAACCAGGTTCCATCATCAGTGACGTGTCTAAGAACACGAAACCGTCCATTGTATCCATCACCAGTATGACATCAGCATCCAGTGATTGGTTTGGTCAGGAATTTAATCAGCCGATGGAATCCTCCGGATCAGGTATCATTGTAGGCAAGGATGAAGGGGAACTGTTAATTGCTACAAATAATCACGTTGTCGCAGGAGCAGAGGAAATTACGGTAACTTTTATTGATGGAAAACAGGCGAAAGCTGAAATAAAGGGAACAGATGCAAACGCTGATTTAGCCGTAATAACCGTAGATATATCCACGATGGAGGAGTCCTCCTTAAATGAAATAAAAGTAGCAAAGCTTGGTAATTCCGATGAGACAAAGGTTGGTGAGATGTCAATTGCCATCGGTAATGCATTAGGATATGGTCAATCGGTGACGGTTGGATATATCAGTGCGAAAGACCGCGAGGTTGAAGTGTCGGATGGTTACGATTCCAATAAAATGGTGTTATTACAGACGGATGCAGCGATTAATCCCGGAAACAGTGGCGGTGCATTACTAAATACCTATGGTGAAGTAATAGGAATTAATACTGTAAAATACGCATCCTATGAAGTGGAGGGTATGGGTTATGCAATACCGATTTCTAAAGCCATTCCAATCATCAATGAGCTTATGAGCAGAGAAGTGTTAAAAGAGAGCGAACAAGGTTATTTGGGAATTACCGGCGGAGATGTTACAGAGGATGTATCAATCGCATTAAATATTCCGATCGGCGTATATATTAATGAAGTAACACAAAATGGTGCCGCTCACCAGGCAGGTCTTCTTAAGGGTGATGTTATTACCCGTGTTAATGAAATTGAAGTAACCTCAATAACGCAGTTAAAGGATTATGTGAACAGCCGCAAGGTAGGAACTGAGGTACAAATCACATATATGAGAATCGTGGATGGAGTGTATGAGGAAACGGTTGTAGCAGTTACTCTAAAAGCAAATCCTTATCTGACTGACACAAACGAGTAATGTTTGAAGACAAATTCTTAATATTAGGAATGAAGACCAGAACAGGGATATTCAAAGAGTAAAATTCAAAGAGTAAAATTTATAAGGGTAAAAATTCAAAGTGTAAAAAATGTAAAAATCAAAATGTAAAAATCAAAGTGTAAAAATAAAAATGAAAAAATCAAAGTGTAAAGATCAAAGTGTAAAGATCAAAGTGTAAAGATCAAAGAGTAAAGATCAAAGTGTAAAAATTCAATGAGTTATTCAAAAGGGCTGTTTCGGCGTAATGCGGAAGCAGCCCTAACTGATTATCAAAATATCATTGGGAACAGAGTTATAGAGATATAGGTAAAACTTGCTGGGAAGGCACTCGGTTGCATGAGGACGCGCATACAAACCGAAGAAATCTATTAGATATTTGATGATTGGTATCGTTGACAAACCGTTTTTAAATTAATAGAACCTTAATAATTCAACTATTGTGCGTTAAAGGCGGATACGCTATAATAGAAAAATAATTTGGATACTAATTTATCATTTTGCTGGGGAGTAAAACCCTTCTATAAAGACAAGGAGATAAATCCACCTAATTGCTGGCGGACGATTGCTCCGAAAGTGATGGAGGAGAAATCCTCCGAATGAGATGGAGGAGAAATCCTCCAAAAGGAATGGAGGATTTGCATGAGTAATTTTGATGATTTAACCATAAATAATAAAGATCAGGCGCATGACAAGCATGAGGGAGAATACGAAGAGATCTGCTACCTATGTAGAAGACCGGAGAGTAAAGTGGGGAAAATGATCCGGATACCGAATAATATAAGTATTTGTGCGGACTGCATGCAGAAAACGTTTGACACCATGAATAAAGGTGATAACCCATATATGCAGATGATGGGGGTTACACCCAATATGTTTCAGATGTCCAATCTACAGAATGATATTCCAAAGGTTCAGAAATTAAAAAAGAAGAAACCAGAGGAAGATAGCGGACAGCAGAATTTTGATCGTAAGAGTGTTCCTTCTCCCCATATGATTAAAGCCAGTCTTGATGATTTTATCATCGGACAGGAGCATGCGAAGAAAGCAATCTCTGTAGCTGTTTATAATCATTATAAGAGAATAGGCTTTGATAGAAATAACGAATTTGAGATAGAGAAATCTAATATGATGATGATTGGACCTACCGGTTGCGGTAAAACATATCTTGTAAAAACGCTGGCAAAGCTTTTGAATGTTCCGCTCGCAATTACAGATGCTACCTCATTAACAGAGGCTGGTTATATCGGTGATGATGTGGAAAGTGTCATATCCAAGTTATTGCAGGCAGCAGGCAATGATGTAGAAAAAGCAGAGCGCGGTATCGTCTTTATCGATGAGATTGACAAGATTGCGAAGAAACGAAATACGAACAGCAGGGATGTCAGCGGTGAATCCGTACAGCAGGGATTATTAAAGCTTCTTGAGGGAAGTAATGTTGAAGTGCCGGTAGGTGCAACCTCAAAAAATGCCATGGTGCCTCTTACCACTGTGAATACGGAGAACATACTATTTATTTGTGGCGGAGCATTTCCGGAGCTTGATAAAATCATAAAGGCGAGACTAAATAAACAGTCTTCCATGGGATTTAAAGCGGATTTAAAGGATAAACACGATGAGGACCCCAATATACTGCAGAAGGTAACCGTAGATGATTTACGGGAATATGGAATGATCCCGGAATTTTTAGGAAGATTACCTATTATGTTTTCTTTAGAAGGATTAACAAAAGAAATGCTGATTAAAGTGCTTAAGGAGCCTAAGAATGCTATTTTGAAGCAATTTCAAAAGCTTTTGGAAATGGACGAGGTTGAACTTTTATTCGACACCGATGCACTGGAGGCGATTGCAGAAAAAGCGATAGAAAAGAAAACCGGTGCCAGAGCATTGAGAGCGATACTTGAGGAAATTATGCTCGATATCATGTATGAAATTCCAAAGGATGATAATATCGGGCGTGTAACCATTACAAGAGATTATATCGAAGGTAAAGGTGTACCGAAGATTGAAATGAGAAAGATCGGGACGCAAAAGATATTGGCTGTAAATAATTAGCAATCATGTATAATAACATAAGCAAATGAAAAATAAATCATTAAATAGGGAACAACATCTGGAGGATGAACATGTCATTTTTTGGTAATCTATTAAATAGAAAAGAACAAAAATCTCATACTAAGAATTCAGAGGATGAAACCATTTTTAACGAAGAGGATATTGAGAACGAGGTTATGGGCAGTGATTCTGCCCCTTCCGACGAGGATGCGGGCGAAACTGCACAGATAGAGTCAGAGGAATTTGAGGTTGTGGAAAGGGAGATACTTCCTGCAAAAATCGTCTGTCCAGACTGCGGCGGGATCACGTTGGAGGGATTGGATTTTTGCGATAAATGCGGTGGTGAGTTATAAAAACTGCATAAATATTTTATTGACAAAGTAATTATTCAAGGTTATGATAGATGCAGAATAAAGGCGTTCGGGATACATGACAGATGATATCTGTTATCGCATTTGGAACGTCTTATTTATATAAGCAGATTCACATTTAATATTACATAATACAGGTGAATCTAACAATATATAGGAGGGATATTTTATGAAAAGTATGAAAAAATTTATAGGCCTATGCCTGGCGCTTATCTTTGTAACGGTTTCCATAGTAGGATGCGGAACAAAGGATGATAGCACAAAAGATGATAACGGATCAACAGCAGATGATAATAATTCAGATAATAATACTGCAGCTGATACCTTTCTTATTGGAGGTATCGGACCTCTTACCGGAGAAGCTGCTTCCTATGGTACCTCAGTAAAACAGGGTGCTGAAATAGCGATTGAGGAAATTAATGATGCAGGCGGTGTAACAGTAGG
>JARBTJ010000047.1 GCA_029240245.1 Herbinix sp.
TATGCTTCATATTGAGTGCCAAACTGCCAGGGCTCCTTGGCACAATCCGTACCATGCACACGCATGATACTGTTAAAGGTAGAAAACTGCAGCCAGCGCATAAACATTTCACGGTTATCCGGGTTATTCACATCGATACCAAAATATCCGCCGGTATCGGTTGAAAAATAAGGCAGACCTGCTGCCGAGAAATTAATGACACCGGCTATTTCCTTACGAAACTGCTCCCAGTTAGCCGCAATGTCACCGGACCAAGATTGTATTCCGTAACGCTGAATACCTGCCACCGCTCCTCTGGATAAGGTATTAACTCTTTTTTCATTATCAGCGATTGCTCTCTGTCCTTCATATACGCCCTGATTGGTAAGCAATGGGTACATGGTTCCAATAATTCTCGAATTGCCCCAGGCGGTTGCTTCTCCGTTTGCATTGGATACCCAGTTGCTGGTTTCCGGCTCACAGGCATCCAGCCAAACTGAGTCTAGTCCCTTACTCCAAACCGAATCCTTGATCATGTTCCAGTAAAAGTTCCTACCCTCTGCTGAGGAAGGGTCATAATTCTGACCAAAATTTGATGCTGTGGGAAATAAAAAGCCTGCATCATTAATCGTATTAAAGGTTTTGGTTCCCACACGGAAAGAAGGCCAGATTGATATAGATGCTGATACATTATTATCATGAAGCTGCTGCATCATTTCTGCCGGATTTGGCCAGCTACCGCTCCATTCCAGGATATTATTAAAATCCCCGTTCCACCAATAATAATCAATAACTATGGAGTCTAAGGGTATTTTCTTCTGACGGAAGGTATCCACCACCGACAGTAATTCCTGCTGAGAAGTGTAACGGTTTCTGGACTGAACATAACCGAACGCATTCTTCGGTAACATAGTTGCCTGTCCGGTAACGGTTCGGTATCCGGAGATCACATGATCTGCCTCCGGCCCATAGAAGAAGTAATAATCCATGGAATCTGTGCAGTTTCCCGTATATTGATAGGCTGAGGAACTAGGCCAGGTTAAGGAACCATTGGAGGTGATGTCGAATAAGATTCCATAGCCCTGATTGGAAAAGAACATCGGTGTTCTCTTTCTGGTGTTATTTTGGTCTATGTTAACGGTTACATTTCGCAGTCCCACTCCGTCATTGACATTACCGAAGCCATACAGATATTCGGTCTGCGGTGAAACAAATTTCTGGCCAATGGAATAATATGTAGTTTTCTCGTTCAGAGTGGTTTGATGAACTCTGCCGCCCTCCGTTAAGATGACTTTACCGGCTTTATCCATAAATGATACCGTTTCGGTTGTCTTGTCATACTCAACTTTAAGTTTCGCTGTCTCAAGGGTAAGCTTCTTATCATCCTCTGATATGGTATAATCTACCGGCTTCCAATCCTTTTTTACAGTAAATGTATTTAAATCTTTTTCATCAAAAGTCTGGTCCGGCGAGTATCTGACACGGATAATATCCTCCGCACAAACTTCAAGCCGCATTTTACCGCCTCCAGCCTCCATCTCTATAACCTCCGGTTTCGTGTCTGCTTTACTACGCAACGGGCTCCCTACAAACCCGATGCAAAAAACGCATACAATCAAAAACAATCCTATTAATAGTTTTTTCAATTCACTACCCCTCCTTGTTTTATATATCATATATTATATCATTTTGTTTTATTTATAGCAATATTTTCTAAGTATGTTATATCTTTTTAAGCTAATTCCCTTTTAATCAGTGCAATTTGATATGTTTAATTAACATTCGTATCAGAAGTAATAAAAAATGCTGCCGGTCCTAGCACCGACAGCAAATTACAGCCTGTATACGAAATATCCTTCCTATATCTCAATCCGATTAATCCATAAATAGTTTATACATTTATATACTTTATAACCTTCTTAACTCGGGGTAAACTCCACCATACTTTATAATATGGGACTTCTTAGTATCTTTTTACGTGTCTTTAAGTATCGTACACTTATGTAAACACCGGTAAAGCTTAATAGCACAAGAAGGAAATTAAAAAATGCCCAAACACACGGATTTCTTCTCAGTGTTTGAGCACTCATTTTTTTCTAAGATAAATGAAACAGTTTACTTGATAGTCTAATTATTTCACAACGATATTATAAATTCTTCCCTTAATATAAATTTCCTTAACGATACTCTTACCCTCGGTGGCAGCTTTTACGAGATCCATCGCAAATACTTTATCCTTAACAGAGGTCTGCTCCTCCTCAAGATCCACATTTAAGGTAGCCTTCACCTTACCGTTAATCTGAATCGCGATCTCGACTTCACTTTCAATCGTTTTTGCTTCCTCATAAGCCGGCCATTCCATCTGATAAGCTCTCTTTGATTCTCCTAATTCCTCTAGTAACTCTTCGGTCATATGAGGAGCCACCGGATTCAACAATAACAGGAGTGTCTTAAATTCGCCCTTGGTTATCCTGCCCAAGCGATAGAATTCATTTACGAGTGCCATCATGGCTGCAATTGCGGTATTGAATTTCAGGTTTTCATAGTCATTTGTTACCTTCTTGATGGTCTGGTGCAGCTTGGTTTCTAATTCAGCGGAGTAGGAATCACCTTCCACTAACATATCCTGAAGCTTCCATACCCTTTCAAGGAAACGTCTGCAGCCCTTAACACCTTCATTGGACCAGGCAGCGCTTAAATCAAAGGCTCCGATGAACATTTCATAGGTTCTTAAGGTATCTGCACCGTATTCATTTACAATATCATCCGGATTGACAACATTACCACGGGATTTTGACATCTTCTCGCCGTTTTCACCTAAGATCATGCCGTGTGAGGTTCTCTTCTGGTACGGTTCCGGTGTATTTACCAATCCTAAATCATATAAGAATTTATGCCAGAAACGGGAATACAGTAAATGCAGTGTTGTATGCTCCATACCTCCGTTGTACCAGTCTACCGGCATCCAGTAATTCAGTGCTTCCTTACTTGCAAATGCTTCCTCATTATGAGGATCGATGTATCTTAAGAAATACCAGGAGGACCCTGCCCACTGAGGCATGGTATCTGTCTCCCTGTGGGCGTGACCACCGCAGCAAGGGCAAGTAGTTTCTACCCAGTCCCTCATGGCGGCCAGAGGAGATTCACCATTGTCGGTTGGTTCGTAGTTATCAACCTCAGGAAGCATTAACGGAAGCTCGCTTTCCGGAATTGCTACATAACCGCATTTCTCACAGTGTACCAACGGGATTGGCTCACCCCAGTATCTCTGACGGGAGAATACCCAGTCCCTTAATTTATAATTCACCTTTTTGTCACCAATGCCGTTATCCGTCAGCCATTCTATCATCTTTTCCTTTGCCTGTGTCACTTCAAGACCGTTTAAGAAATCGGAGTTCACCAGTACACCGGTTTCCACATTGGTAAATGCCTCATCCTGCACATTACCGCCGGCAACCACCTCGACGATCGGCAGGTTGAATTTCTTAGCAAAGTCCCAGTCTCTTTCATCATGGGCAGGAACTGCCATAATCGCACCCGTTCCGTAAGTCATAAGTACATAGTCGGAAATCCAGATCGGAATTTCCTTTCCTGTGGCTGGATTGATTGCCTTCAATCCGTCAAGTACCACACCGGTTTTATCCTTTACTAATTCGGTACGTTCAAAGTCTGATTTTTTAGAGGCTGTCTCACGATAATCTATAATTGCAGCCCAGTTATTAAGCTCATCCTGATACTTATCAATGAGTGGATGTTCCGGAGAAATTACCATATAGGTAGCACCGAATAAGGTATCCGGTCTGGTCGTAAATACCCTTAAGGTCTCCTTTTTTCCGGATAATTTAAAATCCACCTCAGCACCAACCGAACGTCCGATCCAGTTTTTCTGTGAAACCTTAACCTTATCGATATAGTCCACGAACTCCAGATCATTGATTAATTTGTCCGCATATTCTGTGATTTTTAACATCCACTGGCTTTTTACTTTACGTACGACCTCACTGCCGCAGCGCTCACAGACACCACCTACCACTTCTTCGTTAGCCAGACCGACCTTACAGGAGGTACACCAGTTAATCGGCATTTCATTCTTATAGGCAAGCCCCTTCTCAAATAATTTTAAGAAGATCCACTGCGTCCATTTATAATAACGTGGGTCCGTGGTATTAATTTCTCTGTCCCAATCAAAGGAATATCCAAGTGATCTCAATTGCGCCTTAAAATGAGCCACATTATTCTCTGTTACAATCTTCGGATGAATTTTATTCTTTATCGCATAGTTTTCGGTCGGAAGTCCAAATGCATCCCATCCCATCGGATATAGAACGTTATAGCCCTGCATCCTTCTTTTTCTCGCAATTATATCAAGTGCGGTATAGGGTCTCGGATGTCCTACATGAAGTCCCTGACCGGAAGGATACGGGAACTCTACCAAAGCATAATATTTTGGCTTTGTCCTGTCGTTACCTACCTTGAAGGCTTCTTCCTCATCCCAAATATTTTGCCACTTCTTTTCAATATCATTTGGTGAATACATTTTATTCATTGACAGTTCCTCCTGATTGTTTATATAAATAAATCCAATTTTTAGCATGACTTATTTGTACTGCATTTTTATTATTATACTACGAATATTTTTTTCTGCAAAATAAATTTTTACTAGGATGTAATTATAATACAGATTTCAGCGATATGTTGCAATAAATCAGATGTTATTTTAAATTATTGGGTATAATCCTGTATTCATACAAGCATGTTTATTCGATATTTAACTTAAGTATCATTAATCAGGATAAAGGAAATGCTATGTGGTTTTTAGGCTTCGTTGGTTTTATACACTTTGGTCATATCGTAAGGCAATAGGAAGGGATGGCAATATAACTCGCCATCCCTTCCTATTAATGAGTATCAGCAGCAATATATCATTATGCACCTATTTGACCCGGATAGGGCATAGTTTAAAGCTTTATAAATTCCTTGGTATTTATTTTCCGACCGATTTTATGGGATGCTTATGAACTAGGTTTAATTACTGTTCTAATCCTTATTATACTGATATTTAAGATTTATTCTGTGATAATGTTACTTAATTTAATATAATTTGAAACTTTCTTCATAGGATAGCTTTTCAATTGACATACTATCCTTAAAATGTCGCTTCACGGCATCTCAATTCGATTTTTCCGATCGTTTAAGAAATTGGGGATAGTATATGTTGCGAGCGCAATTAATACAGAATATGAGTTTCGCAATTACCTTAATTGCATAATAAAAGAAAGGATGATAATTGTATGTCAAAAATTATTTTAGGTTTTGTTTTACATGACCGGGTACAAACTGCAAGCAGAGTCCAGGAGCTATTATCAAAATATGGCTGTGAAATAAACACCCGGCTGGGGCTCCATGTTGCCTCACCAGAATCCTGCAGTCCCCAAGGATTAATCTTACTGGAATTTGTTGATAATGCAGAGGAAGCGGTAGCTGGCTTTGAAGAAGAGTTAAAAGAAATCGCTGATGTTGATATTCAAAAGATGGAATTTTAATTTTGTATTCGATCAGCAAAAAAAGCCTATTTCTAAGAGAAGATTTACTCTAGGAAATAGGCTTTCTTCATGGCTATTAAAATGAATTGGGTTTATCCTGCGAAACTAAAATTCTATTACACAATTTTTATTACTTCCTATACAATTTCTTGTTTTAAAGCATCTATAATATTTTCTTTCTTCACCTTATTGCTGGAATACAGCATAGCCACTCCTACAATGGTGAATATTGCTACGATCACAAAGATCATACTATCCACAGGCAGAGTAAACGGAAACTCAAAGGTGGTATATAAGGTCTGATGCATCAGATACATGACACCGATGCTGATGGGAATACCGTATAATACTGATTTCAGACCATAAAAGATACTTTCATAATTTAGCATTTTGTTAAAACCCTTTGGCGTCATTCCGACGGATTTCAACATAGCAAATTCTCTTTTCCGAAGAGAAATGCTCGTAGAGATCGTATTAATAATATTGGCTACGCAAATTGCCGTAATTAAAATAATAAATGCATAGGTGAACACAGACATTAAAAGTACCATCTGTTCTTCATTCTGGCGGAATTGATACACATTATAGATATCTAATCTGCTTACCCCATATTTATTCTGTAGTTCTTCTAAGTTCTCCTGAAGCCGTAAAGGGTTATCACTTTTAAAATAAACTTTTGTGTTCATAGTTTCCGCAATCATATCTTCGTTGCCGGCAATGATTTTTTGGAAGCTGTCCTGTGACATAATGATATGAAAACTCGGAACTCTTCCCATTGACACGATACCCATCGGATAAACATCGGTCAGTGCCGCTACTTCCACGGAATTGAGCGTTATATCATTGCCGGTCTCCGGGTCCGAAAAGCTTAAATCAAACCTTTCACCCGGTTTCACCTTGACCGACTTTGTCTCGATAAACTTATCCTGCTGCTGATCCTTATATTTGAGATAATCAATGACAATCGCCGTAGGTTGATCCGAATTTGCGATACTCTTATAATCGACTCCGGCCTCTTTCGTATATCTTTCTAAGGCAGCATCATCCAGTACATTCAATGTAATATAATAAGGATATTTTCCGTTTTCAAGATAATCTTCACCCATGGACTTAACATGATCTGCCACATTAGTTTCTTTAAGTAAAGTTTTTACATCTAGAACATCGACACGGGTGTTCTCCGTAATATCCTCAAGGGATAACATTTCCTGTATCATTGCATCCCTCTCTTCATCAAGGGTATTATCAACGGATGCCTGGATATCAAAATTTATTCCGTCTAGCGTAAGCCCCATTGATCTTCTGATATTATCTGTAAAGGCAGATACTACCAAGAATAACATCATACTGATGATTAAGGAAAACACCGTGGCTTTGTATCTGCCTCGATATCTTTTCAAGTTCTTAAGCCCCAGTTCTGCCTCAATACCAAATACTTTTCTCGTAATTTTTGAGGTTTTTACCTGTCTGCCTTTTATTTTAACATCCATGGATTGACGGATGGCATCAATCGCCGATACATTAGATGCTCTTCTGGCAGGTATATAGGTGGAGATAAAGATAGTAACCGCAGAAATCAGAACTGCCACCAGTACCGAGGAGGGATATACCTTTAACTGAAAACCTTCCGTTGATCCGAGGGACTGCTTAAACATTGGATTGATAAATAAATATGTGATTCCTAAGCCTACATATCCGGCAACTATACCGATTGGAATACTGATTGCTCCGATTACCGCTCCCTCAAAAAACACAGAGTTCCTCTTCTGCCGTTTTGTCGCACCCACACTCGATAGCATCCCAAGATATCTGGAACGCTCCGATACCGATATGGCAAAGGCA
This sequence comes from Herbinix sp., assembly GCA_029240245.1. Lineage (GTDB taxonomy): Bacteria > Bacillota > Clostridia > Lachnospirales > Lachnospiraceae > Mobilitalea. The sequence continues at coordinate 7,365 of JARBTJ010000047.1, forward strand.
TTATAAATTAAGGATACGGAACCAACCACAATAATAACCATGATAATGCCGGATAAGGTAAACAGCATGCTTCGGAGACTATCATCCTTAATGACGCCATAATACCGCAAAAGCTCATTATTATAACCAAAACTCTCTATACCATTTTTCTCGGCCAGCTGTCCGGCATAAGCAAATAACTTATTATTGATATGTTTTACAACAACCGAAGTGTGGAAAGTTTCCTTTGCGGTAACCGTATTTTCATCAATATAGGATAATGCAGTATATCCGGGCGACCAGGTATATTCCCAGGTAGGACGTTCTATCATGCCTACGATGGTATAGGTTTTTGTAAGTTCACTGGTCAAATATTCCTTGATTTCATCGCCATCCCGTTGAAGGGAATAAGTTTGATCCAAGACCATCGGCTCCTCTGATTCCTCCTCAGAAAATCTTTGTCCAATGTCTAAGGTAAGCTTATCACCGATTTTGTAATTCACTTTTGCATTCTGATAAACCGCTTCTGAGATGACAATCTCATCCGGCCTCTCCGGCAAACGTCCCTGCGTCAGTTTCACCGGAAAATTCTCAAAAGCTGCTGTGTTGTATTCCATGATATAAAGATAAGGTTTATTTAAATTTTCTCCGCTCTCCAAAGGTGCATAGCCTGACTCTCTGCTAATCAGGGTTAATTTTGTTTCCTTATCTGCATTTATGGCATCATATTGGCTTTTATTCACATCCTTATATATAACATGCCATTCTCCCCCATCGGCTATGGTTTGCCTTCGGACAATATCCATAAAGGAAAGTCCAAGCGTAGCTACTGCTGTAATCATCGCAGCTGATATGATGGTTCCGATGATTGTAACTATGGTACGCTTCTTATTCAACATCAACTGCCGAAGAGTAAGTTTATTTACGATATTCATCGACGGATCACCTCATTTTTTGTAATACGACCATCTTCAATCGCAATGATACGGTCTGCTTGAAGAGCAATCCTCTCATCATGAGTTATGACGATTAATGTTTGCTGGTATGTTTTATTAAACATTTTAAGTAACTCAATAATTTCATGGCTATTTTTACTGTCCAGATTACCCGTAGGCTCATCGGCTAGCATAATTGCCGGATTATTAATCAAGGCCCTTCCGATGGAAACTCTCTGCTGCTGTCCTCCGGATAACTGATTTGGTAAATGCTTCAATCTGTTTTCCAGATTTAATGCCTTCACGATACCTTTTAACTGCTTCTCGTCAACCTTTTGTTCATCGAGCAATAGGGGAAGAGTTAAATTTTCCTCCACACTAAGAACCGGAATCAGATTATAGAACTGATAAATCAAGCCGATCTGCCTGCGTCTAAAGATAGCTAGTTCTGTTTCATTCAGGTTGTATATATCCGTATTATCGATGAGAACTTTACCTTCGGTAGGTCGGTCAACACCGCCCAGCATATGCAACAGGGTGGATTTGCCGGAACCGGAAGGCCCGATAATTGCAACAAACTCTCCTTTTTTAATACTAAAATTAATGTCATCCAAAGCCTTGACTACCGTATCCCCGCTGCCATACTGTTTGGATAAATGTTCCACTTTTACGATATCCATTTTATAACCTCCAATTATTATCTATTACGATCAGGTCTTATCCAAATAAACTCATGGATACCAAGTCAATCCATATCATACTACAGGATAAATTTCGTTTTACATCCGCCTGATAGATTACATCTTAGCGGACCATAGTGACTCTATCGTGACTCCTTTATTACAATTTTGTAATATTTCATGAAGCTGTCCTGTTAATGTGCCGGATCGCTCCTCAACTTATCCTAATACAATTGAACCCTGCGTACCTCAACTAGGTGCAGGGTCTATTCTTTAGGATTGTATTACCAAGGCATAAAATTAATAAATATACAAATAGCTATTTTTATTTCCATGATATATTTACCATATCATGTTATAATTTATCAAATAGATTTCTACGTTACTTGCTTATAAAATTTTATTACAAATCGGGTCCCCTCATTAATCTTACTGGAAACGGCAATATCACCGTTTTGACTGGTAATGATGCTATTTGCCATGGCGAGTCCGATTCCCACACTATCCTCATTTGCATTCTTCCCTTTATAAAACCGTTTAAAAATGTATGGCAGATCCTCCTTATCGATTCCACTCCCATTATCAGAAATAGCAATTTCAGTATAGAGGGGATTTTCCTTATAATGAATGAGCAGGGTCCCACCGCTCCCAGTGTGCTCGATACAATTTTTCATAACATTAATGATTGCCTCCGTGATCCAGTTAAAATCACCGGTAAACGTCGCTTCTTCATCTCCCTTCACTCTTAGCTCAATCGATTTTAACTCCAAAGGGATTAATAGAGGTTTTAAGGCCTGCTGTATTAACCGGCCTACTTTTATATCATCTTTTTTAAATTCAACGGTACCCGCATCAATTTTTGATAGCTTTAGCAGTGAGGTTAAAAGCCACTCCATACGTTCCAGCTGTTGTTCCAGATTTTTGGTGAACTCACTGCGTTTTTCCGGTTTTAAGTCGCTGCGGCTAAGTAAATCCGCCATAACCATCATGGAGGTCAGCGGTGTTTTTAACTGATGGGAGATGTCCGACAGGGAACCTGCAAGCTGCTCTTTCTCCGCCTCTAAAAGTTCTGCCTGCTTTGACAGAATTAATGTCACCTTATAAATCTCATTCTTTAAAATGCTGAGCTCTCCCTCTGTATTATCCCTTATGTCAAGTGAATACTCTCCACCGTAGATTCGCCTTAAATATCCGGATAACTTCTTGATATCCCGGTATCTTTTATGAGTAAAGAAAAATGACATTATGATTAACAGGGTTGAGGTAATTAGCATTAAAATTCCGGCGGTAGGGTCATACACGAAGGAAACTGCTATACCCACAGCAGAAACCAAGCTCATATTAATCAGCATATTACGAAACTCACGATTTCGGAAAAAATTCAAAATGGTTGCCTCCTATTCCCCTGCCTTATACCCCAAGCCGCGCACTGTCTTTATGATGGTAGGATTTTGCGGATCATCCTCCAGCTTGTCCCTCAAACGTTTAATATAAACCGTAAGCGTATTATCATTCACAAAGTCCCCGGCTATGTCCCAGATACCTTCCAGCAGTTGATTACGAGTAAGCACCTGACCTTCATTATTCGCAAAGGTTAACAAAAGACGGTATTCCAGTGCAGTTAAATAAAGTTCCTGACCGTTTTTATAAACCTTTGCATCCAAAGTATTAATACGAAGGTTTTCCAGCTCAATAATATTCTTAGCTCCCGTTTCCTTACTATAGCGCCGTAACACAGTTTTGATTCGTGCAATCAATTCTCTGATCCGAAAGGGTTTTGTGATATAATCATCCGCCCCCATTTCAAGCCCCATGACCACATTTACTTCTTCATCACAGGCCGTTAAGATGATAATCGGAATATCCCATTTCTCTCTGGCAAGCTTACACAGGTCATACCCACTTCCATCCGGAAGAGTCAGATCAAATAAACACAGATCAAACCTTTGACCAACCAATGCTTTCTTCCCATCTGCGATATTATAACAGAGGGTCAGCAGATATCCTTCCTGCTGCAGTGAATATTCCAGACCCGCAGCGATAGTCTTATCATCCTCTACCAATAAAATTTTCAAATTACCACCTCATTCTAACTATATTTATTAGACGTTTGAATCACTCTGTATGAATACCAATCCCTACTGCAAGTATTCTCTGTCCTCTTTCTTTCTTAAGTAGTATATGTAATGCCACAACCCAACTCTTCCTATATATTACCATATCATTATACATGTCAATGCATTTTCAGTAAACATAAGAATGCTAAGCCCTTATTTACCCTTTACGTGACAAAAAATAGACGGTATAATGTCCATTAGGATGTCTGCCTGTTAATTGAATGACGAAAGCAAATGAAGCAGTGAATAAAATGAATATTAATTTATCTTTTTATACAAAACAAGTTCGTGGCAGAGGACTCTATCGTGGGGCTATGTATTATTACGTAGCGCTATAACAATATGAAAGATACCTGGGAGGAAATCATTTATGGGATACAGCATCGGAACGGTTGCAGAGAAAGTCGGATTAACCGCACATACGGTGCGTTTTTATGATAAGGAGGGTTTACTTCCTTTTGTTGAACGGACTCCCTCAGGACAGCGACGCTTTAAAGAGAGTGACTTAGAATGGTTTGCTGTCATACATTGTTTAAAAAATACCGGTATGTCAATTAAGGATATCAAAAAATTCATCGATTGGTGTATGGAAGGTGATGCCACCCTCGAAAAACGCCTTGATATGTTCCTACATCAGAGGGAACTTGTTATGGCACAGATGGCAGAGCTTCAAATGCACATGGACAAAATTAATTGTAAAATCTCATATTATGAAACTGCAGTTGCAGCAGGAACTGAAGCAATACATAAATGCCTACCCTGTGAATAGCAGATGAATCTAATATTTAAAAAAGCAATACAATGTAAAGTCCAGACGATACATTCGCATTGCTTTTTGTGATAGTTATTACACCAGCGCATATTGCTGCTTTATGGTAACAATCAGTTCATCAATTAATCTTGGCAACGGCTCACCCGTAGTCCCAATTACCTCAAGGTTACAACGGTTTAAGGGGATTAAGAACTTTTTTGCAGGGCTCTCAGCAATTGACTGTGTCATTCTGGGCGTAAATTCACCTAGCATAGAATTTGCTACAATAATACCAATCGCACCTACGATGACATCCACCTTCCCGCAGGTATAGGATATGGCATTCTCTCCGGAGGCTCCCTCATTTGCACCTGCTTTTAGCATAACTGATGTAGCCAATGCGTTAGTGCCCAGGGCCACGATAGTGACCTGTTCCGATAATTCTTTTCTTAATTTTTCTACGATTGCTTTACCCAAGCCTCCGCCCTGTCCGTCTATCACTGCAATTCTCATATTAATCTCCAATCTGCCGATACACCGTGAATGTGGGTTTCAGCACAAATCGACTGTGTAAATCATCCCAAATTTAGTACCATATCTTGCTTAAACTAAATCGATGATAAATGATGATAGCTTAAATATCGCTTTATGATAATATTCCTTTCTTCCAAATAAAAACCTATGTTATATTCATTATTTGTCCTGAAGAAATATGATTGCTCCGATAAGAAACAATATCATTCCAAGCATTTTCTTCATACTAACCTCTACATTATTGACCATAACATCCAGAATTAAACCGCTGATCAATTGACCTGCCAATATTAAAATGATCGCATTGGAGATACCCAGTGCCGGAATGGATTTCGAGGAAAAATAGATAATAAATGCTCCAAAAAGCCCGCCAATCAGCCATAAAGGATGAACCGTCACCACCTTATAATATCGTGTAAGGTTTCCCTTAATCAAATTAATCAAAAAGATAAAGGTCACTCCTGTGATTAAGCTGTGAAGTGTTGCAACGCTCGGCGTCAGGAATTTGCCAAGCTGCGAATTAATACTGGTTTCAATGGTTGTGAATACACCTGCTAAAATTGCCAGCAGCATTGAATATATGTTCATAATTTGCCCCCAAACTCTGATGATTGCATGCATCTTTGAAGGTACACATTCCTTCGAAGAACGCAAATCTCATAGGAAGTGCTTATCTTTCACACTTCCTCTCAGTCACCCTTGTTTATACATATGTGAAAGAGTCAGATTCTATACAAGCATAAATGATTAAAGTGTCAAAAGCACCTTCGGTGCTTTCATGCTACAATATATTGATATGCAAGCTTGCTTCCATATCAGTATATTGTAGTATGAAAAGTGCGTAGCACCTTTTGATACTTTAACCATAAATTATAACATATTGTTATTAGTAAGCTTACCGGTCGCACAACCCTGTGACCAGGCAAAGACCACCAGTTATTTCGCAGCCTTTTTTACGATTGCGGATAATTTAAAGGCACATACACGGTCCATTTGATAAGAAGAATTTACAAAGGCACCTGTTTCAAAATTTACATACAGATAAGAACCATCAATGGCAATTCCTTCATTCATAGAGGGCATTTCTACGGTATTCACAAGCTCACCCAAAGGTACTATTCCCTTGTTCACCTTAGAAAAATCAGGATTATAGACATCCAGCTGACGAATATAGCCACGTAGCCCTTTATACAGCTGACAGGAACGGGAAAGAATTAAATACCCAGTATCGGTAAACGCAATTCCCTGTACTCTTGTGGGCATAATCATCGTTTCAACTTTCTTTAAGGAAGGAACTCCTTCTTTTTTATTAATGGTAAAGCTGTAAAGATAGGTTGATTGCAGTTCATTATAAGCGCCTACCCAAAGCTTTTCGTTATAATATGTAATGTAAGATGCTGAAATTCCCACGGAATTGTTTGATTTATAGCTTATGTAATAAAAAGGTTCCTCCGATTGAACGGCCTCCTCGATCTGGGAAAACGCAATCGAGGATACCTTGGTTCCATTCGCCACCCATACATTAATTCCGTCATAACCAATTCCGCCCGCATGGGTCTTGGAAGGCAACATCAAAGTTGTTAACAGCTTTTGTGTCTTTTTATGAATAACATAGATTACGGAATTTTCTTCGGCGATAAGATCATAAGCGGTTATCAGAAGATAATCTTTGGCAAAGGTTATTCCCTGCGGACACATGGAGGTACTTGTAAAACCATCAATGTTCGTATTGATAAGACCCGGAATGATGATACTTTTGGAATAGATTACATTCTTCCGAAAAGCTTCTAAACTGGTATAGGTCCAGGAATTTTTAAAGGCAGCCTCATCAGCAAAAAGCTTTGCCTGGGTACTGGTGGGCAATGTTTCTGGAATGGTAACCGTAATGATGTCGGAGGCTTCACTCTCATAAATGTTACCGTTAATTTCACGCCTTGTAACTCCGTAAAAGGAGTAAGTCCCTCCAGTGTTCAGTCCATCTGTGACATACAGATATTTTCCATTTTCAGGTTGATTTGCTAATAAAGTAAATTCCTGATATTCATTACCGATATAGATCGCATAAGAGGATGCGCCTGTAACCTTTCCCCAGCTTAGCCTTACCTTCTGATCACCGGCTTTGAATTTTAAAGCCATTTTAAGGGGAATGGTGCTGGTTTCAATTACCGGTGAATACTCACCTATGTAGAACTCATTCAGGGTAAAGGCACAAACCTTATATTTATAACCGGTGGCTGCGGCAAGGTCAGGATCATTATAAAAGGTGCTATCGGCTCGACTACAATAACTATAGCTATCCGAGGAAATCGGAGAACGGTATACAAAGTATCCGGTAGCTCCCATAACCGGATTCCAGGACAAGGTTACCGAAGAAGTAGATGATTCCGTAACCACAAGACCGGTAACCGCTTCCGGATCGGTTGCAGCCATATAGACATCGGATAATTCACCCTTGTATTCCATGCCATATATGTATTCCACAACACCGATTCGATAGCTTTTAATCGTTCCCGGGGCATATTGAAAGGTATAATAATTACCTGCTGTTGTTGCAAGTAGATTGTAGGTACCCGTTATTTCATCAAGACCGAAGATTTCATATCTGGAGGCATTCGGCAAGGGGTCCCACATAAGTGTATGAGAATTGCTGCTATGGTCAAGGATTGTAATATTGGTAACTTTCGCCGGCACTACATTAATGCTCAAAGAAGTAGCAACATGTTGGTAACGTATTATGACCGTCTGTTGACCGAGGCGGCTGCTATCATAACCATCAATGGTATAGTCGCTGATTGCGGCAACGGTACCATCAATAAAATAACCTTGCACTATCATATCAGATAATTCAAGATTTTCCCCTTCACCATAAGTCATTTTGGATGGATACTGTAAAATTGAGATCCAGTTGACAAGCGGGGTTTCCTCCGCCTTCGCCGAGTTAGCGAATAGCAAACCGGAAAAGCATAACATAAAGGCCACAAGTACAAGTAATTTTAATCTTTTTCTATTCATCTCTTCTGTCTCACTCCATACATAAAAATAGCTGCGCTATATAAGTCGTTTACAAGTTTCTGCTCTATAACAATTACAGCCGGATAACGGCTGATTTCTAACAATTATATCATAACCTTATGGATAATAATATTAAGATTCTCTTAATATTCCTCTCTAATCAATAAATGGAGCATTCTTTGGTATTGTTTGGAAGGCTTTTTTAAAAGCTCTGGAAAAGGTTGAATAATTCTTAAATCCACTCTGATAACAGGCCTCCGTTATGGAACTGCCGTTTTGTACCAGATTCTTTGCTAATAATAAACGTTTCTTGGTTATGTAGTTGCCGATGGTATAACCGGTTTCCTCTTTAAAAAAATGCATCAGATAATAACGGCTTAAATAAAAAGTCGAAGACAACAAATCTATGGTGATTTCCTCTGTAAGGTGCTCGTTGATATACTCTAAGATCTGCGGAAGCTTAGCATTTGTGGTTACCGAAGTAAGGTAATTGATATGATCGGAGATCACCGTACGGTTAAGCTGGATCATAAATTCCAGGAATAAAATCTTTTGATACAACTCCTTCGCAAAATCATTATCCGTAAAGGAATGCTCTAACTCAAGACATACCTGATAGAGCTTACTCTTATCCAGAGAATGAATTCTCAGCACATTCGAGTGTTCTTTTTTTGCCCGTTCAAAGCAGTAATTTAAATCATAATCCTTCTCCGTATAGGTATTTATAAACTGAGTGGACACATAAATTATGATTCTTTCATAAATTGAATTATCCAGTATAGAAGGCCGGTGGATTTCCCCCGCATTGACAAGTACTATATCATAGGGTTTTAAAAGGTAATTTTTTCCCTCAATGGTGTAATTGATATTACCGCTTAAGAAAATGATTATCTTATTGAAATCATGATAATGGAAGGTAAATTCCTTTTGTTGTTTGTCAATGATATGAAACATTTTAAAATCATGCTCCAGATACCCAAGCTTTTCAAAATTGTTCATAGGATACTCCCCCGTCTTTTCATCCTGGTCTCAATTATACAGCATTATATGCAATATTCATAGCATTATTATGGTATTTTTATAAAATAATGTTATGTAAAATGGATTTATAAGGAGCAATATTTATGCGGATTTCAAGGAGGTTTTTCAATGCAGCTAACAGGCGTCTGGTTACCAATCATAACTCCATTTTTAAATGACAGGATCGATTATAAATCATATAAAAACATGATTGACCATTATATAGATAAAGGGATCAGTGGTATCATTCCTTTAGGTACTACAGGTGAAATACCAACCCTAACTGATTTTGAATTTGAAGAAATGATCGAAAAAACAATGGAATTTACCAGGGGGCGGCTGCCCGTCTATGTGGGAATCGGAGGTAATCACACCTCCAGGGTAATAAAGAAAATCAAGCTTGCCGAATACTATGATATACAGGGCATTTTGTCCGTCTGTCCCTATTACAACAGACCGAATCAAGAGGGTATCTACAGCCATTTTAAGAGTATCGCAGAAGAAACACATCTGAGCATCGTCCTTTATAACATCCCTTACCGTACCGGTGTTAACATTGAAAATGAGACCATCTATAAGCTGGCGGAGTTTAAAAATATTGTTGGTTTAAAGGATGCCAGCGGAGATATCAAACAGACCATGGCGCTGCTCATGAATCCTCCGAAGGATTTTTCTATTTTAACCGGTGAGGATATCTTCTTCTATATCACCCTAATGCTTGGCGGTCAGGGCGGTATTCTGGCAGCTTCTCATCTAAAGACAGAAAAATTCGTGGAGCTTTACCAAAAGGTGAAAGGGAATGATACAGCAGCTGCTTATCAAATCTGGCAGGAATTATATCGCTTCATTCCTCTGCTGTTTAGGGAACCGAATCCGGCTCCGATTAAGTATTGTTTGAGTAAATTAGGAATGATCAAATCTCCGGAGGTAAGGTTACCTTTAGTGGAAATATCAGAACAGCTGAAAGAAAAGCTGGACAGTGTCTTTTAACAAGATAAAACCGAAAACCGTTTCTCATGACTGTATTAATAAAATTGTACCGAATAATAAATGAGCAATGCAACAGTGAAATTTTTGTTGCATTGCCCATTTTAGTATTCGTTGTCTAGAGTATAACGCTTTTACTTTAATCGGTATTCTCCTAAGCCTTCCGTAATTTCATCTTCAAAAAAACCAAACAGCAATATCGGAAGTAACATGAATACAACAGTAGCTGCAAAACCAAGAAGATTTAAGGTGGCCGAGGAGCTAAGCAAAACTGCGAGCGGATAATTTTCAATAGTTTCCATTAAAACAATAGGCTCTGCCACCAAGTTCCATTGATCGGTAAATACAAGAACCGCTGCACAGACAATTCCCGGACGTATGATAGGTACAACGATCTTTGTAAGTACTACAAATATGTTGGAGGTATCCAACCGGACCGCTTCTAAGAATTCACCCGGTACCGATTTGGTTATTTGCGTTAATAAAAAAACGGAAAAAGGAGCAAAGATTCCAGGTAAAATCATTGCATAGAGCGTATCATATATATTTAAATATCTTGAAACAATATACTGGGGCAGAAGTGTCACTTGAAATGGCATCATCATGACAATTATGTAGATATAAAACAGGAAGTTTCTTCCCCGGAAGGGCACTTTGGCAAAGATATATGCCGCCGGAATAGAAACCAGTAGTGTACCGAACATTGCAGCTCCTGCAATTAGAACCGACCGGAGATACGCTTTCAGATAGAGAGGTTTCCAAACAAAAAAATCAATATATCCCTCTAGACTAAATGTGATTTCCTCATTAAAATCGATACCAATGGAGCACAGAACAGTAAAAATGATTGGGAGAACCATGACTACTGCTAAGGCGATCAAAACAACGGAAAATGTAATTTTAACAATCCTTCTCTTTACCATATCTGTTCACTCGCCTTTTTTTCCAACCGAAATACAATTGCTACAATCAAATAAATTACAACAAAGAATAGGATTGCTGCTGTAGAGATATTCTGATAATTTAATTTTGCAAAATGGTTATTCAAATAGTTCTGAAGCATATAAACCTTGGTATCCGGATGTGTTCCCCATAGTAAATAGGATTCCCGATATATTTTCAAAGAGTTAACCATGGAAAGAATAAAAGTAAAAAACAACAGGGGCGAGATATTTGGCAATGTAACGGACCATGTTAAACGTAACAGCCCGGCACCATCGATACGTGCTGCCTCCAGCATGTTTTTATCCACACCTGCGAGCGCTGTCAGAATCAACATAATATTTAAACCCATATATTTCCATAAAAACATAACAAGCAAGGATGCAAAAGGAGTAATATTCGAAAAATATGCTTGCCATACCATGACTATGGTTGCTGAAGGAAGTAAAACAGGTAAGAAAAACGCATTCTTTACCAACGGAGTTTGAAATAAAAATTGGACGATTAACAGTGAGATTACAACCGAAAGTACCATAATAAGCGGCACTGAAATAATCGTAAAAGCAATCGTATTTTTTAAAGCTAGCCGAAAATATTCCGACCCAAATAAGATTTTGAAATTATCAAACCCAGCCCAGGTCATATCAAAGGCGCTCCGTGTGAATGCATAATAGAAGGAATATAGAAAAGGGATGATAAAGAAAATAAAAAACCCCAAAAAACTTGGTATCAGGAGTAATACTTCTCGTTTACGTTTCATGAGATATACCTCTTTCGAGTTTTATGCTTGTTTACTACAATTGCAGCCTTGAGCTTCAAGCCCTTTATCAGTGGGTTTCATCGTGTTTATGATCTTCATCATCACATACTACTACTTCTCCATCATGCATATGGAGTTCACCACCGTTGATGTATGTTACTGTATTGGAAATTATCTCAACGTTATCAAATAGATATTTATTAAAACCTTGTTTATTAATCGAAAAAGCAAAAACATAATTCACAAAGTTATCATGTTCAATATATTTATTGGCATAAAGCACCGAAACCTTTGCTTCATATCTGTTATAAGCTAGCTTCTCTGTTGATGAAGTAAGTATCATGGATGAAAACTCCGTATCTTCAAAATACTTCTTTCCGGCCTGTATGCCTTCTTCACTGTTTATTGATACGGGGCTAGTACGAAGCTTTTTCGAATAATACTTCGTCTGATTGTTAATGCTGTCATCAAAATTATCGGCAGAGATTTGATCATATCTATCATTTAAATAATTGTTGATATTCTTAGTTATGATTTCGTCGGAATAATTAAAATAGATAAAACCAGCTACAATCACTACTGCGCTCAATAAAGTAGAAACAATTAGTAGGATACCTTTCCTTATACCAATCTTTCGCATTTTACACCTCTTTTACAGATAAATGTACTATAATTAAATAAATGTTCTCAAAAACATAAAATTACTACCAAAATGTCTATGGGTTATTTGATATTTTATCTATTACAACTCTTTCACCATCAGTGATTTTACGGTCTGTATGGTAAATAAACAACGCATCCAGTGTGGAAGCTTTTCTTACATCTGAGTACTTGCCATCTGATTTTCCTAAGGTAAGCTCAATTTGTTTCGCATAAAAAGCTTTTTCTCCTGAGTTTGAATTTTCCTCAACAATATAAGCCGTAGTGATTCCTTCCTCATTCGTTGAAAAGCATGTATTTACTAACGCAACCATGGAAGCGGTTCCATCCGGGAATGTATAAATAATAGGAGGCATTACCTCTACATGGGGTGAATAATTGTCCCGTATTCGCTTCCCAAAGATTGAAAAAACAGTTACAAGGAAAATCAGCAGGGAAAATATTATTAAAGAAATCTTTTTTCTCATACATTATTCCCTCGTTATCATTCAAAGTAGGTATAATTGACTCTATCATAAATCATATCTGCAGCCTCTTCTACTGTAATGGTTCCGTCATAGAATTGAAACATTACATTTTCACGTATATAATCCTGTAATGCTAAAAAATCATATGTATATACTCCTGCATTTTCAAATAATGAGGGAAGGTCAGATAAATATTTTAATTCTGTAGGTGACCAATCTGTATAAATGTTATATTTCGTAAGGTCGGGACCCAGTAGGGTATCTCTGTAAATATAGGTATTGTAAATGTTATCACTGTTTGTCATGACCTCAAAAAATTTCGCAGCCATATCCTTACTTTGAGCGAATTTATTTATCATTGCACAACCTCTAAGATCATGATAATTCTTACCACTAAATGCCGGTAACAGGATTGTTCCGTATTCAGGATAATCAGGAATCTCAATATGACTGATAAACGTCCAATAATACATTACAGAATAATCGCAGAAATGTTTCTTAGATTCTGATGGATCATATAACACGCCTGCATCATAATAAGTCTTTATATCTGTCAGCAACTCCGTCAGCTCTGCTTTGGAAAAATTTTTTTTATTAATCGTATCCTGTATCAATATATTTACTAACACTAACATCCCATACGAATCACGAAAAACAGATTTGTTCTGTTCACCACTTTGTATGATTTCATCACACAAATTCCATACATCCTTAATAGACCAGTGTTTATCAGACACATTGTATCCATATTTTCCTAAATTATCTTGTACAGCCAGGGACGAAGTAATACTGATCTCATAAGGAATACCAAATAGCTTATCATTATTACTCATCATGGAACGTATTCCGGGATACATTTTTGAGAAATTGTTGATAATTCCATCGTAATTGTCAAGGGGTTCATATAAGTCATAGTTTAAGATACTGGACAAAAGATTATCCTGGGTAGGCGCATTTACCAAATAGATATCAAAATCGCTGTCACTTGCAAGCAACTTTGTACGAAGTTTATCAGCATAAATATCCTCCGGATATTCAACTAAACGAACATTGCAATTATATTTATATTCAAACTGTTCTTTGATAGGAATAACATCCAAATATGTACTTACATTATCAGAGAGTAATATTTTCAGGGGTTCTGTCTCGGAAGACAGGTCAACAACATCAAAACGTTTGTCCAAATTATTCCACATAATAACATTATCATTAGCATAGAATAACCTTTCTACATCCAACGAAGAACCATTTACTTTGTTCATGGTAATGATAGTAGATGACTTCGTATCGTAGCC
>JARBTJ010000092.1 GCA_029240245.1 Herbinix sp.
GGCCGCGTCCTGATCCGCCCATCCGGAACAGAACCTCTGGTAAGGGTTATGATCGAAGGAAAGGATATTGAGGATATTACGAAGCTGGCAGAGAACCTTGCGTCTCTGCTCACAAAAAGATTTGGATAAGGGGGAACGGTTATGTGCGGAATCGTCGGCTATGTAGGAGACGGCAATGCAAGCGATATTATCATTGACGGATTAAAGAAACTGGAATACAGAGGATATGATTCCTCCGGAATTGCCCTTTACCGGGACGGAAAAATCGAGGTCCGTAAGTTTAAAGGGAGAATCGCAAATCTGGAAACGGCCATCGAGCGGGAACACTTCACCAGTACCATCGGAATCGGCCATACCAGATGGGCGACCCACGGTGCACCTTCTGATGTGAATGCGCATCCTCACAGCAACACCGATCACTCCATTGCCATCGTTCACAACGGTATCATTGAAAACTATGTGGAACTCAGAGAATGGCTGATCAAGGAGCATGGCATTGTATTCATCTCGGAAACGGATTCCGAGGTAATCGGCCACCTCGTCGGTCTCTATTATGACGGTAATCTGCTGGACGCTGTAAACAAAGCGGTCGACATGATGCGCGGAGCCTACGGGATCGGCGTAATCTGCAGCAAAGAGCCGGATAAACTCATCGCGGTGAGAAAAGACAGCCCGCTGGTTGTAGGACTGGGCGAAGGCTGCAACTTTATTGCATCTGACATTCCCGCACTTCTTAAGCATGTGCGGAAGATTTACCTCATTGAAAATAACGAGACGGTGGTTCTGACGAAAAACGACGTCAAAATCTATAATGCTGACAGAAAAGAAGTGAAGAGAGATGTGTTCCATGTTACATGGGATGCGGATGCCGCCGAAAAGGAAGGCTACGATCACTTTATGCTCAAGGAAATCTATGAGCAGCCTAAGGGGCTCCACGAGACCCTGAACAGAAGACTGGATGAAAACGGCATCATTAAGCTGGACGGAATCTCTTTAACGAAGGAAGATCTGGAAGGCTTCAACAAAGTCTATATCGTGGCTTGCGGTACTGCTTATCACGCAGGTCTTGTGGGCAAATTCATCATCGAAAAACTGGCAAAGATTCCGGTAGAGGTGGATGTTGCTTCGGAATTCCGTTATCGGGATCCATTCGTAGATGATAAGACCCTCTTTATCGCCATCAGCCAGTCGGGAGAAACATTGGATACGTTGGCTGCGCTTAGAGAAGCAAAGAATAAGGGGGCCCGGATCTTGTCTGTGGTCAATGTAGTCGGAAGTTCCGTTGCCAGAGAATCCGATGACGTGTTCTACACCTGGGCTGGTCCGGAAATTGCGGTGGCTTCTACTAAAGCCTACACCACACAGCTGATGTGCATGTATCTCATCGCACTATATATGGGGCAGACCAAAGGCGTCATCGATATGGATCTTTACCATCGCTATATTGAAGAACTGCAGCAGGTACCGGATAAACTGCGTGATTTGCTGGCGGACGAAAATACGCTTCTGGAAATCGCCAAAGAGCAATACAAACTGGAACAGGTCTTCTTTATCGGAAGAGGTCTGGATTCCGGGGTATCCTTTGAAGGCTCATTGAAACTGAAGGAAATCTCCTATATCAATTCCTTTGCAATTGCCGCAGGCGAGCTGAAGCACGGTACCATCGCCCTGATCGAACAGGGGACACTGGTCCTTGCTCTGGCAACGCAGGATCGGCTCTTTGAAAAGATGCTGTCCAACATTCAGGAAGTCAAAGCGAGAGGCGCTTATGTCATCGGCCTTGCAAAAACAGGAAACAGGGACATCGAGAAGCAAGCCAACCGGGTCATCTACATTCCTGACTGTATGGATGAGATCGCACCGCTGCTGTCTGTGGTGCCACTCCAGCTTCTTGCGTACAACATCGCCAAGCTGAGAGGCTGCGATATCGATAAGCCGAAGAACCTGGCGAAGTCGGTAACAGTGGAATAGGAGAAGGCACGATTAGGACTGCTGCTAGTGTGAATTCGAAAATATTTTGTTACCAGTAAAGATAAGGGACGCGAGGACCTTGGCAGACTAGCCAAAGTTCTTCCGCCCCTTTTTTGAATTATGGCATGATGGAGAGGGAGGCTGTCTTATATGGTTTTCCACGATTCAGGTTGCTGGTGAAGCTGACGCTTGGCGTCGCCACGATAGAACTTTGATTCGATTCCCAGCTGATCGAGTAGGATCATGAGATAAGGGGCGTATCCATTCCTTCAGCCTGCGTTCTTAAAAAAATAGGTTGTTATGTTTTTTTTTTACAACTAAACCTTATTATTCAACATGTTGAGGTGTCATTTTCAACATAATCTCGCATAGCATGGCATGAATGTATATACTGTCAATATGTTAAAAGAAATCGAATTGATAATTTACATTAGGGGGTGTATGTTATGTAAAAAATTTTAAATGTTTTTCATTACAGTTTGGTTCTCCTTTGTTACATGAACCTTAGGATTTGAGAGAAATGCCCAGTTTTAATAAATGCCAGTAATATCATCCGACATTTGCGATGGTTCCATTTCAGGGGAGAAAGTCACATGAAATCCACACTTGGTATTCGGCAAATGGTACCTAACTAGATTAGATTGCGTATTTAAACAATTAAACTAAAGGATAATTAAGGAGAAAGAGAGTATGAGAAAAATTTTTAGTGTTCTAATTATATTGACTTTAATATTATCTTCTATGTCTTTTGTTTTCGCTAATAGTTTAGGGGATGATGCTACTTCTGATAGGATTAATCAAGGAAAATTTGCTTTTACGGATGCCCAAATTAATCAAATGATTAATGATTCGGAAATGAAGATTACTGAAAAAGACATTTCAAGAATGGCAAACTATAATCAAATGACAGCAGATTATGTTAACATAACTCCATTTTCAAGTGGTGGTAAAACCTTATCCATAACATTGTATCAACAACCAACACCAACTACATGTGGACCTACTAGTGCACAAATGGTACTCAAATTTTTAACAGGTACTAAATATAGCATTGATGACTTAATAAGCATAGAAGGTGCTTCAGCTGATGCAGTAGCAGCATTATTAAACAAAAAATTAGGCACAAGTAAATACACTTACACAAATGTGAGCAACAACGTTAATGCTTTATTTAATAATACAATATATAGTATTGATAAATCAATACCGGTTATTTACAACATTCTTCCTTCAAAAACATTATTACCTAATTATGCAAGTTATACAGGAAGCGTATCTACTGGTCACTATATTGTAGGATATGGTTATTCATGGGGTGTAAGTGGTACCGCTGCCCAATCAACAGTTTACTATGCTGATCCCCATTATTCAACACCGTATGGTAAGTATCAAACAACGGCTCAAAACATGTCTCAAGTAGTTACAAATAGAAATGGATATATGGTAACAGCAAAATAAAATTTAAATAGGTGAAGCTAAATTTTAGCTTCACCTATTTAAAAAGGAAGGTATAGTATGATATTTAGAAAAAAATCCTTTTTGGTAATGTGTTTGACTTTTATTTTGTTACTAACCGGATGTACTAATAATGTTGAAATCTCAAACAATAAGCCTGATGATAATATCATAAATATTGGCGAGGCTAATTATACGGTTAAAAATATTAATGTATTACCAATAATAAAAGAAAAAACATCTAATGAAGAGATATTTGTGTATTATGCAAATAGTAAATATATAGTCTATGGAATTTCGTATTTAAATAGTAGTAATGAATATTTACTAACAAAGAATTTATATACTTATGACTATAATCAAGGAAAGATAATTAACAAAATTACTTTTTCACAAGATTGTTATGTCGGTGATGCAATCATGAATACCAATAGTAATTTATATTACAGTGTTGTTCCGGTAAATAAAATAAGTACAAACTCAGCAATATGGGAAATCCATAGTAATTTAAATAATACAGATAATATGATAGCAAAAGGTCGTAGTTCTCATCCTGATAATTATCCACAATTTGCTTTATTAGAAACCAATCCAATTTATTTGTACGAAAATCTAAATGATAATGTATCTGAGTATGGCTGCAATTCAATTAATGATAATCATATATCCACGATTTTCAAAAACAAATCTAATATTAGTAATAAAAATTTAAATACGTTATTAAGCTGTGAGATTGTAAGTAATGGAGTGATTGCTTCATTTATGAACTATAAGGATAGAGTACTTTATCATACTTTTATAGATAAAGACGGTATAATACAGGAATATGAGTTTAATAACCATATGTATCATATGGGAATGATCAATAATGGTTTAATTGTATCAAAAATAATAAATCAAAATCAAAGTAATCAATATTATCAAATTTCTATAATTAGCCCCAATGGAAAAGAATATGCTTTTAAGAATATTAATAATTGTTCTTATTATAGATTTACTTCTTCTGGCAAAAACGAATCAATGGCAGTAGATGATTACTTTAACTTATATCTTTTCCAATATAAAGATAATTCTTTAATCAGATCTAAACTTTCTATTGATTCATCAGTAGATGGTAAAGGAACTACACCATTTTTTGTTGGAGGTGAAAGTTATTTGATCTGTAATTTTGCCTCCAACAATGATTTACAATTACATATAATTACTATTAAATAATTTAGAACATTCATAATTCTACCAAACGGCTTTGGGCATGTCTATTTTTTACTCTTTATTCAATTTGTGCGACTTATTGTACCTCATCTCCTATATAGGTACCGTCAAGAATTTTGCGCAAAATTGATTTTGCCGCCTGGTTGCCGGCTATTAGCCAGCCAGGTTTTCTGATTCGGATTCTTCTGTGCTGTAGTTTTCAAGGTGTTTCATATTCATATACCGCTTAATGCCCCATTGGGTTCCTGTAACATGGCGTAAGCGGGCACAGACGAGCATCAGGGCGGAGTTCCCGTCGGGAAAGGTGCCGACCACTCTGGTTCGGCGCCTGATCTCTCGGTTGATCCGCTCTACCAGATTTGTGGTGCGGATCTTCAGCCAGTGTTCGTAAGGGAATGCCATGTAGGTAAGTGTTTCTTAAATTCCTTTTTCCAGCTTATCCGCAGCTTCTTTGAGCTTCATTTGCTTGAGTTCTTCAATTACAGCCTTGGCTTTTTCTCTTGCTGCTTTCTTGCTTTCCTGGCTGTGAATTGCCTTGAGCATT
>JARBTJ010000048.1 GCA_029240245.1 Herbinix sp.
ATGAGGGTGACTCTCCTTTAAGGAAGCCGCTGATATTTTGATAAATTTCCCGGTGTTTTGCAAGGTCTCGATATCCTTAGCACCACAATATCCCATACCTGATCTTAATCCTCCGATTAATTGAAATACCGTATCCTCCACCGTTCCCTTATAAGCAACACGACCTTCCACACCCTCCGGTACCAGCTTCTTGGCATCGGTTTGGAAATAACGGTCCTTACTGCCCTGTTCCATAGCAGCAATTGATCCCATTCCGCGGTATACCTTATATTTTCTTCCCTGGTACAATTCGAAGGTTCCCGGACTTTCATCACAACCTGCAAAAATACTTCCCATCATACATACATTTGCACCTGCTGCCAATGCCTTCGTAATATCACCGGAATATTTGATACCTCCGTCACCGATAATCGGGATTCCATAGCTTTTTGCCACTTCATAAGAATTCATGATTGCGGTTACCTGAGGCACACCGATACCGGCTACCACACGGGTTGTACAGATAGATCCGGGGCCGATACCTACCTTGACTGCATCGACACCGGCTTTGATTAAATCAAGGGTTGCTACGCCGGTAGCCACATTACCTGCGATAATCTGAGCTTCAGGGTATGCATCCCGAACCATTCTTACAACCTTAAGCACATTAGCCGAATGACCGTGTGCCGTATCAATAACGATAGCATCTACCTTAGCTTTAATTAGTGCATCTACACGTTCCATGATATTATTCGTAATACCGACACCTGCCGCACACAACAAACGTCCTTGTGCATCTTTTGCGGACAGCGGATATTTAATTTGCTTTTCTATATCTTTTATTGTAATTAACCCCTTAAGGTTACCTTCTTCATCCACAATCGGAAGCTTTTCTTTTCTGGCCGACGCTAAAATTTTCTTAGCTTCGTCCAAGGTAATTCCTTCCTTTGCGGTGATTAATCCCTCGGAGGTCATTGATTCCTTAATCTTTTTGGAAAAATCCGTCTCAAATTTCAAATCACGGTTTGTAATAATACCAACCAGTTTTTTACCGTTTACGGTAATCGGTACACCAGAAATTCTGTATTTTGCCATCAATTCATTGGCATCCTGTAGCGTATGCTCAGGAGACAAATAAAAAGGATCGGTGATTACACCATTTTCAGAACGTTTTACTTTGTCAACCTCTTCAGCCTGTTCCTTAATTGACATATTTTTATGAATAACTCCGATACCGCCCTGTCTTGCCATGGCGATTGCCATCCTATTCTCAGTTACTGTATCCATACCCGCGCTCATTAACGGAATATTAAGTCTTATCTTTTGGGTAAGATTTGTTGATAATTCGACTGAGTTTGGCAGCACCTCGGATAACGCAGGCACTAGAAGCACATCATCAAAGGTTATTCCATCACCGATAATTTGACCCATTTTGGTAATCTCCTCGCTTTCTTTTCCTAAATTTGATTAATTTAAAGTTGCAAAAACAGAATGATTTCTTCCTAATTTCCAGATAACAAATAATAAGATCTCCAGATAATGGTGATTCTTTCATAGACAGACATTCTGATAAAAAATTAAATTTTTAAAAGTATAACGAATAATTATTTCTTTGTCAACCTTGAAAAATAAAAATATAGAATTTTAACGTTCTGAACGTTAAAATCTTTAAATATCAGTAAAGCAAAATTATTATGCCTTAGATGAATAAATTAATGCATCCTTGTGATAGCCAATATTCCTTGCATAAAATAAGCGAAGATTATTACATAATGTCCTCATTGCACGGACATTTATACTCCTATACAAAAACACTCATTCACAACAAGTAATAAGAGGCTATCTTTTCGAACTAAAGCGTTAAGTCATTCGTTTTTCCGCTCATTTTTTATAATGTGCCCAGGAATCTCCTGACATACCAAAAGAACGGGCGAATGAAACAGACTGACCTACAACCATAACATGGTTATAAATCAGTCCATAGTAATTGCATGAATATTCTTAATAGGTTGTAACCTTTCTGGGACTCTTTTGCTTCATCATAGTTATCATTTTCTCGCTGGGCTCAAAATATATGAATGCCTTTTTATTCTGAACGTTAGCGATTATCACATAAGGCTTACTATTCGCATTACGAGAGGTAAAATCCTTCTTTTCCGATTGAATGTTAGCATAGGAATCCATAGCATGTGAATTCGCAGGTGCAACAATATCTACCTGTTCTAAATCAATACGAAGCAAAGTTTTACGCTTTGATTTCCCGGAAATCCGGTCAAAATCCAACTGTCCATCAACAAAAACATATTCATATTCCACATTCAGCTTTGGAAACAAATACCCTAACACCACGATGATTGCCACACCGATTATACTGAAAAAACTACCCAACATACTAATAAAAAAACCTGCTACAATGCCGAGAATAAGTAAGAGACGAAGGCCCATCGTAGACGCCGTATCCTTTCTTTTTACACCAGCTTCCGCATATATCTGATTCATCCTATACCTCCTTAAACTTCAACCGTCCAGTTATGGGTATCTTTGATTTTCCCCAGCTGGATACCTGTAATAGTATCGTAAAGTTTTTGACTGATCGGACCGATACTTCCATCCTGTACCTGCATTATGTTCTGTTCCCATCGCAGCTGTCCTACCGGGGAAATAACTGCTGCTGTACCTGTTCCGAATACTTCCTCTAAGGTTCCCTTCTGATAAGCATCATAAATCTCATCGATGGAAATCTTGCGTTCTTCCAACGGTATACCCCATTCATTACAGAGACCGATTACAGAATCTCTAGTAACACCCGGCAATATACTTCCATTTAATTCCGGTGTAACTATTCTTCCGTCAATCTTGAAAAATATGTTCATTGCGCCTACTTCTTCAATATATTTTCTGTCCACGCCGTCCAGCCATAATACCTGAGAATAACCCTCTTCATGCGCTTTTACCTGTGATCTTAAGGATGCCACATAATTACCTCCGGTCTTAGCTTCACCGATACCGCCTTTTACCGCTCTCACATATTCATCCTCAATCCAAATCTTAACCGGATTTAAACCTTCCGGATAATAGGCACCTACCGGTGAAAGTATAATCATAAATAAATACTGATTAGAAGGTCTTACACCCAGGAAAGGATCTGTCGCAATTACAAAGGGCCGGATGTAAAGAGATGTGCCCTCCTTGGTAGGAATCCAAGCTTCATCAACCTTTACCACTGTTTTCAATGCTTGAATAAAGTCTTCCTCCGGGATCTCCGGAATGCAAATTCTTCGGTTCGTTTTGTTTGCCCGCTCCACGTTTTTAATCGGTCGGAACAACAAGGTTCTGCCATCTGCTGTCTTATATGCTTTCAACCCTTCGAACATTTCCTGTCCATAATGGAATACCATTGCGGAAGGTTCTAAACTAATTGGTTGGTAAGGCACCACTCGTGGATCATACCAGCCCTTTCCCGTCTCATAATTCATAATAAACATATGATCGGTGAAAATGGTTCCGAATTTTAATGGATTATCCACTCCGGGTAATTCCTTGGGTGTATTGGTTTTTTCAATTTTAATGTTAAGCATACCATCATCCTTCCTTTTCTAATTCCCTGTAGAACCTTTATATTAACAAGCCTGTCAAGCCATTTTATATAATCTATATAGTAATCTTCCTTGCATAATATTTCAAGTATTATTTAACTCAATTTTCCTATTCCTATATAATTATTTCCATTGAAATGAAGTCTTCCTGCTTCCTATTACTTGAAACAGCAGGGTTTCTACCACTTTTCCAGCTTGGCTTAAATAGTACAAATATTCACTTGTTTGAATACCCAACCTTCCTAGGCTCCTTCATCATGTTTTACATGGAACGAAAAACAATTATGCTTTTCTTCTTTCATATTTACAGAAAACATAGGTCAAGTCGTAATAGGTGTGCTCGTCCGATTCCTCTGTTATCACCCAGTCCTTCCTCTCATCCAGGTTTGGGAAAAAGGTATCCGCCGTATATTTGTAATCAATCTTTGTGACATGAATTACGTCACATAAATCAAGCATTTGCTTATAAATACTAGCCCCTCCGATTACAAATATATCCTCTGACGCAAAATCTTTCACCGCTTCCAGGGCTTCTTCTATGCTGTGAACGACCACCGCATCCTTGACTTTATAATTCCTATCCGTAGTAACCACTACATTCAAACGCTGTTTTAAGGGTTGTCCGCCCGGAAAGCTCTCCAGAGTTTTTCTCCCCATAATCACTGCCTTATGCATTGTTTCATCCCGAAAAAACCGCTGATCCGCAGGGATACTTACTAAAAGTTTATTCTGATAACCGATTGCCCATTGATTATCAACCGCAACAATGAGATTCATTCACCTTCCTACCTTTCCTCTGACTTATACTGCAACCGGAATATTTTCTACTTTCGGGCCAAATTTATAATCCCTTAATTCGAAATCATCTACTGTAAACTGATAAAAATCCTTTACCTCCGGATTCATCCAAAAGGTCGGTGCATCATAGGTCGGTCTTTCAATTAATTCCTTTATTACAGGAATATGCCTGTCATAAATATGCGCATCTGCGATTACATGAACAAGTTCCCCGACTTCAAATCCACATACCTGCGCCAGCATATGGACCAAAACAGAATACTGACATACATTCCAGCTGTTTGCTGCCAGAATATCATTGGATCTCTGATTTAAAATTGCGTTTAAAACAAGCTTATCGCTGTCGTTTTTCTTCGTCACATTAAAAGTCATACTATAGGCACAAGGATATAACTTCATTTCATGCAGGTCCTGATGAACATAAATATTCGTCATAATCCTTCGGCTATAGGGGTTATTCTTTAGATCAAAGATCATACGGTCTACCTGATCCATTTCCCCTTCTTTATAATGATGCTTTACACTCATCTGGTAACCGTAAGCCTTTCCGATGGAACCATCCGCGTCTGCCCAGCTGTCCCAGATGTGGCTATTTAAATCATTTATATTATTGGACTTTTTCTGCCAAATCCATAATATTTCATCAACACAGCTTTTAAATGCTGTCTTTCTTAAAGTTAATGCCGGGAATTCCTTGGATAAGTCATACCGGTTAACTACACCAAATTTCTTAATTGTATAAGCAAAGGAGCCATCCTCCCATTTCGGCCTGACCTTTTCTCCCTCCGTACTAGTACCGTTTTCCAATATGTCCTTGCACATCGTTATAAAAATATGATCCGCTGCACTCATTCGTAATAACCTCCCTGCTAAACTTTTCCCGATTATCTTAGAAAACACTATATTACTATGCCTGTAACAGCCGTTTCCTGATGATAAACAAGTTTCTCTTCTAATAATCTATTGTACCTCACCTGGCTGTTTCAGGCAACGAAAATTTCATGAAAAAGCCTTATGCCTCAGATAACCCACCCTGAAAATCTCATAAAGCTCTTTCTTCATTATACTGATATCCATACGCTTAGTATTCTCCGCAAATTCCCTAAAATAGGTCCACCTTAACTTTACTCCGGTTTATCTTATTGCTTGTCAAATACCCTATGACGATCCGCGAGATTAATCCTACAAAGATTGTCAACGTAATCACACTCCCTGATAATGTGATATCCGATGAATACCTGAATCCGCATGTTTTATGCTTATAGGCACTAACACACTATTAATTTTCAATACACCTAATCGTAATATGTACTTCCATAAACCATTTAAGATTAAACCATAAATTTTAGTAAAGTATTTCCGTTTCTCCATATAATGATATTAAGCAGATAATTTGAGGTTAAATATGATAATCCATGTCGTACAGTCGCAAGATACGATTTATTCCATAGCAGAAGAATATGGCGTTACCGTCAATAAGCTGATTCAGGATAATGGGCTCGAAAATCCTTATAGTTTAGTTGTCGGTCAAACCTTAGTTATTCTATTTCCCGTACAGACACATACCGTCCGAGAAGGTGATGCCTTATCCGGTCTTGCAAATACCTATGATATCAGTCATCTGAAGCTTCTCCAAAACAACTCCTTTCTTTCGGACAGAGAGTGCCTTTATCCGGGTGAAACTATCGTAATCCGGTATAATAAAAAGGGTACCATCGTATCTAATGGCTATGCTTATCCTTATATTAAAAAAAATACTTTGATTAAAACCCTTCCTTATCTGACCTATCTTTCCGTTTTTAATTACAGGGTATCAGGTGAAGGCGATGTATCTGCTTATTATGATGATTCTGAGATAATACCGTTAGCCATCCAATATGGAGTCATTCCCCTTATGATGCTATCCGCAGTATCACTTCAGGGGGAACCCAATATGGAAGTGATTTTTAATGTATTATTAAGTGACGAATATCAGGATAGGATTATTGATAAAATTCTGGTTATTTTAAAAACAAAAAACTATTATGGAGTAAATGTTATTTTTAGTAGTATCAATGAAATTAATGATCATTTATATATTAACTATCTCAGAAATATATCAAATCGCTTACAAAGAGAGGGATATCTATTATTTGTTACTATAAACCCAAATATGAAATATGTTGATAATCAAATCACCTTTGACGGAATTGACTATACCCGTATCAGCAGATTGGTTAACGGTATCACCTTTTTACAATATGTTTGGGGCACGAATTCCGCGCCTCCCCAACCAGTCAGTTCCATCAATTTTTTACGAACTTTTATTGATTATGTAGTTCATGCAGCACCACCTGAGCTGATTGCCTTAGGAAGTCCTTTGATTAGTTATGATTGGGAGCTTCCTTATATGCCGGAAAAGAATATTGCTCATGCCCTAACTCTGCAATCTGCCATAGCCCTGGCAAATGATGTAGGTGCTGAAATCCATTTTGATGACGCATCCCGGACACCTTACTTTCAATACGGCCGTTATACTTTCGGATCGCCGGTGGAACATATGGTATGGTCGATTGACGCAAGAAGTATGGATGCTTTAAATGATTTAGTAGCTGAATATAACTTAGGAGGAACCGGTATCTGGAATATTATGATCTACTCCCAACAGCTATGGTCGATTATAAATTCACAATATGAAATCATAAAAATAATATCCGACAATTTGCCATAAATAATCTGAATCCGCCTTGCTACGCCCAACTTGGGCCATTAATTATTGAATATGCGATTTACTTAAGATGGCTTATCGATTATTTAAAAAAGTGTTCGTAATAGGTAGACATCATTGATCTATGTCAATCCTAATACGAACACTTTTATTGATATTATCAATTTAATTCTCTTAATTCGCTGTATACAGGCAAAATAACCCTAATTTCCATTTACAGACAGATTAACTGTTCTTCTGTAAAAAGCTTTATATTGGAGGCATTCACATACTTACTTTCCATTCCGTCTTTAATTACCACTAAGGTAGGAGCTTGCATGATATTATACTGTCTGGTAAGCTCCGGATTTTCCTCTGCATCAACGATAGCATAAGTGAAGTTCTTTAAGTATTCCCTTGCGATATGGCAGTTCGGGCAAGTTTTTGTTGTAAAAAGATACAGTCCGTCTGCCATCTGAGATGATTTACACTCATCAGGTGCTTGCGTTCTATTGATTTCACCAACAGGCATTTCTCTGGAGTTTTCTACTTCATAAATCCTTCTATTCTTATATTCCTGTGATTTTCCTTCATTCCAGTTCTGAACCGGACGGTAATAGCCTGTGATGCGGCTGTAAACCTCAGCAGGCGCTCCACAATGAGGACAGGTGAATTGTTCCCCAGGTAAATAACCATGTGTTTTACATACCGAATAGGTGGGTGACATAGTATAGTAGGGCAGCTTGTAGTTCTCTGCAATGGTTTTTACAAGTTTAGCGGCCGCTTCCCAATCCGGTAGCTTCTCACCTAGAAATGCATGAAATACTGTGCCGGAAGTATAGAGTGTCTGTAATCCGTCCTGGATATCCAATGCTTCAAAGATATCCTGTGTGTATCCAACCGGAAGATGAGAGCTGTTAGTATAGTAAGGGGTATCACCCTGTTTACCGGCTGTCTTGATTTCGTTGTATTTTGTTTTATCATGCTTTGCAAGACGATAACAAACGGATTCCGCTGGTGTAGCCTCTAAGTTATATAAATCTCCGAAACTCTCCTGATAATCAGAAAGACGATCCCTCATATGATTTAAGGTCTTCTGTGCAAATTCCTGCGTCTTCTTATCCGTCATATCCTTACCGAGCCATTTTGCATTTAAGCCAACTTCATTCATACCAATCAGACCGATGGTAGAGAAGTGGTTCTCAAAGGTTCCTAAGTATCTTCTGGTATAAGGATATAATCCTTCCTCCAGTAATTTAGTGATAACTTCACGTTTCACTCTTAAGGAACGGGCAGAAATATCCATCATGTGGTTTAAGCGCGCAAAAAATTCATCTTCATCTGCTGAAAGAAAAGCAATGCGAGGCATATTAATCGTAACAACACCTACAGAACCGGTACTTTCCCCGGAACCAAAGAAACCGCCGGTTTTCTTACGAAGCTCACGCAAATCAAGTCTCAGTCTACAGCACATGGAACGAACATCGCTGGGTTCCATGTCGGAATTAATGTAATTCGAGAAATATGGTGTACCGTATTTTGCTGTCATTTCAAATAGCAGACGGTTATTTTCTGTATCAGACCAGTCAAAATCTCTTGTTATGGAATAGGTTGGAATCGGATACTGGAAGCCTCTTCCGTTCGCATCGCCTTCAATCATGATTTCAATGAACGCTCTATTTACCATATCCATTTCTTTTTTACATTCCTTATATGTAAAGTCAACTTCCTTGCCACCCACGATACAAGGCAATTCGGCAAGATCATTTGGTACGGTCCAATCAAGTGTAATATTGGAAAACGGTGCCTGTGTACCCCAACGGCTTGGTGTATTTACGCCGTACACAAAGGATTGGATGCATTGTTTTACATCTTTATAGGATAGATTATCAATCTTTACAAATGGTGCAAGATACGTATCAAAGGAGGAAAATGCCTGAGCACCTGCCCATTCATTCTGCATAATTCCCAAGAAATTAACCATTTGATTACAAAGAGTCGACAAATGGCTTGCCGGTGCAGAGGTAATCTTTCCGGGAATTCCACCGAGCCCATCTTTGATCAGCTGCTTTAGTGACCATCCCGCGCAATATCCGGTCAGCATGGATAGATCATGCAAATGGATATCTGCATTACGGTGTGCGTTAGCAATTTCGTCATCATAAATTTCAGAGAGCCAGTAATTTGCCGTAACGGCACCGGAGTTATGTAGGATAAGTCCACCAACGGAATAAGTTACGGTTGAGTTTTCCTTTACTCTCCAGTCCTCTTCCTTGACATAATTATTTACAATCTCCTTGTAATCTAAGATTGTAGATTTCATATTACGTATTTTTTCTCTATTTTTACGATATAGGATATATGCTTTCGCTACATCGGTATATCCGGTCTGTTCCAGTACGTTCTCCACACTATCCTGTACTTCCTCAACATGGATCAGGTTATCTTTGATTTTTTTCTGAAAATCAGCTGTAACTCTAAGAGCAAGTAGTCCGATAATCTCATCAGTATCACATTTTTGGGTAGCTTTAAATGCCTTTGCAATCGCTTCATTTATCTTCCTTAAGTCAAATTCAGCTACCTGCCCATCTCTTTTTAATACGTTAATCATATGTAACTGTCTCCCTTCCCGCTAATCTCTACGCAAGAGATTTAATCAAATAACTCATGAAATAATACTATCAGAAAAACCATTTATAGTCAATAAAAAATACTAGATATATGTGGATATTTTTTATACCGCACAATATCTAGTATTTATATAGTTATTAATACCTATTAAGAAAATCCCTAAAAAGCCGACAGTACCGTTAAAACAAGGCTTTCAACTACCATTACAGACTCTGGAATACCTCTTTGGGAACATATGCTTTAACATATATTCCATCCTGTTGGAATTCCTCCTCTAATAGTTGACCATATTTTCGGATCGTTTGGATTTTCCCCGCTTCCTGGTAGGAGAATACTCGTTCAATCAGAATCTTGCGTTCATTTAAAACTTTCTCAATTTGCTCTAGTAACGCTTCGATGCCTTCTCCTGTCTTAGCGGAGATTTTTACCGTATAATCTGCTTTAAAATCCTTAAGAATCTGCTCCGCTTCCAGCTTATCCTGCTTATTGAAGGCCGTAATAATTACTTTATCCTGGATACCCAGATTATTTAAGGTTTCATACACAATGTGCATCTGTTTATACAGATCAGGGTTTGAGCTGTCCACCACATGCAATATGATATCGGAATATTTTGCTTCCTCTAATGTACTGCGAAAGGAATCAATCAAATGATGGGGAAGCTTTCTGATAAATCCTACGGTATCCGTGAGTAGTATCTGCTGTCCGCTTTCCAATACCAGGTTCCTGGTAGTAGGATCCAGGGTAGCAAACAGCTTATCCTCTTCTAATACACCCGCCTTGGTCAAATGGTTTAATAATGTAGATTTACCCGCATTGGTGTAGCCAACAATTGCAATTACCGGTATCTTATTTTTGTTACGAAGGCTTCTTGCCGTTTCCCGGTTTTTTTTGATTTCATCCAGCTCATGCCTAAGCTGAGTTATCCGCTCTTTAATAAGGCGACGGTCGATCTCCAGTTTTTTCTCACCGGGACCTCTGGTACCGATACCACCACCTAAACGGGAGAGTGAATTACGCAGTCCTACCAATCTGGTGGAACGATATCTCAACTGGGCTAATTCAACCTGTATTTTACCCTCCTTGGTGGAGGCTCTTTTTGCGAATATATCAAGGATTATGACCGTACGGTCTAAAACCTTAATTTGAAGGGCATCCTCCAGATTCTTAAGCTGTGCCGGTGATAATTCATGGTCACAGACCACTCCGGTTGCATCTGTTTCCTCTGCTAACAGCCGGACCTCTTCCATTTTTCCCTTACCGATATAGGTACCGGGGTGAATGCTCTCTCTGTTTTGTATCACCTTGCCTACCGTTATTGCTCCGGCTGTACTTGCAAGTTCCTCAAGTTCATCCAGCGACTCTTTTGTATCATCATTATCCGATACTGCGACGCTGACTAGAACAAACCGCTCAACCGTCTCCTTTATCTCAAATAATTCTGCCATATTCTGCCTTTCCTAAGGTTAACCTTACTATGATTATTTTAAATTCATTTTGAAAAACAAATGGTTTCGTCCATTTATTTTATCAATAACGCATTCAAACTTGTTTTCACATTTTCCTGTCCTCATTCTCTTTCTATCAGCCTGCCTTTTATATACAATATGTCCACAAAAAGAGCCGATAATTCGTTCCCTGTAAAAGCTGTAAAACAGATTCCCGTCAACTTAATAGGATTAAAGTGCAAAACACCATCAATGCTTTCCGGCTATCCTTTAATGCTAATGCAAGCTTTCATGCATAGACGCATATTGTATCTGGAAATGTGTGTAGCACCTTTTAACACTTATCTTAATATACAAGAAGTACCGCTTCATATTATACAATATATTCCATGATTTCGCAATCAATCTCCCAGACGATTCCCATTAAAAAAACTCGATTATATTATCTGATTTATTACTTAGACTCTCTTTTCCTATCCAACTCAAGAAATTACTTACTATTTATGAAAGGCATGCAGGTGAATGCACTTGCATCCACTCACATGCCTTTCTTTTCTGCGATATCAAATGATCATTCACCAAGTCTGCCAGGGTGAATGCGAACCGGAAGTAGCTCGCGATGCGTGTTTCTTCCGGTTACTCCCATAACTATTAATTAAGTCCTGCAATTTTTAAATGCTATGTCCCTTGATTATAATAATGATAGGCAATTGCGCAAGCGCTTATTTAAAATAATGAAAATGCAAGGAAAAGAGTAGCTGTCAGAGAAGCCACTAGGGATACCACCGTAATCTGAGTATTGATGGAGGGACCAGCCGTATCTTTAAAAGGATCACCTACTGTATCGCCAACAACACCTGCTTTATGTGCATCCGAATTCTTTCCGCCGTTATGTCCCGATTCAATATACTTTTTGGTATTATCCCATAAACCACCGGAGTTGGACATAAACAATGCAAACAGCAAACCGCTTACGATATTACCGGTAATAAAGCCGCCGATCGCAGTGACACCGCCGATAAAACCAACAACTAAGGTGGATAAGATTGCTACTAAACCGGCGGGAATTAATTCTTTAATTGCTCCTGTAGTGGCAATTTCGATACATTTCTCATATTCCGGTGTAACACCTTCTTTGCCTTCCTTAAGACCGGCGATTTCATTAAACTGACGATGTATCTCAGTAACCATACGTTGTGCGTTACGATCAACACCAAGCATCAGCATTGCAGAAAATACTGCAGGAATTGCGGCACCGACCAGGAGACCAAAGAAAACGGATGGATTAATTATATCAAAACCCGTGAGATATTTCACGCCTTCTTCTACAACGCCTGTTTCAACAGCGGCTGTATTTACTTCACTAATGAAGGCTCCCAGAAGGGAAATAACGGTTAAGCCGGCTGCACCAATTGCAAAACCCTTGGTAACTGCTTTTACCGTATTACCTGCACTGTCCAAGGAATCTGTGATTTCAAGAGCTTTTTCTCCCAGATTACCCATTTCAACAAGACCGCGGGCATTATCAACAATCGGGCCGTAAGCATCGTTACTGATGATCATGCCTACGATGGAAAGCATACCAACCGCAGCCATGGAGATACCAAACAACGGATAGCCTTCCCCTAAAGGTTCACAAACCTTATAGGCTGCAAGAGCAGAAACGCCGATACCAATCATGGATGGTAATGTACTCATAAGCCCGTAGGAAATACCGGATAAAATCGTGAAAGCCGGACCGGATTCACAGGCTTTCGCTACCATATGAACCGGTTTCTTAGTATCATCCGTGAAATAATCACTTGCGAGACCGATGACAACACCTACCGCAAGACCAATTGCACTCGCTAACCAGATTCGCCATTCAAAATTGAAGGCCCAGGTAGCAAGAGCAGTCAAACCTGCATAAATCACAGTTGTAACGTATGTATTCGTATTTAATGCTCTGGTAGGACTTCCGCCTTCCTTCATATTCGCGGTAAATACGCCAATGATGGAGGCAAGTAGACCGATTGCTGCATAGCAGAATACCATAGCTGCATTCATTGTACCGTTTGAGGCTTTATCCAGAGCCGTTGCCATTACTAAGGCAGCTGCCATCGAGGCCACATTAGAGTCAAATAAGTCAGCTCCCATGCCTGCTACGTCACCTACGTTATCACCTACATTATCTGCGATAACAGCAGGGTTTCTGGGATCATCCTCTGGAATTCCGAGCTCAACCTTACCTACTAAGTCAGCACTGATATCCGCAGTCTTTGTAAAAATACCGCCGCCTGCTTTTGCAAATAATGCCAAGGAGCTGGCGCCAAAGCTAAAGCCTAAAAGAGCTGTTTCATTATTGGTAACTAAAAGCACCAGAGTAACTCCAAGTAAACTGGAACCAACCACCGCCATACCCATAACCGCACCACCCCGGTACCCGGACATAAAGGAAGGCTTAATTCCCTTTGTGGCTGCTTCTGCGGATTTCATGTTAGCAATCGTTGCGATACTGATACCTACTTTACCTGCAATCGCCGAAAATACAGTACCAACCAAATAGGCAATCGCCATGGTTAAATTGTCGGTGATATTGCTATTCCAAATCGGTACGGGCAGAAATAAGAATATTACAATTGCCGCTACTGCACAAAAACGTGCCAGTGTCTTATATTCCTTTGCAAGAAATGTATTGGCACCGTTACGGATCAGCTTACCAACCTCTGCAATCCGTTTATTTGATGACGGTTGGGAAGCAACCCATTTGTAGAGCCAGAATGCTGTTCCAAATGCTAAAAATGAAACAATAATGGCTGCTACCTGATAAAACCTTAAGTCAAAATCCATAATGCTCATCTCCCTTATTTAAATTAGCAAAATTTCGCTTTGTAACAAATATTACCATGTTTATGTAAATTGTGCAACCACAAACTATTATCAACTGTAATTACGTGATTTTGCACAAGCTGTTTACCTTTATTTTACATTATAGTTACATTTATTATACATATTGTATATTTTTATCGAATCACATTATACATTTTCATATATTGCCGGAAATAAGTTCGTAATATTTGCCTTGTTCAAATTTGATAAATATTTTCATTAAGTTCTAGTAGTGAACCATTGGAAAATACGTTAAGAAAGTTCGTTAAAACTGATAAATAGCATTGACATTGATATTCATCATGAGCTACAATGAAAGCAATTTCATTTCATAGTCTATCTCATGTCATTTCACAACGGATGCTTTTTCATACATATCATAAGTTTCATATTATGAAATACATGTCTGTCAATTTGGTACAGGCATCTATTAGAATGTGTATGTGCTGGTCATCAATTATGATTGAGAAGACTTAAATATTAAGGAGGACTTTTGTTATGGATTTCTTATTGTCAAGCATAAAGGAAATTACTTGGCAGCAGGGTATAATGTATCTGGTAGGTATATTACTGATTTATCTTGCTATCGAAAAAGGGTTTGAGCCCTCCCTATTGTTACCGATGGGCTTTGGTGCAATTTTAGTTAATCTTCCGTTTTCCGGTGTTTTAAACCAGAACTTATCCGGTATCGAATCCCACGGTATTATTGAATGGTTATTTAAGAATGGTATTGAGATTTCAGAAGCTCTTCCAATCCTTTTATTTATCGGTATTGGTGCAATGATTGATTTCGGACCATTGTTATCCAATCCGAAGATGTTCTTATTCGGCGCGGCCGCACAGTTCGGTATCTTCTTTACTGTTTGTCTGGCTGTTATACTAGGTTTTAGTATTCCTAATGCTGCCTCCATCGGTATTATCGGTGCTGCGGATGGTCCTACCTCCATACTGGTATCCCAGATTTTACGTTCCGATTATGTGGGTGCCATCGCAGTGGCGGCCTATTCCTACATGGCACTGGTTCCGATTGTACAGCCCTTTGCCATCAAGCTTGTTACTACAAAGAAGGAACGTTTAATCCGTATGAGCTATAATCCGAAATCAGTAACCAGGCTCACACGTATTATGTTCCCTGTCATCGTTACCTTCATAGCCGGATTGATTGCTCCTTCCTCCGTATCCTTAGTAGGCTTTTTGATGTTCGGTAATTTACTACGGGAATGTGGTGTTCTTAATTCCCTTTCTGATACCGCACAGAACAATTTATCCAATCTGATTACCCTGCTGCTTGGTATAACCATCTCCTTTAGCATGCAGGCAGATAAATTTGTTAATATTGATACCTTAACGATTATGGGCTTAGGCTTGGTAGCCTTCGTATTTGACTCGATCGGCGGTGTATTATTTGCTAAGTTCCTAAACCTTTTCTTACGCAAGAACAAAATTAACCCAATGGTTGGTGCAGCAGGTATATCCGCATTTCCTATGTCCGCACGTGTTATCCAGAAGATGGGTCTTAAGGAAGATCCCAATAACCATTTGTTAATGCATGCCATCAGTGCGAATGTATCCGGACAGATTGCTTCTGTAGTTGCCGGTGGAGCCATGATTAAAATTGTAGCTGAAATACTGGCCAGATAGAAAGGAGTTTACGAAAATGCAAGAAAACTTTATGATATCATTGGAAATTATGGCAAAAGGAATGGGAAGTATCTTTGTTGTTATCGGATTACTGACTTTAATTGTTATGGGCCTTGCAAAAATTACAGGCGGGAAGAAAAAGGAAAGCAGTAATGAATAGCTAACCGTAATTGTTCCCTAAACTAATAAAGAAGCTAGAATAAAGGTTCACCTTGCTTCCGTTGAAATATCCAGGTGAAGAATCACTCAATATCTATGTTAGAACCAAATAAAAAAGCATCCTTGGCAGATGAAAATTCATATGCCGTGGATGCTTTTTGTATGGAAAACCAGAATAGGTTGTACTATAGATTTCTTTATTCTACTATCGTACTTATCACGAATTGCTGAAATAGCTTTCATGTGTATGTCGTTTTCCACTACCATGAACAGCTATAAAATCGATAAACCTTGTTTTCACTTAAAAACTCATTCCTTAATACTATGATTACTGCGGTAAACTGCGAAAAACAATTTTATTTCCGTCCGGGTCAAGAAAGCGAAAGGATTTTGCGCCCCACGGCCACACCTGGGGCTGAGACAGAATACGAACATTCATTAACTTTAATCGTTCAAATTCTTTATCAACATCCTCAACATTAAAACCGATATAAGCATACCCCCTACCTGCATCTGAAAAATCCATACCATCACGCTCTGCTGCTTCTTGATCATATATAGCAATATTCAACCCCGGACCTTCTATATAAGAATGTACACCATTCAAGTCACCGTCTACATTAAGAATTTCACAATAGAATGTCGCCAATTCCAAGACATTTCTAGAAATAAAACAGATATCCGTAAAAATCATATTTTTTCCCTCCATACACTAACGCGTCAATCGACAAAGTGTTCGATATGCTACCAGACAAGCCACATGTAATAAGCATAGTAAGCTTACCATTCGATCTGAATACATCCTCTATATGCATTTTCAGCAAATAAATAAAATGTATACTCGTTATCTTTTTTTAATCCATTAAAAACTATTTCTCCAGTAGAAGGATCTCCGGAGTAAAATCTTGATTCCTCCTCTACCTGATCTCCTTCACATAGCTGAAATACAAAGCAACCAGTCTCAAGGGAAAATTGAGAATAATTCAATACTAGATCACCTTCAAAGTCTGTAAAAGTAAATTCTTTTTTCATATCATCACTGTAGTCCGTAAACTGGATTTTCATTTTACGTTCCGTATAAGAGTGCTTTCCACAACCGACACATATAGCCATGACCATGAAGCATGTAATCAGAATCTTCATATTAAATAACCTTTTCATCACTTAATCTCCTCTCTTCTATTTTTTTGTTACGGTTTTAACTCATCTTCTCATATTGCAATATTAAAGCTTATCCCTCCTAATTTCTCGATGCACCAATGACTTTCCCAAGAATATTATTTATATTAACGTGTGCTAATAAAAAAGCATTATCTCCTTTACAATAAAATGTATTACCTTGAATTTTCAAAAGATGATGTACAAGCAATTCATCGCACTTGTAAGTGAATACGATTATGCCTCCGATTGAATATTTATCTTGCGGCTGTATTGTAATTACTTTCCATCGACTCGACCGCCGCAAGCATACTTTAAAGTCAATTGTATGATATCTACGATTTCTCTGAGCTGATTAACCAAAGAAACCTGAGTTTCATAAAGATCTGAAACATCAATAATATGTATCCGGTTTACGCAAGGCATAATGAGAATACTCAAAATTGCACGAAGCATTTGCGAGAGCAGTATCCAAGCGATCCATACATATATAATCGAAGTTGCTACAATTAAATAATTTTGACGTCATAATTAATCACCTAATTAATATAATGCTCTGATTGCTTCTCAAACATTTCAAAATACTTACCTTTTAAAGCAATTAGTTGATCATGTGTCCCTGTTTCAATAATTTTTCCATCATCCATTACATATATTCGATCCGAATTGCGAACCGTAGATAATCTATGGGCAATAATTATTGAGGTAGATGAGTTTGCTCTGTCATGAAGTAATTTCATAAATTCATATTCGGAAATTGGATCAAGAGCCGAAGAAGGTTCATCCAATAATAAAAGACCGAAGTCTGATTTCATTATACGGGAAAGTCCCAGCTTTTGAGCTTCACCACCGGAAAGTATGATACCATTATCGTCAAATTCTTTTGTAATATCAGTTTGAATTGTTGCCTTTGACTTATTAATAACATTTTTTAAATCAAATTTTTCCATTATACTATCTACTTCATAGCTATTAAGGGTTCTATAGAGCTGCATATTGTTTAAAAATGATATTGCATATGTATTTGGTGTTTGAAAAGCAACTCCGATGTCATTTCTAAGTAAATGGATGTTATAATTTTGTATTGGAATATCGTTTATTAAGATCATACCCTCTGTAACATCATAGAGCCGCAGAAGCAACTTAACCAATGTTGTTTTTCCCACGCCATTTGCACCAACAATTGCAATTTTTTCCTTTGGCTTAATTACAAAGTTAATATTACTTAATGAAAAACCAGAGTTTTCATATGAGAAGCAGACATTTTTAAATTCCACTTTAAAAGCGGTCTTTTTTTCGACATCAAGCAATTGTGATGAAACATTGGCCTCAATCTTTGATTCTGTTTTAAAGAAATTATTTATTTTTTGTGCATAAAGACTTAAATTATTTGCCTGACTGAAAAATCCAAAAAAGCCATACAAGGAAGTTATTAATTGTGTATTGGCAGTGATTAGGCTCATAAATTTTCCGATACCAACTATCTTTTTACTAACAATTAAACTATAGCTTATATAGGCCATTATAGCAGCATTATATATAATACCGATAAAATTTTGAGCATACAACCACAGAAGTATGCGTTTTGCATATTTTTTTATAATAAATATCTTTTTACTCCCGTTATCATCATAAATTTCATAAAGAAATTGCTTTAGATTCGTACTGCGAATATCTGCCGCGTATTCTCTTTGGTAAAATATGCGATGGACATATCCCAACTGCCTATCCATGGGCATTGTCTCCTCTCGCTTGCTAATGCCGAGCTTATTTCTTTTCATTTCAAATAGTATGGTAATGCACATTTCTATAATCGTTATAACAATTAATAATGGACCTAAAATAGCGATGATGGTAGTCATAGAAATAATGGTGGATATTGAACGGCAAATATTCAGCAAAAGTAGTCGTGCCTCGCTTGCTTTACCGGCATATTCGTTGATTGCCCATGAATAATTATTATAGAACTCAGGATTATCAAAATATTTATAATCAGTTTTCAATACTTTGCTGTAAATATCAGCATTTATCTTTTGTGTTATAGCCACCATTTTGGCTTCATTATATAGACTGTCAAATGCATTTTGAATAATAACTGTAAAGAACAAAATCAAAAGAAAACGAAAGATAATAACTAATACATCAGTAAAAGACGCTCCTGTAGCTACAGCATCAATGACTGATTGAGTAAACAGAACGCTGGCAATTGCATTCAATGGGATAATGAAAATATATATAATTAAGCTAATTACCATATGAAATTTTCCGTATTTCCAAAATGGTCTGATTAAAAAAATAATGTCTTTAAGGTTTTTGATGAAATTTTTCATTTCTTAACTCTTTTCCAATTAATATAAACTATGGCTTCCAAAATTCAACATCGCAGAAAGTGAAATTAAAATTATGACATTAGTAACCTCATATATCAGATAAATTTATATGGTAAATGTACATGCTGTTACGCATACTAAGGCATCAATTTTTATCTAATGCAATTGTGTATTGATTGGCTAAATACTCCTATGCAACATTCTTTCATTAATTATATTTTACTGTGTCGCACTTTTTATGTCCACTAATATCTACGATAGAAGGTTGAATATACAGTCCCTATTTAAAATATTCCGCTTGTTTTTGAAAGAAGTCATAATATATTCCTTTTTGTTCTTGTAACTCTTCAAAAGTTCCGTATTCAACAATTTCTCCTTTGCTAAAAACCGCGATTTTATCACAAAAGCGTGTACTGTATATCCTATGTGAGATAAAAATAGTCAATTTATCTTCTGACATTTCTGCAAATTTCTGATATATTTCGTACTCAGCAACAGGATCTAAGGCAGAAGTGGGCTCATCAAGTATAAGCACTGGTGAATCCTTGTAAAGTGCGCGTATGATAGCTACCTTCTGTCTTTCTCCACCTGATATATCTACGCCAGATGCTGATAGCGTTTTTGTGACAGGTGTATCCAGTCCTCGGTACAATTTTTTCAATCTTTCGGTCATGCCGTTTTTATGAAAAAGTTCTGTTATAGCATCTCTTTCTTCTTGGGTTTCTGTATCTGTCATGGCGATGTTATTCAATAGAGAAAAAGCCAAGAGTGAGAAGTCTTGGTTGACTGCAGAAAAAATTTTTTGATAATCTTTATAATTAATTCTCCGTATATCAATCCCATTCAAAAGAATCGATCCTTCTGTAGGGTCATACATGCGAGTTAGCAACAGTGCAAATGATGTCTTACCGGCTCCATTAAAACCCACAATTGCAAGCCTTTCTTTATTTTTTATGGTTAAGTTTATATTTTTTAACACAAAAGAAGTACTATTTGGATAACG
Organism: Herbinix sp.; assembly: GCA_029240245.1. Taxonomy (GTDB): domain Bacteria; phylum Bacillota; class Clostridia; order Lachnospirales; family Lachnospiraceae; genus Mobilitalea. The sequence continues at coordinate 20,298 of JARBTJ010000048.1, forward strand.
GAATGATACATTTCTAAATTCTATTTCGATATTATTCAAATCAATATCGTTAATAGTGATATCAGATGTCGCATTATACTTGCTTTTAAACTTTTGAAATGACTTGTATTGCTTTATATAAAAGAAACTATCATTAAAATTTATTATATTCGTAGCTACGAAGGAAGAAGCAGACATGAAATTAATTAACGAAGCGATTCCCATTGTAAAATCACCAATAGAAATAGTTCTGTTAAATGCGTTAATCCCAATTAATATGTAAGCTGAAATTTGGAATGCAATGCTCAATGTATAAATTGCCATTTCGATAAATCCACCCACTTGAATACGTCGCTTGTCAAATACTAACATTGCTTGTTGAAAAGATTCAATTTTCTTTAATATGTAATCGCTCATATCAAACATGACGATATCCTTCTTGCTCTTAATATCTTTTGCAAGTTGCGACACATAACCTATCTTTCGTTGATCGCTTATGGAATCAGCCTTGTATTTCCTGTCATATTTGAGTCTTATATAATGTAATAAGGCTTGCAAAACAATTACGACTAGTGCAATAGCCAATAACCAGACGTTTAGTGTGGTCATAATAAATACAATACCCACAAGGGTTATAAATCGTGAAATTGTTTCAAAAACGGTCGTAAGGCTGGTAAAAAAGTTGTTTCCTCGCACAGCTTGATTGATCAACAAGATGCGATCTTGAATGGATGAATCGTTAAAATGCTCGAAGTCTATGTTCATGCACTTTTGGTTTATTTCGTTATCTAGCTTATTGGTAAGTTTGATGAATAGGTATTCTCTCGATTTTGATAGTAAAGTATTTATTGCTGTAAAAAAATAGTTAGTGCCAAATAGCAAATAGACATAAAAGACGACCAATAGAAAATCTTCGCCGGTTGCGATGCTGTCGACGATTCGCCC
>JARBTJ010000008.1 GCA_029240245.1 Herbinix sp.
TAGTTATTTTGAAGTAGTTATTTTGAAGTAGTTATTTTGAAGTAGTTATTTTGAAGTAGTTATTTTGAAGTAGTTATTTTGAAATAAAAACATAACAAAAAAATTAGTGCAGGAATAAACCTCTGCACTAATTTTTCTGCTGCCTACCAGCTCTCACATCTTACCATTCACACGTCTTACCAATTCTCACTTCTTCGCAGTTATCCAGCTCCAGTCTAAACTCTCCTTCTGCCCTGTTACCGTCAATGGTAAGTTTTCCAGCGCATTTTGCTTTAATAACGGCGCTGCCGGTAAATTCATTTTCACAAATTCTGATATTCGTATGAATCGGTCTGTTACCAATCGAAGGATTATCCGGATGAATGTGAATGACAGGATTTGCACAATTAATGAACCTATTATCTGTAATCTCCAGGTCATCAATCCGTCCTGACTCGTACCAATAATTCGCGTCGTTATTCACAAAAACCGAGGGCATAATTATTCCACGAAAGATATTATTTTTAATCACCACTTTCTTTCTCGTGGTTACTAAGATGGCACGGGTGGGGCATCTGGAAAAATCACAGTTTTCCACGGTTAGTTTCGGATATCTCGAAGCGTTTTCAAGAGAATCACTAATATCGGAGGAACCGTCAAAGGTCAACAGTGTATCATATTCATTCAATAGTTTCACTTCCGTTACTGTTCGGCTTCCCACATGCAACAAAGTTTTTTTATCATTAAAGTCAACCGTATCACCGGGAAAGAAAGCCTGATATCCATAGCTTTGTGGATGCATAAAACGGACCACCGCCTGGTGATCCGAAGGTCGGTCTACTACATTAAAATGAAAGCCGTGTACATTGATACAGTCATCGTGGGAACCGCAATATACCGTATCCAATATTTTAATTTCACCTGTACAACCCACAAAATGGCTGAAATCCGCAAAGCCCGCATTGGTACGGTTACTTTCCTTACGCGGTACGAATTCACACTTACTTATGGTTATGGTATCTGAATACTGTGCTGTAAGGCCAAGTCCATGCATATAATGAAAGCCCACGCTCTCAAACCTTATATTACTAGAATTGGTGATAAACAATCCAACCTGGGTACGCACGTCATTACGGAACTGATAAATTAGTCCGGGAGTGGCGTCGAATTTTTCATTAAAATGCAGTTTTATTGTATTTTCTCCCAGCTCTTCGATACTCTCAGCTTTCTCAAAAAAGTTACCGATCCTCCATGTCTGATCCGTTTCTTTCGTGTATACCTGAACCTGGGTATGTTGTTTTCTCCAGCTGTGTCCATACCAGATAAGTTTCCCATCGGTAATTTCATAAGTGGATTCCGGATGTATGGCGAGTGTAAGCTCGTTTCCCTCCGCTGATATTTCCTTCACCATAGCCTCCGACATGGTAGGCCGGGCAAAATCGATGTGCAGATTCTTTATAGTAATATTCTCACAAAGATCAAAAACCATGGTTGTCATCTCACCATGATAGAGAAGCAATGCTCCGTTGCCTTCCAGCACAATATTTTTAGCTCCATGAAAAAACAATCCTATCGTTTTTGTCACATCCGGATTTTCTTCCTTGGTTGCCGTATTTGTTATATAATAACCTTTTTTCACTGCATTCTCAGGATAAATATGATAAATTCCCTTTTCCAATTCAATGGTTGCCGACTCGTAGGTCATTGCCTCATTTATCACCTTGTTAAGCTCCTCGGTACAGTCCTCCCCCGTATCGGGATGAATGCCAAAATCTCTTATATTCATTAATTTTCTTTGATCCATCTCTTCCATCTCCCTGTATATTGAACCATTTCACTGATATGAATTATTTCAATATCAGTTCTATTGCTTGATTACCATTAAATTCCTTTTGTAACCATGAGTTATTTAACGCATAGATAGCCCGTAAATATAATTTATTATAACAAATTCTTCTTTTACTACAATATCTGCAAAAGATTTATTTCAATCAGTATGAAACTGTAAGTATTAAAAATGCCGAAGCTCCTCACATCAAACAGAACTATTTATCAGCGTATTACAAATATACCGATATCCTGTAACCATTTGTATTATGAGAACCTTCGGCACTATGAGTCTCTACCGTTTGTATAATTATTTAAGTCTAAGCCTTATCGTCTTAATTTCGAAAGGTTTAAATTCCAGACGAATATTACGATCTGTAATCACTAATTCTTTTTCCAGCTTTTCCAGCATATTGCATTCGTAGGCCTCTAAAATAGTAAATGCACTATATAACATACAATTTCCTCCGGCCTTTTTGGATTCATACATTCTGAGAACAAGATCCTCACTGCCATCCTCCGCCGGTTTTATTGTATCAATAATAATATTGTGTCGGTCCACTCCGAAGAAGCTCTGCTTTTCCGCATAACCCTCCGTAATTTCAACCGGTACATTTAGCTCGTAACCTTCTCTTACAACCTTACTCTCGATAAAACCGCCTTCCCAGGCAGTAAAAGCATAGGTGAATTTATGAATTTCGTTATCTGCACGCATTTGCGGTGACCCGGGAGCACGAAGTAAAGTTAAATTGATTGCATTTCCTAACATACTGACACCGTATTTGCAATCATTTAAGACTGCTGCTCCATGATTTTGCTCACAAAGTGCCGTATACCGGTGATTGCATACTTCAAAGCGGTCCTGGTCATATTGCCTGGAGCGGTGGGTCGGGTGAGTAACATAACCAAACTGCATCTCATTAATGCCCTCTTCTGCCAGTACATTCACAGGAAAGCTTACCTTTAATAGTCGGTGTAATTCTTTCCAATCAACCGTAGTTTCAAAGGTTACCTGATAACTGTCCTTGCTTATGGAAATGATTTGCTCCAATAAAGAATTACCAACGGTCTTCTTAATCAGTAAAGCAGCATAAATCGGAGTGTCTACGATGATAGTAATCTCTGCATTCTCATCCAATTCCATCCTTGCATTTTCATAAGGGCTGTCGATATCCCATGCATCAAAATATCTTGGTACATCCTTATACAGCAGAAACTTATTCATAGCCGTCGCAGCAAATTCTCGGCCGGTTTCCTTCATGATATAGGAGGAAACCTCTGCATTTTGATTGATGGTCACACGAATCTGCTTGTTTTCCAACACGATGTCACTCTGAACCCCATATACTTTTACGTATTCCTCCTCGAATGTTGCATCGTTGATGGCATCCTGCTTATTGATATCCGTTCCGTTATAACTTATTAACTTTATATCGGTATCGTCATCGTAGGGTATCAATGAGACCATACCGCAGGAGGGTACCGTTACCTGTGCAAGAATTTTATCCTCTTTCACACATACAATGACCCTCTCTCCGCTTCCGGTCTTTGCACCCTTTCGGAATTGGTTGGGCAATGTAATGATACAGTTTCGTTCCCATGATAAGGAATTGTATACGGTAACTGCCTCCGTAGATTCTGTTAGCAATAGCACTCTTGCCTTCTCAGCAATTTGTGTTGCACCTTCGATTACTTCGATATGGGTGAGCGCAACATCTTCATAAACCTTTGCTATAGAAGAACCCGGAAGAATATCATGAAACTGATTTAATAATACAAGCTTCCAATACCGGTCCATCTCACACAGTGGATATTTATTATCATTTCTAATGCCTGCAATGGCACTCCAGAATTCGCCTTCTCGAAGTGCAAATTCGCTTCTTCTGTTTCTTAATTTAACACCTGCCTGTGACGTAAACACACCACGATGTGCAGTAAAATACAGCTCGCCGTTATAGGTGTGTTCCGGCTCTCCATCCCTTTCGAGATCTTTGAAAAACTCCACAGGATGCGCAAATTTAAACTTAGGTACGCCTTCCAAATCCTCTTCCCGCAAGCCGTATTCAATAAAATCACGGCTAGGACCACCTCCACCGTCACCATAACCGAACGGGAGCAGGAATTTATCCAACGGCTCGTCCTTTTGCACACGGTTGTTCCATACGTCAATCAATTGACGTGGGTTTGTATTATAGGTATAACTGGTTGCCAGGAAAGAATTAATTTTAGACCCATCCATGCCCTGCCAGGTAAAGTAGTGATACGGGAATTTTTCGCCCTCGTTAATGGACCAGAAAATCTTCTGTGTAAATAAATACTTTATACCGCAACTGTTTAATATCTGAGGTAATACCGCGGAATAACCAAAGGTATCGGGTAACCAAAGTATTTCACAGTCTGCATCAAATTCGTCTTTAAAGAATTTCATTCCGTGAAGCAGCTGGCGGATTAAGGATTCCCCCGAGGACATATTGGTATCCGGTTCCACCCACATACCGCCTTCGCAAATCCATTGCCCACCCTTCACCGCTTCTTTTACCCGCTCGTACAACTCAGGGTAATTTTCCTTACAAAGCTGATATAACTGGGGTTGACTTTGAATGAATTTATAATCTGGATATTTTTCAAGCAGCCGCAGCTGTTGGGCAAACGTTCTGGCAGTCTTACGAATGGTTTCTGCATATGGCCAGAGCCACATAATGTCCAGATGAGCATTGCCGATGGCATACATCGTCGGAGCAGTCGATCCATTTTTTGCCTTTAATAAAGGTTGCAATATTTCTCTTGCCCTTTTATAATCTTCCATACGTTTTTCTAAGGGCTGCTCAAAATCTATCATATAGGTAAATTTTTTAAGAGCATCTGCAATTTTAGCAGCTCTTAGACTATGACTATCCAGGCACTGCATCGTTTCATACAAAGTAATGGCATCCAGCCAAAGCTGATGAGCGGTTTCATTCCAGATTCCAAAGGAGCTGTTACCGACCTGGGAACGCAATTCCTCCGGATCGGGCTCTTTAAATTCGCCCGGTTTTACAGGTCCCACAGCTACTAAGCCAAACTTGCTCATAGGGATATGATGACCTGCATAGGTCTCCATCACAAGCTCATAGCTCATCCCCTCATTTCCCTGCTCCGTTAAAATATTATCCTGTATATAATGATGCCAGATACTTATAAAATCAGCACGTTTGGTACCGAAATTTTTACCGTCCACATATAGTACTGATTCACCGCCTGGCCAACCGCCGCTTCCGGTATCTAATGACATGACGATCGTTTGCCCCTCAGCTTCTTTGGGTAGCACGAGCTTTGCCTTAAACCAGGCATATTCAAACTGGTGCCCCCACCTGGTTCCCTGAGGCATGAGCTCAAATTCCCGCTTAATTGCATTTTCATAGGACAATCGCTCAAATGTCGTAAAACCTTCGAATTGGATGTTGCCGATTGCTGTATAAAAATCCTGAGTCAGTAAATCAAGCCAATACTGCATACGCCCTTTCCATTCTGATGTAAATTCCATATTATCACCTCATTTGCAGAGCGGTCTTTATATATTCCACTACCTGTTCAGCCTGAATTTTTGAGCCGGTTGCGTTATAATGGAACCCGTCTCCGATACGCATTTCTTCTTTATCATAGGATAAGGTATATAGATCATTCACTGGTAATCCATAACGCTCTGCAACTTTCCGTGCTCTCTTATTTCGTTCAAGCACACGTTCATTATCTTCATTTTCATATTTTGTGTCATCCCGGTAGACCGGCGTCGATAAGGCGATAATGATTGCCGCCTTTGAATTTTCTTTGATATACAGAACTGTCTTATCGAGTAGACTCTCGTATTCATCGGCTAATAAATGATTTCCGTGCAGGCCATTATTCAAATGAATGGCACTATATTCAAATCTATCCCGGTTTAGGATATACCCGAGCTCAAAATAATAATCCTCATTATCCATACCCCGAGAGGAGGCCATAACATTTACCGTCACTTCCGACTTGAATAACTCCATCACGGGACCTTTATAGTCCCTTGTGATGGAATCGCCAACGAGTAGCACTCTCGGCTTATCTTTATTGTTTTGATCCTCGATCCAAAAATCGCACCATTCAATATACTCTAATTTACTCATAATACACCTCAAATGTCACGGTTTTACCCTTCGTCAAAGCAACCGGATAGGTTTCTAAAGGAGCCAGCTTCATTCCGTCAAGGGAAAGATTACCCCTCAATTTAGCAAAGGAAAACTCCACCGTCTCATCACAATTTGCTTCAACCGTTACAGACTTCACCGCATATTTCTCCATAACCACGGAAATTCTATGTCCACCTTCCACCGTTAAATTACTGCAGGAACAATTGTTCCACTCATCAGGAATACCATAAGCTACATATACCGTATTCTTTGATCTATGTACAAACATTTCACTTAAAGCAGCAGGAACAATAAAGCCTGCCTCTACCGTAAATGCATCTGAGGTCTCTCCGGCATTGGTATCCGAGATCTTTAACATACCATTATTATTCGGATCACCATTTACTACAAAGGTATTTCTTGCGCGGAAGGCCATGCAGTAAATCTCTAACATCATACGAGCCATGTTTCCTCTTCCGATACGGGAAGCGAAAATGGACATATAAGGGAAGGACCAGGCTGCATATTCCATGAAGCCCTTATCCACTACGGTATTAACTGACTTCTCAGCTATTTTGCTATGTGTATCGGTTCCCAACGGAAAGATCGGGAACAGATGACAGAAATGGCGATGGGAGTCAAATACCTCCTCGTCGGGGAATAACGGATATCCCTTTTCCGTCGTCTTCACCGGAGTCAACTTCTTTTTAAATTCAACATAATGACTTCCATCAATTCCTAAAACCTTAGCGTAACGCTCCATGTTTTCGAGTAAATAATGAAGTGTAGACACTACGATGGTTGCATCATCCTTAATCAACGAACCGTTCTTAAATACTTCAGGTGAATTCGTGAATGGAATATGCAGATACCCGTCCTCTCCTTCATAAGCGATACCCTGATACAGGTTGATGACCCTTTCCACAAAGGGATATACGCTGGATTTTAATTTCTCCACATTTCTGGAAAATTCATAATACCAGCAGAAATCGGCTGCAACAAACATTTCCGGACCTAACAATTCATTCCAGAAGCACCATTCACCGGCTACGCCGTAACCATCCGGACCCATCATAACCGGACAGTGGATTGCATTCTCTATACCAAACAGCTTATAAGCGCGCTCGGTAAGACGTGGCATACACTTGGTATAATAGTCAATATAAGCTTCGGCTAATTCTATGTTATTGGTTTTATATACTGCCCAGTAGCAGGACTGAACATTTAAATCATTATGCCAGTCACCAAACCATGCCGGCATTCTGGCATCGTTATTCCATACACCCTGGAGTGTTACCGGCCATGATGTCTTTCTTTCGTTGGCAAATATCTTATACATTTCCGTATAAAAGGCATGCTGCAGACGGTCATTGGGAATATTGATGTCAGAGCGGTTCCAGAACTCTGCCCAGGAAGCCTCATGTGCTGCCTGAAAGGTTTCTTCCTTCTGAACGTAACAGTTTAGCAGCTCTGAATTCATGTTAACCAGCTTATCTTTTAAATCACTGTTTAAAATAGCGGATGCGTCCTCTTCATTCGCCAAATCGTCCGCATTTAATGTAATGTAGATATGCTTCGGCTTTTCGATTAAGCTGATTAAAGCGAGGCTGCGCTCGGAATAGGACTGAAGAACATGGGTGATCTCATTCGTTTTCTCTTCCTGATATTTTGGATAATTCCAGGCTGCAAGCTGGGGAAGGTTGCCGTTCTCGGTATCCCAACCCTTGATTTCTACGGTAGAATTCGTGGTATCTAGCTTAACCTTTAGTATATTAACGTTAGAATCCACATATACAAAGCAATTTACTTTCTTACCGTTTTTTAATGTTACGCAGATATCTGAGCTTGCTGTCTGAAAATCTATTTCACCATAGAAATCGACAATCTCATCTTCCAATGCAATATTAAGACTGAGTCCGGGAAGATGGGTACGGTAAATACTCGGCTCTGATAAATTGGTTTGTTTCGTATAGGTTCCATTGTGAAACAGCTCAGGGTTTTTAATAAAATCCTGGAATTTTCCTGCTGGCTCATCTAAGTGAGTATCTCTGGTCTCCCAAAGCCTAACATTATCGACGGAAAACCGTAGAGAATTACCTACCACATATAGAAAGCCGCCGATTTGCCCATTTCCCCAAAAAAGTCCTTCATTAAATTTTTTCGGCAGCTGGTCAATTACCAGCTTATTAAATTCTTTTTTCATTTCTTCCTCCCATTCGCAAGCAATCCGATACATTTCTCGCATAACTTTATTATATTATTAAAAACAAGACCCCCCGCTATAGTAGCGGCGGGTGCTTGTTCTAAGTACTTATTATTATTTACATTTATCTATTTTTCAATTATACACGTTTGATTCTAATCAGCTGACTATCAAAGTCACCCCATAAGCTTGTTTCAATACCGATTTTCATCAGAGTGCTGCCATGAAGCGTCTGCTCCATACCTTCCACCTGATACAGCGCATTCGGGTCAAGACCGTTAAGAACCAGATTCGGATTAACGCCACCGAACTGATAACCTTGGCGGAATGCAAATATAAGAATTTCGTTATTATCCTGGCTCACATATTCGACTGCATGCAGAGAGCTTTCTCTAACAGAGGAAAGGCGATATTGCTTACCATACTGAACGGTTTCACGAATTTCCTTATACAATGCGATATATTTTTTGAACTCTTCCAGTACTTCATCACTGAATTTGCTGATGTTTGCACCGATTCCGAGCATACCCATCATAGAGGAGTGGAAACGGTAAGAGTAAGGTCTGCAATATTTTCTTCCATTATCGGAGGAAGCATCGGTTACCCATGCAGTCATGATTCTAGGTGCATAGAAATGGGAGAAGCCTTCCTGGATAAACAGTCTTTCATAAGCATCTGTATTATCGCTCGGCCAGCACTGATCGGAATATTGTAAAATACCCAGATCAATTCTTGCACCGCCGCCGGAACATACTTCGAACTCCACGTGAGGGAACTTAGCACGAAGGTCTGCCCAGATTTCATAGAGTGCTTTTGCATGCTTATACCAAAGCTCCTTATCTTGTGCGGTATTACCTAAGCTTACATCGGTGAGCGCTTTATTCATATCCCATTTGATAAAGGTAATATCCTTATTCTCAGACAATAATTTGCTCATAAAGTCGATGATAAACTCTTTTACTTCCTTTTTGCTGATATTTAAGGTATATTGATTTCTAGCCTGCAAAGGCTCCTGATCCTTAAAACGGTAAATCCAATCCGGATGGGCTCTGTATAAATCACTGTCCGGATTAACAGCTTCCGGCTCTACCCAGATACCAAAGTCCATTCCGAGGGATTTTACGTAGCTGATAAACTCAGATAATCCGTTGGGGAACTTATCTTGATTCACATACCAGTCACCCAGTCCGGCTCTGTCATTATGTCTCTGGCCAAACCAACCATCATCGATAACAAAAAGTTCAACGCCCATTCCGGCAGCTCTTTTTGCTAGCTCCTTCTGGCTTTCCACTCTAACGTCGAACCAGGTTGCTTCCCAGGAGTTGTAAAGTACTCTTCCTAACTTCTTTTTCGGGAAAATATGTTCAACTTCAAAGGCATGAAGCTTACGGCTCATTTCACCGTATCCACCGGAGGAGAATCCAAAGGTCATAACAGGCGTTTTAAAACTTTCGCCTTTTTTTAATGTATACATGAAATCAAAGTTACTGATACCACCTGTGATTTTTACGTTATTATAAATGGTTCTTTCAAACGAAATCTGCCAGTTGCTGCTAAAGCCAAGTAATCCGAACCATACATTTCCGCTGTCCTCAGTCGCAGATCCGTTATCAAGAGCAAAGCTTGGATTAAAGTGAGGTCCTGTATTACCACTGCGGGATTGAAGGGTAAAGTTACCTGTCGTTAAGTATTGGTCATTGATCTGTGATTCTGCAGCCCATTTTCCGGTTAAGTATTTTACTCTGTACTGATCCATCTTAGGAACACTGACCGAAGCTGACTTTAGGTTTTCAACAATAACTTCTTCGCCGTCATTAAAGATTTCTGCATAGCGACTGATGATATCGTACTCAGCATAAACATCATACACTAAGGTCACATATAAGTCGGAATAGCTGTTTTTATAACGGAAGGATAAACGCTCTAAATCCTTACTAATTGTTTCGATTGTATGATCAATATAAATCATATCCAGTTTTCTAATCTCAGGATAGCTGACTTTTAAGCAGCTCTCCAAGAAGGAATAACTGGTCCAGAAGCTGTATTCATCTCTCTCTAAATTCAGATTCGGATCAAAGCTTGAGTGTCCGCGTTCCTTTACTAAGTAAGTTAAATCCTCACCATGAACCTTTTCTCCCCAGTAGACGTTATGTAGACAAACGTCTTTCGCTAATACGTAGGATGAATTTTTCGTCTCAATATTAAATATATTGTTATTAAGTGTAATCAAGTGGTACCTCCAAGTATATTATTCATAATTTATTTTAATTGTTATTTATTTTCCCATAATTTATATAGCTTTGGTTCTGCCTCATTTAACAAAACGGTATGCTTAGATTTCAACACAGTCCTTGTTTTTGAAACTAAATCATACAGGATATATTCCTTGTTCTGATCCAATCCGATTCGGGAAAGCTCTATTTCTTTCTCCTGCTTCATGGTAGAACTGAAATTAAATACCGCCAGATATGTGACCTTCTCCACTTCATCATATCTTGTGAAACAGTCGCATCCCCTGTCTCCGGTATTACCCTCCACCGGGCGGAATGTGATTCCTGCCTTCGCTATTTTATTAATCTCTTCGTTCGTAAGAACTTCCTTCGTCCTTTTTCTTGATTCCTCAATTCTGAAATCATCGCTGTCAATCATCATTGTTCCGGCAATTGCTGAGGAAATATAGCGGGTTAAACCTTCATTATAAAGAATAGGATCTAGGTGGTTATAGCTGTTATACACCACAATATGGTCAGGATCATTGAATTTGTATACCCTATCATTCATCCACCAGCCATAAGTTAACGAATTTAACATGTATTCCGCGAAATTGATGGTCCCAAAGATATCGCATGAAATTCTTCGGCTGTGTGCATATTGACTTGGGAATAATGGTGCTATGGAAAGACTGATAAAGAATTCCTGCTTATCAATCTCTTCCTTCATTGAGTCTACTATTTTCTGCATACCATAATTATAGGCTGCAATTCCGGTTGTAATATCTTTCTTGTAATGGACACCTTCCACTGCTCCGTGGGTCATGAAATCCATTTTGACATATTGATAACCCCATTCACGGAATTTATCAAATTGTTGCTTTAAACGCATGATGTTAGCCGGGTGGGTCGGATCAATGGATAATCCTCCGTCGATTGGCGGTAAGATATTCCCCTGTTCATCCTTTAAGAGAAGTTCCCTCCACGGATACAGCTCCCCATTAATTTCTAAGGTTCCTGTGGTATCCTTACCCCAGAAGGTAAATGGTGTCGTGTAAATCCCCGGTACCTGTCCGTTGTTTTTGACATGCCTTGCTGCACTTATTAACTGTTCTTCAGATAACTTATTCCAACCGGCATCAAAATTAATGTATACCGTATTTTCCGTGCCAAAGCTGTTTGCCTGCAACTGCTCCTTCACATAATCAGAGGCGTTTATGAATATATCATAATTAATATCCTTAGCAACGGCTGACCAGCTGTTCCAGCCCATGGGAATTCCTTTATTCCAGGGAAGATGAGGTGCAATAATACCATTTGCGGTACCATATGCCTCAAGGCCATCGCGGTAATCATCAAAGAAGCCTAATAAAATCTTTGGTGAAGCTACCGTTTCCCCGCAAACAAAGCCATGGGGAAGGGTATCTCTTGTCTGCTTCGAGGTGATTCCACCATATACAGTTAACCCGCTAAGCTCACTGGAACTACCGGAGCAAAAGCATATTCCTGTTTTCCAGGTATCATGAGTTACGGAACCGACTACCATACCCCTTCTGGTATCATTATCAAAGATTGAAGTCACTTCGTAACTTTCCTTCGCCTCGGTAAACGAGAGCGATGAGTAGCGCACAAAATCATCATTATCAAATGGAGTAAAGATAAACCGGTTGTCTTTGCCTTCGGTACATCTTAAAAGTTGAACGGACAAAGGTGCTACATAATTGGTGCGGATGGTAGTACGAGCTTTCACAACGACATCCATTAAGATATAATCCTGCGATTGGTAAGCATAGAAGTTTTGATAAATAACGTATCCGTCCTCACCGGTATTAAGAAACGTTAACTTTATTCCTTCTCCAAAACCATCCTTTTGTTCTTCAACCGTTACACATTCCGAAAATACTCTCTGCAAATCCTTACTGTTTACGATAGCTCCGTTATCGAATTTAATTTCTGCTGAAAGCTTTGACAGGACAATTGATTTGCTATTATTCGATATATCTGCGTTTCCCTCTGCCAAATCATAAACAAAACATATTTTCCCATTTGTTAAATTAATACGATGATTCTCTTTTTCTACTCTTATGTTACCATGACTATAAATTGTCCTCTGGTCCATGATGTCCTCCTTTTGCTTATAACAGCTAAGCGACTTAGAATAGTTTGAGTGTCATAAGCCAGAGCTTCTATGAATGATTGGGCTTTCGTTGCATTCATCCCCCTGTCCGGCTTATGGCACATAAACTCATTATTTTTCGGAAATTCTGAATAATTTAGGCTCTGCTTTATCGAGTGAAATCTCTGCAGCTCCGGTAATGTCAACTGTTTCCTTGGACCATAAATCATACATTGCATATTGCTTATTCGGATCTAAATCAATACGAGAAAGCTCCACTGACATATTCTTCTTCTCATCCGCGCTAAAATTAAATACGGCAAGATAGGTTACATTCGCTACTTCATCGTAACGCATAAAGGTATCACATGCTTTTTCCTTTGTATTGCCTTCCACGGGTCGGAAGGATACACCAGCCTTAGCTACTGCATTAATTTCTTCATTCGTTAGAATTTCTATCGAACGCTCTCTTGCGGCGGGGATTCGAAAATCGTCACTGTCAATCATCATAGTACCTGCGATTGCGGATGAAATATAACGAGTTAAGCCTTCGTTAAATAAAATCGCATCACGGTGATTATAACTGTTATAAGTAACAATATGATCCGGATCATTAAACGGATAAATGGTGCCGTTCATCCACCAGCCATAGGTTAAGGAGTTTAACATATATTCTGCATTATCAATGGTTCCGAACACATCACAGGAAATTCTTCGGCTGTGTGCATACTGGCTGGGAAACATCGGGGCGATGGAAAGACTGATAAAGAACTCCTGGCTATCAATCTCTTCCTTCACTACCTCCAGCATTTTCTGCATTCCGTAGTTATATGCTTGTGTTCCGGTTGTGATATCTTTATTATAGAAAACGCCTTCTCTGGCACCGTGGCTCATGAAATCCAGTTTCACATACTGGAAGCCCCATTCGCGGAACTTATTAAACATATATTCAATCCGCATTACACTGGCCGGATGGGTCGGATCGATGGATACACCGCCATCTACCGCAGGCAGCATAGCACCATCCGGATCTTTTAATACTGCATCCTGCCAGCTATAACGATTATTGGTTCCTTCTACTGCTCCTGCCGTATAGCTGCCGCCCCAGAAGGTAAACGGTGTATAGTAGATGCCCGGTATTTGACCGTTATCTATTACATGCTGTGCAGCTTGTTTTAATTGGTATTCGGACAAATTATCCCAGAAGGAATCAAAGTTGATATATACTACATCCTCATTACTGAAGCTGTTATTCTGCAGATTTTCTTTCACAAAATCAGACGAATTTACGTAGATATCATAGCTTACTTTATCTGCAACAGCTGACCAGCTATTCCATCCCATCGGTATACCCTTATCCCAGGCTAAGGCAGGTGCAATTACTGCATTAGCAGAACCATATGCCTCCATACCGTCACGATAATCGTCATAAAAGCCTAAGAAGATTTTTGGTGAGGAAACAGATTGTCCTGAGACATAACCATGCGGTAGCTTATCTCTTGTGTACGGGGAAGTGATGCCACCGTATACACGAAGTTCAACAATATCATCAATACCGCCCTGTTTTACTTTGATTCCGGTTTTCCAGGTATCGTGGGATACTGATCCTACGATAAAACCCTTACGTGTAGTATTGTCATAAATAGCAGTAACTTCGTAGCTTTCGCTGGCTGCCATGAGTGGCAATGCGGAATAACGTACAAAGGCATCGTTATCATAAGGTGTAAATATAAATCTGGGGTCATCTCCTGCAATTTCTAAAGCAGGTGTCTTAAAATCACCCTTTCCTGCCATAATCGGTGCAATATTGTTGGTTTTTACAGTCTCTTCGGAAGCTACTACAGCTTCTAATAATATGTAAGGCAGCTCTTCATAGAAATAATAATTCTGTAATAAGGATAATTTGTCCTTTTTACTCTCTACTGTTACCTTTACCCCTTTTCCAAAGCCATCGTCCAAGGATTCGGTCTTCACATAGTCTGCTGCACTTCGGTTTAAATCGGTGCTTTTAACAACGGTGCCATCTTCCAGTATTGTTTCTGCAAATGCACCTAAGATCGTAGGCATCTCCTCATTATTTCTGTAGATATCGGCTTCACCGGTCCATACTTTATATACAACCTTTACTAAGCCATTCGAAATAAGAAGTTCATTAGACTTTTGCTCCACAGTAATGCTGTTTTGAACTAGTATCGTTTTATCTTCCATTTCCTCTCCCTGTCCATTATCTGTATTATCTGTCTGGTCAGATCCCGGAGTAACCTCCCCCTGACCTGTGTCGGATACGTCGTCCGAGTCCGAACCATTCTCATTCTCCCCGCCCCGGTTTATTAAAACCAAGGCAAGAATGATCGCCGCAACTATTACTCCTCCTAATATTGCAATATACTTTTTCTTCATTAAGTAATTAACTCCCATCCGCGTGACGAAGCACGTCTTTCTAATTTCCTATCCGACAATACCTACTCTGTCTAAGTTCTCTACAATTTTTCTCTGCACAAAGAAATAAATAATCAAAAGAGGTGTCAGGAAGGTTATAATAGATGCCTGTTTCAGAGCCTCAAATGCCAGGTCATTGGTCGTTGCTGTATCAAACCACTGTCTTGCTTGGTTATTAATATACCAGTTATTCGCATCTTTAAAGGTCTTGTCAATGATAACTCCGAAATATGGTCCGTCCGTATGGAAGTAATTCGTATAGTAGGTGTCCCCATATGCCCATACAAACGCTAATACGGCAACTGTCAAAATAGCCGGCATCGCATTCGGCAGCATGATTTTAAAATAAGTTTTATAGAACCCTGCTCCATCAATTAAAGAAGCCTCTTCTATTTCGATCGGTAGTCCTTTAAAGAACTGCCGGAAAATAAAGATAAATAAGCTTTGATTTACGCTAAAACCGAATATCGCCAACAGGTAAAGCGTGATCGGTTGATTAATTAAGTCCATGTCGTGTCCTAAAAACATCTGAAATATGCCTAAAATATCAAAATGCTTAAAGTGCAGATACTGCGTAATCAGGAAGGACTGACGGGGTACTAAAAATACAAAGATTACCAGGAAAAAGACAAGGCCTTTACCTTTAAAATCCGTTCTTGCCAGGGAGTATCCCGCCATAGCCGACATAAACACCTGAATAAAGCAGATCGTCAGTGCATATAAGAGGGATCTGAACATGATTGTGATATCGCCTCTCATAACGGAACGAAACGTAAATTCGATACTGTTAACCGAAAAGGTGCTCGGAATCCAGATGGAATCCGGGGAACCTAAATCTCTTAAATCAGTGAACACCATGGGCAGTAAGGTTAAGATTGGATATAAAATCGCAAAGCATATACTTACAATCAAGGTGGCTAAGAATATTTTTGAAAGAAATCCTGTAAATTTTCTCTTTGTAAATGGATTTTCTTCTCTCGGCTTTACACTGTTTGATGTATTTTGTACAACTAATTCATTATTTTTTCTCAACTAAATGCACCACCTTCAAAAATAACATTACAATACCAAGCGCCACTAATACATTCAACATATAAACAACAGAAAGAGCCGAACCAATTCCTATTTTGCTCTTTGTGAAAGCAAAGTTATACACCTCAACCGCAATCGAAGAACTTAAGAACAGATCGATCAAGGTATAGATTACGGTAAATACTGTTACATTAGCCAGCAAAGGAATCGTTACCTTCCAGAATACCTCATAGGAATTTGCTCCTTCAATTTTCGCCACCTCATAATGAGAGGGGCTGATGGACTGTAAACCTGCCAAAAATATCATGGTCTGTACACCTGTTCTGGTAATCAGTTGAGATATATTAGCGATTACATCGGACAAAAACAATATTGTTTTCGGTGGAAGGAACGTGTATTGAAATAATAGGTCAACCCCCATCCCACTACCTAACATGCCACCCGCGCTGGTTTCGATCAGCGTACGTCCCATACTTGCCTGCGTCCATTCAACAATCAGCTGTAAGCCGAGAACGATCGGAAGGAAAAAGATAACACGGACAATTCCACGTCCGGGAAACTTCGCATTCGCTAAAATCGCCAGAAAGAGACTGAAAATAACGATCAGAGGAAGCTGTGTGAATATGTTTGAATTCTCATCCGCAAACATACGCTGTATGGGCTGGCTTAGAGTACTGACCTCCTCGGTAAATAGGTCAATATAATTTTGTAAGCCGCTAAAGGTTAATGCGATACCACCACTTTCTCCTACTTCAACCTTATTAAAAGAATAAAGAATTGTATTTTTTATCGGAACCGCAAAAAATATTATAAATCCCAATAACCAGGGCAAGACAAAGATGAAGCCGTTCACCTTTCGGCTGGTGGAGTATTTCATCTTCCATTTATTTCTTTCACCATTATTCTGTTTCAAAACCTTTCCCACCTTCCTATTGGATGATTAAATATCCAAGAGCTCCAATTTCCTGTCCATCAATTTCTACCGGATATTTATTATAATTCGTGATAACTCTTACTCCGTTTGCATAGGTCGTTTCATAAACCTTATCAGCCAAAACCTTGTGATTACTGATTTCCATTGAATTAACCTTAGCATAAGCTGTTTCATATTCTTTATAGAATTCCTTCATATCTTTACCGATTAAACTGTACTGCCTTGATATAAAATCAGAGTGAACCGAATTTTTTATTAAATCAAGACTCTTAGCTGTTATTGTATACTTTGGATAACTGCCGAGTTCCAAGGCCTGCAGAAGGAAATAATCCGTGCTTACCGCAGTTTCATTGATATTTAACGTGGTATATGCAATCAATCCGTTCATAACCAACTGCCTGAAAGGAATTTCCACGGAGAATGTGGAATAACCACTGCTTTCTCTCGAAATATTCGTTGCATATTTTCCGTAAATAATTTTATTGATTTCTGGATTATTTAAGGAAAGTGTTTTGGTTTCTGTAATCTTATCTAAATTCTGATTGATGATAGCCTGTGCTTCTGCAGGAGAAACGATTTTATTCTTTCCGTAGTTAGCAAAGTAACCGGATGCTAGATCACCAATATAGAGATTCTTATATTCGTCTGCTCCTTTTAAGAAGCCATTAATAACAGAAGTCAAATAAGCGGGATTTAATACATTATAATTCGGTGTAAGCGACGACAGTATTCCGGAATTGTATGCATATCCATAAATATATACCGGATAATTATCGAAATTGTACATTCCATGAATACTCGTTTTAAAACCGTTCCCTTTTTCATATACCCTGGAGAAATCCGTCTGCAGGAATAATTCCTGTTGATTGCTTTCTATATAGGACATTAAATCTTTTAATTGCTGTCTTGAACCGTTAGCTCCGGTCAAATCAGCTCTATTCATAACCTTGGATTGTATTCCGTCGTTAAATACACCCATGTAATTGATTACAAGCGGGATCTCCTTTAAATCAGTCAGGATATCCTGCAACTCTTTATAGGTAGTCATGGAAAGAGCCTTGTTATAGACAATACCTAAAATACGCTCCTCTAAGGTAAGTGTACCGGTGACATCAAGATATAATTTGGCTTTTTCATCATATTTCAAGGTTAGATCATATCGATCTACCAGGTAATTCCTGTAAGTCATTGCCATGTCATAGTAGGTTACCTTATCGTTAAAAAGCTTATATCGAACCGTATAATTGATATCCATAAGCCCCGTAGAAGCCATAAATCTGCCACCGCCGGAATCATAGGGTCCTAAGATACTAACCTGAGCAAACTGCGCTGAGTCAAAACTGGAATGAACCTTGTTATAGGAAGAACCACCACCCTCTTCTGTTGAAGCAAGAGTCGCTGTGATATAAGCTGTCTCATCACCCTTTTCAATAATTCCCATAAAACCACCGGTGGAATTATCATCTTTTCCGTAGGTCATACCGAAAACCGGCATATGTAAGCTTTCAGGAAAGGAGCTCATATAGTAAAAGCTGTTATAAAACGTATTTGAATACAGTTCTCTTGTGTACGATCCGAAATTAGAATTGAACTTATTTAATTCAAATAATGCGCCTGCTCCATCCGGAACAAAGATATAGCCATCCTCTGCTTCCGCCGGTGATACTGCTCCGAAATACGGAAGGACCTCGATACGTGTAATTTCGTAGTATTTATTTTTGGTATCAATCTGATCGGTAGGTACCCGTACTACAAAATCTTCGCCATCTAAAGTTGCTTCTAACGGAATAACAAAATCTGCCGGTTGTACCAGGGTTACCGTAATACCAAAATCCGAGTTGTCCTCCATCAATTGCTCCGTTGAGTAATTAATTATTTTGGTAACCTCTATTAACTGTGTTACAACACTGATCGGAGGTGCGGAGGAATATCGGTTATAATAGCAATTATTAGCTTCATCCTTCACATAAATTAAGGAAAGCGCTGTCTTGTATTTTTGTAATTCAGCATCCGTAATTGCACCTTCTGCAAATTTATCATCCAAACCTTTGATGAAGGTAGTTTCGAATTTTTCAATCGTTATTTTTTTCGGCATATACTCTTCGAGCAGATAGGAATCCACTACCTTCATGTTAAGATTGACTCTTACGCCATTTTCGATTTTCTCAATAGAGTAGGTTTTATTTTGTAATGAATAGATAAAGGAATTCCAGGTCAACTCGGTATTGTCTTCTCCTGAATAGGTAATTCTGATCAGGGATTTTTCATCTTCGTTTCCTTCCGGACGAACGGAATTCCATGTTTTACCGGATACTTTGTCTTCCACCTTCAGATTAAGTGTCGTGGAATCGATGTAAAGCTTCTTTGTGTCCGTCTCTGCAACAAGAGTTTCTGCTTCCCCAATAGGAATCTCACCCTTTGATGCAGCCAGTTCCTCAAGACCAACATCTGGTGGAGACATATATTTGATTTGAAGTGTTGGCAGCCAGGTGATTCCCATATGCAGCAGGTATATGATTACACCCACGCCAGCCAGCTTTAGAATGGTATGTTTTTTAAATAGCCGGTACGAGGTAAACATCCACTTTTTCAATAATTCTTTCACTTTTGTCACCACCTTTTCGAGATTTCAACTGATATTGTGCTGACAAAGCTCATTACTTTGTCCATCAGCGAAAAGTACAATACACACAAGAATATAATTATAATTGCAGCTACTAATGTTACAAGTAATGTAACAATATTTTTTGAAACCGTATATTCATGTATTGTACATAAGCCACTAAAAATCAAGAAAACAAACCAAAGCATTCCGATATAGTTAAATCCAGCCAGAATAAGATTTTCTTCCCATATAATGATGTTACTAAGCAAAACCGTAATTAAGTTAAACAGAATTAAAGGTACCAGTGAGTAACAGGCCACAACATAGATATCACGTAATCGACCGTTACCGTTCATTAAGGTTGTTGAACTCCAGTTACTAACGATGAATAAGATCATCGGAAGTATACTTGACATAAATAAGGAAAAAATATTCAGATTATACCTAAATTCAGTGTTAAAAATGAACCCGGTATACTGTGTTCTAAATACTCCTATGATACCATATAGCACCAAAATAATGGTTGCTAAGGCACAATTTCCTTTTTCTCTGTGTTTTGCTTCATAAAACCCATCAAAAGGATGAAAAAGCACATACTTTAAATATTTCGTATCATCTAATAATTTAACCACTATCTTCACGCCTTTCTTTTATGGTATCTTACCTCTGAATAAATTAGCAATCCTGCAAACAGTATAATTGCCATGAATATCCATATGAAATTATCCTGAACCCAAAGATTTCGATAGCCATTATAAGCTTTCGAGTAATAGGTTCTATCATTACCCAATTTGAAATAATACATGGCTGATTTATAATCTTCTTTCATCAGATAATACTTTCCTATCCCAATGTAAGCCAGGTCATAGTTCGCATTGAGACGAATGGCTTCCTGTGATAATCTGGCTGACTCTTCCCACTCACCATGATAATAATGCTTTGTAGCACCCATCGCCGCCTTACCGAATTCTGTCATCTCATATACGTAAGCGCACTTTAGGGTTTTGTCCGTAGCAATTAAGGCATCGCCAAACCAAGCAATACTGGAGGGGGCTTTAAAATCACCTTTTAAATTACCGCTGGAAGCGAAGATATTAAGGAGTTCTCCATCAAAATCATATAAGAAGATTCTCCCCGTTCCTTGATCCATCAAAGCATAAACGCCATAATCATTAATAGTAACATCGACAAAATTACCTTGCCCTCGGCCCGTCTGTGGGTAAATATCACCCGTTACTCTAAGATATCCTTCCTGTTTTAGCACGTTTTCCCCTTTCGGATTTAAACGAAACACCATATTCAGTGCAGCACTGTCGATCGTCGTAGCAAAGATAAAGCCATCATGATCCATATTTATATTATTAAAGGACGGTGCATAGGTTTTACTCATTTTTGCTTTCTGTGCATCACTTGATATAGATTTCCAGAAATAATCCAGAGGATCGACATACGGCTTGTTAACACCAAAATATCTCGAGAAGCTTCCATCTTCATTTAACTCAATAATACCTTCAAAGCCGGACTGCACGACAATATATATCTTGTTTGCTTTGTCTACTACAATCTTTGACGGCTTGAACTGGGTTACACCAACCATATCCTCGGGACGCTCGATAATCCTTTTTAAGAAGTAGCCTTCGCCGTCCAGAACAATAATTCGGCTGGCACCTGTATCCGCGATATAGATTTCATTCTGGGATTCGTGATACCAGACACCCTCTGGATTCGTAAGCACCAACTGATTACCGGTAACCGAATCGGTTACGATTTTTTTATCGGAATTACGAATCAACTTAATTGAAGTAACAAAAGTATAGTTTTTATCTAAGATATTTAATCTTGATTCGACCGTATCAATAAGGAAAATCCGGTCCTTGCTGGTACTCACATCATCAAAGCCCGATATCGTTACATCCATTGTTTTTTCATCAATGGTTCGAACCAGTTCAAAGGCCGGTACGCTTTTCTTAACAACTCTCCAATAATCATAGATATAATTATCATCCGTTGTCGTCTGAGCGGACACCGATACACCATTGGTAAAAATCAAAACAAGAGAAAGTATTAATGCGCCTATTCTATATTTATATCTCATATTTTTCTCCTATCCTTTTAAACCAGAGGTTGACATTGTTTCAAGAACATTACTCTGCGAAATAACAAATACAGTAATCGGTACCGACATCATAATCAGTGAAACCGCAGAGGCAGCTCCTGTTCTTGCAATACCACCAGCTATGATCTGGGAAAGCATGTAGCTGACCGGTTTTAAAGTTTCCGAGTAAATGAAGGTTCCTCCGGTTGTTCCCCAGAAGGATTGGAAGGAAAGGATGATTAGCGTAATCCAGGCCGGTTTTGATAACGGCATGATTACTCTGAAGAAAATACCGAGCTCCTTCTGACCATCCATTTTTGCAGCTTCAATCAATTCGGTGGGTACCTGAACAATAAAGTTTTGCATCAGGTATAAGCCAAAGGTTCCTCCGACTACCGGAAGTATCACTGCCCAGTAGGTATTTACCAGACCTAATTTTGACATGATGATATAGTTTGGAATTGCCGTAACGGTACCATTGAACATAAGTGAATACACAATGGTACTTGACAACATCTTAGACCCGGGAAACTTATATTTCGCCAACGGAAAAGCCGCCATGGAACCAATCAGTACCGTTCCGGAGGTGCCCAGGAAGGTAATGATTACCGTATTAAATATGTATCTCGCAAAAATAACATTGGAATCCTTTACAATAACCGCCAAGTCAAAAAAGTTATTAGCAGTTGGATTCTGCACAAATAACCGTGGTGGGAATAGAAATATTTCACTGATTGGTTTAAATGCCGCATTGATTATAAATAATAACGGCCAAATACTGACAAAACCAATCACGCTCAACACAAGTATCAGTGAGATGTCAACCGCAAGGCTTCTGTTCTTTCTTCTGAATTTGAACAGTCTCCATCTTTTTTTAATGGAAGATATAATTTTTCTCATATTATGCAGCAACCTTCCTCAATAATTTCTGAACAATAATATTAACAAATAACATCATAAAGAATAAAATTGTAGCGATAGCACAGGCATAACCCATCTCATAGCGCAAGTTACCATAATCATGTAAGTGAGTCAGAATGGTATGACCGGCATATTCTACGGATGGAAAGCCTACCAAGTCAATTGAAATACCGGAGACGGATAAGGAACCGGTAATTTGCATTACCGCACCGAACATCAATTGGGATTTCATCTGAGGAAGAGTAATAAACCAAAGCTCCTGCCATCTGTTTTTTACACCATCCACCGCACCGGCTTCATAAAGTGTTTTATCAACATTCTGGAAACCGGCAATAAATGCAAGGAAGCTGACACCAATACTTAACCATAATTGAACTATAATCAAGATAGGCATAATTTTGTCTGCCGATTCAAACCATAGTATTGGCTCTTGGATCAGACCCATATTTAGTAAGAGGGCATTGATATAGCCATAAGCATCCGAGGAAAAAATTAATTTCCAAATCATATATGCACCACCGGAAATGGACGGAGCATAAAACACAAGGGTCATAACTGCACGTATCTTCGGTGGCAGTTCATTAATAATCCACGCCAGCATAAAACAAAGTAAGTAGCTGATGGGACCTGTTACAATTGCAAAGATCAATGTGTTCTTAACCGCAATTAAAAACACCGAATCGAATGCAATTAAGTTAATATAATTCTTAAGACCTACAAATTGTGGAAATTCCAATAAGTTAAATGATGTAAAGCTGAGTACAATGGAGGTCATCACCGGGATAAATGTAAAAATGAAAAACAAGATGAAAAACGGTACCATCAATAAGTATTTTTCCTTATGCATCCTCCATACCTCTTTGAATGTTAACTTATAAGAGTTATTCGTTGCAGATTTAATAACAGCTTTCTTTGAACTCATACATCCACCTCCTTTACTCTGCGATGCTTAACCCAAATTCATTACGTTTTTTGGTCAACTCGAAATTGATATCTTTAATGTACAAATATAAGGTTTCTCTTGAATTGTTACCATTTAATACAACATTATTAAAGGCATTGGTAAGCATTCTGGTTGTCATATAACTACCCGGAACCGGAGGGAAACCCTTGGTGTGTTCAAATTGCTCCAGGATCTTCTCCGCATCCGTGGTTGCCCAAGGCAGTTGAACCAGAACTTCTTTATTCGCGGTGGCATATCTTGCAGAGCTACCAAGAATAGACTCAATCGCTTTGGCATATTCCGCCTGGGTTTCCGTACTCATCCACCACTTCAGGAATGTCCACGCCTCATCCACCACTTCCTTTTTCTCAGCTGTTTTTAATATCACGCATTGAGTGGTTGTACATGCGACCGTATTATCTATGGTGCCATCCGGCTGAACCGTCCCGGGGAGCGGTGCAAAGGACCATAGGCCCTTGATTTCCGGAGCTAATAATTCAAACTTGTTATAATCAGTATAATCTGCGATACCGATAGGAACCTCGCCGGTTCTGAAGCGGTTTGCAAAATCTACGGTAACCGGCAGCTTATAAGCGGTAAAGAAGTCGGTTAATTCTTTAAAGGCCTCCATTGCATTATCTTCTGCTAAACCGGATTTAATTCCGTAATCCTTACCCGTACCCAGATATAAATCACCGCCTCTTTGAGCGATCATGGAGGCCAACGGTGCGGTGGTCGGAATATAGGCTTCATAATTATTCATACTTAATACCGGTATGATTTCCCTGTATTCATCCCAGGTTTTCGGTGGCAGTATTCCCAACTTATCAAATATGTCTTTACGATAGAATAGCATACCGAAGGTTTGTGTTTCCGGAAGACCAAATATCATATCCTGATAGGTAACTCCCTCGATTGCACTCGTATAATATTTCCGGCTTTCTTCTTCAAAACCTTCCAATGTAGATAGATCGATTAGTGCATTACGCATCGCAAAGTCCATCATCTTTGTCTGGTCAATACTCAGCACAACATCCGGACCCACACCTGCAAGCGTTGACGGTAATACGACATCAATCGGTACCAGCTCAAGATTTACGCCAATATCGTTTTCCGGTGTAAATCGTTCGTCAATCAGATTCTGTAAAACCTGCGCCTGATCACGTCCGGTAGGTATCCATACCTTGATTGAATCCTTTGATACTTTATTTTCTGTATAAACCTTTGTATTATCGACAAAGAAGGTAGCAAAAAATCTTACTGTATCATTATAAAACTGTTTGAAGAACCCTGCCTCTGCCTGCTTCGGTTCTTTATCCACGCTAAGTAAAGTAATATAATCAACCTCCAGTGGCATTTCAGAAATCTGAATTAACCAGGTAGCAAGCGAAGTAACATTGGACTTAAACGCTCCAAGCTCACCGGACAAAGCAGCCTTTTCCGGTTCTTTCGCTAAACGCTCCAGCTGAATGATCATCTTCTCAACCAGGTTTGCGTTTTCTCCTTTTTCACCGGTGATTACTAGTAAGGATTCCAGAACAGAAGTCAGTCTCTGTTTTTCTGCTTCTAGGATGGATACAAAATCGGGCAGCTTTTTAACAATTTCATAATCAATAAATTTATCCGGTACCGTACCGGTGATTTGCACGATTCTTCTATATAATTCATTCAGTGTTAAAACACTTTCGCTGATCTGTGTATAGGTCTCACCGAAAGCCCCAAGTACAACCTCTAAGGAAATGGTGTTATGTCCTGCCTTTAAAGGAAAGAGGAACGCTCCGTCCTCACTGCCGTCACCCAAAACATAGTTCTGCATACTGGTACTGTAATCAAATCTTAAAAATTGAGCTTCTGCGAAAGGAATCTCACCGTTAATTTTGATTTCACGGTAGGATGTAGTACCTCTTCGAACACTTTGTCTTCCCTTAAGCGCTATCTTATAAAGACCAGCTTCCGGCACATTAATGTCCCATTCAATCGTTTCACCCGGGTATTTCCAATTGTCACCGCCAATGGTATTATAAACGACATGATAGGGATGATAAGGTTCTATGTTAGGGTCGGATACATTATTTTTAACGGTTATGGAGGAGGAGGATCTGGTGATTACGCTTGTAACACCATCCACACGTTCTGCCTGGCAGATAATGTTCTCTCCCTTATATATGTCATACTCACTCTTGAAATCATCGATTACTTCCGCATATGTCTTAATTTTTGGCATACTCTTAAAAGTAATTGAAATGAATTTCATTGGTTCCTTAATTGATTCCAAAGTGATCGTATGTTTTCCCTGTTCCAGATAGAATTTATATGGCTCGGCACTTCTTTTCTGCGAATCATCAAGATAAATGGTTTGCTCCTTCAAAATCTCTAATGATTTTGGCCGTATCTCATTTTTATTTTTTACATCAATCGTAGTACTTTCATCGGTAAACATACGATTGAACACGACTTGTTTCAATCCGCTGTAACATATTTCGTCATCAATATACAAAACACGTTTCATCTGTGAGGTGGTTCCATCTAATGGAAGATATGTAATCTCTATATTGTAGAAGCCTGTCTCTGTAATATCAAAGTTCCATGTAATTTTTCCACGATCATTTGTTGAAATACCTTGTTCGTCTTTTTCAGCGGTCATACCATCTGCAGCGGTATAGTTATCAAGATCAACGATCGCTTCTGCGGATGACATTGTACCATCAAATCCATTCTTATCCAAATACTCCTGATAGGAGGTTTCATAAAATTCATCCACTGCTCCACTGGCAGTTACGATTTTATCATTTCCTGCTTTCGAGGAAACATATAGATAAGTAACACCTAATAAAATCGCTAATATTATTACTATTAAAATTCTCTTCTTCTTCATAGCAGCATACCCCTTTTAAAAAGCATTGTTACTCATATTTTTATAATCTGCCAACCGTTTCAGCCGGTGGACTGTTCCGCCCTTATAAAGGGCCTTTGCCTGCTTGCGCCGGATGAGCGCACTGAGGGATTTGCAAGTTGCACTTTATTCACGGGCTTGCCCTTACATTTAATAACTTCTATATATAATATGAGGTTGGCAAACCTGCATTAGGATATCCTAGAAGTTTTATTACTTTTTTTGGCTTTTTTTCATACATCGATATAAGAATAGGGAAGGTAAACTTCCCTATTCCATATACCTATACTATTGTAATATCGTATAAATTACTCTTTAACAACCTTAACTACGATGGTTTCCGTTGCTGTATTTCCTGCAAAGTCTGTTACAGTGATTGCAACATTGTATTCACCAACAGTTGTTGTATCAAGTTCGGATAAGTCAGCAGATACACTTGCTTTAATATCTAAACCGTCTTTATCAGTAGCTGTTTCAACGAAATCATCCTTCCAATTGATGGAAGAAGAATCCTCATCTACCTTAACTGCTCTGTAAACATCAGCAGCCTTCATAACAAGGGTAGGAGCTGTTGTATTGTTACCATCGTAAATAGTTACGGATTTGTTATCGGTTGCTTCGTTACCGGTAGCATCTTTGATAGCATAGTGTAACTTACCATCATATTTGCCAACTGCATTGAAGTCGATTTCACTAAAATCGATCGTAGCAGTAGCTAAATCTAACTCGCCGTCAACATTATCTGCTGCGGTTACATATTGCTTCCAATCAACAGTAGCCGGATCGGTTCCTGCAGGGAATACAAGGCTTAAACCTTCTACGGTGGTAAACTTAGGTTTTACGTTATCGATGATCGCTGTACCACTTAATGTGGTTGTGTAATTGTCCATCAAGTCATTGATTTCACCCATTCTAGCTTCAACCTGAACACTGTACTTCGGTGCTCCGTTTACGCCGTATAAGGAATTACCTAAAATATCATCTGCCCACAGTTTGTAAATACCGGCGTTCTTGCTGTAGTCATTAACCATTGCATTGTTGCCTTCGGTTAAATAGCGGAATGCCTTGAACAGGTTTTCGCCATATTCTTCGTTGGTGATATCAAGATTTAAACGAATAGCGGCATTTCTTGCAGCTGCTTCTGACTGAAGGTAATCCATTGCCTTATCAGTACCTGCCATCTTCTTGTGGTATGATGATGTATATTCTTTGAATGCTTTAATCGCTAATTCAGCTTTTTCTTTGCTTACGCCCTTAGGAATACCATAGCAGTCGGTAGCATCGTTCAGCTGACGGTAGCTAGGATCATCTGCTGCAACACCGTCCGGTCTCGGGAAAGGAACTACACCCATAGCATCGCCACGTTTTGCAAATTCACCAACCATATCACGGCTTAACCACTGCGGAAGGTTAACAAATACTGAGTGACCCCACTGGAAACGCCAGGTATCCATAAGACCAACTACTTCTGCATTGTTGTAATATTGGTTTTCGCTGAACATTAAGCCTTTTTGTATTAAACGATCCATGTAAGATACTGCTTCTTTTGCTTGGTCGGAGTTAATTCCAAGTCCGCTGTCACCATATACTTCTCCGCCGTTAGCATAAATTGCCATAAGCGTTGCAGAACGGTAATCTGTCTGATATGCTCTGTGGTCACTCCAAACCTGTTTCCAGTGATCGTTCACTTTCTGTAAGTAATCTTCGAATACACTCCAGGTCCAGTTGCCTTCTGCAAAGTAATCGGCAGGATATTTTGTCTTGCCGTCAACCTTTAAAGCTTCAACCTTGCTAAGCATACCGATATTGTAGCAAAGAAGATCGCTCGCGCCAAATCTCATAACGTTGTTCACAAAATAATTATGTCCGTATACTTTACCCCAGAGCATCCACTGATCATCCGGATCTGCAAATACCTCAGTAAACTCATCAATCGGCTGTAATACGTTCTGTGCAAGTATCTGGCCCTGAGAGCCATTTGTTATTCTAACGATATCTGCAATCGGGTCTCCGGCAAGAACTGACTGAAGGATACACTCTGTTAAATCAGTAGGATACTGAACATATTCAATTTTAACATTGAGTTTTTCTAAAACCTGCTGTTCAGCATAAATTCTTGCATTAAGCTCTTCCTGACCAAGTGCAGGTTCGCCGGTTACAGGATCCTTAAAATTGGTATCCATTTCACGTGTCCAGTTGTGACCCCATTTAATGACAATTGGTTCACCACTCGGTACCTCGGAATCATCTGCTGTATCATCAGCAGGTGCCTGTGTCGGAGCGGTTGTGGGTTCATCATTTTCCTGTGACTTGTTATCAGACTTACATGCTGATAAAACCATTACGAGACACAGTAAAAAACTTAAAATTCTGAATCTTTTTTTCATATAATTTCCTCCCTTGAAAATTTTTTATTTAAAGAGCACTGATTCAACATCATTTCTCTTCAATTCATAAAAACAAAAAGTACATTAACATGAAATTGCAGACAATACTTATCATAAATAAAATACTGTCCAAACATAGTAAGCTATGGTATAATAAGGCAATCTGATGATAAAGGAAATCGAATCCGCGGATATGCATTTTTGCTAAAAGTACTTATAAATAGGGCAGAAACACCAAATAATGCTTCCCCTATATCAAAAATGTCCAATACCGAATGGTTATCGTTGTCTAAAACAGTTAAAAAATCAGTTGTAAATTATGTAACCTATTATCTCCAAGTATTTTTTACCAATAAATTAATTGTAATTTAAAAATTTCTTGTCTATATTTTGAAAGTATACACGCTTAAAGTCAAATAGTAAATGGAAATTTGCTAGATTTATATGGAATAATGCTAGATTTAATTTATATGCAAAATGTAAAATTTGGTACTTTTAATATATAATGGATATCTGAAATTATTTAAAATTTGTACCTGATATGCCAAAAAACGACTTTATAACCAGATAAGCCAGATTATAATCATATTACACTTTTGTTAATTAATCTATAACTATTATTGTCATAAAGGAGAACACATAAATGGATAAGCATTTGGCAGATACCCTAAAACATACGGATCTTTATATTTATCAATGCGGATCAGACCACTGTGATAACGGACATGCATATGGTCCTGCCGTACGAGATCACTTTCTGATCCATTTTGTTCATAGCGGAAAAGGAATCTATAAAATAGGTAACGAAGTATATGAGCTGGAGGCCGGTTCCGGTTTTTTAATATGTCCCGATATAATTACCTATTATAAAGCAGATGATGAAGATCCCTGGAATTATTCATGGATTGGTTTTCATGGCATCAAAGCGGAGTCCTATTTGAAGGATGCTAATCTGACCTTAAAAAATCCTGTATTTAAATATACTGAGGATGATTTTATATCCGATTGCTTCCATGAGATGAATTCCGCTTATTATTTAAAACGAGGCGGGGACGTAAAAAGACTTGCTTATCTTTACTTATTTCTACACAAGCTTACTGAACTGAATCCCGAGGGATTATATTATGATTCCGCAGATAGCAGAAGGGATGCCTATATCACTCAGGCTCTTCAGTTTATTGAAATGAATTATTCCAGAAAAATTACCATCGATTCCATCTCCAAGCATGTGGGTTTAAATCGAAGCTATTTTAATTCCATATTTAAAGGGGCACTCAATGTCACCCTTCAGGAATATTTAATCGAATTCCGAATCCTCAAGGCTTGTGAATTATTGCCGAACCAGGAGTTATCGGTTGGTAATATTTCACGTTCCGTCGGCTACACGGATCCCCTTCTCTTTTCGAAGATATTTAAGCAGGTGAAAGGCGTGACCCCAAGCGAATACCGTAACCTCCTGCAGAAATAATTGCAATATCGTTGTGATCAATTGCTGCTAACAACTCACATTCGTAGTGTTATAGATATAAGTTTAGCTTGCTTGATCGAATGATCATTTGCTTACGCAAAATAAGGGCTGTCGTACCATAGATTCTTGTTCGTGGAGACAATTTTGCTGCTCCTCCGCACCAGGGAAAATCTATGATAGGACAGCCCTTCCTTTGAATCAGTGCTATCTATCGGTATTTTTTTATCACTATTTAATCACTTACCTTTGAATCACTTACCTTTGATCACTTACCTTTGAATCACTTACCTTTGATCACTTACCTTTGAATCACTAACCTTTGGTCACTTACCTTTGGTCACTTACCTTTGATTACTAACTTTTATGCCACTGTAATTGCTTCCTCTTCCTCTTCGTGTTTTAGGCTCTGCATTTCCAGCTGTGCTGTTACTAAGTTATAATAAATGCCCTGTCTTTCCATCAGCTCATTATGGGTTCCGATCTCTGCAATCTGGTGACCATCAATTACCACAAGCCGGTCCGCACCGCGCAGGGTGGATAAACGATGCGCTATCGCAAAGGTAGTACGTCCCGTTGTTAATCGCTCCAATGCTTTCTGGATCAAGTATTCACTCTCTGTATCAAGGCTTGAGGTAGCTTCATCCAAAATCAAGAGCTTAGGATTATTTAAGATGGAACGTGCAATCGCAATACGCTGGCGCTCACCACCGGAGAGGTTATGTCCATGCTCGCCTACATAGGTATTATAGCCGTCCGGCGTCTTGCAGATGAAATCATGGGCATTCGCCATTTTAGCGGCACGTATTACTTCCTCTTGGGTTGCATTCGGCTTCGCAAAGCGAATGTTATTATAGATGGTACCGGAGAATAAGAATGTCTCTTGCAGCACTACGCCAAGCTGGGAATGGTAACTCTCGATATCCAAATCATTAATGTTATGGCCATCAATTAGTAACTCACCGTCATCTATCTCATAAAGATGCATAATTAAGTTAATCAACGTTGATTTACCGGTACCGGAGGCACCGACCAGGCCAATCATTTCACCCTTCTTTACTTTCAAATCAATCTTTTCAAGAACCGGTTCATAGGATTTATACCCAAAGCTGACATTCTTAAATTCCACGTCACCCTGAATTTCATGTTTGATTGCATTTTCTTTATTTGCAATCAATGGTTCTTCATCCATTACATCGCAGATACGCTCCAGGCTTGTTACCATCTGGGTAATCATTCTTGGCAGATGAGTCATCCAGCCAAGCGGTCCATACAGTATCCAGGCATAGGAACTGAACTGCACCAAGGTTCCGACCGTCATCCTACCGTCAAGAACATTGATACCTCCAAAATAGAGAACAAAATAAATTCCCATACTCATGACAAAAGTTAACATCGGGTAAAGGGTTGCCCAGAAGATTTCATTCCTCTTCTGAACCACCGCGAACTCTTCGGTCAATTGATTGAACTTATCCGATTCCGACTGCTCTTTACCAAAGGATTTCACAACTCGCATGCCGGAGATAACATCCTGTAAGGAGCTGTTAATTTTATCACTCTTAACCCACTGAAGATGAAAACGTTTATGTATGTTCTTACGAAAGGCCGTTGATAAAATAAATACAATCGGAAGGAAAACAACGGACACCAATGTCATCTTCACATCCAAGGTTAACATAATAGCCG
The DNA here is from genome assembly GCA_029240245.1 of Herbinix sp. Taxonomy (GTDB): domain Bacteria; phylum Bacillota; class Clostridia; order Lachnospirales; family Lachnospiraceae; genus Mobilitalea. The sequence continues at coordinate 31,875 of JARBTJ010000008.1, forward strand.
TTGCCCCCACCATTGCTATAATACATGAGAACATATGGCCGAAACATTCCTGCATAAAACGCTGTATCATTCTGGTGTCGTGCGCCACACGGTTCATCAGTTCACCCGGGCGTTTATCCATGATAAAGGACAATGTCAGCTCCTGTATTTTATGATACATTTTTCTTCGGATATCCATACTGAGTCTGGCACCCAAGGATACAAACCACCAGTTTTTTGCCACCTCAACTATAATCAGCAAAATAGTGAAAAGCAGCATAATTCCCACAAACACCAGCACGTCCTGTGTGGAACCCGTCTTGTCTTTCAAGGTTTTATCAATAAAATTCTGTTGAAACTCCGGTATATACAGGTGAAAGACAGAGGTACCGACAGAAAACAGTGCCATCAGTACTAACCCCATTTTATAATCCTTTACCAAGCTCCAGAATTTAGAGATGGTAACCAGCTTGCTGTCACATTTCGGACATTTGCTGGTTCCCGGAAGAGCTCTGCCACATTTTAAACAGGTTTTCTCCCGTTCAATGCTTTCTACCGGCCTTACGTTGCCGTCGCGCAGGCGCTCTGCACCTTTTGAAGCAAAGGATACACGAGTCAGATGATGCATGGTAAACCGCACAATCCGTTTTTCATAATTCTGAGCATATTCCTTTATGATCAGTATTCCGTTATTTACCAACGGCTCGCATTTAATTTTCTCTAAAAGCTTCAAATTCCGATCATAGTGGATTCTGTCACCGTCCGTAATAATCAGCCGCTTCGGGGTGACAACGATGTACCCGTTCTCCTGGAAGCTTCCATCCTCTGCTATATCATAAGGCACACAATATTTAATTTCCTCTCCCAGTCCCAGCTTCAGCATTTCCTTTGTCTGCTTCGGCAGTTGAAACAATAATTCCATAAGAATAACCACGTCTCCTTTCATACCCGCACACAATTGACGCAGGTACCTCATCACTAACCCATATTATATTACAGGAACAAATCGAGTTTCTTTAATTCCGGTGAGGTAAGTCTGGTCACATCGGGAATTTCAAACCGGTTGCCATCCAGATCCGTTATCATCAGACGCGTATCACTTAAATTTACGACGGAACCGCCCCCCATATGTATGGTAAAACGGCATGCACCATGATTGGTTAATACGTCAAAATAAGCAAACCCATATTCATTTTTAATATTGATAATCTTTTCTATCGTAGGTGTAAAATAACGCAGCCGCAGTTGTTCCTCCAGCATTTCTCTACTCTCTTTCGAGATATCCTTCTTCAGATTTTTGATCACACCAATTTCCTTCGCCTTTTCATCCGCCTCACGAATGGAAATATAGCTGTCACGGTCCGTAAACGGAAATGCATGATATACCTGGATACGCGGATAGAATTCCTCACCCATTTTTAGAGATACAAATCCACCCTCGGTACGTTCAAATACAGAATTATCCTTCGTGATAAAGCGTAACCTCAGCATCTCTTCGGTTTCCTTTTCCATTTTCTCTAAATCAAATTCTTCAAAATTATTACCGCTTTCCGGTGCTCCAGCTACCGAACCCTTTTTCTTTTTTGGCATACCTCATTCCCCCAATCTATTCTAGTCCCTTCAGTGCCAAGGCCTTGGTCTGAAGCTCCTTAAGTTTATAATAAGTACCTTTCTTCTCTACAAGTTCGGAATGTGTTCCTTCCTCTGTAATCTCACCGTTATCAATTACAACAAGGCGATCTGCGTCACGCAGAGTTGAAAGCCGGTGTGCAATCGATATTGTCGTCCTGTCCTTGATCAAGAAGTTAATCGATGCCTGTATCGCCTTCTCCGTTTCCGTATCCACCGATGCGGTGGCTTCATCCAGTATAAGGATTTTGGGATTTGCTAAAATAGCACGTGCAATGCTGATACGTTGTCTTTCGCCACCGGAAAGATTTCGTCCGGAGGAACCAATCACTGTATCGTAGCCATCCGGCATTTTACAGATAAAATCGTGGGCACTGGCAAGAACAGCTGCATTTACGATATCCTCCATGGTGGCGTTCGAATTAGCATAGGCGATGTTTTCTGCTACGGTTCCCATGAAAATATAAGTTTCTTGCGATACCATGGCAACATTTTTCCTTAAATCCTTGAAGGCAACATCTTTAATATTGGTTCCGTCGAGGTATATTTCTCCCTCCTGGGGATCGTAAAGTCTTGAAATCAAATTTACCAATGTCGACTTACCGGCACCGGACCGTCCAACAATTCCAAGCATGGTACCGGCCTTTATGTTAAGATTTAATTTCTTTAACACCGGTTTGTTCGGCTCATATCCGAAGGTTATATTTTTCAACTCAATCTGTCCTTTAATAGACTCCATACGTATCGCATCGGGCTTTTCTACGATCTCCGGTACAGCATCTATGATTTCAAACATACGCTGTGAGCTGTTCATACTGTCGGTAAACCAGCGAAAAGCATAGGACATGAAATCCAACGGTCCGTTTAGCTGCTGCACATATCCGGTAAAGGTAATCAAAATACCCAGATGCATGTTCGGCTGTTTTAAAAGCAGATAGGAACCCAGTCCCCAGACCACCACTGACGCAATTCGTTCAAAGGTTACGTATAAAGCATAAAACTTATTATCAAATGACACCAAGGCCAGCTCAGCGGTACGCACACGGTCATTGTTCTTATCGAAGCGTTCCATCTCGCTTTCCTGCTGCCCGAAGGCCTTAACTACACGGGCTCCGGTCAGGTTATCATTCAAACGTGCATTCATGCTGCGTTCCGCTCTGTGCCGTCTTCCATAAAATTGCCACAAACGCGGCATCAAACGGAAGCTAACCGTAAATAAAATCGGTACAAAGATTAATGCTAAGATGGCAAGCCGCCAGTTCATCCGGAACATTACAACTGCAGTTGCAATAATTGTGAGTAAATTTATAAAAAGATACGGCAGACCGTCGATAAAAAATCCGGTTACACGCTCAGCATCACTTAACACACGGGTCATCAAGCTTCCTGTTTGGCGTTTGTTATAAAAGCTAATGGATAAGCGGCCCATGGACTTAAAAACCTGCGTTTTCATTTCCTTAACCACCACAGGAACAATCTTCGCCGTAAATACACCCTGTAGGATACCAACTGCTTGGATCGTAACCTTCGTTAAAAACATCGTTAATACTATGAGTCCCAGGGCAGTCACAAATTCCATCCCCGGGTTACCCAGAAACTCTAAAAACTTCGTATCCTTATTCAGTATCTTATCATACAGTATCGTACCACTGAAATATGGCCACACAAGGTTTAACCCGGCGGTTGCGATGTAGCACAACACCATTATCGATATTTTACCGATATACGGTTTAAAATAAGCCAGGGAACGAAGGAATACCGATCGTCGATCCATACATTTCGGACATATTTTACGGTCCTTATCCGGATACATAGTACCGCATTTCGGACAATATTCCTCCCCGTCATCCGTTTTTAAATCCTCCTCCGTAAGCTCTCCCTTCTCCTTAAGTACATCAAAGAGTCGCACTACGCGGAGCACATCCCCAACTTTCATATTTGTAAAAGCAGCTAACTGAACATCCGGCACACTGTCCGGCTGATCCTTCTTCGCCGTCGAATACAAAATACCTCCGCAGACGGACCGCAGTACGTCCAACTTATGCACTTCCTCAAATGGAAGGAACTTGGCAGCCCATGCTTTCTCCTTCTGCACTTTAGCATCATGTATAGAACCGACACCTTTAAACTGAAATACCTCTGCTTCATCCGGCACGGAGGTCATGATAACCAACTTGCTCTTCGTAAGCACAACATAACCTCTTGCAAACTCTCCCTCTAAAGTCATGTCCGTCTCTGCTGACGCCTGAATATCCTCTTTTTTCACATGATATCCTGCTAGGAATTTTAAGACACCCGCAGACAATTCATTCTTTTTCTCCAATCCTCTCACCCCAACGATCTGCTATGTAGCTAAATTCAGTCAAATTCATCTTAGAAATCAATAAACCCATTATCCAAGGAATTTAATAAATTGATAAATAATTACCAAATATATTTTCTTATAATACAACACAATTCTAAATTATTCCATACCAAAAATTGCTTTTATCAAACTGTATAAGATATCACATGGAAGAAGAAGATGTATTTTTTTATGACATCCTTTGAACTTATTTACCGGTTAAAATTTAGATAACCTATTCACCTAACACCGTTCTCTCTTCCTTCGATGACAACCGCAAGAATACCCCTTTCCGCTGAGAAAAGGGGTATCCGGTTACGTAAGTTTGATGTGTTATGCTGTCTTATTCTAGCTGATAAAGCTTGAACCATTATGGAATAACCATAAATGCATCCACCAGCATATATTCGCCGGACTTCTTTACCAGTTTAATTTTATGCGCACTCTCTGTCAGTCCGCTAATAGTATATACTTCCTGCTGCACCGCACGAGCCCCTGCTTTACAATCGATTGTTGTCTGCAGCACCTCATCAATAAATACATCGATTGTTCCTTCGTCATTGTTTGTTTCGGTAATAAAGGTAATACCCGTTCCGGTAAAGGAATATTCAACATAGTCACCGTCAATCGTTGAATAATGAACATCGTTATTGTAGTCTCCCATACCTCTGTTGTTTGCCAAACTCCAACTTCCGACATATTCAATGCCGATTGCGTTATTGTTGATATATTCATACGTTTCCTGCGCTTCACCAAAGGTTATCTCTGTATTATTTTTGTCAAACAACGACTGGTCACTGACCTGTGAACTGATTTGCACATTATCCACATAAAATATGTTTGTCTGCCCACTGTATGCAAGCCAGATGCTTTCCGTATCCATTCTAACACTGGCAATATTGGGGAGCTCACATTTAAACGGGACATTACCCAGGGTCTTGGTCTCCGGTACTACACCTTTTCCTTCACCAATATACAGATCATATCTCTGAAGACCAACATCAAAAATCCATTTTAAATGATACCAGGTATTTGCCTTGTAGGAGGAAATATCACTACCTACTTCAAAATCAGACCCTTTCGTACCAAAATATCTTATCTTTCCATTATTATAAAACCTGACACCAGCTGCAATTGCTCCTACTCTATCATTAATATAAATACTAGATATTTTATTCGTTGCACTCGTTTTTATATCCATTCCAATGGTAACAACCATATCCTGTCCCTGAGGGGTAAAACGTTTTATAATACCGCTTACACCGCTGGATTCCGTATCATATAGAACCATACACTTATCTTCTTTGCGCTCGGTATCCTCAATAGAAACTTTGCAGGTATTGTTTTGAGAACCCGACAGATCGGTCCAATTCATATAGGTGCCATTGTTAAAATCGTCTGATATCGGCAGGGAATATTGAGGTATCGTTTCCGGAGGTTCCACCGGTTCCGGTGTATCAAATGCTTCCGGCAGCTCAGAATCCCAATGTACATTCTTAACATTCGTTATGGTAATGTTCCCCTCCTCCGGGGATGTAATTCTTCTGCCCTCCATCATTAGATCATTAATATATAAGTCTACTATTTCGTTTGAAGGGTTACCCGCAATTGTACCACCCTTGTTAACAAAGGAACATTGATCAAGTATAATTGTACCACTTAAATTCCTGAAATTATCAAATCCCACACCTAAGCTGGTGGAACTTTCAAATTGAACATTTCGGAGCAGAAAATTACCATACATACCATTGATCGGTGCATTATAGCTATCAAGCGCCTGGCCGTACTCGATTAGCGAAAGGTTCTCGTAGATAACATTTAAGGTGGATCCGCCTTCCGGGTTGCTTTCATTACATCCGTAACATAGTCCTCCGCGATCATGCACTCCATCCGCAATATAGGTACTGTTCTTAATCGTTACATTGTTTGTGTCCGTAAATCCACCCCAGGCAGCTGTATGAGCTGACCAGGCATCATCATCTCCTGTTCCGATCCCTTCATCAAAGACAATATTGGTTCCCCCATAAACAATAAAATTATCATTTTGATAGCCACCATAATTAATATATTTGGTGTTATAAAACACAGCATTATTACCACCCTCAGAACGCATCGGTGAATTAGGCATATCAAAAAACCAGAGGCCATCGACAATAAGACCGTTGGATAATCTTCCGGACAGATGTGTCAGATTAATTCCATCCCACCACCCAATGCCCGATGAACCTCTTCCCGCATGTATTCGATACGTACCGTCTATGATTCCCCGTCCATAAAACTTAATATTGTTACAGCCACTTAGTCGGAATATATTTGAACCCCAGCAGTTTTCATCCCACATAATTCTTGCACCTTCACATAAATAGAAAGCAACGTTTTCAACCAGGCTTAGTTCGATGGAATGCGTACGGTAAATTCCATCCGGGAAATAAATAATTTCCTTCCCCGGCGTTTCCAGTAAGTAATTTATAGCTGCATCTATCCCCGCATACACATCCTCATTACCGGTATTGTCCGCAACAAAATCCATGACATTGACAACATTATCATCCTTAGGTCCCGGAACCTCTTCTTCATATGGTTCTACGGCAAGAATAAACCATGTACCCGTATCATCAAATTGAATCGCATATTTCTGGATTGGATCAGCGGTAAAGGTTAGCTTATTTCCGCTGATGACCGGTGTGGTTTCATAACGCTTTGGCTCAAATTTATATGCAGATATATCGCCTTTTAAATTGGTTATCTCAATTTCCACTGTACAATCTGCAGTAATTCTGGCCATATGATTTACATGATGACTGGTAAAGGAAAATACCTTTACCTCCGTCCATTCATTACCGCCTGCCGGTCTTACTCTGACAGAAAAATCAGAGCTAATATTCATTCCCGGCATATCTGACATAGTCTTTACAGCTGCAGTCGGAAGAACCTCCGGCTTATCTTCTGTAATAATTTCTTTCGATGCATCCGCTGTAATCTCTTCCGGAGGCTCCGGGACCATATCCTCTGTATTATTTTTTTTACAGCCTGCTAATAGAACCATAAGTATCAATAGTAACACTACCGTAACACCTTTTTTAACCCGGTTTTTCATTCTGCATTCCTTCCCCTCTTGTGAATAACTTCTTGATTTTCATCCTTGATTTTTGGTTCTGCATTATTTTACATTACATTAACCATTGCAATCAGCCTTCTTATATATACCAAAATTGTAGCATTCCTCTTTGTTAGGCTCAATAAATAAACTTCAAAGCATTTTTTGAAAACATCAACTATTTTTCGATTTTGTTGTTTTCATATAGACATGCCAAAAGAATATGGTTATATTAGAAATTAGGATAATTTGTATCATAGTTGAGGTGGAATGTATGAAACAAAAAGTAAATGAAACCATTGGAATTGTAAAGACACCCAGTTATGTTGACCGTTCCGGCATTAATGTTGCACAAAGCAGTGTCAACCACAATGATTATTATCATAATAAAATCCATTACCACTATTTTTATGAATTAGAATTGTTTATAAGCGGCAGCGGAACCTATGAAATCAATAATGTTACCTATGATATTAAGAAGGGTACCTTGTTTTTAGTAACCCCAGCAGATTTCCATCAGTATATATTGGATGATGTAACCCAATTACAGTATTTTAATGTACAATTTCAAGCGGATACCTTATCCGAAAAGATTGTTTCATTTTTATATTCATTTTCTGAACCGATCTATATTCTATTAAATGAGGACGAATATACTTTTTTCACAGATCGATTATATAATATGGTTCATCTATATCAACAAAAATTTCATCTATATGAAACCTTGTTGAAAAATGAAATCGAGAGTCTTTGTATCTATATCATACATATGCTTTCAAATAAACTGCATAGGGAAATTCAGGATGACGTCATAAAAAATGCAATCATATATATCAAAAACAATTACAGGCATTCCATTTCTTTAGAAAACATCTCTGCTCATGTCGGTTTATCCCCCTGTTATTTCAGCAGCTATTTTTCTAACCAAATGAAAATCAGTTTTTCTAATTATGTCAGAACGTTTCGCATCAATATTGCAGCCAATCTGATCAAATCAACCAATATGACTCTTAATCAGATTTCCTATGAGGTCGGATTTAAAACCTTTTCCTATTTTTCTACGCAGTTCCAGAGCTATTTTCATATACCACCAAAGGAATACAAAAAATACTTCCGCAATAACGAAACACATTACTGCGGAAGTACTTCTTATATCAATCAAAATATTTTGCATACAAAATTAAAAGTCTAACAAAGACGCCTTAATCTTGACTTAGTTACCCTTACTTAATCTCCGGATTGGTGCCGGTTATGTATACCGTAATGCTTCTAACATACACATAGTCAACACCATTGCTTCCGTCATCAATGTAGCCCCATTTTACCAGTACCAGATCGCTGCCCCAGTCGATATAGCCATTGGAATTTTCCATCTTTGCAAAAGCCGCATCCTCAAGCTTCAATTCCCAGATTGCCCATTCATCCGCTACAGCTCCGGCAAAATTACCGCCGGCCACTTTTCTTAAGCTGGAGGCAGGTGAATTGAAGCCCTTGTACTCACCTGTAGCTGCATCCTTATGTGTATAGATAGCACCGAGTCTTGTATTATCCTGTGTCACGTCACCGGGCATATAATATTCCACAAGTACAGTTACGTTATTATCCTCTGCTTTAATTACTTTCGGGTCAATCTTAATGCCATAACCACCATTTTGATATGCCATCTTATATGCATATTTTCCGTCACTCATCTTTTCCATTACTACATTGTCGGATTTTCCGGTGAAGGTTGCATTAAAGCCTACCGGTTCACCGGTAGAGAAATCCATCCTTGCATAACTGTAATCCGCATCAGCCGGAATGAGTGATGCTTTTGCTATTTGAATTGCCATGACTGCTGCCTTAATCTCATCAGCAGTCGCTGTATTGCCAAGAGCTTTTGCCTTATTTATGGCTTCTTTCATTGGCTGTGCTGTCTCGTTCGTAAATCCGGCCAGATAATCATCATTATAGTCCTTCACCAGATTAAGCTGAGCTGCAAGCTGAGGTAACAGATTATATTCCCATCCCATCTTTTCACTGATAAAGGCGGTCAGTGCAAAGCTTCTGGTGATATTGGTAGTAATAGTCGGATGTCCATGCGTTCCGATACCCTCACCGCCTTTAATACCATCCAGGGCAAAGAAATAAATATTCTTATCACCCGCCGCATTAAGTTCCTCGATTGCCGCTTTAATCGAGTTTACACGTCCTGAGCCCATAATACCATAAGCCCACACAATTACTGCTGCAGGATTTTTCGCACGAACCTGTTTGATAAAGGATACCGCTTCCGTCTTAATATAATCGTCGGTAACCGGTTGCCCATTTACAGTAGCACCATTATCATTCGTACCCAAATTTATAATAACCACATCACTGGGGTCTTTTTCAAAATCCCAGGCTCCCGTTCCACCGGTAAGACCGGCGGTCTGTTCATAAATACCAACAAAGGAATCACAGCTTGCATTGCGGATAAATCCGATTCCGCTTCTGGATATAATATTCATCTCCGCACCAAAGGAGGCTCCCATGAAAGCCGCATAGGTCATGGTTCCTTCCACCGTATCAGAGGTGTAATCACCTGTTCCATCCGTAATCATATTGCCAAATCCGCTGGTGATAGAATCACCAATCACCTCAATCTGTTTCTCAGAGGCCTTCGGAGGTGCTATAAATACTCCGTTGGTAACCGACAATCCGGTTACTCCAATGGTAGCAGATCCACCATAAGCTGCTTCATTTCTTTTACGAAGCGTTAACGTATGCTCCCCTTGAGGAAGGTTCTCAGCCAACACATAGGTACCCTGCGGCTTTGTCAGGCAAATAGTCTGATTCGGTATAAGCACACCATCCACATAAATATTTACATATCCCATTGTATTTAAATTCGTGTTGCTGGCGGTCATATCTGCAGTTAATCCGGTACCCTTAAAATTTACCGTAAACCCGGAGTTACTCCAGCTTATGTATAACGCATCACCTACGTAATAAGTCCTTCCGTGCAGTAATAAGTTTTTTTCAGTAATGCCGCTGTCATTGGATAGGTTTGCGATTGCCGTTTCCAGGTAGAGAGCTGCCGCTTTCATATCGCGTACGGTAGGTTTCTCTGAGGCACCGTCAAAAGCGCTCTTCACAGCACTTGCCATGGCTAATGCATCTTGAAATACTGCTACATTTTCAGCAGGGTACTCTTTCAATTTGTCCTCACCCAATTCGATTGCTGCCTCTATTTGTTTATCAAGTACGCCTGTACTTGAAGCGATTAGCTGGTCTTCCCTAACCATACATAAATCGTCCACCTTAATTGTCATGTTTTCTTTTAGGTCAATTAAGAAAATACGGATAAATTTGAGCGTTTTAAAGTTCTCTCCGCTGGTAGCGATTCCATCACCTAATTTCCACTTAATCTTATTCCAACCTTCCTTAAGACCCATGTTGGCAAGTTCATATGCTATCTCGATCTTATCTACCTCCTCGGATAGCTCCACACAGCTTCCTGCCGTGATTGCTGCAGCATTTTCAAGGTAAATCCATCCCTCAAGATACCAATTCTGCCAATCCTCCGGCATTGCTATATCGTATGCCAAATCGCTATGCATAAAATTAAGAAAGTCTTTTCCACTTGTTGCAAGTGAAGCCCCTCCCTGCTTCTTATCCAAGGTATCTAAGCCTCCGGTACCACCTACCGTCCAGCTTGATTGATTATCAAAAGTATCAATTACGATACAACCTGAATCATCCTGCATATCAAGGTTCTCCTCCGTGTCCTCATTGATGTTATTTGCTGCATCTTCTTCCTCCGACACATCACCTTCAGACTGGTTATCTTCATCAAGATCAGTGTCGACGGTTCCTGAATTATCCGCCGGTGTTGCTTTGTCTCGATTAAGGACAAATACGATACCGATGACTACAACCACCACACATAAGACGATAGGAATTAAAATCTTGGGTTTTAAAAACTTCTGCATAAATACGCCCCCTTAAAATGTTAATAATATGTTTGTAAGCCCAATAAAATAAGTTGATATATCAACAATAAAGGATATATTGGGCCTTGTCAATATGCGCAAATGACGCCACCCAAGTGTTGATTTGTAATTTTTTATACGAATCATGCTTCTGACCGAAAGGTTATAACTGTTATGAACGCAATAAAATAAGCACTAATCCTAAGATTAGTGCTTTCTAATAATTAGTAGAAACAGCAAAAATTAGTGTATTTATAATATGAAAAATATTTTGTTTTTATAAATTATTCAATATATCAACTTCCAATTCCTTGATTTTTATATATCAACTTTATCACCAATATTTTTATATCATGAATTCGGATTCCTATTCAAACCATCCATCCGTATAAATCAAACTTTAAATCACTTTTTCATACACCTACATATAGGCTAGTAGTGAATTCATAAAATCCTGTTCTATCTTTACAAGCCGTTTTGCCAAGTCCATACTTTCCTTCGAAGCCGTAGGGTATTGATTGATATATCTGCTTAGTGACTTAATCCCCATGTTACAGCCATCTATCATGAGCTCGGCGATTTTATGGGTATCGTCATCCCTCATTAATTTCATTTCGGTACTAAGCCACGAAAACATCATTGCCATTTTACCGGGATCTTTTTCATCCTTATTCCTATCATTTAACATTTGATGGCATTCATCACCGAGCTTGATATGCTTATCGTTGTATTCATCAATCAATAATTTCAGCTCTGTATTCTTAATAAATGGTTGTACCTGCTCCATGCTGTTAGTTGCGGATTTGCAGCCGGAGTTACATTCTTTTAATAGATTTATCGTATCTTCATTCATATGATCTGTCCTTTCAAGGCTTTATATTACTAAGGCGTTAGCAAAACAATATCGTTTTTGCTATTGCACACAACACAGAATATAGGTTTCGCAATTGCCTTATTTATATGATTAATATGAGAATATACTTAACTTATTATACACCTCGAGATCCATAGTTTTTTCATTCATCCTTAAAATTTTAAATCCATGAATGAAATAATCCCAATCGATTTGCATAACTCCTCCACCTACTATTTATTAGTAGGCTTTTGCGAAACAATATAGTTTTTGTTATTGCACACACAACACATACTATTCCTCCGCTCCAACGCTTCCTACGGGCTTAGCTTCCGCTCCGGAGTAGTATATGTTGTGTGCGCAATTAATACAGAATATGAGTTTCATGTTGTGTGCGCAATTAATACAGAATATGAGTTTCGCAAACGCCTACTATTTATTAGAAGAGTCTTATTTAAATCTGTTTGTTTTCTATACGCTATCATTTGCGTATCAGATATCAGATATGATAATATAAAACAAGATATTATTTACCTTTTTAAAATGAACAGCAATATTGTCCGACCGGATGGGGTATGGTAAAGCATACATAATCAGGTTGAATTAATACATTACAATTTTGATAACGATACGAATCTATGTATATAGGAAAGGAAATTATCTATGGATGAAAAAACCTTATATTTGGAATGTTACTCGGGTATCAGCGGAGATATGACCGTTGCAGCCTTACTTGATTTAGGTGCAGACCAGGAGATCTTAATGGAGGGCCTCAAAAGTCTCAATGTCACCGGATACCGCACTGTTATTGGCCGAAGAACAAAGAGCAGCCTCGACGTTTGTGACTTTGATGTAATCTTAGAAGCCGGGCAATACCACGAGCCTGAGCATAGTGATGACCAGGTTGAACAGCATAGTCACCATGATATGCACGACCATCATCATGACCACGATCATGATCACGATCACCATCATGACCAAGACCACCATCATGACCATGATCACCATCACGAGGATGCCCCTCATCGCCTTGGTCATCACGAACACAGAAATTTAAACCACATATATAAAATAATTGATCAGTCTTCGATTACAGAAAACGCAAAAAAACTAGCAAGAAAAATCTTTCATATCGTAGCTGTTGCAGAGTCGAAGGCACATGGAAAACCCATTGAATTAGTACATTTTCATGAAGTAGGTGCCATTGATTCCATCGTGGATATTGTAGCAACCGCTATCTGCTTAGATAATCTAAATATTACAAAGGTAATAGTTCCTGCTTTATACGAAGGGAGCGGACATATCACCTGCCAGCACGGCCTTTTGCCGATCCCGGTTCCGGCTGTTTCAAACATCGCGGTAGAACATCAGCTGTCACTTCATATTACCAATGTTAAGGGCGAGTTAGTTACTCCCACCGGTGCTGCCATAGTAGCTGCCATAAAAACCAGCGATACCCTTCCACGCGAATACCGGATGAAAAAGATAGGTCTAGGAGCCGGAAAAAGAAATTATGAGAACGCGAGTGGCATCCTAAGGGCCATCCTAATAGAAGAAAATGAAAATACAAGTTCTGGTCTCACCGACGATAACGTCTGGGTTTTAGAAGCAAATATAGATGATTGCAGCGGGGAAGCACTGGCATATGCCATGGAGGTATTATTACAGCAGGGTGCAAAGGATGTCTATTACACTCCTATCTTCATGAAGAAGAATCGTCCCGCATATCTTCTGGGTGTAATCTGTGATGATCAGAAATTAGAAACAATGGAGGAACTCATCTTTACGAATACCACCACCATTGGCATTCGTAAACACCTGACAGAACGGTCCATACTAAAACGCAGCCAAAAGACAATTACAACCCCTTATGGTGCAGCTTTGATTAAGCTATGTACCTATAAAGGGAAAACCTTTTATTATCCCGAATATGAGAGCATTAAAATACTTTGTGCAAAATCCGGACTAAACTACATGTCTATGTATCATTTCCTCCAGGAGCTGGCTACGAAATAATGATGCTGTTTATGATACATCATCGTAGCACTTAAGTATTACTATTAATATCTTAATAATAATTATTAGTATCTTACCGATATCTTATTAATGAATAGATTGCGCATTTACGTTAACATTATATACTACACAAAAACCCCCACATCAGTGAGGGTTTTTGTGTAGTATATAATGTTGCAAATCATTTTCCCTAAACAGATACTACGGTAAGTTTCGCTTTCTTTAACGCGTATAATATGGTTGGGATTAATGTCAGTTGTATTATTATGCCCGGCAATGCGGTAACAAAAGCACTTGTCAAGAATACAGAAAAAACAAATTGTTGTTCACCCATGCTCAAAAGAATTACATTAGCAATACCCATGACAATTCGTCCGGCAAGCATGGCTCCGATTAAGGGAATAAACACCTTTCCTTTCGTAACACGATATAAAACAGCGGTAATACAACCATAGGTAGCCAGTTCCAACATCATGGATATACCTACCGGATAAATCATAGGTCTCCCTGTCAGTATAAAATTCAGTAACGGCAGGATAAATCCACAAAAGGTGGCATAAGGAATCCCACAAAGGAAACCGGCAAGTAATACCGGAATATGCATCGGTAAAATAATTGCTCCAAGGTTTGCACCTGGTATTTTATTTAGCATCGGAAGTATCAAGCCCAAGGTAATACATAGGGCTGTGTAAATTAATTTTTTGATTTGTGTCTGCTTCATTTTGAATCTCCTTTTCGTTGCATTAATTTATTTATAAACCTTGCATCATACACTTATTTCAAATTATCAAATTAAAATCACTCAAACTTTTGTTGTAACGCATGAATCAGCTGTCTTTTAAAGTATTGAAATCGTGCTAAAAATTAGTCGTATCCAGTGTAATATCACATAAAGATGGAATCCCTAAATGATCAAAATACAGGCTTTCAAGCGGAATCCATTTATCAATAAATTGCTTTAATTTTTCTTCACCGTTACGTTCAAGAATCCGCTCCAATTGCTTATTCTTGTCGATTGACAAAAATACTGTTATTGAATAGGCATTCCGTAATTCCGGATGTAATGAGTAAGTACCCTCGATGATCGTTAATTTCTTGGGTTCAACCACAACTTCCTCTCCCAGTCTCCAAAGTCCGCATAGATAAGGCCGATAGGTTACCGTCCAATTATTCACTAGTGAATTTATCACTTCCTCTTTAAACCGTTCATAATGCACGTTCCCGCCAGGCTGTGCCAGCCTATCCTCTTTCTTCATTTCCAGAGGGACAAAATAATCATCCATGTGAAACACATTACAGTCAAAGGTAGCTGCTAATATGGAAGCAAGGTAGCTCTTACCACTGCCGCACATACCATCAATAGCAACAATAACCGGCTTATCCTTTTTAAGCAACTCTTCGATTGCCTCAAGAACCGGACGATAGTCCGACTTAACTTTATTGTTCATCTTAAAAATCTCCATTCTGCGAACACCGTGAATAAGGCGCTTATACTTATTTTCTGTATGATAAATCATGATTTATCTCACTAAAGCCCGTGCTCTTTGGGCAAAGTTATTGCTCTATTAATCTTAGCTTTCTCGCAAAAAAACATGAAGATAAAACCAGCTCATCCAGCGGTTTGAATCTTCATGATTCTTGTTCTTAAATATGTAATTGAATAATTATCAATAGGATTAAATTAATCCTTTGATTCGTATTATATTATCTAGCTGGAAGCAGAAGTCACTCTGAACTATTAAAAGAATAAAAGTTCTGCATCCGTGATCCTGCACTTATTGTCATTCCCATTTCATACGGGACCTGCTTTCATAGCTTTCTAACAATATCTCACGCTTAGCATAATCAATTTTAATATTTTTATGGTTCGATTGCAATCCTTTTTTAATCTATTTTCGCAAATGTTACACCATCTTTGTACCATGTATATGGAATTTTATCCTTAAGTACTTTTCCCTAATGATAATTGCTGAAAGACAATCCACCGTATACTGGAAAATGTATCAATTGTATGCTATATTATGATAGAGGTAAGTGAAACATATTCCGATATCATACCTATGTATTTATATGAATAGCATTGTTATTATCCGATAATGTTTTATTACCTATCTATATAAAAATGTACATGTTTCAAGTATGAAGGTTTGACTATATACAGTGATTCAATTATCAGCTATATCATGATTTCCGCTATGTATGTAAGATGTCAAAACCTATAATTAATATTACGGAAAGAGGTTACTATGAGAGAACTGTTAAATATCGTTTATGATGAAAATCACGCTGATGTCTGTTCCTTAGATATCTATCTGCCAGATGACCGCCATACTCCCTGCCCGGTATTTATATACTTTCACGGAGGCGGCATTGAAGGTGGTAATAAAGCAGACCCTTCTGATTTAATTAATTTGACTTCGAATGGAATTGCATTTGTTTCGGTGGAATATAGAATGTATCCGAACGCGAAGTTTCCCGATTTTATAGAAGATGCAGCAAGAGCTATCGCATTTGTGAAAGAATATGGTGAATTAAATAATAGTTTTAAGGAAATTTATGCCGGTGGTTCCTCCGCAGGTGCCTATCTGACCATGATGGCATACTTTGACAGGCATTATCTAAGCAAATATGGAGTCGCACCGACCGATATAAAAGGTTGGATATTTGATGCAGGTCAGCCCACCGTTCATTTTAATGTGTTACGGGAAAGAGGTCTTGATCCCCGTCTGGCAAGAATTGATGAAGCCGCACCTGTCTACTTTA
Source organism: Herbinix sp. (assembly GCA_029240245.1). Classification (GTDB taxonomy): domain Bacteria; phylum Bacillota; class Clostridia; order Lachnospirales; family Lachnospiraceae; genus Mobilitalea. Next base: position 48,509 of record JARBTJ010000008.1, read on the forward strand.
TCGACCATGAAATTGATTTTGCAATGCAAAACAGACTAATGTTTATTGTTGCGGAAAACGACATGCCAGGGCGTATTGAACAAACCAGATTTCTTCTTAAAACAATGGAGCAATTTAACTACGATATGTCAAAAGTGGAATTTCGATTAATGAATGGACATACCCATTGCAGTTATTCTATCTCCTCTATGGTTTCAGACTTTATATTAGATAAACAGTAATAAGTGTGAAGTGCTACAAGCCTACCAGCCTATTTTAGGACAAACGAGTAGACTAGGAGGTAGTCGATTAATTCTGCTACCGACTTCTCAGTCGAAAGCAAGAGGATTTTTACCCCAGGCATATCACAGAACCGTACTTGAAAGTCTCCTTTCATGCGGCTCTTATTATTCAACAATATCTATAATTGCAATGAGCAAATACAGCTGGTTCTCTTATCTTTATCTGAGAGAGCCAGTTTTCATTTAAAAGTCTTCCACCACAAAATCGTTTATACTTACATACATATATTCTTACATCAATTAGGCAGTTCATTTTCATTTGGAAATTCATCTATTGCTTGTGCTGGATGTTCACCTATATTTTATACTTTTATTATCAACGAGTTCCATATCTTAACATTTCCGAAGCCATTGACTTGTATTTATCACCTTATCTTCCTTTTTTCCATATAATTTAGAAAAACTGCTTTGCTGTGAACATATACTCTTGTTCTTAAATTTTACATCTTTACGAAATAATAAATACTCTGCATAAATCCTATCAATAAGAGAACTGTCTAAAGATCGTGAACAGGTATTTCTGTTGATAGCTGAGAATCAGTCATATCTCCTGTTGTAATTAGTCATGGTAAGAGAATAAAACAGCGTTTTGGGAAGGAATATCTGTGATGATCGTATCCCTCTCCCTTTCAAGAACAATTGTAATCTATATTAAATGCCTGAGTAAGTTCCATATTGTAATCGGCTCTTCACAGCTTGTAGCAATCCTTAGTATTTGATTATAGATATCTCTATAGTGACGGCAAGTTTCTATACGGAATCGATTTATGTTTATCTTTCTTATCATAAAAAATTTCAACCAGTAGTTCGATATTATCGTAATATTTGAGTCGTCTATCTCTTCTGATCAATTCGTATGCACTGTTATGGAGATGTTGTTGTATTTTACTTTAATAAACAGAATCTAGCAATTTTCCATAAATATCTAGTATTTTACCATATGAAAAATTTGGATAATGCGCTATAATAATACAAATTTGAGAAATTTATGGGGAATAATTATTTTATATGTATTATGATTCCATAAATAGTATTTTAGATAAAATTTTATTTGAGGTGAAAAATGAATAATAAGATAGAGTTAGTTTTAAATTCGCCGAATAATTTTTTTGCATATAAGCCTGCAGATGCTTCTAAAGTTGCAATGCTACTTCCCTGTGCTAATGCATACACAGAATTAGTTCAACGAAATATTCATTTTTATATAAAAAAAGAATATCTAAATGGGAGACTTAATTTAGAAATAAATTTTTGGGAGAACTATACGAATCTAGAGAGTTACCATATACCTACGTTAATGATACAAATGTTAAATATTAATCTGGTAGATTTACTTATAAGCCTGATTCAGTTAGAGCATTATATTACTATTCCTGTAGATTCATCAAAAATACATCTATATCCGAATTATGGTACTGGTTTTTCAGAGCATCCCATACTTATATCGGGATATGATAAATCTAATAGAACCTTTACAGTATCAGATTATTTTAATTATTCATATGGGAAATTTACAACAACTGAGTTGGCTTTTGATGAATTGGAAGCAGGTTTTGAAAGCATTTTAAATTATATTATTACAAAGAGGAGAGACGAAATAGGATGGCTCTCTATGATTGAAATATTATATGTAAATAATAATATCAAACGGACCATGAATTTAGAAAGACTGAGTATCAGTCTAAAGAATTATATGGAAGGAAAAAATAGTTGGGGAGAAAAGGGAAATGATGTTAATGTATTTTGTGGCTTTGACATATATGATTTATCGATTGAATACATAAATGATATTATTGAAAATGAATTAGATTACATCGATATTAAAATGATTTATGTTTTAGAATTACATTTTAGGTTATTAAAAATGCAAAGTGAATATATAAGCGGATGGCTAACAAATTATAGCACTGAATTCAAACAGTTTGAAGATGATTTTCAAAAATGTGAGGAAGAAGCAAAGCAAATTGTAATGTTATCTTTAAAATATAATGCTAACAGAAAAAACAATATATTATCGAATATAATTGAACGAATAAAAAAATTGAAAAATGTAGAATTGAATTATACAAATAAATATATTCGTTTCATCGATGATATAGAAAATAATAAAAAAGAAGGACATGCTTATGATTTTTGATTTCAATAAGTATAGTAACAGATATGCTATCATAGATGAAGATGGTTTAAAGTATACATACGAAATGTTATTTTCTGAAAATCAGATGCTTGCAAATATAATAGGTCAAAGGTGCTTAGTATTTATACTTTGTACAAATCGCATTGGATCTATCATAGGATATACCACATGCCTCAATAATAATATTATTCCTCTATTATTATCTAATGATATCGATAAAATGTTCTTACAAGATCTTATAGAAATATATAAACCTAGGTATCTATGGTTACCGGATGAAGGAACTGAAAGCCTAGAATTATGTAATATAGTTTATAGGAAATATGGTTATAGTTTAGTTGAACTGCAATTTAACGAAAGATATTTGCTTAACAAGGATTTAGGACTTCTACTGACTACTTCCGGTTCGACCGGAAGTCCGAAACTTGTTAAACAAAGTTATGTTAATATACTTTCTAATGCTACGTCAATTATACAATATTTAGGAATCGCAGAAACAAACAAAGCGATTGCGACTCTACCAATGAATTATACATATGGTTTATCAATAATTAACAGTCATTTGATATCTGGCGCAACGATTTTATTAACAGAGAAGACGTTATTCCATCTTGAATTTTGGAATTTTTTCAAAAAGGAACAGGCGACCACGTTTGGTGGTGTCCCATACACATATGAAATACTAAAAAGAATAAAATTCTTTAATATGAATTTACCGAGTTTACGTATTATGACGCAAGCAGGCGGGAAGCTGTCTCCAGAGTTACAGGTTGAATTTTCAAATTTTTCTGCAGCACATGGAATTAAGTTCTTTATTATGTATGGTCAAACCGAAGCTACAGCCCGGATGTCATATTTACCATGTGCTATGGCTGTAGAAAAGATAGGAAGTATTGGAAATGCAATACCTGGAGGAAAACTATCCTTAATAGATGATAACGGGAATGAAGTAATGGAACATGATGTAGTTGGAGAACTCAGATATGAAGGACCTAATGTAACGATGGGTTATGCTCTAGGCAAAGATGACTTAGCCAAGCCGGATGATTGGCAGGGAGTGTTAATGACGGGTGATTTGGCAAAGAAAGACCAAGATGGTTTTTTTTATATTGTGGGAAGAAGAAAGAGATTTGTCAAAATTTATGGTCATAGTGTTAACCTTGATGAAATTGAGATTATCATTCGATCCAAATTTGATCAGATAGAATGTGCTTGTTCCGGAATAGATAATCAAGTGTATATATTTATAACGGATACGACTTTAATATATGATGTAAAAGAATATATATCTGATAAATTGAAGATGAATCCAAGTTCTTTTAGCGTTACACCTATAAAACAGATACCTAAAAATAATGCAGGCAAGATACTTTATAATGAGTTAAACCATTACTACGAAAATCAATAACTTTCATAAGAGATTAAAATTAGTATTGGTTTATAAGTTTGAAAGGATGATAAAAGAAATGGCGCAAGAAAAGATTAAAACAGAGATAAAAAAAATAATTATTAAGAATACTCGTAGGAATGTCTTGGAAGAAGACATTATCGATACTACATTGCTCATTGAAGACTTGGAATTTGACTCTATTAATATAATTAGTTTAATTGTTGATATCGAAGAATGTTTTAACGTTGAATTCGATGATGCCAATTTACTAATAACAAATATAAATCAATTTGATAAACTAGTTAACTATGTAGAAAAGCTTAATAAGGAGAAAACCAATGAATAAGCCTTTGCTGGATATAGTAAATCATGCTTACAAAACGGTACCCTTCTATAAGGAATTACTTACCGATAAGGGAATAAATATTAATTCTATTATTGAGGAAAATAATTTTACCAAGTTACCTTTGGTGACAAAAGAAATGATACAATCGGAAGGTGAAAGAATACTATCCGAAAAATACATACATTATCCTCAATATCCAAATCTATCAGTAAGAAGAACATCTGGTTCAACAGGTAAATATCTAAAGATATACTGGAATAATGAGGATAATATACGTTCATTAATGGAGCTGTGGTATCGTAGAAAAAAATATTTTGATATCTCCCCAAATAACAAGTTTTGTTATTTTTATACAACTGACTATATTCAAAATAAATTGGTCGAGGAGAAAGATATTAGTATATCACCTCTTAATCGAAGTATCGGTTTTAGCAAAAATGGATTGAATACCGAAAAAGTACGCGAGATTTACGATAAAATGTATGAATTTGATCCAATATGGTTGATGCTGCAACCATCTATAGCTATATTGCTTGCAAACTGTATTCAGGATAATGATCTTCCCAGATTTAAAAGTTTGAAATATATCGAATTAACAGGAGAGTTTTTATTAGAAACAGACAGAGCTAGGCTTACAGATATATTTCAATGCAGTATATGTAATCAATATGGTTGTATAGAAGCAAATAGTATCGCAAGTGATTTTGGTGATCAGCAACTGCATTGTCATACCTCAAATGTGTACATTGAAATAATAAAGGATGGACATGTAGTGCCGGATGGTACAGAAGGAGATCTCTATATAACATCACTAACGAATTATGCAATGCCATTAATAAGATATAAGATTGGAGATAAAGGGAGATTGCTACACTCAGATAGTAATATCTCTCCTATATTGGAACTAACCATGGGACGTGTGAATGAATTTGTTATCGACGAAAACAATGATAAATTACCTCCCTATATATTCCTTCGTCCTATCGAGCATATCAATGAGAAACTTGGAATTGTAATTAATCAATTTCAAGTGATTCAAACCGGTGTAAACAATTTTACAGTAAAATTAGCTGTCAAAACATCCTATTTAGGTTGGCAAGAGACTTTGAAAAAACAGTTTATATCAAATATCAAACAGCCTTCTCTAAGGAATGTTCAATGGAATTTTGAGTTCACAAATCATTTGTTTCCTGAAAATGAAACTGGTAAGGTGGCTTATTTTTATAATAGAATTTAAGGTTATTATATAAAGAGTAAATGCTTCTTATATATAATAGATAGAATTTTAAAAAGATCATGGATAGCAAGACAGTAAACAATAAATATATCTCGAGAAACATGCTATAAGGAGGATAAAAGCTTGGAAAATAAATTAAGCAATATAGAAAGAGTACCATTTATTCATTTGTTAAGCTCACCAAATGGAAAATATTTCTTTGATGTGAATAGGAATGAAATAGTAGCGATAAATGATAAAGTATATCAAGCTTTAAAAAGCATTTTAAATAATGAGTTTGATAAAATTAGCCATGATGTAGAAGATGAAATTAATCGGATAAAGGTTATGGGGTATTTATCTGATCATAAGGTAAAAGAAATAGAACATCCATACCATAAACACCTTGAAGCAAATTTAGAACGAAAATTAAAAAGAGTATGTTTGCAGGTGACCCAAAACTGTAACTTGCGTTGTGCTTATTGTATTTATTCGGATGTAAATAATAGTAAACAAAGATCTCATACAGCAAAAAACATGTCGTTTGAGACGGCAAAACAGGCAGTTGATTTTCTATTGGAGCATTCAGTAGAAAGTGATTCAGTGAATGTTGGATTTTACGGAGGAGAACCTTTATTGGCATTTAATTTGATAAAAGATATTGTAATTTATGCGAAAGAGATATTTGAAGGTAAAGATCTCAGCTTTAACATAACTTCGAACTGTACACTTCTAAGAGATGATATTATTGAGTTTTTTGTTAAGCATGATATACATTTAATGGTAAGTATTGACGGTCCGGCAGAAATACACGATGAATCCAGAAGGTTTGTTGCGGACGGTTCGGGATCCTTCGCAGTAATATTAGAAAAACTTAAATCAATTAGTACAAAATATCCGGATTACGTGAGTAAAATGAGTGTCAGTATGGTAATGAATCCACAAAATGATTATGAGTGTATTAACTCTATATTTGTAAAATATGATATTTTTAAAAATATAAAAAATATTAATGCTGTAACAATTGATGATGCATACTCAATAGAAAAAACAACTTTTACAGATGATTTTATAGAGAAACAAAAATATCTAACATTTTTAGCTTTCTTAGGATATTTTGGAAGACTAGAAGATGTTTACATTTCAAAAATTGCCAATCAAGAAATATTAAGTTTAGTGAATAAAATAAATCGTATGAATAGAAGGTTTGAATTGCCTAAAACAACATCTCCAGGTGGGCCATGTTTACCAGGTGGTGCAAGATTATTCGTTGATATTGATGGGAATTTTTATCCCTGCGAAAGAGTTAGTGAAACTTCTGATATTATGAGAATAGGTAGCCTTTCAGATGGGTTTGATTATAATAAGGTTACAGCTTTATTAAATGTTGCAAGCACCACCTCGGAGGTATGCCGAAATTGTTGGGCTTTTTCAAATTGTACTTTGTGCGCAAAGCAATCGGATGATAATGGTACGTTAAGTAAAGAATTACGATTATCGCATTGTAACTCTGTCAGAGAAGCCGTACATGATGATTTATTAAATATGATTATGCTTCAGGAGTATAGCCAAATATATAGCTACGGAAGTTAAGACGATTAAGGAGAATAATGAATGAAATTTACAGATTCTAAGAAAATTGTTGTATACCCTTTTAGCAGAGATTCATTGCCATTAGTAAGGTATTTGAATAAGTTGAATCCGAGTTACAATGTTACGGAAATAGTATCACCAAAAGGATGGGGATTCACCGGAAAAGATGCAGGCATGATTCACTTAACACCGGAAATTGGAATATTGATAACGAATGATATTAAACAGGCATTAGAGAAAAGTGATACTCTTTTTATAGTAGATAGCAAGAAAATCGATAGTGTTTATGAGTCAATAATAAAAAGTATCGAAATTGCATTTGATATGGGAAAAGATGTAATTTGTGCAGTGAGTCTATTAGAGGACGACCTTGAATCAATTCAAAATAGTTGGAAGGAATTTAATGTTAAATTTATCTATTTCCCAAATGCAAAGTATTCAAGTGGAAATAATAAAAGACTATATCATAGTTCATCAAGAGGTCTTTATAATACTAAAGCTCCTATAATATTTATCAGTGAAATGCATGAGGGGCTGGATGGCCTTGAAGTTTTATATGCGGCCACTTATTACTTTAGAAAAAATGGATATAAAACTACATCTTTAAGCGAAAAAAATTATAGTGAATTACTTGATATCTATACGTTACCTGACTTTATTCAAAACTTAAATGTTCCTGATATTGATAAAATCTATCAATTTAATGACTTTATTAAAGATATAGAAGAAAAAGAAAAGCCTGATATTATTTTTCTACAACTCCCAGGAGGTATAATGAAATATAATGACAAGATTACTAATAATTTTGGTATAATACCTTATCTAATAAGTCAAGCTGTTCAAGGTGATTATATTATTTTGTGTACACCATATGCATTTTTTAATGATGAGTATTATAAAAAATTAAATGATGTGTTCTCATATAGATATGGCGTTGGTTTGGAAAGTTTTCATATGTCTAATACAATAGTTGATGAAAATAGTTTATTAGAAAAAGGAGAATTTTCAGTATTTCATATTAAGCAAGAAGAAGTTGATCACCAGATTCAAAAAATTGATAATGAAATTCCTGTATTTAATTGCATTAATTCAATAGATTCGGAGAATATGTTTCATCATTTGATAGAAACTTTAACTCTGCATGAATTAAATCCTATAGGTGGCATGAACTAATTTTATATGGAGGGATAGGAAAATGAACAATGTAGATGTAAAAGATATCCATATTAGAGTAGAACAGATATTGGTTAATAAACTAAATATAAATATAGAGTTATATAAGAGAGACTATGATAAGGAAGCATTAACGGGAAGAGTTTTTAATTTAACTCCTAGAGATTTAATATATCTATTCTTAGAATTAGAACAAGAATTTGACTGTCGTATAAATACTATGGATATATTGAACTATGAATTTAATACGATACAAGGAATAACGGATGTTATTAAAAAACAGAAGTAAACTCATTGAAAAATCTTGATGATTTACAATGATATTAATATAATAAATATTAAAGGAGATAAAACATGAAAAAATTAAGTAAAAATATTGCAAATATTAATTCAATAGAAGCTTACGGTTGTAATAATACCAGTTGTTATTTTTGTCCTTGTGGCGCTTGTGTTTGTTCATGTAATACTCAAATAAATAATCACCTAACTATTTGGGATGAAAGTACAAGAGGAATTAATAATAATAATCGTGCACGTCAAATATGGAATGGAGCGTATCTCAAATAATTTACTATATTACAAAGCTGACTTTATTCAACTAATTTGATTATTAATAAATAAAATTCATAGTACTAGGTATACATATTTTGAATAATAAAATAAAGTTTTATTTTTATTGTTTGTTTAGAATGTAAATATATTAGAATTTTAATGAGTTTACTTAAAAATAATATTTTTAGTACTATCCAACCCTTGTTTTATTCGAGAAGAACCTGGATTATAGTGCAGAACTTAGAAAATGATTTTTAGTTATCTTATTTTTCAAATAATTTATAGGTTATCCACACGTTATTTTTTCATAAAAAGTTGTTCAGTATAACTGTTTAAGAAGTGATTAGTGCTGTGGATAACTCTGAGAAAACATTAAATTTGGATGATATACATTTAATCATCATATAAGGGGGTTCAGCCAAAATGATTACTATTCTTAATAGGATAATTATAAAGTTAAAAGATGTTTTTAGCATTATTTCATATTGCTTAATGTGGGCTTGGAAATCATCACCTTTCTATACTATAATAAGATTATCAAATAAGATGATACTCCCTTTTTTATCCATACTTTTAACTTTTATCGGAAAACGCATTGTTGACACTTTATCAGGAACCATTTCTGTTGAGAATATTAAAAATGAAATCATATTCTTAATATTAATTTCATGTCTAATTGGGATCTTATTTATTGTTATGCAAAAGGTTGATGAATATATACAGTTAATTCATAGTGAGCTATTGACGAATGAAATAAGTAAAAAGATGATGGAACAATCACTAAAGGCTGATATGGAGTTTTTTGATAACGCTGAATACTATGATTCCTTTGAAGCAGCGAAAGGAAATATGTATTCAGTTATTAATGTTATGTGGAATGCAATAAGCTGTATAAGTTATTTAATAACCGCTATTGGTACCTTTATTGTATTTAGTAGTTTAAGTATTATTTATGCAGTAATCATAATTTTAAGTACAATTCCATCAAGCGTAGCAAATAAAAAATACACAAAAACAATATATGAAATCAGTGTGGATCAAATTAATGATAATAGAAAATTAGGTTATTTAAATTTTATTCTTACAAGTAAATCGTTTGCTGGAGATATTAGACTATTTCAAACTGGGGATTATATTAAAAAGAAGTATATTGATTTATGGAATTCTTTGTTCTTAACTAGGAAGAAGACATTAAAACAAAAATCATTGTCTGTTACTGTTTTAAATATATTTCCTACTTTTGTGAAATGCTTCATCTTATTGAGTATTACATTTCGAATATTACGTGGTGAAGGTACCATAGGCGATTACATTCTATACGCTGGAATATTAGAACAATTAATTGGCAGTATTAACGGTCTCTTCATATCAATTAATCAAATATATAATGACAAATTAAGAATTGATAATGTTAAATCATTCGATAAATATAAAAATCATATCGTAAATGATGGAACTGTTATCTTAGAAGAAATAAAAAGTATTGAATTTCATTCTGTTGATTTTACGTATCCTGGTACAGACCATAATGTTTTAGAAAAAATAAATTTTACAATAAATCAAGGTGAAAAAGTAGCTTTAGTTGGAGTTAATGGGTCAGGTAAAAGTACCATCATAAAGCTCTTACTTCGTTTTTATGATGTTACTGGCGGAAATATTTTGATTAATGGATTAGATATACGTCAATATGAAATAAACAGCATCAGAAAAGCTTTTAGTATATGTTTTCAAAATCCATCAATTTATGGATTTAGCTTACGGGAAAATATTATTATAAGTGACCTTGAGTCATTTCATGGAGATGACGAAAAGGTGTATCAGTCTCTTTATGATGGTGATGCAAAGAATATTATTGATATGTCACCGAAAGGGTTGGATGTATATTTGGGAAGGAACCTAGATAATGAAGGAATTGAATTGTCAGGAGGGCAATATCAAAAGGTATCATTATCGAGAACCTTTTATAGAGATAGTCAGGTATTAATTTTAGATGAACCGTCATCATCACTAGATCCGGAAGCCGAAAATGAAATATTTATGAAAATGAAAGAATTAAGTACTAATAAGACTACTTTATTTACATCACATAGACTATCAAATATCACGATAGCAGATAAAATAATCGTAATAGAAAATGGTAAAATTATCGAGCAAGGTACTCATAAACAATTAATGGCGAACGCAAACCGCTATTCCGTACTTTATAATTATCAAGCGGAAAAATATGTGGTTTAATAGGAAGATGACAACATATGGAAGTGATTATTATTGATGATGGGGTGAATGAAGAATTTGCTCATATCAATGCTTTAAAACATAATTTGGAAATAACTAAGTCTCTTAAAATTATAAATCGAAAAGATTATGATAAATCTTTATATAGTCATGGAAGTATATGTGCATGTATTATTAAAAAATATTCACCAAACTGTAAAATTGGAAGTATAAAAATTCTAAGTTCAGATGAACATAATGGCTCACTTGAGCAATTGCTGGTAGCTTTGGAATGGTGTATTGATGTGGGGACCAATTTGATAAATATGAGCATTGGTTCAATCAAGTATAAGGATTATGAACCGGTTAGAGTTTTGATTTCCAAACTTGTGAACAACGGTTGCATCGTTGTTTCAGCATGTAATAATAATAAATGGTTTTCTGTTCCTGCTTGTTTATCTGGGGTTATTGGTGTAGAAACCAAGGAAACATATAGTGATGATCAGTTTACATATAATAATAATTATTACGATTTTTCCGATATTATTGCATCAAGCCAACACTTAATTCATGGCTACAATAAAAAAGTTATTCTAACAAAATTATCTAACAGTTATGCGGCACCCTTAATTACCAGTAAGATTTATAACCTGTTAAAAAATAAAGAATATAAAAAGATTTGTAAAATTAAATTAGAATTATATTCCAAATCGTGTAATGAACAATTTATAGAAGTCTGTTACAGCATGAGACCAGATTTTATCGATAGTGCAATTGTTCTTAATTATACAGAAATAAATAATATGGATTTACTTTTTTTTAACACTGAGTTCATATACAGTCATTTAGACGTAAAAAGATTTCAATTAAATGATAAAATGACCAATATAGTTATATTACCACCAAAAAATAATAATGATTTTAATTTTCTAGATGATATATCTGATGTAATAGATCGGAATAAAGAATGGATAAATGGAATACTATATTGTGGAATATTACCTTCTCGATTGAAAACACTGTGTATCAAAGATGTAAATTGTTTACTGTGGGATGAAGAAGCATATTTAAGACGATTAAAAAATAAAGAACTATCGGAACTACCGTGTGGGATACCTATTATATCAATACAGGGAGATGTTGATCACACAATTAGGGCCATGCTGCTTTTAGAAAAAGAGCTTATCAAAAATGAATACAACAGTATGATGGTTTCAACTTTAAAGTATTCTTATTTATACGGTATAGAATATATACCCTTACAATTAATGGATTATAAAGTATTTAGATATTTAGAAACCTACTTTAATTTAGATATAATCCTGTTTGTAGACAATTCTATCAAAAGTGAGATATTTGATTTGAAAATTAAAATTATAAATGGAGCAAGTAATTGCTTTGTTACAGATGGAGATACAATTATAATTAGTAATAATATGATTGAAATCAAAATCAAGGAAATATTTAACTATATTGTAGCATATTTCAGATAAACAAAGCATTTATTTGTTGTAAAGTTAATAATGCGTGCTCAATACATAAAAAACAGTCCCATAGATGTGGAAAAATCTTCATTCTCTGAACATTATAGCAAAAAACACTGTTAATCCACAGCTTTATTAAATTCACTTAAAAATGAAAAACTGAAGGAAACGCATTGAGCATCGAATCCTCAGTAATTTTTATGCCAAATAATACAAAAGAGGCGTCGCATCATAACTTAAAAAGTTATTTTGCGACGCCTCTTTTGTTAGGACTGGGGTATAAGGATTTGAACCTTAAAATGCTGGAGTCAGAGTCCAGTGCCTTACCGTTTGGCGATACCCCAATGTGTTATAACAACTGGTCCGATTTTTTGACCACTTGTTTTCCCGGCGCCGTTTTGTCGCCACGAATGATATTATAACCCATCGATTCTAATTTTTCAAGAAGAATTTTTACTTTTTTATATATTTTTTTCAGGTTATTTCTACCATCATTATCTGCAAAATCATTATCTGTTATTCATTGGATAATCCTAGCAATTCCAGTGCATTTCTGTATAACATACACTCTAATTCCTCCTCACTGAAATGAAGCCCTCTCAGATGCGATAACGTTTCATTCTGGCCGCTCCAGGGAGAGTCCGTTGCGAATAGGATACGGTCTGCACCGTGATTATTAACAATCCTTATAAACTGCTCATCCTCTATCATACCCAGGCTGTAGCTCATATCAAACCATACCTTCTTACCGACCAGCTCATCTTCCACCTCGTCCCATTGCGCATATCCGCCTGTGTGAGCAAGAACGATTTTGGTTTCGATATTGCTCATTTGGTTAAGCATACTAGCTGCCCGCTTCGGCGCGCAGTGTATCGGGTCCGGAAGCCCGATATCGAGTCCGGCATGAAGGAGTACGATCAACCCAAGCTCGGATGCGTAATTTATGATTTGAACCATCTTAGGATCATCCACAAAGGTTTCCTGATAATCGGGATGCAGTTTAATTCCCTTAAGCCCCATTTCTTTGATACGATCAAGCTTTTCCCGGTAATCCTCCGTATCAGGATGAATTCCTCCAAAGGAAATGATCCCTTCTTTCCCGTTAATTTCTGCCGCATAAGCATTCACTGCGTCAAACTGGGAGGGTTTTGTCACTACCGGCAGCACCACCGACATATCAATATGATTCTCCGACATGGACTTTTTTAATCCGTCCAGAGTTCCATTTGTAAATGCCCTAACATTTCCCACTTCTTCAAGTTTATGAATTGTTTTCTCTGCAATTCGGTCTGGGAATACATGTGTATGAAAATCGATGATCATCTATATCCTCTCCTTTGTCATCGGCAACTCTGATGAATAACTGTCTTTTTTCATTATCTTTATCATTTATAATCGAAAGCCTAGCCAATAAAAATACTTCATTACTTATATGTGAAATATGCCGTTTCATAAGGATTTTCCCGGAATTTATCCACATCAGCTTAAAAATCCCTGTCCCTTATCCACATTCTTTTACATTGATTCACACCTACTCCTCCGCCACATAGGAATTCTCAAGGGTAATGATGCACTGGTACTTTGCATCCTGTCGTCTTATTTCCTCCACAATCCTGCTGAGAAGTTTCTGCTCCTCCTCCTTCGAATAAGAATAAGGAATTACAAGGTCAAAGATCAGGTTAATCTGATGCTCTCCGTTAACAATCCGAAAATCATGCAGGGACGAATTTGGCTCAAAACTATGGATTATATTTAATACCATATCCTTCTTTTCCACCACCATGGTATCGTTGACCTCCAGCGGATCCATATGGATGACCAGAAAAATATCCAGTTTTTTCAGTACATCCCGTTCAATGCGGTCGATGGTTTCATGGGCTTGCTCAAAATTAATATTGTTCGGCACCTCGGCATGGATCGTCGCCATCCGATGAGTCGGTCCATAGCTGTGGATAATCAGATCATGGCTACCGACGATTCCTTCATAACTCTCCACCATATCGGTTATCCTTTGATATACCTCACGGTCAATTGCCTGACCAAGTAAAGGTTCCAGTGTCTCCTTTGCAATGCGAAAACCGGCAATCATTACGAAAATAGATACTACAACACCCATATAACCGTCAATCAAAAGTCCGGTCAGTCCGGCAATAACGGTTGAAATAATCGCTGCCGTAGTTACCAGAACATCGCCCAGAGAATCTGCTGCCGTAGCCTTCATAACGGAGGAATTAATACGTGTTCCCAACTTACGGTTAAAGAAGGCGAGCCACACCTTAATCAGAACGGAGATCCCAAGGATACCAGTTAGCAAAGGATTGAAATCGACTTCTTCCGGTTTAAATATCTTGGAGAATGAGCTCTGAAACAGAGAAAATCCTACCTGCATAATTAAAAATGATACAGCGAGAGCAGATATGTACTCAAATCTGCCGTGTCCAAAAGGATGTTCTTTATCTGCCGGTCTTTCCGCCAGCTTAACTCCGATAAAGCTAATCACCGAAGAAGCCGCATCTGATAAGTTATTAAATGCATCTGCCATAACAGAGATACTGTTTATGATAATACCGATGGCCATTTTAATGCCAAATAGCAGCAAATTGCATATCATGCCAACAACACTGGATAAAATTCCATATGCGGTCCTTACCGAAGGGTCCTCTATATTTTCATTGTTTTTTATAAACTTTTTAACCAATAAATTAATCAAAACAATAATTCTCCTTCCATATCAGAATCAAACCTGATAATATATAGGAATCAAAAACTACACCTCTTAATTCCATCATTTTTATTTGGGTCCTACATAAAATACAAGTATAAACACGAATGATAAATTGTTTTCCAAAAGAACAATAACCTGCAACAGGGAAAAACAGGAATATCATAATTGTATCACAAGAGCTTAAAAAATCAAGGTATACCGGTCTCTAAAAGCTCATAGTATCCATAAATTACCGGATTAGGAGAATTACCGTCCGCTGACGTAAAACCAAACACAAGGATAATGGTGATATAATATGAAAAGATTAGCAGGTATATACCGTACCTATATGAAATCACATAATCTAAATTTATTCCTCCTTGATGCAACCTTCAAGGTTCTTTTCTGTGTTTTCATTCTGCCACTAGTAAGCTATGGCATGGATTATGTAATGAAATTGTGGGGTCAAAGCTATATCACCCAGGAAAATATGCTTTCCTTCTTCACCTTTCCTCCCACCATTTTTTTGATCCTTCTTCTTATTATCATAATATCCGTTATGCTGTTTATCGAGATTACTACGATGGTTCTTTATTGCAGTACCGAGAAAATGAGCCATAGACCTAATTTTATCTGTCTTATAAAATACGGCATCAAGCGTTCGCTACACTGTATTGTCTCCCGCAATTACGCTCTCCCCTTCTATAGTATACTCCTGTTTATATTTACTATAACACCAATCCTGATTGGTGTTGCCGTTTATGCTCGTATTGATTTGCCGGGAGGAAAATCGGACGGTGCTTTTATCAAGGGTCTTATTATCTGCGGCTTAATATACCTCTGCTTCATTGTATTTCACAGCATGTTCGCAATCTACTACTGCATCTATGAGCATCAGGGTCTGGCCTGTGCCATCGTACAATCAAAGCAGCTTATTAAGGGACGCGGTTTCAAAACCGTAAGGACATTAATATTCTATAACCTGTTGCTGACCCTTGGCTTCTTTCTGTTTTATTACCTGGTGCTTTTTCTGACAGCTCTTTTTATCTATTTGTTTTCAGATAAAACAATCATTATCACTATATTTTTATCCGTTTATCCAAAAATTAATTTTTATACCTTTATATTTTTTAGTGTTCTGGCTTTTATTACAAATATAAATCTGATTACTTCCCTCTTTACCATTTACCGGGAGGAGGAATTTAAGGAGCTGCAACCGGAGGAGGGGGCATTTCCAAGGATTACACTTCCAGCAGATACCAAAAAGCGTAACCCCATACTCACCGGTATTTTTATCTTTATCCTTGCTGCCGGCCTGAGCAATTTATATCTAACCGTACGTAATGACAGCTTCTACTTAAAGGAAGCCTTATCCGGCATTCTGATCACCTCCCATCGCGGTAATTCCCATGTAGCGCCGGAAAACACTATGCCCGCTCTGGAAAATGCCATCATAGCACGGTCCGATTACGCCGAGATTGATATTCAGCAGACCAAGGACCAAATACCGGTCCTGCTGCATGACAGCAACTTATGGAGAACCACCGGAATGAACCGTAATATCTGGGATCTCACTTATAAAGAAGTACGTAATCTTGATGCAGGCAGCTGGTATGGAGAGGAGTTTGTAAATACACCTATTCCGACTCTTGAAGAGGCCTTTGAGTTCTGCAAAGGTCAGATTAAATTAAATATTGAAATAAAAGCAAACGGTCATGTAAAGAACATCGCAGAAATACTTGTAAATATGATTGAGGAATATGATTTCGAATATCAATGCGTTGTTTCATCCACTGACTATAATATATTAGTGAAAATAAAACAATTAAACAATGACATCAAAACAGGCTATATCATGACTGCAACCTATGGTGATTTTTATCATAGAGAATTTATTGATTTCTTTAGCATCAGAAGCGGCTTTATCTCCAAGACAGTGGTGAGCCAGGCCCATCAAGCGGGCAAGGAAGTACATGCCTGGACGGTTAATTCCGCTAACGAAATCGAACGGATGAAGTCTTTAAGCGTGGACAGCATTATAACCGACAACCCCACTCTCGCAAGAGAAATCATTTACCGCAACGACAAGAACAAAAGCTTGATTGAGTTGATTAACCGCATGCTGTATCACCGTACCTTCTATAAAATAGTACATTAGGCTTGTACCGGATTAGAATCAGATTAAAATCAATTTATAATCTGATAGTTTACTTGACATATGGAAAATGGGTGACTATATTATGGTAATATAAGCCATAAATAATAGGGAGGTTATTAAATGCAGCAATTTAAGGGGAAAACTGCTTTACTTTTTTTCGGATTATTCATTACCGGAGGTGTTCTATCCGGCTGCAACATTCATTCCAGCTTCGGAATTTCAGCTAACACCTTAAAGAAAGAGGATTCAAAAGAATTTATTGTTGAAAAGACTAAAATCGATAAGCTGGAGAAAATCCAAATTGATACCCGCATCGCCGATGTGAAAATTCTTGAGTCCGATGATTATTATGTAGAGATTGATTATACTTATTGGGAGGATGAACCTGAATACCGTGTGGAAAACGGAGTACTCTATTTTGATGATGAGGAATCATTTCCGGAATCCTATTCTATTAATTTTAACCTGCATAATACCGTTACAATTTATCTTCCTTCACAGGCACCATTGGC
The DNA here is from genome assembly GCA_029240245.1 of Herbinix sp. GTDB lineage: Bacteria > Bacillota > Clostridia > Lachnospirales > Lachnospiraceae > Mobilitalea. Next base: position 66,269 of record JARBTJ010000008.1, read on the forward strand.
AAAGATTACGTTTGATAGTTCCTCCGGCGATATTTCCGCTGCCGGTTTTGTTGCGGAAGAGTTAGAAGCTAATGTGTCCTACGGTGATTTCACTCTGGAAAATGCTTCAGCAAAAGAATGCGACATCCGTTTGTCCTCCGGTAACAGCAAAATCATCTCCGTTAATAGCACAAATATGGAATTCACCAATTCCTATGGAAATGCACAATTTACGGATATCAACAAAGACACATCTTCACCTTTTGAGGCCTCCGCTTCAGACAGCATAGAAATATCCATGTCCAGTGGGGATATTCGGTTAAAAGGGATAACTACAGGGAATATCAGTATTAGTAATTCCTACGGTGATGTGACTTGTGACGTTATCACTGCCGAGGAATTAGACGTTGCCTTAAGCAGTGGTGATTTTGATTTGGAGCATGCAGATATTAAGGAAATCACGGTAAGTAACAGCTATGGTAATATAACACTAGCACTGATAGGGTCCCAAGAAGATTATTCCATAGATGTTGATACCTCCTATGGTAAAATTAAAGTAGATGGGGAAAGCTATGATGAGCACTTCCTTTACGATAATGGCGGAACCAGAGAAATCGATGCTGATTTAAGCAGCGGTGATATCACGGTCAAATTCCAATAAGAGAACAATGGACTATCAAATTACCAAACAGGAGGATCACGATGATTATAACAACCACACCTTCCGTCGAAGGGAAACAGATTTCAGATTATCTTGAAGTCCTACCTGACCATTTAATCGATCAAAAGCACCCGTATCGACATGGCCACACATAATATAATAAATAAAATGGTACCTGTATTTAAGAAGTAAACCGACTTTTTATCTACAGGTACTCCTTTCGTAAGATGGATTTTCTTCACATTTACCGCAAATAAAGTACAACCTATCGTGATGGAGGCCAGTACCCAAAGTCCCATAATCATTAATAACCCCATATTTTCTTCCTGTAGAGCTAAGGGAGCTAAAATTACACCTATACTGTTAATCATGATATGAAGAAGGATGGCGTATCTTACCGTATTGGTTTTTAAAGTAACATATGCAAAAATAAAGCCCAGTACCGTGGCATAGAAAAACTGCAGTAAATTCATATGAAATAAGCCAAATGCAATACCGGTGATCAGAATAGCCGGAAGATCCCCGAACCTGCGTACCTTATCAAGTAATAATTTACGGAATATCAACTCCTCAACAATCGGACCTGCTATCGCACCATATAATATGGTAAGTATCCTATTACTACCCAGAATGACATCCTCCAGGGGATTATACATCGTCCCGCCAATCATAAATTCAATCAGCATATTGATGAAAACACCGAGATAATCCGCCAAATACATTGCTGCCACGCAGATGAAGAAATATACAATGAATTCCGATATCCGCAGCTTTATTACTGTTCTTCGTTCCGTACTCGGAACATTTTTAATGATGAGAAAAAATACCGGTAGACCGACACCTGCCACCGAAATCGCAGTAGCACCCATTGCATACCATTCCGAATTCAGCAGATCGGGTACGAAATGATACAAAACCAACTCAATCACTAATGATGCTGCGATAATTGCCAGTCCCATAATAAATAATGCCAGACCTGATCTATTTAATATTTTTTTTGCTTGCTTTCCATTATCATCCATGAAGTTTCCCCTTTTTAATCTACAACAATCCAGTTCTTGCCTAATCCTCACATCAGAAGGATGCAATTGTTCAAGTTTTTTTATTGCTGCAATCCATATTTTAATAAATCTGCTGAATCTTCCCATCGGCCGGATGAATCTGAATTCATAATAACACACAACACTTCTTTTCCATCTTTACGGGCAGCTGATATCAGGCATTTACCTGCCATAGTACTTGTTCCTGTTTTTAAGCCGATTGCGTAGGGATAATATCTACCGCTGTTTTTGGAGATCAAGTCATTGGTGTTATACCAGGTAACATCCTCACCGCTTACAAATACATTTCTTGATTTACTTTTCTTAACGATATCACAAATCGTCTCATTCCCAACTGCTGCCAGTCCTATCATGCCCATATCATAAGCGGTCGTATATTGGCCGATTGCATCATAACCGTCCGGAGTTTTGAAGCAGGAATTTTTCACACCCAGTTCGGCCGCCTTTTCATTCATCATCCGGGAAAACTCAACAACCGCATCGACTTTAGGAGCATTTGGATTCTTTAACGATTTACGGCCTATATACGCAGCTGCCACAAATGCTGCATCATTGCCGGAGGGAAGTAAAATTGCCTCCAAAAGATTGCGAAGTGTCAGTACATCTCCTTGATTTAAATATGCCGTGCTTGCATCCGTCGCCTTTAACGTAATCTCATCTCCGACCGTGATCTGTTCGTCTAGACTGCACCAATCAAGGGCAACCAATGATGTTAACAGCTTTGCTGTACTGGCGGGAAATATCGGCTCCACGGCATTTTTATAATATAATACTTCCTTCGTATCTGCGTCAAATAGTATGGCGGCCTTCGCTGTAATCGACAGGTCAGGATTATTGATATCAAGCGTTTTCTTAATCTGATCATCGATATTCATCTCAGGTATATAAGACATATAGTCCACATCGTCACAATCGTAGATTAGTTGAAGTCCGGAATTATCATTAACAAAGCCACCTAAAACATCGGTTGAAGCAGTTTCGTCGTCGTTTCCTTCTATGTCTGCCGGATTACTGGTGGAATCCTTATCTCCCGGATTATTTATATTGTCCTCAGCACCGGAAGCATTCAAATTCCCGTTATGCTCGGTGACATCATCACCCGGCTGATCACTTCCACCATCCTCTATACTTGAATTCTCAGTCCCCTGAGGACTATCAGCTTGTTGCTCCTCTCCGACATCACTTGGATTCGTGTTCAGCCAAGGTTCGGCATCTGTGATTTCTATATCCGCATTAGATATATTATTACCTTCCAGTACTTCATTCGATGATGAGTGATCCCCTGCATCTTCCGTCAAATCGTTATCCGCAGGTAAATTCTGATTCTCGTCCGCCTTATGTCCCTGCTTTATCATATAATTGACCCCGATAAACATGGCGGTCACAATAACCAAACTAAATAACAACAGCCCAAATATACTTTTTTTACTCATTGATAGCTCCTTATATTTCACATTTATAAAAGGCAATTTCGAAATAATAATGTTTTTGCTGTGTGTGCAATTCATATAGAATATGAGTTTCGCAATTGGCTACACATTAAAATCTCAGTATGAGGGAATGAAATGGGGACGTAATGTTTTTTAACGTCCCCAACTTATTCTCTCTTATTTTAATAAATGTATACCCAGAATGCAAGGATAAATCTATTGAATTACTTAATTTTAACAATTAAAAATCTGATGAATTTTCAAAATCAACTCGAATATTACCAATACCACCGTCAATCTCAATATAATTTCTGGCGTTGTTGTTTACGTGTCCTTCCTTTACCTTTTTACCGTCCACGCGTACATTACCGATACCCGAATCAATTTCAAGCTCATAATCTTCTGCAGCACCTGATAAGTCAAGATCAACATTACCGATTCCACAATCGATGGAACAATCACCTGTCAGTTCACCACTAACTCTTAGATTACCCAAACCACAGTTGAACTCAGAATCCTCAAAGCTGATATCTTCCAGGACAACCGATCCAAAGCCACCGTCGATCATGGCTTCCACGGCTGACATGTTTTTGCCAGTAAAGTTACCAAAACCTGTAGAGACATTTAAATATTCCGCCCTTAACCCATCAATTTCAACATTTCCTGCACCGGTATCAAGCATAACCTCCTCCGCAATAAAATCAGAGGGAAGGTAAAGGATAATTTTTGAACTCGGATTGTGAAAACCATTAAAATTAAACCATAAAAATTGTGTCCCTACTCCACTGTCTTTTATGGAAAGTGTTCCGCTCTCCGAAACCTCCGCTTCAAAGCTTCCTGCTATCTTTTCCGCTTCAACACGAAAGCCACTTCCTTGTTTAATCAGAAGCTGACCGGCTGAGACGTTGATGTCCAGGCTTTCCACACCGGTAAAATCCTTCTCGTAATCGTATACTTCCTTATCATCCCTGTTACTATGAAATATATTTGTTCCGCTTACCAGGGAGACGACCGATATAACTGCCGATGAGATCGCGGTTATAATCGATACTGCCAAAAAAATCGCAAATCCCATTGCACAATATTTTATTACTTTTTGCAAGCTACTCATTTGATATCAATTCCTCCAAACATACAGGTTGAATTCAGATATATTATAGGAGCTCCTGCTCCGGCATTTTGAACGTATTTATTACTTACGCCTCCAAAGATTGGTACATTATTCACCTTTATCTTAACACCGCTTGGAGCATAGATTTCAATGCCGGCAAAAACAGCACTTGCGGATATTTCAACATCATTTTGGATAACGGCATCTCTTAAATCGAGTACAATACTACCGAAGATTGCATTGAGATTTGTTCCGTTAAAGGGCTCATGATTGATACGGATATTATTGCTGCTAAAAATCGCCGTATATTCTGACTTATTCGATGAGTGAAAGGTGCTTCCCTCCTGCCCGGTCTGGAAACCATTATGAACAGTCTTATCGCCATGAAAATGTCTTCTGGTAAATAAATCCTGAAACATAATCCGCAGACCGATATAAATTATAATTGCCGGTATCAGTAAACTCCAAGGGTTAAAATTAAAGTCTACCCAATGAGATAAGAATAATAATACACCAATAAGAAAACCTATGGTAGAGCCCACACCAAAGTTTGATTTAATCATCCCGACAAAGCAGGGTATGATAATAAATAGCGTCCACCAGCCGTCAAAGAAGAAATTAAAATCCCACAAATTTAATTCATTTCCGGCAATTCCAACACCGATTAAAATTATAAAAAGTCCCCATACCGCATTTCCTAACTTATTTTTCATATAAGCCTCCCATTATTATACTCATTATGGAATAATTTCCGTATTCATCATACTTTATTAAAGGATTTCTTGCAAGTCACAATTGATTTATCTAATCATTTTTTAATGTAAAAGAACCCGCAAAATGCGAGTTCTATCTGCTAATAACACTGGATCTTAAAGTTTCAAATACATTGAAGATATCTATGATTCCATAACCCCAGTCCCTATTCGGATATTGAAGTGTTTCGCTTCTTCTTGCTCCACGAATTAAGAATTTTTTCACCTCTACTGTATCAAGATTTGGATAATTCCCACGCACCGTACCCCATTCCAGCATCATTGCGGTTATCCCCGCTGTATGTGCAGCAGCAGCACTGGTTCCTGTAATCTCAGTAAAGGTGTTGTTTAAACCTGTTGTTAATATATTAACTCCAGGCGCTGCAAGCTCCGGCTTTATGGTATTAATTCTTGAATACCCTTTACTTGAATTCTGGTACAAGACATCATTGTTTGGATTATAAGCTGTTACAGTAATGGGTGTTACGGAGTTGCCGGGTGAAGTAACAGTTGTATACGGATTCGGTTGGATGAAGTATGTCCGGTCTGTTATAAAGTCATCGGAAGGAAGCCAGACATGAAATGTCCCGGTGATATCTCCCCTTCCATATACTTGAAAACGCCAAATTCCGCTGGATGGATTTCGAAATCGCATCAGGATCAGCTGATCACCTGTCTGAGCCTCTACCATCTGATAATCGATGGAGATCTGCGTGGTTTCGAATACAAATGATACTTCACGGTTTACCTGAAGACTTTCCGCTATCCTTGGTATGTATTCACCGGAGGGTGAAAGGATATCAATGGAATAGGTAGCTGGAGCAGCCCCCCATAATTCGAGTGAAAATCCTGTTTCGTTTTCACCAACATTTAATTCAACCGTTGTATACCCGACAGCAGTATCTATCGTACCATAAAAATGTCTTCGTGTGTTGCCTTCATTCCCTGCAGCGATACAAACGGTTACATTCGGATAGTCAGCAATCTGAGCTAAAATGTTACTAAGTGAGCCTCGTCCATCATGGGCACCCTGGGAGGAACCCAAACCGATACATATGGATATCGGCCGCCGCAGCCGTCTGGCTACCCCTATCAAATACTGCGCTGCCCACATTATATCATTGGACTGATAACATGGAACATTATCCGGTATTGCAAAAAAGTTTTTTATATTTTGCTTAGCCTGTTTGAGTTTTACAATTACCAGATCAGAATCCGGTACAACACCACTAAAATCCTCCTGTTCGATCTCGGAACCGGCTGCTATTCCTGCCAGGGCGGTTCCATGACCAATCTCATCCATACTAGGTACTATTTCTAATGGATTTTCACTTCGTAAGGCTTCATTTATCTGTTCCTCACTGTATTCGGTTCCGTAATACATATCCGGAGGATATGCATCTTCACTAAAGATTGTCTGATCCCAGATAGCCACTATTTTACTCGTTCCATCCGCATGCAAAAATGCCGGATTCGTATAATCGATTCCGGTATCAATGATACCCACCAATACTCCCTGTCCCCTTAAATTGAAGGCAGGCAGGCGGCGTATTCTAATTATACCGGATGCCTCTAAGCTTCTTTGTATATTTAAGCCATAACATTTCGGCAACGCTGAATAACCGAATAATCGGATACTGCGTCCGGTGATACTGGCTGCGGGTACATAAACAATGGCATAGGTTTCATTCATAATCTGTACCGAACCATTCTGAAAATTTTGCAGGTTAGCCTGGTTACCATTATAAGAGATGATTAAGTCGGCATAATCATTGCTCGTTATTTTAAACCGTTCTTCCTGAGTCATAATCTCCTCCTATAATAATCTCTATTATTTTAAACGCATTTACAGCAAAGTCTTATGCACCACCGGATATATCACTTCTTAATATATCAAAAATGTTAAAGGCATCCAATATTCCATATCCCCAATCTCGGTTTGGATAAATTAAGTTAGCATCTCTACGGGCTCCCCGAATCATGAACACTTTCATATCCAGAGTATTCATATTGGGATAATTACCGTTAATTACAGCCCACTCCAGTAGCATGGCCGCAACCCCGGTCACATGAGCGGCCGCAGGACTGGTACCTGTAACCAGAGAAAACTCCTGATTTAATGTTGGAGCAAGAATATCAACTCCCGGAGCAGCAATTTCCGGCTTTATGGTACCCGTCCGGGTATAACCTCTGCTTGCATTTACATACAAGCTGTCATCCTCATTGTTATATGCTGTAACGGTGATCGGTATGACCGCATTTCCCAGTGAAAGGATGGTAGTGTAAATATCGGAACGGATAAAAAAGGTATTATCTGATATAAACCCTTCCATTGGTAGCCAGACATGAAAGCTTGAGGCCAAATTTACACTGGAATATACACGAAACCTCCATATTCCTGGAGCAGGGTCAAGAAAACGTATCAAAATTAATTGATCACCACTTTGTGATTCCACTATTTGAAAATCTACATTAATTATTGTGGGCTCAAAAATAAAGGACAGTGCAAAGGTTTCATCTAATGTAGCATTTAGTTTTGGCACATATTCGCCACTCGGTGACAGGACGTCAATAGTAAAAGTACCCGGTGAATTCCCCCACAATTCCATCGAAAATCCACCTTCATTCTCACCGACCGATAGCTCTACCGTATCATAACCCAGTGTACGGTTGACGGTGCCGAAATAATGCCTTCTGGAATTGCCTTCATTACCGGCAGCAACTACAACAGCAACACCGCTATTGGATGCATAATTTGATAATAGATTGCTCAAAGAACCTCTGCCGTCATGTGCCCCCTGCGATGTTCCGATTGCTACACAGATAGCTATTGGCCTGTTTAATTGTATTGCGACTTCCATAAGATATTCCATGCCGAACAAAATATCATTTTCCTGGAAGCATACCGCATTTTCAGGAATTCGGAAAAATTCCTTTAAATAAGGTTTTGCCTGTTTTAATTTCACGACCACCAGCTCCGCATCCGGAGCCACACCGTAGAATCCGCTCTCCGGAACTTCGTTCCCTGCTGATACTCCGGATAACATGGTACCATGCCCAACCTCATCAGTTGTCGGAACAATTTCCAGCGGGTTAGGACTTCTTAAAGCCTCATTAATCTGCTCTCTGGTGTATTCTGTACCATAAAATGCATGCCCCGGAAAATTATCACTGAAAACCGTCTGGTCCCAAATGGATACTATTTTCGTTGTATTATCTGCATATTGGAAGACTGGGTTGGTATAGTCGATTCCGGAATCAATGATACCGATAAGTACTCCCTGACCTCTCAAATTAAAATTCGGTACGCTTCGCAGCCGTAAAATTCCGGATGCCTCCAGGCTGGCCTGACTGATCATACCGAATAAGGACGGCATAACCGAATACCCAAGCTCCTTAATGGTGTTATCTGTAATCTGAGCTACCGGGACATGAACTACTGCAAGGAAAAAATTTATGATATGAATTGTTGCACCAGGAAATCTATCAAAGACAGCGGGGTCTCCGCTATAATCAATCAAAAGATCGGCATACTCATTGCTGACAATGTTCTCTCTATCCTGCAATGTCATAGCCTGCTGTTCCGAGCTTAAGGACTGGCCATCCTGATTCATAGCTTTCCTCCTCCTAAACATACTTACTATATTATATTAACACCATCCGCAATATTACCTTATTTCTTACCTTTTCAATATACTTGACCTTAAGGTATTAAATACATTATAGATATCAAGAAGGCCATATCCCCAATCCCTGTTTGGGTACATAAGCAAATCGTTTCTCCTTGCTCCTTTTACCAGAAATTTTTTTATCTCTACCGTGTCGATTCCCGGATAATTCCCTCGCACCGTTCCCCACTCCAAAAGCATCGCTGTTATACCTGCAGTATGAGCTGCTGCCACACTAGTACCGGAGACCTCCATAAATCCATGCTCCAGATTCGGACTTAACATATTGACTCCGGGTGCAGCCAGCTCAGGCTTAATTGTATCAATTCTGGAATAACCTCTTCCTGCATAAGTGTATAAAGCCTCATTATATGGATTATAAGCGGTTACTGTAATCGGTACCGTTGCATTACCTGGAGATGTTATTGTTGTATAGGGATTGGACTGAACAAAATATGTCTTATCCGATAGAAATCCATTCATCGGCAGCCATGCATGAAATGTTCCTTTCAGATCTCCCCTTCCATATACCTGAAATCTCCATATGCCCGGAGACGGTTTGCGAAAACGTAAAAGTATCAGCTGATCACCCGTTTGAGATTCAACCATATGATAGTCCACAATAATCTCCGTTTCTTCAAATACAAACGATACCTGACGGCTTACGAACAGGCTCTCCATTATTCTTGGTACATATTCGCCGGAAGGGGATAATATATCGATAGAATAGGTATTAGGAGCTCTTCCCCAGATTTCCATGGAAAACCCAGTTTCATTTTCATCAATATATAATTCGACTGTCTCATATCCAATCGAAGGATTTATGGTACCATAATAATGTCTTCTGGCATTTCCTTCGTTACCGGCTGCAATCGTAACAGTTACGCCCGGAAAATCTCCTCCAATTGACAAAAGAGAGCTTAAATAACCCCGCCCATCGTGTGCACCGGAGGATGTCCCCAGACCTACGGCAATTGCAATGGGCCGGTTCAGTTTTCTCGCTATCCTGATCAGATATTGTGCTCCCCACATAATATCATTTTCCTGATAACAGGGAATTTCCTCGGGAATAACAAAATACCCTCTTATCAATGATTTTGCTTGTTTTAATTTTACGATAACCAACTCTGAATCCGGAACAACACCGCTGAATTTATTTTCAATTACTGAAGATCCGGCAGCAATTCCTGCCATCATCGTACCATGGCCTATTTCGTCACGGCTGGGAACAACATCATAGGGATTTTCATTGGCCAAAGCCTCATTAATCTGTTCCCTTATATATTCGGTGCCATAAAAGGTATCCGACGGATATCCATTCACACTATCTATCGTCTGATCCCAGATAGCAACTATTTTCGTGGTTCCATCCGGATATTGAAAGATTGGGTTGGTATAATCAATTCCCGAATCGAGTATACCGATTAAAACCCCTTTACCTCTTAAATCAAATACGGGCAGACGTCTTAATTTGTTTACTCCTGAGACCTCCAGGCTCCTTTCATTCGTTATACCAAAGCAGGTAGGTATTGCTGAGTACCCAAATGTGCGATTGATACGTTGATTGAATTCCTTTACCGGTATATATAAGATAGCGATTCCGGAATTCATAATATGTACAGAGTAATTTTTATATTTTTCAAAGATAGCTATATTTTCATTATATGGAATGATTAAGTCCGCATATTCATTACTGGTAATTTTATAACGTTCTTCCTGCGTCATACTCTTCTCCTTCAATGATAATTGTTTGAGCTATCTGAGATATGTCTGTAACTTTCATTACTGTCTTACATTACAGCCTTACATTACTGCTTATACTACTGTCTTACATTACTGCCTTACAATATCACCATACATTATGCCTCATATTACTGCCTTACATTACTGCCTTACAATATCACCATACATTATGCCTCATATTACTGTCTTACACTACTGCCTTACAATATCTCCATACATTATGTCTCATATTGCTGCCTTACACTACTGCCTTACAATATCTCCATACATTATGTCTCATATTGCTGCCTTACACTACTGCCTTACAATATCGCCTAATTACTGCCTTACATTACTCACTTATGTAATAATTTCATAAACCTATTGTCTATATTTCGTCTGTTATTATATTATATTACTGCCGTCAGTATATTTTCCTCTTTCTTCTCTGCCGCCATAGAAATCCTATTGCATCATAGTAATCATAATGCTTCTTACTAATTTATATAACCATAAAGGACTGGGCCATTCAAATAATTCATAACTATAAAAGGCTGAGAGGATATGCACAAGAGGTACCTGGTATGTGTGTTTCGTTAAACATTCAGACGATAAGAAAAGCGTCCGTATTAGTAAGACATATCGATCTACTATGTCTTACTAATGCGAACGCTTATTATCGGCTGTAAACGGTTAAAAACACATACCGAGTACCCCCTGTGTACATTCCCCTCAGCCCGTATATTCAAATTTATAACATTTCTTAAGCTAACTTGGATTTAGCAACCTCGGATAATGCTGTGAATCCCTGTGCATCGTTGATAGCCATTTCGGAAAGCATTTTTCTGTTAATATCAACATTAGCTAACTTTAATCCATGCATAAGCTTGCTGTAAGATAATCCGTTCATTCTTGCAGCTGCATTGATTCTGGCAATCCATAACTGTCTGAACTGTCTTTTTCTCTCTTTTCTACCTGCAAAAGATGATGTTAAAGCTCTCATAACTGATTGCTTAGCTACTCTATATTGTTTTGATCTGGCTCCTCTATAGCCTTTTGCCAGTTTTAACACTTTATTATGTCTCTTCTTAGCGTTTAATCCGCCTTTAACTCTTGCCATTTTCTATTCCTCCTTATCACCTATCTCTTACAGATATGGTAGAATCTTCTTCATGTTTTTTACATTAGTTTCGTCTGTCATAACTGCTTTTCTGAGATTTCTTTTTCTTTTTGCGGATTTCTTAGTTAAGATATGACTTTTGAAAGCCTTCATTCTTTTAAGTTTACCGGTACCTGTTTTCTTGAAACGCTTCGCTGCTGCTTGGCTTGTTTTTAACTTTGGCATGATATTTCCTCCTTAATAATTAATACAGCTTGTTCGGTTGCGTATATCGGGCCTGCCAATATACCATCATTGAAAATGATGCCTGCACCATCTAAATTGCTGTTTTATTTAGTATTTTAACGTTTTTCTGATAAGAACATAATCATACTTCTACCTTCGAGCTTTGCCGGTTTTTCAATAATTGCTACATCTTCGAGTCTTGCATAGAAACTATCCAAAATTACCTTTGAGGCTGAGGTATGTGCCATTTCACGGCCACGGAAGCGCAATGCTACCTTTACCTTGTCACCCTTCGTAATGAATTTCCTTGCGTTGTTCGCCTTCGTAATCAGATCATTCTCATCGATATTCGGTGACAAGCGAATTTCCTTAATTTCGGTAACCTTCTGCTTTTTCTTAGCTTCTTTATCTTTTCTTGCAATCTCGTATCTGTACTTACCGTAATCAATAATCTTACATACCGGTGGTTTCGCTGTGGGAGCTATTTTAACCAGATCTAGATTTGCCTCTTTCGCCAGTTTCATCGCATCCTTTGACGCCATAATACCCAACTGCTCTCCGTCTTCACCAATCAGGCGAACTTCTTTGTCCCTGATTTGTTCATTAATCATTAAATCGCTAATAGTACTGCACCTCCATAAAATCATGACGTTACATAGTTTCCGCTGCGAACTTATTTCACAGCATAAAAAAGATGGATATCAAGGATATCCATCTGAAAGCACTCATATAAACACACAATATTGCTGACAATATCATGATATTCATTTCGCATTGACCCGTTTGCTGTAAATAATCCTTACGCTAAGGGTGAGAGATGGATACTCTTCTTTCCCTGTAAATACTATTTTTAGTACCTACAGCTTACTTAGTATAGCATGACAATAGCACTACGTCAAGTAAATATTTTATCTTTGTTCATTACAGTAAATATTTTATCTTTGTTCATTACATATTTCATCATAGTGTATTACATATTTTATCATATCGCGGTAAATACCCTCATAAAATTCCGTGTACTATCATTAATCCAAATCCCATTGAATTAATAATTATCGGATTTTTTACGAAATGAGTCTAAGGCTTTTGCGATTGCAGTACCTAATATTAAACATACTAACGCCTCAATCAAGCTGTTAACTCCCGCTAAAGTAATCACAAGGGCCATAATGTTTCCAGCTTCAAATCCAAATTTTTCTACTAATGCTTGGAAACTATCTGTTACATTCAGGAAAACAACAAAGGTTCCCATAAATAATACTGTATTTAATATAGGTCCTGAAAGGCTGGATACCGCGTAGGATAAGTTCTTAAATTTATTTATTTTCCGTAACTTCAAAAAGATTATTCCTGACAACCATCCCATAAGTATTCGGGGTACTAAGCACAAAATTAATGTTCCAACCGGACTAATCCCTAACAGAAAAGCTCCAAAAGGATCTAATCCGAAACATTGTATAAAACTCGTTACTCCAAATGCGCCACCTAAAATAGCACCACTTCCCGGTCCCAGTATTATAGCACCTACTGTAACCGGAATTACTAATAATGTAATTTGAAAACCCGGCGTTTTAATATATCCAATCGGTGTAAAAGCCATCAAAAAGATAATCGCGATAAAAAGTGCCAACTGCACCATTTTCATAGTTCTAACATTCGTTGTTGTCTTCATAAATTCACCCTCCAATGATAATTGTAATTATGTTTTCTTCCTATGAATAATATTTCACAACGGGATTGTTATTATCGATACTCTTTCAAGTAAATCCGGACCGTCAAAAAAGCGCCGGCACTACCAAAACTGTATCAAGTACAGGTTGAGCAATGCGACGCTACCATTTATAAAAGTATAATTCACCGTAACAGATTCCTCTGCTACCGTGGAAACTAAATTTCCATTCAGATCAAGCTTAAAGCATAAATCCACCTAGAATAAAACCTTTTAGTTCCTGCCGCTATTGCCTATTTGGTCAAGACTATCCAATTCCTTATTCCCTATGAGCCCGAACTCCAAACTACATCATTTCCCTTGGACTCGGCCAAAAATGCTTTTATGAAGAGTACGCCTTCCGGTTTTGTCTTTCCGCCTCTGCATCTGCAGAGTGCGCTAGAGGTGTACGGATGATGTATACAAATAAACTTTGTTTACAGTCTTGGCATAGTTTCATTTTCATTTTCGTATTATTCAGTTGTAAATATATTATATGATATTTGGTAAAAATGCAAGCACAAATTATTAATTTACTAAATTTTCCACTTGGTCCAAGCCCGAAACTGCTCCGGGATAGGTTTGGGCAATACTGTTTTCTTTCATTTTTAAAAGAGCTATGGTTATAACAATCAATGCGAAGCCTATTAGCATAGCTACGACAAAGGGCAGGATTCCGGTGGGCAGATAGATTATCACAAAGGAGCTTGCATTGATAATCATATGCAACATAATTGGCGCATAGATATTGCGGAATTTATAATACATAAGTCCAAACAAAAAGCCAGCAATCGTTGCATATATGCCCTGTACAATGTTCATGTGGTAAATACCGAATAATATGGCCTGCAATATATTCGCTCCCAGAAACGGAATTACCTTATTTGCTTTATGAAGTATCACGCCACGGAAGATTAATTCCTCTACAATCGGAGCCATAAAGATGGTATACACAACAACCGTAACTATATTTCCGCTCATTAGCTGTTCCACCACATCTGCATAGTCGTCAAACAGGTCATAAAAAAACGGTTGAATCAGACTCATAAAGCCTGTTAAAAAGCTCTGGCAGCCCAGTCCCAGTAAAATCAAAAGCACTAGATTTTTTACAGTAAACAATTTTTTTAAGCTTCCTCTGACCTCAAAGCGGATTAAATGCCGATACCAGAAGAAAAATACAATTCCACACGCAAGTGAAGCAATCATAGAAAATACATACAAAATCTCCATGGATAGACTCCCCTCAATTACCTGGGCAATTTTATCCTTATCGGATACTCCCGAAAGTCCAAATTTAATCCCTGCAATAACTGAAACCAGTATTCCGTACATAAATGCAAAAAAGATTGCAAGCGTGTATTGTATCCCTACCGCTGCAAAAAAGGGCAGGACAGAACCAAATAATTTCCCTAGTTTCTTCATAATGAATGCTCCCTTAAAATCTAACCCATACGTAACCCATAAAAAACGGATAAGCCTCAGGGTTAATCCCAAATCATGTAATTTATTTTTCCAACTATTATTTTAACACGTTTTTTTATGGATAGCCACATTTTTTATTCAGGAGCTTACCACCCAAAAATTATTTGTTAATTACTTACTGCTACCATTTGTATTCAATTGACATTTGAAAAATATTTCAATATACTAGGAATGATGTAACTAACTTATAAATAAAGAGCGTTGATTTTATGGTATACGACGATTACCACTGCGCTTTTCATTAACTAAATAATAGGGGGATTCCAATGGAAGACAATAACAATCAAGGTGTTCAGGGGCAAAATCAAGAGCCTTCTCTCAACCCGCAAACGAACCAAGATACGAATGAAATCAAAACCGAAAATACGTATTGGGAAAACACGAATCAGGCACAGCAGGACACGGCAACCCCGCAGAATGAACAGGTACCCGGAAATACATCCCATTTCTACCAGATTGATCAGCAGCAGATGAATGGCAGCTATCCATCTATGCAACAACCAAACATGACGTATGTGCAGCCGCCAAAGAGGAAGTCCCATAAAGGCCTTGCTGCCGGAATGGTTATTCTCATTCTCCTTCTGGCGATTGGTGGTACTGCCTTTGCTTTCCGGGATACCTTGGCTAATTCCTATGTCTTAATGACCAAGAGTCCGGCAGAATATTATGCCTATGTGGAGAAGAAAGCGATTGATGACTCCATCAAAGAATTGACTCCTTATTTAAACACCAATTCTACCGAAGGTGCTTATCAGACTTCCGTAGATATTACTTACGATCGCGATTCGGTTAATTCTCTGCTTCAAATGGCAACGGGAATGAGTCTGACCGATTTAGAAGATTCCCTGGGTATCCAGCTAAACAGTTTAGGTATCGACATGACAACAGCTGCCAAAGACGGTATTGTATATGATAATATGGGCTTACGTTTAAATGATATTGATTTAATTACCTTTGAACTTTTCATGAATTCCGTAAAACAGGAGTTGATGATGAGGTTTCCGGAATTAAGTCCTGCCTATATACGACAAGCCTTACCGGAATATAGTGCTCCCACTGCGGATTATACCGAACAGCTCAATCAACTGTTATCAGAACAATCTGCTGATTTTATGAAGCGTTATGGCTTCATCATAGTTGATAATATGAACATAGTTGAACTCACCAAAAATGTTACTGTATCCACTGAATCTTTATCCGTTAACAGCAATAAGCTAACCATTACCTTGGATAATAAGAGTGGAAGTAAATTAGCAGAGGCTATACTTGAAGAAGCTCAGACAGATGAATTCATTATGAACTTGCTTCCCGTATTAGATATAACACCGGTGGACTATCAGGCATATATAACAGAAGCCAGGAACAATCTGAAAGATATTATCAGCAACAATACGGATAATAACGTAATCGAAATGAATGTCTATGTAAATACTAAAGGTGAAATCATAGGCAGAGACCTTACCATGAAAGAAGACGGTGCCACTGTTGGTGCCTTTGGCTATTCCAATCTAAACAACAAGGAATACAGCGAATTTAATTTGCATATTGAAGATGAAGACGGTGTAACCATAGTTAGCGGTACAGGAAATCAGAGAAAAGAAAACGGATTATCGAGCGGCAAGATGACACTTGAAATCAACGACCCCTCCTCTGAACTAATGTCAAACGTCAGCGTGGATATCGATTATGAAAACGCTAAGACTGAATTTAAGGATAACCGGCCTTATCTATACGGAACCTATACCTTCTCTTCACCATTGGCTATGGGCATACAGCTAGTCGTTGAAATGAATACCGCAAATGATGTTCAGCTATGTAAACTTGCAGTTCAGATGGGCGCCTCGTCCTTACTAACCATTGACGGAAAATTAAAATTCCTTAAGGATTTCACGATCCCCGAAGTAAAAACAGGCGAAGAAATATATGAATTTGATGATATCGGAACCTATTTATTTAATTCTGATATAGAAGCCTTCATTTCTAATCTGTCCGATAAGCTTGGCGTTGACCTGCAGGGACTATTGGATACGATATTATCCTCTCTGTTATTTTAATTGTTACGCAAATGCCTGATATTAGTTTTATGTTAGTTGTAGTATCGGCGGAAAATACAATTATTTCAATTGAATAAGAATAAAAATGAGGCTGCATTTACGTTGCGGAGGCTACCGCACCTAATGCAGCTTCTTTCTTAGAAATATCAGAGATATTTAATAAGAATTTTATTTTTTTCTGCATCAAAATATGATAAACTTTATAAGAAACAGCTGTTCCATATTCGGGACACGAATGAATTATAATACCGCTCAAAATGCGGACTAAGTGAGGTATCCTATGCCAAAAAAATCAAGACTCGGAGATGATGCTGAATTATATCAGCCTAGAAAAAATCAAACCGAAAGGGAAAAACTAAAAGAGATGCCCATGAAGAAACGGTTGTCCTATCTATGGGAATATTACCGTGTTCCAGCACTCGTAACAACTGTCAGTGTACTCTTAGTCGTATATATTCTATATGCTGTTTTTGGTCCTAAAACCGATACCCGGTTTAATGCTATGTTTCTCCAGAATACAATTAACGAGGAGCTCCTTTCGGAATATAAAACGGATTTTGCCGAGCATCTAAAGATTGATTTCGAGAAGGAGGACATCATTTTCAACAGCACCTTCTATGATATAGACAGTATGTGGACTGCTATAAATGCTCAAGCCGCTGCCGGGGAAATCGATGTGATGATAGTTCCGGAATCCAGATTCCTGTCCATCGCTCAGTCCGGATTTTTTGATAAACTGTCGGACCAGTTGCCCACGGATTTATACAGCTCCTTAACAAGCCATTTCTATATAACCGATACAGCTGATGATGAGGTGAAAAGCGCATATGGTATTTATCTGACCGATACAGAATTATTTAAAAATAATGCATTTAATGAAGATCCTTATGTACTTGGTATTGTAGTGAATTCGGAGCATAAAGAAAATGCGGTGGAGTTTATCCGTTACCTATACAATTTATTTCCGTGATACAGGAATTCATATTTTCCGCTTAGTATTTAATTATAATGTAACTATGCTAGATACAAAAAAAGAGGCATCCGGAATGAATATCTTTCATTCACAGAATGCCTCTTCTTTCTTTCTGATATCGTATATTTGATAATCAATGTAGTCCGTTCATTATTTTTTCGTAATATATCCCTGAGCCTTTAATAATTCTGCGGTTAATACTGCACCGCCTGCCGCACCGCGTACAGTGTTATGGGAAAGACCGACAAATTTATAATCGTAAACCTTATCCTCACGAAGTCTTCCTAGCGTAATGCCCATTCCGCTTTCATAATCTCTGTCAAGCTTCGCCTGTGGACGGTTATCTTCCTCAAAATATTTAATAAACTGCTTCGGCGCACTGGGTAAGTCAAGCTCCTGCGGAAGCCCCTTAAATTCATTCCAGGCTTTCATAATCTCCTCTTTGGAGGGTTTTTTCTCAAAGCTTACAAATACAGCTGCTGTGTGACCGTCGGAGACCGGAACACGGATACACTGGGTTGTGATCACCGGGCCTTCAGCCTTTACTATCTTGCCGTCTTCTACCTTACCCCAGATACGTAACGGCTCCTGTTCACTCTTCTCTTCTTCACCGCCTATGAAAGGAATTACGTTATCAACCATTTCCGGCCAATCCGCAAAGTTTTTGCCTGCCCCAGAAATTGCCTGATAAGTAGTTGCTACAACTACTTTAGGTCCAAATTCCTTCAATGCATGAAGTGCAGGGGCGTAGCTTTGAATCGAACAGTTCGGTTTTACAACAATAAAGCCTCTATCCGTACCTAAACGCTTTTTCTGAGCCTCTATTACTTCAAAATGCTCCGGGTTAAGCTCCGGCACTACCATCGGGACATCGGGAGTCCATCTATGTGCACTGTTGTTGGAAACTACAGGAGTACCTGTCTTCGCATATGCTTCCTCTATGGCCTTAATTTCATCTTTCGTCATGTCAACAGCACTGAATACAAAGTCAACGCCTGCGCTTACTTCCACTATATCATTGACATTCATCACGATTAAGTTTTTTACGCTCTCCGGCATCGGTGTAGCCATCTTCCAACGGTCACCTACTGCTTTCTCGTAAGTCTTGCCGGCACTTCTTGGACTGGCAGCGATGGTAACCACCTCAAACCAAGGATGATTATCCAACAATGACACAAAACGCTGACCAACCATACCAGTACCACCAAGAATACCTACTCTCAATTTCTCCATTCCCTTTATCCTCCATTAATGTTCTTCTATGGCATACAAATGTCTTTTCTGTAAATATACTATACATGAATTACAGAAAAAATCAATCATAATTTATATGAAATCATAGATTTTGTTACAATTAGATAAGATACATCTCAACATTTTCATTTGTTTGGTTATTTTTCCCCGTGATTTTGGTATTCATCCAACAGTTCGATTAAATCCTCCATACGTTCCATCTCGCTGACACGGTTCCTCAGCCTGGCCGATCCGGCATATCCGGTTGTATACCAGGCCACATGCTTACGCATTTCACGAAAGGCTGTAAATTCACCCTTATACTCTGCGGACAGCTTCGCATGCTTTAATATCATATCCTTAACCTCGGAAAATGCAGGCTTCGGAAGAAGAATCCCCTGGTTTAAGTAAGCTTTGATATGCTCAAACAACCATGGGTTTCCACGGGCTCCTCGGGCAATCATAATGCCGTCGCAATTCGTAATCTCCAGCATCCTTTTTGCGTCCTCCGGGGTAAATACATCTCCGCTTCCGACGACCGGGACTGAAACTGCTTCTTTTACCCGCCTAATAATCTCCCAGTCAGCTTTTCCGCTGTAAAACTGCTCTCTGGTTCTGGCATGGACCGTAATTGCTGCTGCACCGTTTTCCTCAGCAATCTTTGCCACCTCTACTGCATTGACTTGATTTTCGCAGAAACCCTTACGGATTTTTACCGTTACAGGTTTTTGAATAGCACCGGATACCTTACGGACAATCTCTCCAATTAATTTCGGATTTTTCATCAGGGCAGAACCTTCCCCGTTATTCACTACCTTTGGAACCGGACAGCCCATATTGATGTCCAGAATATCAAAATTCCTGTGCTCAATTCGTTTTGCTGTCTCACTTAAAATATCCGGATCAGAACCAAAGAGCTGAATGGCTGCCGGCCGTTCGTCTTCGGCTATCATTAAAAGATCTTCCGTATTTTTATTATTATATTGAATTCCCTTGGCACTAACCATTTCCGAAAAAACCAAATCAGCACCTTTTTCCTTGCATAGTAAACGAAATGGCAGGTCGGTTACTCCTGCCATGGGTCCTAACATTAAGTTTCCTTTTACTTCAACATTTCCGATGTATAAGCTCATCGCTTCACTATCTCCCGACTCTATTCTTGTCACTGATGATTTTTAGGCCCTTTAAGGTTAAATTAGGATCATATACCTCAATCACATCCGTTGCATCCGCTATGATTTTACCAAGACCACCGGTAGCAATGACTCTGCAGGGATGTATTCCGGATTCCTTCAGCATTCTCTTGACAATATATTCGGTCTGACCGATACAGCCAAATACCAGACCTGCCTGCATACTGGTTACCGTTTCCTTAGCAAGGATGGTATCCGGCATAGCAATCTCTATCTCCGGCAGTTTCGCAGTCTCCGTCCATAGCGCATTCGCAGCGATCCGAAGCCCCGGACTTGTTACTCCGGCGATAAAGGAACCGTCCGCCGTTATTAAATCATAGGTAATTGCGGTACCGAAATCAATGACAAGAACCGGTCCACCGTAGATTTCATAAGCGGCTACTGCATCCACCACGCGATCAGCACCGATTTCCTTCGGATTTGAGGCGGCGATCTTAATTCCTGTTTTTGTACCCGCACCAACAATCAATGGTGTAATATTCAAATATTTTATAATTGCCGATGCCAGTGAATGCATTATCTTAGGTACAACGGTTGCAATTGTAACCGCTTCTATATCCTCGATTTTAATATTTTTCGATCTTATCAGATCACATAACAGTAGACCATATTCGTCCGACGTTCTTGAAATCTGAGTTGTCATTCGAAAACTTGCCCTCAAATGGATATCTTCAAAAATACCCAACGTAATATTAGTATTACCTACATCAACGACTAATAACATAGAAAACCTCCATTCTGCGACCAAAGACTTAGAATATAAGGCAACCTCTTTATTAAGAGTTTACCGTAGTCTATGAAAGACACCTATAACAGCTCAGAAGCATCTTCATTTAAGAAAAACACTCTATAATATATCTCCAATGCTTCCAAAAGCTCAGCCTTTGTTCTCTGCAATTCCTTTATCTTTAATACACTGCCGATATCATCAAAAAGATAATCGCCCTCATTGGAATCCACACGGAATACCAAAGAGCCATCTTCTTCAAATTCAAGTGTCAGTACTCCTCCAATATCCTCGGTGTAAAGGACACACATAATTTTTAATTCCTGTTTAATCTGCTCCGGCAATGCTTTAAAATCATCATTTAACCAATATTTCTTTTTATAAGCACTGCTGGCACATAATACTACCTTATCCTGATACATATTTAAGGCTCCTTTTAATATACAAGCATTTTGATTTATGCGATTGTCTTTCGTAAAAATCAACAGTTTCTGAAAGCTTATTGATTTCCTAATGTAGCGACCATGACAGCTTTAATTGTATGCATACGGTTTTCTGCTTCGTCAAATACGACATCGGCGAAACGTTCAAACACATCCTCCGTAACTTCCTTGCCTTTTACTGCGGGAAGACAATGCAGAAAGATCGTATTGTCCTTTTTCGTTTTACTCAGTAAGTCATCATTAACCTGATAAGGCTTTAGTATGGCAATACGTTCTGCGGCTAAATCCTCTTCGCCCATAGAACACCACACATCCGTATAGACAGCGTCTGCTCCTTCTACCGCATCTAAGCAATCGGATATTTCAATTATGCTGCCCGACTCTTTTGCATAATCCTCACAGGTCTTAATCAGTTCCTGCCCGGGCCATAATGACTTCGGTGCCAGGATAGTAAAATGGATTCCCATCTTTGTAGATCCTATCATCAGGCTGTTCGCCATATTATTGCGTCCGTCTCCTACATAAACAAGCTTTAACCCTTTCAGCTTACCAAACTGCTCTTTCAATGTCAAGAAATCTGCAAGAATTTGTGTCGGATGATACGCGTCCGTCAACCCGTTCCATACCGGAACTCCACTATATTTTGCCAGCTTTTCAACGGTTTCCTGCTGATATCCGCGAAACTCAATCCCGTCAAACATACGGCCGAGAACTCTTGCTGTATCCTCCACACTCTCCTTATGACCTAATTGTATATCATCCTTACTTAAATATTCCGGATGACCTCCCTCATCAATACAACCAATCGTAAAAGCACAACGTGTTCTTGTAGAGGGTTTTTCAAAAATCAAGGCAATGTTCTTACCCTTTAAACTATTACCCATGATTCCCTTCTTTTTCTTCTCCTTGAGCTCTGCTGCAAGATTAAGTAAATATTCGATTTCATCCGATGTAAAATCCTTTAATGTTAAAAAACTGCGTCCTTTTAAATTCATATGAAGCCTCCTTCTATCTATAAGAAATTCATTATTTATCCATCTGCAATGGCAAATGCAACAATGATTATATCCAATTCATCATAATCCGATCATGCACCTACTTAAAGTATTGTACTGAATTCACCATCGTCTGATAAAAAAAGTCCATAAAAAGAATAAAATATAAATAAGCTGTCTTTGAATAACAGAACAGCAAATTTATATTTATGCTTAATATTGTTTATTTATACATTATTCTAAATTAATACCCTTGTCAAGAGATAAATTTATTTATGTGATAGATTTTATCAAATTCATATAGATATCATAGCTTCCTTCGTCCTGGAGCACTTTTATAGCTTTATCCTGAATTAAATTTAAGAATTCTTTTTCTGTATAAATCTTATACTTTTTGATTTTAAGTTTTCTTGCACAATACTCTATAATAGAAAAATACAAATCCGAATACGTCCAGTTTTTACCGAGCTTAAAAGACGCCGCCATCTGAGGGAACACTTCTTCCATTAGGCTTCGTATCCCTGAGCCTGTTATATTATTATCTCTTTTAAAGTAAGTTAATAATTGGCGTACGTGGTCCTCCTCCAGCTTCAGTAAGGAACTCACATGCTCCATTTCGCTTCTCGCTGCGTCGATATAATAATTTCGGCCGGAAAGGGAATGCAGCAGGCGTAAGGCATCATAATAGCCTAATGTTATATTTCTTGCTGCTTTTTTATTATTAAATTCAAGAATGTTGCAGAGATTAATCCGTGGAGCCAGATAAATGATATTAACATCCTCCGGAATTTTAATTTTCTTCTCCATACCAATTCCATAAATACGCACTACAATGATATTCTTATATCCCCTGTTAATCAACATATCGATAGGAACGTTATTTACAATGCCTCCATCCAGATATGTTTTTCCGTGCAGCTTTTCGTTCTTAAATAACGGAAAATTAGAGCTTGCCATTAAGTAATCCTTTAAATAACCATCCTCTGCTTCCTTCGCCGAAATCTCTAATTCCTTCATACTACTGATCGAAAATGTTCCCATGATAAAGTCAATCGCTGATTCCCTGATTGCCTTCTCATCAACATTTTCGTCAATCAATTGCCGAAGTGGCGTGACGTCGATGCCCCCATCAATAATAAACCTCCGACCTTCCTCTGTGACTGTCTGCAAGTTGAGCTCCTTAAATCGTCGGTTCACTAACTTCTCCATCTGGGAATCATCTACCTTCATGATCCTGGAGTAACTGATGTTCTTCCAGACACCCACTGCCTTTTCGTAATTTCCCATACAGATAAGGGCACCGTTTAAGGCACCGACTGAAACACCGGATACCCCTTTGATTTTAACTCCACATTCTAAGAAAGCCTTCCAGACGCCTATTTGATAAGCACCTTTAGCCCCGCCACCCTCTAATACGATCCCATATTCTTTGTCAAAATCAAAGGTTTTCTTCATAGATACCTCCTGCCAAGTTATAATCGTTCCCTTCGCAGACGCACTCATAATCATTCAAGCAAACTTATTGATTGCTCATTTGCCTGCGAAATCCGATTAAACCTGATTCTCTTCGCTGGTGCGCTCATTATTTATCACATAATCTTGATGTTTGCTCGCTTTATCTTTGCGAATATAAAAGTCCCGAGTTTGTGTGTGATTAAAGCATAAAAATTCAACTTCTGATGCTTCTTCATCTCTTACTCGGGACTGTACTTAAACTTCAATTACTGCATATCTGTAGGTTCATGTGTTATATAATCCGCTATTAAATTCTGCTCTAATATTTCCTTGGAGATCTTCTTTAATAACAATGCCTTTTCATATTCGTTCTTATAAAGGGAAGCATCCACTTCCTCATTCGTTCCAATTTTCCAGGCCCTGCTGCCGTCAAAAATTTCTCCCCTGGATATCTGGAAGATAACATCGTTAATAGCAAAGGAACCTTCAAACAAATACGAGGTAAATGCTACAAAGCCTTCCTTCGCGTTCGTTAAATCCTGCCCGAGAATCATTGTCTTATCTAATGTAAGTCCCATAATATTTGCTATGGTTGGCATAAAATCGATCTGACCACCGGTTGTACTGATGGTCTCCTTTATACCGCTACCCGGCACATGAATGATCAACGGTATATTTAACATTTCGTCATAGTCATAGGTACGACCTAAAAATGCACTAACCTGTTCCTGTACGTCCTCCATGCCGCAGTTAAGCCCATGATGGTCTCCATATAATGCAATTACCGTATTCTCATACAGTCCTGCATCCTTTAAATCCTGGATGAACTGTCCGACTGCTTCATCGGTATAACGAACCGTTTCAAGGTAATCGCCAAACTTAGTCTCCTTATCCTCATCGGCAAGCGTAAGCGTACGATATTGCTCCTCTAATACAAATGGATGATGGTTCGTCAGGGTAATTACAAAGCTAAAGAACGGATTTATTTTGCTTCCAAGGATTGGGACCAGCTGCTTAAACATGGATTTATCCGATACACCCATTCCTATCAATTCATCCTGTTTTAGATCCTCCAGACTGATATAATCCTGAAAGCCCTGTTCGGGATAAGCATTTTCCCTGTTCCAGAACTCACCCTTATAACCATGTACAGCAAAGGCTTCATATCCTTGCTCTCTCATCAGCCAGGGTAACCCGTTAAATGTGTTCTCTTCAAACAAGCGGTAGCTTTCACCGTCGATAATGGGATATAAACTGTTTAACGACGAGAATTCGGCATCTGCCGTATTTCCCTTGCCAATATTGGAATAATATTGATCAAAGAGTATAGTATCCTGTTTTAATAGCTGGTTTAGGTTCGGTGTAATTTCCTGTCCCTGATACTCAGCACCTATAACAAATTCCTGAAATGCCTCCAATTGTATAACAACTAGATTTTTACCATTACCAATTCCATTGTAAATGGGCTTTTCTGCTTCCGGAACTACATCCTCCAGAACCTCTAATATTTCTTCCTGTGGCATCTCCTCCGTTGACAGATTTTCAGCAATCGTCTCACAGATATCATTCACATGACTAGTAAAGAATTCCATACTATTCACACGTTCAATCGCAGCAGAATGAAATGGATTTGCAATCAATGTTACGATAATCGCAGTTAATGCATACACCGCATATTTAATGTTTTTATTTGGCTTCCACTGATAATCGGTTATCTTTCGAACGTATTTCTTAAAGGAATAATACGCAAATGGAATATCAACAAACAATAAAAAGCTCGCCGGTATTAAGGTTGCAATAAAGCTTTTGGGTACAGCAGCCACGCTTTTTGCCTGCCAGATCTGTCGGATGGAGACTGTCTGGTTATAATAATTATAGTACATGGTATCAGCAAACATAAGTAAGCTGAACAGGAAATAAACAGTTAAGAAAATACCCTGTTTTCTTTTTAAATTACACCTGCCAAAGCAAATAAAAATTGCACCCCATACGATTAAACTAAGGACAATCATCACGATTTCCATTCGGTGTACTTCAATCAGTGAATAATATACCATCATTTTAAAGGCCCATAAGAATGCTATAAAGTACGGAGAAGCAATAATATCTTTAATCTTTTTCATAAAAATCCCCTAAACTGTCCCCCTAGGACTATTTTTCTCAGTGTCACAAGTTAGCCTTATAATATCTCATAGAACATATTTATTCAAGACGAAATTTATTAATTTTTTCTTACAAATTTGCATTTTTATAGTGCAAATGTCACAAAAAGGATCTCCGGAAATAAAACGACCGATATCGTCAAATTACTTTCCCTTGATAAAATGAATTCTATTGTCGAATCATTTTACCAAACGCAGAAGTAATTGTGATACCGGCCGTAAAATAGATCAGGATTAATTTCTAATCGTCCTTGCCAACCTCTACCAATGCTTTGACCATTCCCGCAAAGCCCTGGATATCGGAAGGAATAATGATCTTCGTTGCCTTACCGTCTGCAGCCTTAGCAAAGGCTTCCAAACTTTTTAACTGTATCACTGCATTTTGTGGTGCAGCTTCGTTTAAATAACGGATACCCTCTGCATTCGCTTTTTGTACGGAAAGGATTGCTTCCGCCTGGCCTTCTGCCTCCCGGATAGTAGCCTCCTTCTTAGCTTCCGCACGTAAGATCGCCGACAATTTTTCACCTTCTGCTTCCAAAATAGCGGATTCTTTTTTACCCTCTGCGATAAGAATTGCCGATTTCTTTGAACCCTCTGCAATCAATATGGATTCTCTTCGTTCACGTTCTGCTTTCATCTGCTTTTCCATAGCATCCTGAATAGCAGCTGGGGGAATAATATTCTTAAGTTCTACACGGGTTACCTTAATCCCCCAAGGATCGGTAGCAACATCCAAGGTAACTCTCATCTTGGTATTGATGATTTCCCTCGAAGTCAGGGTTTCGTCAAGCTCAAGATCGCCTATAATGTTTCTTAACGAGGTTGCTGTTAAATTTTCGATTGCCATTATCGGATGCTCTACACCATAAGCAAACAGTTTCGGATCTGTAATCTGAAAGAACACTACGGTATCAATCTTCATAGTTACATTATCCTTAGTGATCACCGGCTGGGGTGCAAAATCAACCACCTGCTCCTTTAATATTACCTTTTTTGCCACCTTATCAATTAATGGCATTTTGACATGAATGCCAACTTCCCAAGTAGCCTGATAGCCACCCAGACGCTCAACTACATAGGCGTATGCCTGCGGAACTATTTTTACACAGGATGCTAATACAAGTAATACAAATAATCCAAAAATGATAAGACCCCACTCTAAACCGCTCATTACGAAACCTCCTTATTTATTGTCGTTACAATTAATTTTACACCGGAAATCCCCTGTATTTTAACCTTGCTGCCTTTTTCTATCATATTCCCATCTAATGATTTCGCTGACCATTCCTGTCCGTCAACTAAAACTTGCCCGGTAGCATTGATATTATCAATTGTGATTAACACCATAGCTTCTTTCCCGATAACTCCTTCATAATTTGTTTTTACTCTCTTTGGATTAAAATATTTTACAATCACAGGTCTGGTAAAATATAACAACACCAAAGATACTATGAGGAATATTATGACCTCAACAAGAAGGTTATCAAAGAACAACGATACAATAAAGGCAACTAAGGCTCCACCGGCAAACCATATCGTCGTAAGTCCCAAAGTAATTATTTCAATAAATATCAAAACCGCAAGTACAATTAACCAATAAACCGGATCCATCCATTAATTCCCCTTTCTTTCTTTTACTATATTTTACTTGATAAAATGGGAATATACAATACTTCCCCAGCTTTTCTAATTTTCTTTTAATCTTTATGACGAAAAGTACAGAAAAAGAAGGAAAATTCACTTCACCTATATCCAAGTTTGTATATTCCATTGCTTTCACCAAAAAACAAGGATATCATCCGGCTATACATGCCTTTCGATATCCTTTACTTTCTTCTCTGTCTTGCAGCCTCATACATAAGAATAGCTGCCGCAACTGCCGCATTTAAAGATTCCACCTTCCCGGCCATTGGTATTTTTATCAATGTGTCTGCCATGGAGGAGATCTCTTCGGATAAACCGTTTGCTTCATTACCAATTAAAAATGCACATTTTCCTCGGAAGCTTCCTTCCGTATCGTAGGGCCTTCCCATCAGATGGGCAGCAAAAACTGTCACTCCCCGGTTCTTGATATCGGCAAGAATCTGTTTAAAATCATCAACATAACAAAATGGTACCCGGTAAATAGACCCCATCGTGGAACGAATTACTTTAGGATTATAACTATCTACGCTGGAACCGTTCATGATAATTCCCGTAATTCCTGCACCCTCCGCTGTTCGTATCATGGTTCCTAAATTTCCGGGATCCCTGATATCCTCCAATAAAAGCAGGCAGGCCTCCGGATGTTTTAATATAGCCTCCGGAGAGTATTCCGATATTTTTACCGTTCCCAGGATACCCTGGGGTGTCTGAGTATCCGATGCTTCTTTAAACACAGCATCGGTTAAGATTTCTACATCCAGACTATCAAAATAATCAGAGTGCTCCTTAGTTACAGCATCATAAAAGCTTTCAGAAGTATATGCCTTAATCAAAAGACCTGCTTCCTTCGCCTCTTCAAACATCTTGATGCCTTCTACAACAAAGATACCCTGTTCCTTCCTTGCCTTTGCCTTCTTCTGCAGTAATACTAAATTCTTTATCTGGGAATTGCTTATACTGCTGATTACATTTTTTGGCTTCATCGCTTTGTTATTCCTCTTGCAACTTCGTTAACTTCGCTGATTGGTCTGCTGCGGTTAAGCTATCAATGATCTCCTGGATGTCTCCATCCAGAATGGAATCAATCTGATGAACGGTTAATTTTATTCTATGATCGGTTACTCGTCCCTGAGGGAAATTATAGGTTCTGATCTTTTCAGAACGACCACCCGTACCAACCTGACTTTTTCTTGCCTCTGCTTCAGCATCCTGCGCCTTTTGAAGCTCCAATTCATACAATCTGGAACGTAATACTTTGATTGCCTTATCTTTATTCTTTAACTGGGATTTTTCATCCTGGCAGGAAATTACGATACCGGTCGGAATATGGGTAAGTCTTACCGCAGAATCGGTGGTATTAACGCACTGTCCACCATTACCGGAGGAACGGAATACATCGAATTTACAGTCATTTAAATCAAGCTCTACATCCACGTCCTCAGCTTCCGGCATAATTGCTACCGTAACTGTCGAGGTATGAATTCTTCCGCCGGATTCCGTCACCGGAACACGCTGTACGCGGTGCACTCCGCTTTCATATTTCAGTTTGGAATAAGCACCTTTACCGTTTATCATAAAAATGACTTCCTTAAATCCGCCAATTCCGTTTTCATTTAAGTTCATCATATCAATTTTCCAGCGGTTACGCTCTGCATATCTGACATACATACGGTATAACTCTGCTGCAAAAAGAGCTGCTTCATCACCACCGGCTCCACCTCTGATTTCTACAATAACATTCTTATCATCATTCGGATCTTTTGGTAACAATAAAATTTTGAGTTCTTCTTCTATTTTTGTGAGATTTTGCTTGCAGGTGTTTAACTCTTCCTTCGCCATCTCACGAATTTCTTCATCACTTTCCTCATTGAGCATAGCCAAACTATCCTCAATATTTTTCTGGGTTGTTTTATATTCCTGATATTTGTCTGCAATATCAGTCAGATCAGACTGCTCTTTTCTAATCTTTCTGTATCTGTTCTGGTCATTAACGACATCCGGATTAGACAGCTCCGCTTCTAATTCCTGATACCGTGCCAATAGATCCTCTAACTTGTCAAACATAAAAAATCTTCCTCCATCTTAACGTTTCCCGAAAACCACCCGGTCCAGTCCACTCAAATCCTTAATTATTTCTATATTGTAAAATCCTTCTTTTGCAAGGATTTCTTTTACTTCTGCACCTTGATTATATCCTATTTCGAAGAAAATCAGACCCTTTTCCTTCAAATGTTTTTTCGACGCTTCTGCTATCAGCCTGTAAAATTCCAGCCCATCATCGGCCCCGTTCAGCGCAAGTAAGGGCTCATGATCTTTAACCTCCGGCATCAGTCCGGCGATTTCACCGGTCGGTATATAGGGAGGGTTTGAAACGATGATGTCAACTTCACTCTCAACGTTTTCAAATAAATTGCTTAATATGAATTCTATTTCTGTCCCGTGCTTATGTGCATTTATATTTGCAATTTTAAGAGCTTTATCCGACAGATCAACACCATAGACCTTTGCAGGCTTTCCCAGCTTTGCAAGACTAACAATAATGCAGCCCGATCCGGTGCACATATCAAGGACTGTTTTATCCTTGCATACCTTAAGAACCTGCTCAACTAAAATTTCTGTATCCTGCCTCGGTATGAGCACATCCTCGGTGACCATAAATTCGAGCCCCATAAATTCCTGTATCCCGGTAATATACTGGAGTGGAATACGGGTTGCTCTTTTCTCAATTAAATTCATATATTCCCGATATTTGTCTTCCGGCAGTGGCATATTTATACGCAAATAATACTCTGCCCTGCTTATTCCACAAACATGGGCTAGCAGATACCATGCATCCACATCGGCATCTGCTATGTCCCGTTGCTTTAATATAGTTCTGGCTTTCTGTAAAGCTTCCTGATACGTTACCATTTATAATCCTCACAGAACTGCTGCCTTAGTTTTTATGCGTTTTCACCGGCATTAGCTTCTGCATTATCCTTAAAATCCAGATATTTATCCAGCGCTTTTAAGATTTCATCATCCTCTTCCTCAGAGGTATTCTTTTTTACTGGTTTTACGCTGACGGTTTCATCCTTCTTCACATTCTGTGCCCTGCTGCCTTGCACTTCTTTCACTTTTGCACCGCCTTGTGATGACTTTGCTGTCTTTTTTTCTTCTGTGTTCACTGCAGCTTTTCTGCCTGTATTATTCTTAGTTCCTACTGCTGCATCCTTTGATGTTTCTGTTTCCAAAAATGCTCTCCAATCAAAAACCGCACCCACGGAAGCTATCGCTACTTCGATCATCTGGTCATCCGGCTCTTTTGTGGTAAGCCCTTGCATCAGCATACCCGGTTTGCTTAATATATTTACTATTTTACTCTCGTTCTTTCCTGCCAAACGGATAAATTCATAGGAAATTCCGGCAATAAACGGAACTAAAAGCACACGGGATAATACGCGGTAGACTAAATCCAGCGGTGGGATGATCATAAATATAATTAAACTGATCAGCATAACTAAAAGCATGAAGCTTGTACCACAGCGTTTGTGCTCTTTTGACTGCCATCTGACATTTTCCACCGTTAATTCAAAGCCACTTTCTAAACAGTTAATTGTCTTATGCTCTGCTCCATGGTACATGAATACTCTTTTAATTTCAGGCATCAGAGATGCAAATAATACATAGGCAATGAAGATACTGATTCGAAGAATACCTTCCAGTAAATTTACAATAAAATCATTATTCACGAAGGTCCGAAATAAACCGGATACAAATACCGGTAATACCATAAAAAGTCCAACGGATATA
Organism: Herbinix sp.; assembly: GCA_029240245.1. Lineage (GTDB taxonomy): Bacteria > Bacillota > Clostridia > Lachnospirales > Lachnospiraceae > Mobilitalea. The sequence goes on from JARBTJ010000008.1 coordinate 97,859, forward strand.
ATGAGTGAAACGAATACGGCTGCTGCCATTAAAAGAGCATTACTCTGCTCCTGATTTATTCCTTTTTTGGCATCGTCTTTATCCGATTTTATAACTTCCTTTCTGTGGCTGTCGGCAACGGATAGCTCCTCAATCGCAAATTCATCGTCCTGTTTTGTAGCATTTTTGGTCTTACCCTGCTTTGATTTATTCTTTTTATCGGTTTTTTTACCTTTTTCTGTTTTTGTCTGATCTTCTTCCTCTTCAAAGAAACTGGCGGAAAAGTTCAACACTTTTATACCAATTACCATGGAATCGACAAAGGCCATCATTCCCCGAAAAATGGGAAGCTTAAACAGCTTTGCCTTGTCGGAAAAATCTTTATGAGTACTCTTTTCCACTACAATTTCATTATCCGGCTTTCGAACTGCTACGGCGTACTCGTCCTTGTTTTTCATCATGACGCCTTCCATAACAGCCATGCCACCAACACCTGATGGTTTCATCCTGGCACCTGAACCTTTCTTGTCTGTATCAGACAGATCATCCAATTTAATTTGCTTTATGTTTATCTAACTTGTTTTGTACAACAATAAATCGAAACTTTCCCTTCAATCCTGACTTAGATCAAATGTTTCTTTATCAAATTCATTATTTAAAAATAGGCTGAGGAAGTGAACCTCAACCCGATTTTTAACGTTTATTCATTTTATAGGTAACGTGCAAAATGTTTAAGCACTATTTATCTTGACCGATACCATATTTGCGGTTGAATTTATCAATCGCACCACGAGCTTGAGCGGCTTTTTGCTGACCTGTATAAAACGAATGGCATTTAGAACAGATTTCAACATGGATATCTCCCTTGGTAGAACCTGTTACAAATTCATTACCACAGTTGCAAACAACCTTTGCCTGATAATATTTAGGATGGATTCCTTCTTTCATGTTTTCACCTCTTTAAAATCAAATAATATTATATACTTCTATATAATAATTCCAATCTAATAAACAGCTTTTTTATTATAGCATAGGTTTTTTTCTATTGCAATACCTAAAAGACAATTTTAGTCTTTTTGATTACCTCTATAAATTCAGCATTGGATTTTGTCCGAAGAAACATATCGATGATCCGCTCTAATGCCTCCTCAGATTTTAATCCACCAAGTGCCTTACGCATCAAATAAGTTGCTTCCACCTCTGCCTGTGTTAAGAGGAGATCCTCTCTTCTCGTGCTGGATCTCGGTAAATCTATGGCGGGGAAAATACGTTTTTCCGATAAACTTCGATCAAGTACCAACTCCATGTTACCTGTTCCTTTGAATTCTTCAAATACCATATCATCCATCTTGCTGCCTGTATCCACTAAGGCTGTCGCAAGTATGGTAAGACTTCCGCCTTCGCGCATATTTCTCGCCGCACCGAAAAATTTCTTCGGCATATGGAGAGCAGCGGGGTCTAAACCACCGGATAAGGTTCGGCCGCTTGGCTGAACAGTTAAGTTATAGGCTCTCGCAAGTCTTGTAATACTATCCAGCAAGATGATTACATCCTGCCTATGCTCAACCAGACGTTTCGCTCTTTCGATTACCATTTCCGAAACTCTCTTATGATTTTCCGGAAGTTCATCAAAGGTGGAATAGATAACTTCTACATTCCTGCCTTCTATGGATTCTTTTATATCAGTTACCTCTTCCGGTCGCTCATCGATTAATAAAATGATTAATTTCATATCCGGATGATTTTTGGTAACCGCTTTCGCAATCTGTTTTAAAAGTGTAGTTTTACCCGTTTTGGGCTGGGATACAATCATACCTCTCTGCCCCTTACCAATCGGTGAGATCAAATCCACCATTCTCATAGATACTCCGGATCCCGGGGTTTCCAGATGAATACGGTCATTGGGGAAAATCGGTGTTAAGTCTTCAAATTTCTTACGCTTTTGTGCTTCATTCGGATGAAAGCCATTGACGTATTTCACGTATAAAAGCGCACTAAATTTTTCACTCTGACTTCGAATTCTGGTATTACCACCCACAATATCGCCGGTTTTTAAATTAAATCTGCGTATCTGTGCCGGTGATACATAAACATCATTTTCACCCGGCAGATAATTGTCGCAACGGATAAATCCATATCCATCCGGCAGAACCTCAAGAATTCCTTCTTTTGTCTCTCCGCTATCCAATTGATCAATATCATTATGGCCGGCAGCTGGTCTTCTTTCACTTCTTCCTGTATTCATTGCCTGCTCAGTACGGTTTGGGTCTGTATTTTGTTCTTCCTGTTGATCTGTTGCCTGACGCATATCAACCTGTTTTTGCACTATTGGGGTCTGCTCCATTTGCTTTGGCTCCGTTTGTCTTTGCACTGTCTGCCTGTATTCCGGCTGCTTTTGCTCTGGCTGTATAAGTTCCGGTATATGATCCGTACCGTTATTTTCATGATTTCGATCCGTCTGGCTGTTCTCCGAATCAAACTTCATCAAAGCTTCAATTAATTCACTTTTCTTAAGCGTAGCTATACTTTTTAGCCCTGCTTTTTTTGCCAATTCCCTTAAATTTACAAGAGTCATTGCATCATACTGCTTTTCCATTTATTCAGCTCCTTTGATCAAATTGGGTTCTTTTACGGAATGTGAGATAGATATGATATAGAAGTAAATACTGCGATGGATAACAATTATTTATTATCATAATATATGCGTACTTATTATACACCTTATGGACAAGAAAAGAAAGAACTTTCTTTTAATCCATATAGCCTAACGCCTTATTCGATCTTTTGCATGAACCGGTATTTCTGAAACATTAGAAACATTAGTTACTCTTTTCCTTTAAAATTTCGTAAGTATGATTTACTTGATTTACAATTTTCTTAGTGATATGATAGCAATAAATATTTTACAGCTCTATTATATTAAAAAAAGCAATTGCGAAACTCAAAATCTGTATTAATTGCGCACACAACACATACTACTCCGGAGCGGAAGTTAAGCCCGTAGGAAACGCTTAAGCGGAGGAATAGTATGTGTTATGTGTGTAATAGCAAAAACTATATTGTTTCGCAAACGCTAATATTAAAAAAAGGTGGAGAACAAAATGAATATTAGTGAAAAAGCATTGCAAATGCATGAGGCTTGGAAGGGCAAACTGGAAATCACCTCAAAATGTGAAGTAAAATCAAGAGAAGATCTGGCGATTGCCTATACACCTGGTGTAGCGGAACCCTGCAAGGTAATTGCAAAGGATAAGTCTGCTGCTTATCAATACACTATGAAATCCAATACTATAGCTGTTATATCCGACGGAAGCGCAGTGCTCGGGCTCGGTAATATCGGACCCTATGCGGCTATGCCGGTTATGGAGGGTAAGGCCGTTCTGTTTAAAGAGTTCGGGGGAGTAAATGCCATTCCTATCTGCCTGGATACTCAGGATACCGAAGAAATAATTAAGACCATAGTTGCTATTGCACCTGCCTTTGGCGGTATTAACCTCGAAGATATCTCAGCCCCAAGATGCTTCGAAATTGAAGAACGATTAAAGGGTTTACTCGATATCCCCGTATTTCACGATGACCAGCATGGTACTGCAATCGTTGTGTTAGCCGGAGCGATCAATGCACTCAAGGTTACCAACCGGACAAAAGAGGAATGTAAGATTGTTATTAACGGAGCAGGCTCAGCGGGTATAGCAATCGCTAAACTGCTATTATCCTACGGATTTCGTCACGTTACCTTATGCGATATCAAGGGTATTATTTCCAACTCCTATGAAAATTTAAACTGGATGCAAAAAGAGATGCTTAAGGTAACAAACTTAGAAGATAGAAACGGAACATTGGCTGATGCCCTAAATGGAGCCGATTTATTTGTCGGAGTATCTGCACCAAATATCGTAACGAAAGAAATGGTAGTCTCCATGAATAAGGATGCCATCCTCTTTGCCATGGCTAACCCGGTTCCTGAGATCATGCCGGACCTTGCAAAGGAGGCTGGTGCAAAGGTAGTTGCCACCGGACGATCCGATTTCCCGAACCAGGTAAATAATGTTGTAGCATTTCCGGGGATATTCAAAGGTGCGCTGGAAGGTCGTGCTTTACAAATTACTGACGAAATGAAACTGGCGGCTGCTGTTGCAATTGCAAGCCTGGTAAGTGATAATGAATTAAATGAGAATAATATCATGCCCCAGCCATTTGACCCAAGAGTAAGTGATCTAGTTAGTAAAGCAGTAATCGCACATATCAAATAAGATGTACTCTGTATTGTCGGGAGGAAGCATGGAAGAAAAAAACTTAACCAATGAGACCATGTGGGATGATAAACGTTTTCACTCCCTGGATTACGAATTAAAGAAACAATACGGACATAAGCTTTATAAACTTTCCCTAAATGGCGGTATGAGCTGTCCCAACCGGGATGGAACCATCGATACCCGGGGCTGTATTTTCTGTAGTGAAGGCGGTTCCGGTGATTTTGCAGCTCCTTTTGGCATAGCCATCACTGAACAGATAGAAGAAGCTAAGAAACGCATTTTGCCAAAGATAAAAAATCAGGAGCAGTTAAAATATATCGCTTATTTTCAAGCATTTACAAATACACATGCCCCGGTGGAATACTTAAAGAGTATTTTTACGGAGGCGGTTATGCATCCTGATATTGCAATTTTATCCATAGCCACACGGCCGGACTGTCTTGGCGACGAAATATTGTCCTTGCTGGAGGAATTAAACCACAGAAAACCGGTATGGATCGAGCTTGGACTTCAAACCAAACATGAACATTCCGCCGATTTTATTCGCAGGGGTTATAAGTTATCCGTCTTCGAAACTGCTGTAAATCGACTGCACAACCTTAGCATATCGATTATCGTCCATTCCATTCTTGGCTTGCCAAGGGAAACAAAACATGATATGTTATTAACTATGGAATATTTAGGTAAGCTCCCCATACAAGGTATAAAGCTTCAGCTCTTACACATTTTAAAAGGGACAGACTTGGGAATGCTTTTCGAGAACGGTTATATTGACGACATTCTGACAATGGAGGAATATATAGATCTCGTGATATCCTGTTTGGAGCTGCTACCCGGGAATATAGTCATTCACCGAATCACCGGAGACGGACCAAAAAAACTTCTACTTGCTCCTAAATGGAGCGGTAATAAAAAGCTGGTTCTTAATCATATTCATCAGCAGATGAAAAGCAGAAACACCTGGCAGGGTAAAAATTATCCTAATGATAACAGGGTTATTTGATTTTACATTTTCTATGAGATTGGTAAAAATAAAGCGCCTAGAAAAGGAGGAAATGACCATGCAATCTGATACGTCTATGCTTTATAAACTAATGATTTTATATATCCTGAGCCGGGTTAATTTTCCCTTGTCTAATGCACAGTTAACATCGTTTATACTCGAAAAGGAATATACGAATTATTTCAACATTCAGAGAGCTATTTCGGAACTAACTGACGAAGCCTTTATTACAGTAAAAACCATTCGTAATAGTACTTTATACCGTATAACGGACAGCGGCCGGGAAACACTCCTCTTCTTTGATAATATGATGTCACCCGGTATAAAAGAAGATATCGAAAAGTATCTTCTTGAAAACAAATATGAGCTTCAGGAGGAGGTATCCACCCCCGCCGAATTTTATCAGATGAAAAAGGGTGAATTTTCTGTTCATTTAAGCGTTATTGAACGTGAAACCCATATCATTGATCTGTCACTTACCGTCCCGACGGAAGAAGATGCCTCCAAGCTTTGCAGCAACTGGAAGGAAAAAAGCTCAGAGGTATATGCTTACTTAATGTCCTCATTGCTGGAGAGCAAATAAGTCTCAATATATTCCCATATTTCCTCCCTGCCTTGCTTAGAAAGTGAAGAAAAAGGAAAGATCATAGTTTGAGGGCTTGCTCCAAGCCCTTCTTTTATTATTTTCAACTGCTTATCCTTCTGACTGCGGTTAATCTTATCCAACTTCGTAGCGATAATGACCGGCTGAAAGCCCTGATAAACAATCCATTCATACATGCTTCTATCGTTAGAAGAAGGTTCATGGCGGATATCCAAAAGAAGGAATACGACCTTGAGTTGTTTTGACGATTTCAAATATTTCTCAATCATCTTACCCCATTTTTCTTTAATCGCTTCCGATACCTTGGCATATCCATAACCCGGTAGATCCACGTAATAAAACGCATCATTTACATTATAAAAATTAATCGTCTGCGTCTTGCCCGGCTGTCCGGAGGTTCTTGCTAACGACTTTCTGTTCATGAGTGCATTGATGAGGGAGGATTTCCCCACATTCGATTTTCCTGCAAACGCAAGCTCCGGCTTATCATTCTCGGGCAGCACACTGGTAATGCCGCACACCGTTTCTAAATTCGCACTTTTAATAATCATCACAAATTCCTCTTTTCATCCGTTATAAAATACATACAACCACATTTTATTATTATATCTAAAATAACAAAAACTATTGAAAGGCCTGCCATAGCAATGGCAGGCCGGGAAGCTATCTATGCAATTTCATCCTTGCTTTTCTTTGACGAACGCTTCGTAATCGGTTTCCTTGCAAGTGTATCCTCCGAATAGATAACTTTTGGTTTTTCTATGCCCTGTACAGCTTCCTTCGTAATGATACATTTGATGGTTTTGTTATCAGAGGGGATGTTATACATAGAATCCATCATAACACCTTCCATTATGGCACGCAGACCTCTGGCTCCGATTTTTCGCTTATAAGACTGCTTTGCAATTTCTGCTAAAGCATCATCTTCAAATTCAAGTTCAACGCCATCTAATTCAAATAGCTTTTTGTACTGCTTAGTAATGGCATTCTTGGGCTCGGTAAGAATTCTTACCAAGGCTTCCTCATCGAGTAAGTCGAGTGCTACGGTTACCGGAACACGTCCTATAAACTCGGGGATCATACCAAATTTGATAAAATCCTGAGGCATAACCTGGCGGAATAATTCACCCACATTGTTCTTTTGTTTTTCAACTATCTGCGCATTAAATCCGATCGATTTTTGGCCGGTACGGGCTTCAATGATTTTTTCCAAACCATCAAAGGCACCCCCGCAGATAAACAAAATATTTGTGGTATCTATTTGTATAAATTCCTGATGAGGATGCTTTCTTCCACCCTGAGGGGGTACCGATGCAACCGTTCCCTCCAGAATTTTTAAAAGAGCCTGTTGAACACCTTCACCGGATACATCTCTGGTAATGGATGTATTTTCTGATTTTCTAGTAATTTTATCAATTTCATCGATATAAATAATTCCATACTCCGCGCGTTCGATATCAAAATCTGCTGCCTGAATAATTTTTAACAGAATATTTTCAACGTCCTCACCAACATAACCGGCTTCCGTTAAAGCAGTAGCATCTGCAATGGCAAAAGGAACATTGAGCAATTTCGCTAGAGTCTGCGCAAGATAGGTTTTTCCGGAACCAGTTGGTCCAATCATCAATATATTGCTTTTTTGAAGCTCAACATCCAAATCCTTCTCCGCCAGAACTCTTTTGTAATGATTATAAACTGAGACAGCCAGTACCTTCTTAGCCTCATCCTGTCCAATAACATGCTGGTCTAAGAAGCTTTTGATTTCTGCGGGTTTCAGGAGGTTGATATCTGCATTTGCTATTGGTTCTCCGTCAAATTCCTCTTCAATAATTTCACTGCAGATTTCGATACATTCATCGCAGATATAAACTCCGGGGCCAGCAATCACTTTACGAACCTGGTCCTGAGTTTTATTACAAAAGGAACATCTCACTTGTTTTCTGTCGTCAACTTTTCCTGCCACTGCCTAATTCACCTCATTCTCTCTATAGTGCATGTATTGCCGTCCTATTATTAACCGTATTATCTGCTCGCTAATATGCCATCCACGATACCATATTCACGTGCTTCCTCTGCACTCATGTAAAAGTCTCTTTCTGTATCCACTTCAATGATATCCATAGACTTTCCAGTATTCTTAGCTAAAATCTCATTCAATTTTTTTCTTATCTTAATAATGTTGTCTGCAACAATTTTGATATCTGTTGCCTGACCTTTTGCACCGCCGGAAGGCTGATGAATCATAACCTCCGCATTTGGAAGTGCAAATCTCTTGCCTTTTGTTCCTCCTGCAAGCAGGAATGCTCCCATACTTGCTGCAAGACCGATGCAAATAGTGGATACATCACATTTAATGTAATTCATGGTATCGAAAATAGCTAATCCTGCGCTAACCGATCCTCCGGGGCTATTAATATAAAAATTAATATCTTTGCCGGGATCCTCTGACTCTAAAAATAACATCTGAGCCACAATCAAGCTGGCAGTAACATCATTCACTTCTTCACCGAGAAAAATAATTCTCTCTTTTAATAATCTGGAGTAAATATCGTAGCTTCTTTCTCCACGACTTGTTTGCTCAATGACATAGGGTACTAAACTCATAATGAAATCCTCCTTATCTCAGTATCTCCTGATAATAATAAGTTCCTTATCTTTGTATGCTTAAACCTCTACGGATTGCTCAAGAACAAAATCAACGGCTTTTTGTACTGCTATATCAGCCTTAATCTGTTCCTTTTCCTTATCACCGATCATTTCCTTTAATTTATCAACTTCCATCTGATACATAGCAGCCATATCGGATAATTCTTTCTCTAATTCTTCTTCAGAAACCTCGATATTCTCTGCCTTAGCAATTGTTTCTAATACAAGTCTGCTTTGAATTCTCTTTACTGCCTGAGGTTTTAAGCTCTCTAAGAATTTTCTGGTATCAGAGCCAGTGAATTTTAAATATTGATCAAGTGCAAGACCCTGATGCTGCAATCTGTGTGCAAAATCCTCTGCAATCTGGTTAACCTGAGCACTAACCATAGGCTCCGGAATATCCATCGTAGCATTTGCGATAATTTTTTCAACAACATCATTTTCCTTTGCAGTTTTTGCATCTTTTTCTTTGTTTGATTTTATTGTTGTTTTAATGTTTTCCTTGTATTCGTCTAGGGTATCAAATTCGGATACATCCTGCGCAAAATCATCATCTAATTCAGGAAGCTCCTTCATTTTGATTTCTTTCACCGTAACCTTGAATAATGCCGGCTTTCCTGCTAATTCTTCCGCTTGATACTGCTCCGGGAAGGTAACGTTTACTTCAACTTCTTCGCCGATTGCCTTACCGATTAACTGCTCTTCAAAGGTATCGATGAAGGAGTGGGAACCGATGGTAAGAGCATAATTCTCTCCCTTTCCACCTTCGAAAGGAACACCATCCACAAAACCTTCAAAATCGATAGAGGTAATGTCTCCATCTTGAACCGGTCTGTTATCAACCGTAATCATTCTGGAATTCTGCTCGCGTTCTTTGTCAATTTGTGCCATGATTTCATCTTCTGTTACTATAACTTCCTTTTTCTCTACTTCAATTCCCTTATACTGTCCTAAAGTTACTTCAGGCTTTAAGGCAACCTCAGCAGTGAAGATAAAGGTTTTTCCCTTTTCAACCTGTACTACGTCGATGTCCGGTCTGGACACGATATCGAGTCCGCTTTCATTTGCAGCTTTTTCGTAAGCTTCCGGAATTAATTCATTCGCAGCATCCTCATAAAAGATACTCGCACCATACATTTTTTCAATAATGGCACGTGGAGCTTTTCCTTTACGGAAGCCCTGAACATTTATTTTATCCCTATTTTTAAGATAAGCTTTTTGTAAAGCACTCTCAAATTCTTCAGCGGAAGCTTCTATTGTAAGCTTTGCCATATTTTTTTCCAGTTTTTCAACTTGTAAACTCATTGCGTAATTCCTCCTGTATTATGGGGTGAAAAATCCTCCCTGTATTTTGGGAATTATTTTCCCTGAATTATAGGGTGAGAATATCCCCCCTGTAATATGTACCTTTACCTTATCCAAATAAGTTACTTCAAATGCATCAATTATTATAAGGTACATGCTGCCTGTATTTTACAGGCATTTTGACATTAGTATATTATAACATATTGATTCTGTAAATACCAGATTTTATTTTCTTTCATTAACCCACGATGTGACCGCGATCCTGCATTGCTTGAAATACACGGTTTACATGATATTTACATAAATCTTCGGTTTTTGCTTCTACCATTACACGAATTACCGGTTCCGTTCCGCTTTCACGGACAATAATTCTACCCTCATTCTTTAGTTCCTTCTCTACTGTTTCAATTACTTCTTTAACTACCGGGTCTTCTTTTACGGCTTTCTTATCATTTACCCTTGCATTTTTTAATAGCTGAGGAAAAATAGTAACTTCTTTATGAAGTTCGGAAAGGGTAGACTTGCATTCAAGCATTACCTCCATCAACTTTAGTGAGGTTAAAACACCGTCACCTGTCGTGGCATGTTTATTAAAAATAATATGTCCGGACTGTTCACCGCCAATGGAATACCCGTTCGCCATCATATTTTCATACACATATTTATCACCGACTGCCGTCTTTTCATAACGAATACCCTGTTTATCAAAGGCCTCGTAAAGGCCCATATTGGACATAATTGTTGTTACAACGGTGTTCTTAACAAGATCGTTGCGGCTCTTCATATAAGCACCGCAAATATAGAGAATTAAATCACCATCAATAATATTACCCTTTTCATCGATTGCCAAACATCGATCTGCATCTCCGTCATAAGCAAACCCCACATCCAAATGATTTTCTATGACAAATTTCCGAAGAACCTCTATGTGGGTGGAACCGCAATCCTTATTGATATTGGTACCGTTCGGGTCACTATTGATCACAAAGGTTTTTGCGCCTAATGCATCAAATACACCCTTAGCAACCGTAGTCGAAGCACCATTTGCTAAGTCCAGACCGACTTTTTTATCTTGAAAGGATCTTGTTGCAAGTGAAATCAAATAACCGATATAGCGATGACGCCCAATCGCATAATCTACAGTTCTACCGATATTTTCCTTTGTCGCAAAGGGTAGGTTATCTACTTCACTGTCTATATAAGCTTCAATCAAATTTTCAACCTCTGCTTCTAACTTATATCCACTTCCGTTAATAATTTTTATTCCATTATCATAATAAGGATTATGGCTGGCAGAAATCATGATACCACAGTCAAAGCCTTCACTTCTTACAACATAGGATACACTGGGTGTCGGTGTAACATGAAGCAGATAAGCATTCGCTCCACTCGCTGTAAGTCCTGCAACAAGAGAATACTCAAACATATAGCTGGATCTTCTTGTATCTTTTCCTATTACAATATTTGCCGGCTTGTTATCCTTTGAATAATAATTCCCCAAAAATCTGCCAACCTTATAGGCATGCATAACAGTTAAATCAACATTAGCTTCTCCGCGGAAACCGTCCGTACCAAAATATTTACCCATTATTATATTCCTTTCTTAAATGTATATAAGTTAGTCAATTGCAAAACACATATTCTAAAATTAATTGCACACAGCATATACGATTGTGGAGCGGAAGTTAAGCCCTATGAGAGTGATGGAGTAAATAAATAGTATTTTTAGTGTGTGCAATAGCAAAAACTATATTGTTTCACGATTTCCTAATCTATATTAGTATATGCCTTAATAAATAAAGTGCATGAATCCATTTCATGGTATGACATGAAAAAGCATTTTCATTTTAACATAATAATAAGGAATATGAAAAGAAAAATTTTGCACTACATAAAAACATCACCAGCTTAACACCGGTGATGTTTTTTCTCTTTTGATAGTGAATGAATTACCTCTTCACTTTACTTTCTTTTGATTATTGACCTGACATCTGTTGTTCCTGCTGTCTGATCATACGTTTAACCATTTCTCCGCCTACAGAACCGTTCTGTTTGCTAGTTAAATCTCCGTTGTAACCCTGTTTTAACGGAACACCGATTTCATTAGCGATTTCCATTTTGAAACGATTAAGAGCTTCTCTTGCCTGAGGAACTTCTGCTCTGTTAGAGCCAGTGTTGTTATTGTTACTTGCCATAAATAATTTCACCTCCGTATTTTTTCATCAAAGCAACCAAGATACAAAATCAACAATTTGTAGGTTCAGCGGTGTAAAATAAGTATTTTCCCGCGAGTGATTTTGTTTTGTTGCCTGTAATCATATTGTTAACCGGTCTTCGTAAAATTATAATGGTAATTATTGTTTTTCGTACCAATTATATGACAAAACGACAGATAAGTTAAAGAAAAACCTTAGAATCCTATAATTTTCTAATATCAATGTATTCTATGATATCCTCTGGTTGCAGAAATATGCACTGAACGATTTGCCTTCTATTTTACTTACTAATATTGTTGGTTAAAGTGCCAAAAGCACCTTCGAGCTTTCATGCTACAATATACTGATATGCAAGCTTGCATATCAGTATATTGTAGCATGAAAAGTGCGTAGCACATTTTGACACTTTAACCATTGTTTATTTGTTTCAACATATATATGTGTAAAATTTTTATATGAAATGAACTATAGACACTCTTTTCTTAAAAAGCTATAATATAATGAGTAAGAAAATTTTTATGGATATTAGTTATGCGTACTTTAAGTCAGTGAAAGTGAGGAATAGGAATGAAAGTAGTTGTATTGGCAGGTGGTACCAGCACAGAGAGAGACGTATCCTTATCAACAGGTAAAACAATTTACAAGGCTTTAAAAAATAAAGGCCATCAGGTGGTTTTACTGGATGTGTATTTAGGATACGAAGGTGAAACACATAATATCTTTGACCTTGATAAGGACTGGACCGCCAATATCGGTGCCATTAAAGAAAACAATCCTGATATCCTTCAGATAAAAGCGCTTAGAAAAGATAATTCAAACAGTTTCTTCGGACCGAATGTACTTGATATATGCAGTATAGCAGATATTGCATTTCTTGCGCTGCATGGGGAAAATGGAGAAGATGGAAAAATTCAGGCTGCCTTTGATTTGATGGGAATTAAATATACCGGAACGGATTACTCCAGCAGTGCGCTTGCCATGGACAAAGCAATTGCGAAAGAAATATTTGCATATTATAACATACCCACTCCGATCGGCATACATGTAAAAAAAGGTGACACTTACATCTGGAATCTATTTCCATGTGTCGTAAAGGTATGCTGCGGCGGCTCCAGTGTCGGCGTATCCATCGTACATTCCGGCAATGAGATGACTGAGGCTTTAGCCAATGCATTTTCCTACGGAAACGAGGTTGTTATTGAACAGTACATCAAAGGCAGGGAATTTTCCGTAGGTGTAATCGAAGGGCAGGCATTACCGGTCATAGAGATTGCCCCACTGGATGGTTTCTATAATTATAAGAATAAATACCAGGCAGGAAGTGCTATTGAGACCTGTCCGGCACAAATCAATGAGCCGATTACGAAACAGATGCAGAATATCGCCGAGGAGGTTTTTAAAGCATTACGTTTAAAAACCTATGCACGTATGGATTTTATATTAAACGAAAACAACGAAATCTATTGTCTGGAAGCAAATACCCTCCCGGGAATGACGCCAACCTCACTGCTACCTCAGGAAGCATTGGCCATAGGCATGGATTTTGAAGCTTTATGTGAAAAAATAATCGATATCTCATTAAAAAAGTACATCAGTGCGTAGATACAAACAATTGCAGGAATTTATAAATTTAAGGGGAGCTTTGAATGAAAAATATGACGTTAGCTCAGATCGCTGAGGCCTGTAACGGGAGACTGTTTGGAGATGCTACCATACGGGAAATTTCCGGTGTTACTATGGACTCAAGACAGGTACAAAGAGGCGATTTGTTTATTGCCACGGTTGGTGAGCGTGTGGATGGCCATAGTTTTATCGATGATGTATTTGATAAAGGTGCACTGGCAGTAATATGCGAGAAAGCTCCGGCAAATCCCAAGGGACCTTACATATTGGTAGAAAATAGTCTGATTGCTCTTAAGAATATTGCAAAATGGTACCGTATGCAGCTTAACATCAAAGTTGTTGGTATTACCGGCAGCGTAGGAAAGACTAGTACGAAAGAATTTATCAGCAGTGTACTTACTAGAAAATACAGTGTATTAAAAACAGAGGGCAATTTTAATAACGAAGTTGGCTTGCCACTTACTATATTAAAAATAAGAGATCACCATGAGGTTGCCGTTTTAGAAATGGGCATCAGCGATTTTGGTGAAATGCATCGCCTAAGTGAAATAGCGAAACCTGATATCTGTGTGATAACTAATATCGGTCAATGTCACTTAGAAAACTTAGGCTCCAGGCAAGGCATTTTGAAGGCGAAAACCGAAATTTTTGATTTTATGAGTGAAGACGGCAGGGTATGTATCAACGGTGATGATGATATGTTAGCAACTCTCCAGGAAATTAGGGGTATGAAGCCTATCCGTTTTGGCTTAAATAAAAATAATGATATTTATGCAGATCATATTTTACCCATGGGACTGCATGGCAGCACCTGCAGCATTCATGTTAATGACCAAAGCTTTCCAGTGTCAGTGCCTCTTCCGGGTGAACATATGGTATTCAACACAATGGCTGCAGCTTCGGTAGGGACTTTACTTAACATGACCAACGCAGAAATTGCCGAAGGGATCAGCATGGTTAAGCCTGTGGGCGGAAGAAGCAATATTATATGGCATGAGGATTGGACAATAATCGATGATTGCTATAATGCCAATCCGGTTTCCATGAAGGCTGCCATTGTCTTGCTAAATATGGCAGATACACGAAAAATAGCAGTATTGGGTGATATGTTTGAACTCGGCAGCGATGAAGTGGAGCTGCACAAGGGGGTTGGTGCCTATGCCGCTGCTTCAAATATCGATGTACTCGTCTGCGTTGGAAAGTTATCCTCCAGTATGTATGACGGTGCCTGCGAGAAATTCAAGGGAAAACTGTTGTATTTCGAAACAAGGGATAAATTAATAGAATCTTTACCCGCAATCCTCAAAAAAGGTGATACCATATTGGTAAAAGCATCTCATGGCATGGGATTTGATCAGGTGGTAAAGGCCTTACAATAACAATTCTCCTGACCATCAAATCCACGATTACACATACTACTTCCCCCTCCTGTGACATATATTTATAAAAAGCTTAAATCCAGGATGTCTCACATGATTGAATTTTTAAAACATTTTAATAATTTTATTTGGGGAATCCCAATGCCTGCTTTATTATTTGGAGCTCATATTTATTTTACCATACACTTAAAGGGCGTTCAAAAACATATCGGGAAAGCAATCCGTCTCTCGGTCACTCCGGATACAACCTCCGAGGGTGATTTAAGCGGCTTCGCTTCCCTGACTGCAACCCTGGCCGCAACCATCGGTACGGGGAATATCGTCGGAATTTCAACTGCGGTTGCGTTAGGTGGCCCCGGGGCCATCTTCTGGTGCTGGCTTACCGGCATCCTTGGGATGGCTACCTCCTATGCAGAATGTTTTCTGGGCGTACTCTTCCGTAAAAAAACCTCGGACGGTACCTTTCTTGGTGGCCCAATGTATGCGCTCCAATATGGTCTACATTCAAAATGGCTTGCTGTTATATTCAGTCTTTTTACACTGGTAGCCTCTTACGGTGTCGGTTGTTCCGCACAGGCGCGAGCGGTCACCGAAACCCTGCATACACTATGGAATCTGCCCGAATATGCGGTAGGTATCATACTAGCCATTGTTGTAGGTTTGGTTATCGTGGGTGGTGTCAAGTCAATCGGTAAAATATGCAGCAAATTAGTTCCTGCCATGGGTTTATTCTATATCCTTGGCTGCTTCGTTATTCTTATTATTAATTACAGGTATCTGCTTTCTGCTCTCGAATGGATCCTTCGCTCAGCCTTTCTTCCGTCAAAGCTTCCCGCCTCAGTCGCCGGAGGCTTTATTGGAAGCACTCTCCGATCTGCTGCTAGGTACGGAATTGCCCGCGGTCTTTTTACCAATGAGGCTGGTCTGGGATCTGCCGCTATTGCTGCTGCAGGAGCCAAGACCTCCCATCCGTCCAAACAGGCATTAATATCAATGAGTGCAACCTTCTGGGATACGGTAGTTATGTGTGCCATCACCGGACTTGTCATCGTAACCAATTTGTTAAGATATCCTTCCTCTGCAGAAGGTTATTCCTTTGCAGAACTCACGACAGCCGCTTTTGCTGTTCTTCCCTTCGGAAATAAGATTCTTGGGTTTTCCCTGGTTGCCTTTGCTATTGCAACCTTAATCGGTTGGTCTTATTTCGGTGAAAAGGCGGTAGAATACTTATTCGGAAAAACCGGAATAAATACCTACCGCGTTTGCTACATTGTTATGATTTTTATAGGCTCTATCATGGCTCTGGATCTTGTTTGGGAACTGACTGACCTTGTAAATGCCTTTATGGCACTTCCAAACCTGCTCTGCCTTTTATTGCTACGTAAGCGTATCACACCGTACAGTACGGAGGGTAAACCTTAAAGCCAATACTGATATTGAATTGCTGCAGCAATTTTCTTTGCCTCAGCTTCTCCGGCGATGCTTTGAATGATAGATAAGGAAAAATCGATTGAGGTTCCCATTCCCTTGGAAGTTGTCACATTACCATCAACAACCACCGAGGTATTATATATCGTAGCTCCCAATAATTTTTCTTCATATCCCGGATAGCAGACCGCATGTTTGCCGGTGAGCAAGCCCTTCGTACCGAGAATGCTGGGTGCAGCACAGATTGCAGCCAAGGCTTTGCCCTTAGAATGAAATTCCCTTAATAGACCATCCAGACCCTCATGCATGGAAAGATTCGTTGTTCCCGGCATTCCACCTGGTAACACCAACATCTCTGCGTCAGAAAAATCCATGTTTTCAAAAAGATCGTCTGCCAATACGGTTATCTGGTGAGATCCGGTTACGAGTTTATTACCCGTGATTGATACCATTCTAATATCTATTTTAGCTCTGCGAAGTAAATCAACTACTGTTAATCCCTCAATTTCTTCAAATCCATCCGCGAGGAAAATATAAACCATTGCCATAGTGTAACTCCCTTCTGTACCTTATTTTTCTTTATTATATAGTTGATTTAAATTCAAATCAATACCGTTTTACTATACTCCCGGATTTATTCAATGATTAAATCGGATACTCCGACATTTTTCAGTGTAAGCATAGGCTTGCAGAGTCCGGCTCTTTTACTTGCTCCGATTGGACAGATTTCTAATCTATAAATTTTGTCATAGGGAACTTCAAAGCGGAAGCATCCACAGCAGCTTACTCTTTCACAATATAATAATTCTTTTCTTTCTCCACAGTTTTGATACAATTTTACTTCCCATTCATGATCGCAGCAACAACTACATCCCCAGATGCATCCAAAGATAACTCCGGGTGTTATTAAACATTCCGGACAGCATACTTCAGGAGCAGGTCGATATTCAATTCGTGTAATCTGTTCCGAATAAGGAATCGGTATCGGTACAGGATATGGCATGTATTCAACTTGTGGTTCTTCTTCCGGGCAAGGAGGACAATCAGGGCACCGTGGACATTCCACAACAGGAAGTGGTGCCGGTCTTGGCGTTGGCATCGGTGTCGGCGCAGGCATCGGTGTCGGCGCAGGCATTGGTGTTGGTGTCGGTCTTGGTGTCGGCATCGGTGTTGGTGTCGGCATCGGTGTTGGGGCCGGTCTTGGTGCTGGCATCGGTGCAGGTGTTGGTCTTGGTGTCGGCATTGGTGTTGGTGCCGGTCTTGGCGTTGGCATCGGCGCAGGTGTTGGTATTGGCACAGGTGCAGGTGTTGGCATTGGCGCAGGTGTCGGTAATGGTATCGGCATCTCTTCTTCCGGCGCCGGGGACACTGCTGCACACTCTACTCCACCGACAAACGGGTGCAAATGGAATTCGAAACCGCTTGTGGCATTTACAGCGAACGAGCCTAATGCAGCATTTCCGTATACCGTACCTCCGGTCTGATGTGCATGGAACATTGCCTGCGGTGCTAAAATACTTCCCCAGATTGCCGCCGGAACCTCCATATAAATATTTTGAGCATCCTCGAAAACATATAAGGTTCTGTCCGCATGTCGTTCATCACTCCAAAGCCCGTATTGAAGATGAGCATTGTTACCCGTTCTGAAGATAACAATTCCCACGCTTCCTTCCGGTATTTCAAACCGTATCTCTTTATTTAATATACCGTTCGGACGAACATCAATTACGAAGACATTTTGAACTGGATCATTTCCTCTTAATATCCATTCATGGAAGTGGTCCACGACGGAACCGTTCGGCTCCATATTCGTAATACAATCATGATAATAAGTCAGGCTTTCCCTGGCATCAGCAAAAAATTCACTCAGATCAGCCTCAATCCTTCCGGCAGGTATATATCTTGGCGCATCGTAGCTGGATATAGCATAATGATTTCCTCTGTCATTGGGCTTCCAATAGCGGCTACTGCCATTGGCTTGATATAACTCACTTAGTTCCTGTACCTGCTCATTTTCCCCGTCTTTTCCGATCATATACGTACTGCCGGCAGCAGCCCTGAAATTACCGCCTACTACTACATGGCCAATAACTACCAGAGGTCCCTGCATTGCAACGTTTCCTCCTACCAGAAACCTGACTAAATCAGGACTATATCCCGTCCCCTGAAGCTTCCCATCATTTCCATAGCCCAGACTTAGGCCTCTGGAGCTTACAAAGTTTCCACCAACTGCTACGGCTCCTTTTGTATCTACAATATTATTCGCATCTCCCAAAATAATGGCGTTAAAAAAAGATGCTATACCAAAAGGTTGGCCGGCTACGTCATACCAATTCAGATCCTCATACGGTAGTCCGGCATATGATACAGCACCATCGTTGTTATTATAATACATAATAACCTCCTTGAAAAAACCAAACGGATTCTATGCATCCTATATTCTCAATTCAGTTTATTCAATAAAAATATAATCGTGCAGGTTTTTGTAACTATTCCCATTAGGAACATAGTAATATATTACAATATACAAAAAAGCTCAATTAGTGATAAAATAGACTATATGTATCCAAGTGTCAGATGGGGATGTAATCAATATTACTCTGCCGTCCTGATCAAGATACGATACACTCCGGAAAATTTAAGTTTACTTATTTCACTGCCAAAACGCAATGACCGAAGAAGGATAATATTAGGCAAATTCGTTCGATATATGGCGAACAAGCTGTACTGTAAGGTCATACTATGGGAGGTGTATTATTTGAGAGAGCTTGATGCCTTGGTTATAAAAGCGAAAAAAGACCATCAGCTTTTAGAGGAACTAATAAAACAAAATGAATTTTATATATTGAAAACAGCTTCAAAAGTAACCCATCGATACATAACCAAAAGTGATGATGAATGGTCCATAGCCCTATTGGCATATAGTCAGGCCATTCAACATTATGAATATGAAAAGGGTAGCTTTTTCAGTTTTGCAGAGCTATTAATCAAACGGCGTTTAATTGATTATCATAAAAGCCAGGTGAAATATAACCCTGAGGTCAGTGTAGATCCGATTGTTTTTGACACTGAACCCGATGAAGAAGATGAAGATATCCCAATAAAAATGGCGGTAGCAGAACAGGTATCCATACAGAATAACAAAGACTTAAAATATGAAATCGAAGCAGCGAATAAATGTTTTTCTGTTTATGGATTTACTTTTATGGAGTTATCCAAATGTTCTCCTCACGCAAAGAAAACAAGAAAGGCTTGCTCTGAAGCAATTAACTATCTGTTAATAAATCCTGTTTTAATAAACGAATTACGCTGTTCCAAACAGCTCCCTATCAAAATGATTGAAAATAATTGTAAGATACCCCGAAAAATTATAGAGCGGCATCGTAAATATATAATAGCAGCGATAGAAATACTTTCCGGAGAGTATCCTTATCTCGCAGAATACTTGCGATACATTAGAGAGGAGAATAAATTATGAAAGCAGTTATAGTAGAAATCAAAGATGGCGTAGCTGCTGTTCTTTCTGATGATGGTTGCGTTGCAACTATTCAAAATAGCAATTATAAGATAGGGCAGGTGATACAGATGAATAGTCTAAAGGGTCGCTTTACCAAAAAAATCGCTATATTTGCTGCATCCGCCGCAGCATTGGTGGTACTGGGTGCAGGGTCCTGGGCATATGCAAGTCCTTATAGTTATGTAAGTTTAGATGTGAATCCCTCCATTGAATACACGCTAAACCGTTTCAACCATGTTCTTGAGGTTAATGCAGTGAATGATGATGGTGAGGAATTGTTAAACGATATTAATTTAGATGACCTCCAATATACCTCCATAGAGAACGCCGTTACAAAGACAGTTGAGCAAATAACCGACTTGGGTTATTTTGAAGAAACATCGGAGGATGATACCTCAGCTGGTATTATCATAGCGACTTCCGGTAAAAATCAGGAAAAGTCCGAGGAGCTGGCACAGGAACTTCAGACGGTAGTGGAAAATAAGGTTGAAGAAAACGGCGCAACTGTAGTAGTGGAAGCGATTAGTGTCGACTTGAAGCGTGTTGAACAAGCCAAGGAATTAGGTGTAACACCTGGTAAATTAAACCTTGTGGAACAGCTTCAGTCAGCTGCAGCAGATTCCTCCGAAATTGATACCGAGGTATGGTTGAACAAATCAGTGAAAGATATCTTGAAAGCAACCAAAGAATATAGAAAGGCGAATCCCGACTTTGGTAAGGATGAGCAGGAAGACCAAGAGACCAGTTCTGAAGATGATTTCTTATATCCGATAGATGATAAGACCGAACCCTCTCAAATAGTCGATAATGATGACGAGAAGGCAAAGGAAACCAAAGAAAAGGATGCCGAAAAGCTGAGAGAGGCTGAGGAAAAGACCGCCGAAAAAGCCAAAGAAGCCGAAGAAAGAGCTGCCGAGAAACTGAAAGAGGCTGAGGAAAAAGCCGCTGATAAAGCTAAGGAGGCTGAGGAAAAGGCTGCCGAAGAACGGAAAGAGACCGAGAAAAAAGCCGCTGATAAAGCGAAAGAGGCTGAGAAAAAGGCCGCTGAAAATCGGAATGAGGCCGCTGAGAAGGCCGCTGATAAAGCCAAAGAAGCCGAAGAAGAGGCTGCCTGGAAAACGAAAGATCAAACTGGTAAAAAGACAGAGAAAGACAGTGAAATGAAAGAACAATCCTCACAAGGGAATTCCCAGGATCACGGTAATTCGGATTCAAAAAAAGGGAATAAAAAATAATCGCTTATAACATATTTCTATATATTGCGAAATCCAACAACAATGGATATCCCCCACACATCAAAAGCCACTATGATCGTCTTCAGAGACTTCCATGGTGGCTTTTGGTTTATAGCATTATCATCGAATATTATTTATTTTAAGACAGATAGGTTTCTAATCTCTTAATATCATTTTTTTTACCGACAACCACGATGATATCATCCTTATTCAATAGTAAATCAGGTGTTATTTCTGTCGTGGTTTTCTGATTATGCTCTAGAGCAATGATATTTAACTTAAACCTTTTGCGGAGGTCTGCCTGCATAACTGTTTTACCGGAAATCTTGGAGGTCAGTAGAAGTTCGGTTATTGTAATATCATCATTTAAAACAATATTATCCATGATCCTTGATGAAATCAACCGATTGGCAAGTCGTATCGCCATATCATGCTCCGGATAGATTACTTCGGCTCCTATTTTTTCTAAAACATTACCTTGTTCCCGGCTGATTGCTTTTGCTATTACTCGGGGTACGCCCATACTGATTACATTTAAGGTAGTCAATATACTGACATCAATCTTTTCACCAATGCAGACGATTACGGTTCCGCAATTTTGTATTCCCGCTTCCTCCAGTGCCTCTTTTGTCAACTCTCCTACCACAAATGCGTTTTCTGTCAGATGCCGTATCTGTTTAATTTTACTTTCCGTGCTATCTAATACCAGTACTTCTTTTCCCGCTTCTGCCAATGTAGACGCAAGCGCAAAGCCGAAACGTCCTAAACCAATAACTCCGAATTCTATCGCAGGTTTTCTATTTAACATTGCTAATCCTCCTTAATATACATAACTATGAATGCCTCATCGTTATCCTACTTAATATTAAAATACTTACTTCTCATTTAATAATCTATACCCATTTCGCTTCTAATTGATGTACTTGTACTACCGCCCCTCCGTTTTTACAATGGAAAAAACCAAATAAAACCTATGCAATTTCTTAGTCCTATAGTATAATAAACAACAGGCCGACTTTCAATGGCTGTTTAACTTTTTTGCAAAGGAGATCTACATGAAAGACATCATCGTTGATATTATGAATCAATATGCCGAATATGGTTACCTAATCATTGCTTTATTAATTTTTATTGAGAATATTTTTCCTCCCATTCCCTCGGAAGTAATCCTTACTTTAGGTGGCTTCATGACGACCTATACGAAACTAACCACCTGGGGAGTAATCTTTACCGCTTCCATTGGCTCTGTTCTTGGAGCTGTTGTATTATATGGTATCGGCAGAATGCTATCTGCTGATCGTCTGGCCAAAATATTGGATGGAAAAATCGGCAAGCTCCTTCATTTTAAAAAAGAAGATGTATATAAGTCATGCGACTGGTTTAATAAACGGGGGAAAGCAACTGTACTCATTTGCCGCTGCATCCCCATCATTCGCAGCTTAATCTCAATTCCGGCCGGAATGGCTAAAATGAAGTTTATGATATTTCTTATACTGACTACCATAGGCTCTCTGATCTGGAATATCGTATTGGTTCATTTAGGTGTATATGCTGGTGCCTCCTGGGAGAAAATCGCAGAAGGTGCAGATATTTATCAAACCATTACCATTATTGTATTTGGAGTAATCGCCGTAGCAATCGTAATATGGTATTTGCGTTTCCGCCGTAAACGTAAAGAAAACGAATAATGCATTGATTAAATAGGATTTTGCTTATCGTAAACCACAAAGTGGTTACATAGGCAAACTCCTATTTTTATTATCCGATCGTAATTGATTCCTCTGAATAATTTACATTCGACATCGTCCGGAAGGTCCATAAGGATGCTATTGTTAAGAGTCCAAGTCTACCCACATACATTGTTAAAATAATGATAAATTCGCTTAACAGGCTTAATTCAGGTGTAATACCTGTCGAAAGACCTACCGTACCAAATGCCGATACCACTTCAAACAAAATCTGCATAAAGGTATATTCGGGTTCAATAAAGCTTATTAGAAAAGTATTTAAGCATACAAGCGAGGTTGCCAGGAAGGTTATTAGAAATGCTTTTACTATAACCTCATTGGGGATCTTTCTCTTAAAGCTCGAGCAGTTCTGGTGCGTGGACATACTAAGAGCACTCTTAATCAATATAAATGTCGTGGTTGTTTTAATACCACCACCGGTTGAACCAGGCGAAGCTCCTATAAACATCAAAATTATCATAACAAATAATCCAGCATTGGTAAACTCACTAAACGCATAGGTTGTAAATCCTGCTGTTCTGGCAGAAGTGCTTAAGAAAAATGCTCCAAGCCAACTGACATCCTCCGTTGCTTTCAATAATAATGTACCTATTACTAATAAAAAAACCGACATTGTAATTACGATTTTTGCATGCAGACTTAATTTTTTAAAGGAATGTTTATGTATCACCTCTTTAATTACTACAAAGCCTAAGCCTCCAAAAATAATTAATCCACTAGTTGTCAAATTCAAAAGAACATTGTCTTGATAGGGTATTAGACTACGGAAACCACCCAACACATCAAAGCCGGAATTGTTAAAGGATGCTACTGAGTGAAATAGACTGATGCCAATCGCTTTCACGATCGGGTAATCCTTAGAAAATACAACAAAGCTAAGAACTGCTCCAACCGCTTCAAAGCTTAAGGTCATGATTAGTACTGCCTTTATCAGCTTTACAACGCCTTTTAAAGATTCAAGATTTAACGCTTCTTTCACTAATATTCTATCTTTAAAGCCTACTTTTTTCCTTGCCAAAAGAATAAATCCAACACCAACCGAGGCCACTCCTAGTCCTCCAATATGGATTAATATCGCTACTGCTGTTTGACCAAATACATTAAAGGTATCAGCCGTATCAACAACAATCAATCCGGTTACACATACTGCACTGGTCGATGTGAATAGAGCATCCATAAATTTTACATCTACTCCGTCATTATGGGTAAACGGTAAATACAGTATGATCGCGCCTATTAATATTACGATAGCAAAACCTAATGCAATATATCTGGCCGGACTCATTTTTTTTAAAAATTTCATTTTAATCCTCAATCCTTCGTCTATATTTTATCTATGTCGTCGCTAATTATAACAGCAATCCAATGACATCCTCTATATTTTATCACAAATTTAATAAATAAAATATAAAGATTCGTTTAGCTAAATTAAAATTATGTTAATATTCTTATTCTTAACACTTAATTAGGAATAAATCCGTTTGCCATAAAAATCAGAATACAACAAATTAATAGCTTCTCTGCAGGTGTTTATGTTAAAATTGAATAG
Source organism: Herbinix sp. (assembly GCA_029240245.1). Lineage (GTDB taxonomy): Bacteria > Bacillota > Clostridia > Lachnospirales > Lachnospiraceae > Mobilitalea. Next base: position 122,347 of record JARBTJ010000008.1, read on the forward strand.
AGTTTTATTTTATACATATAAATGCGCTAGTTAAAAATAATTGAAAGATGGGATTTTGCATTATGGAAAATATTATACTTGCTTTTAGCGTGGTATTTCCATTGGTGGTTATGATGTCAGTGGGTTACCTTTTAAAAAGAAAAAAGATTACAGATGACTCTTCCTTAAATGTTATGAATAAGGTCATCTTTAAAGTGTTTCTACCTCTCTTATTGTTTTGCAATATTTACTCTTTGGAACCGGAGGAGGCTTTAAATCGAGCTAATATAATATTACTTCTCATCGCTTCCTTCTGTATTATCGTTATCGCCTTATTAGGCCACCTCGTATTTTCAAGACTGATTAAAAATAAGAAAAAGTGTAGTGTAGTAATTCAAGGAAGTTTTCGAAGTAATCTTGTGCTGTTTGGGATTCCGATTGCTGCTTCCATATATGGAAGTGATCGGATCGGTATCGTTTCTATGCTGGCTGCCTGCATCGTACCACTGTTCAATGTTCTTGCAGTCATAGTTCTCGAACTATATCGGGGAGGGAAAATAAATTACAAAAATATTTTATTCGGAATCCTGAAAAATCCTTTAATTATTTCCTCCGCCCTAGCAATCCTCCTTTTAATTATTGGTATTGATCTCCCGGACTTTGTTATGTCTCCCATCAACTCCATGTCTAAGGTTGCAACTCCCTTAGCCTTCACCGTGTTAGGAGGAACCTTTCAATTTAGTAACCTAGGAAAGAATATCAAATACCTAATAACCGTATGTTTCAATAAATTGGTCCTTCTACCTGCCCTTACTATTACCTTCGCTTATCTTTTAGGATTTCAGGGCGAAGCTTTGGTTGCACTAATCGGAGCAACAGCCTCCCCGGCTGCAGTATCCTCCTTCAGCATGGCGATGGAAATGGACGCCGATAGTGAGCTGGCTGGCCAGATTGTAATACTTACATCAATCGCCTCCATCGTAACAATATTCTTCTGGGTACTCATTTTAAAGACAATAGGCCTGATTTAATGTTTCCTTCATCAAATATCTGAAAATAGGATTATATACATAAGCAAAGTAATCATGTATACGGCGGGATCTATTCCCGCCTTTTATGTAAGGAATTTTTCTATAGCATTGAATATAATTAGCTTTATGTAATGCTGACGTAATAATAATTATCTTAAGTTGAGGACATTGGTGCGCATCCTGCACGAAGTACTTTTTGTTTCATAGGAGGCAATTTCATATGAAACAAAAAAATAGCCATAGATATAAAACTATCTCGGCTACGATTGAAACTTTATTCGATTGTCATTTGTAAATTTTACTGCGGATGAAGGGACTTGAACCCCCACTCTCTCGAACTAGATCCTAAGTCTAGCGCGTCTGCCAATTCCGCCACATCCGCCTATTTTTCACATTAATATTGAAAAATGAGACATCCGGGACTCGAACCCGGGACACCATGATTAAAAGTCATGTGCTCTACCAACTGAGCTAATATCCCATAAATGAACTGCTAACATTCTTTGCATAGATACAGAAGTGTAAGTACATTTGCCTTCGATCATTTCAAATCGCTAAGCCGGATAAGCTGGTTAAGCAAAACACATACATTAATTTCGGTTATACCGTCTTGCCGAAGTTTCGGCTCTTCAGTATTCATGCTGCCATCAAGTTAGGATAAACCCAACCCTAGTGTTAATTAAACCAATGAGACTTAATTCGGTCTCATATGATCTTTTTACTATTACTTAAAGCCAGGTAAACCCGGTTAAAAGTTAACATCTTTCATCTGTTAATTCCCTGCTGTCAAATTGGATAAATCCATTCTTAAGCTCTTGTATTCATTCCAAGCTGGGTAAGCCCAGTTTTGATTTTTGTGTTTCTTTTCCATAAGTTACCCTAGTGAAAAACTGGGCTAGGTGGATTTGAACCACCGGAATGCAGGAGTCAAAGTCCTGTGCCTTACCGCTTGGCGATAGCCCAATAAGGTGGATAAAGGGATTCGAACCCTTGGCCTCCAGAGCCACAATCTGGCGCGCTAACCAACTGCGCTATACCCACCATAAATTACCACCATTTATATTATTAGATGAAAAATGTGCCAGAAGGGATTCGAACCCCCGACACATGGCTTAGAAGGCCATTGCTCTATCCAACTGAGCTACTAGCACATTTATGGTATGATATGTTCGACTTAGGCATGTCTACTCACATATCAAGCGGGTGATGGGAATCGAACCCACGTATCTAGCTTGGAAGGCTAGTGTTCTACCATTGAACTACACCCGCATATATCACTATTTATTATTTTGTGTAACTCCCGCTATATTTATGCAGCAGGTTCCAAAGCATTATATAAATAATCATCACTGGTACTTATTTTGCTTTGAGTCGGGGTGACAGGATTCGAACCTGCGACCTCTTGATCCCAAATCAAGCACTCTAGCCAAGCTGAGCCACACCCCGATATACAGCCGGATTTAATCAAATCCATTCTATGAATTACTATCCGGAATTACTAAATGAATCGTGGCTTCCGATGAAATCCCAAATCCCGTATAGTACGCTTTTCCTGGGGTTCTTTTCGTTCCCGCCGTGACGCAAGATTTATTATATAATAGCATAACAGATATGTCAACAACTTTTTATAACTTTTTATACCCTTTTTTTTGAACAAGATTAAATCACAGTTTGCTTAGTAAAATCACGGTTTTAGCCCCTTGAAAGTAAATCTTTAAATTGCATCCCTCAAATAGTTCAGAGTAAAATGAGCATCCCCCTTACTATCAATATCCATTATAATAAAGGTGGGAATTCTCCCATTCTGTCTTGGTAATGCTAAGCTGCCCGGATTTATAATCCATATATTACTGCTTAAATCAATCATTGGTACATGGGTATGGCCAAACATAACGATATCAGCATTATTATAATAAGCTGTATCCCGAATAAGGCTTGTATTAAAATTCACACCGTAACGATGCCCATGGGTTAACATCACATTATATTTACCGATTCGGATCATCTTCTCCTTCGGTAATCTGTTAAAGAAATCATTATTGCCTGAAACAAATTCTGTCGGACAGGGAGCTATTGATTTAATAAACTCCTCCCCCCCTTCAAAATCGCCCAGGTGTATTAACAAATCGATTGGGCTTACCTTTTCCAATGTTTTTAGCAAGTAATGGTCTCTTCCATGGGTATCACTAACAATCAGTACCTTCATTTGTTATTCTCCCGGCAATGAATCCAGATATTTTATTATTATGTCCTTCATAACACTTAATGCTTTGCTTCGGTGGCTGATTTCATTTTTCTGCTCCGGAGACATCTCGGCAGTTGTACATTTAAATTCCGGGACATAAAAGATCGGGTCATATCCGAAGCCATGAGCACCGCTGATCTGTTTCGCTATAAATCCCTCAATCGTACCTCTGGTAACGATGGTATCCCTGTCTGGTACCGCAAATGCGATAACACATACGAATCTCGCACTACGCTCATTACCTTCGATACCGACTAATTGATCGATGATGTATTGATTCTTTATCGAATAAGGAGTATCTTCTCCCAAATACCTGGCAGAATATACACCGGGAGCTTTACCAAGATAATCCACTTCAATTCCCGAATCATCTGCAAGTACCAACTCACCAGTTAATTCCATAACCGTATTTGCCTTTATCATAGCATTTTCTTCAAAGGTATCACCGGTCTCTTCAATATCAAGATTTAACCCTGCATCTTTTAAAGAAACCAGTTCCACCTCTAAATCCTTTAATATTTCCCTGATTTCATTCATTTTGCCTTCATTGGTTGTTGCAAATAGTATTCTTTTCATGCTGCCTCCTATTGCCTGTCATCTTCCGATTGGAAGCGTTCATACGCCTCTCGAATCGCATTATAGATTCCCTGTGCTACTTCCTTTCGGTTTTCCTTCCCACTTAAATACTTCATATCATTATTATTTGTAACATATCCTACTTCTATTAAAATCGCAGGAACTTCTGCCTTTTTTAAAATATAGATTTCATCTTTAACTTTTTTCACAATTTCTCTTTTTTTCAACGGTGTTGCCTTGGTAATTTCATCCAAAAACAGCTTTGCCAAATCCTTATTCTTAACACCCTTGGTTTCAGTATCATAATAGTAAATTTCCGTCCCATTAGGCCAGGAGGCCACGCTCGCATTACAATGTATTGAAATAAAGAAATCACAGTCAACAGCATTTGCCAGTTCTTCTCTGGGTTTTAAAAACACCTTATCGTCGCCGGTTCTGGTATAATACACCTTGATATCTTCCTTATCTAGAAGTTCCTTAAGGTTGAGCAGGATATCTAAGTTAATATTTTTTTCATAGTATTTTTCACCCTGTGAAAGCGCTCCTGCGTCCTTTCCGCCATGTCCAGCATCAATTACGAGTATTTTGTCATATACATCCTTGGGATCCTTTAAATCAATATAATAATACGCCTCATCTTCATACATTGTATGAACGTAAACATCATCCAGTTGTATGAGGAGCTCAGCAGAGTAGTTTTTTTGCTCATCATTCAGAGCATGTGTTATTATTATTCCATGAACGATATCATTTCCATAGTCCCTTACTATTTCCGAATCATCCGAATCATCAGTCGTATCCGGATCCGGTATTATAGTTTCCGTATATTTTGATTCGCCTGCAAAGCTCTCTTCCTTATTTGCACGGCCGATCATTTCACTGGTCATATCCTCAGCATGTAAACCGGTTAAAGTTATCTTTATGCTTTTCGTAATATATAAATCCTCTAGATGGTATGTAGTATTGACTCCTGACGGCTTTTTAATGACCAGATACTTATCCCCCAGCTGTTTCAACATTTCCGGATTGATACCCTTCATTAATTTCAGGATTGCCGGTCCCTTCAGTTCCGGTATGCTTACAGAAGGAAGCAGCCCATTACCTCCTGCCCCTACATCCGCCTGTTCTGTATTAATTAAGTCTGTATCTGAAGCTTCCTTCTCAGCCTCTGAATTTATGGAGGTTTCTGAAGCTTCCATATTACTTGCTGATATTATAACCGCATGATATTGTTGCAATGCATAAGATAATGTAATCACTGCCAACATAAGGGCTACGCTTTGCATTGCTGTTCGTTTCAATAACGATATATCCATTCAGCACCCCCAAAACTGTTAATTTTGCGATATATTTACAATCTGGCATGAACTTATTTAATTTAAAATTCCTTAATACAACTAAAATGAAAAACTACCATATCTACTATTAAGAAACATTCTCAAGACTAATTGTTGTAGTTTTTCAATAATCGATTTCTTTTGACATTATATCAGAATTATATAATAATATTTATTTATTCACAACGATTTTTTACAATTCTTTTATTCTTTTGTAGTTTTATGGGATTAAATGCAATTACTCAATATTGCATTTTTCCATTTTTATCTTTATAATAAAAATAGAAATTACGTGATATCAATTCTTATATATAGGAGAAAATGGGAAATGAATGATGTTAATTACATAACAATAAAACAAAAAGATGGTTATATCACCAAGGTAACTCATCTAGGCTCCCCAAATAAGCCTAAGGCAAGTATCCTTATTCTACATGGCATGGCAGAGCATCAGAAAAGATATCATGTATTTGCTAAGTATCTATCCGAACATGGATTTGATGTTTATCTATATGATCACCGTGGTCATGGGACCGATAAGAAATTAAGTGAACTTGGCTTTTTTGCAGCTGATAAAGGTTATCAACTGGTTATAGAAGATGCACTGGTGGTCAGCGATTATATCGAAAAGAACAACCGCGGCAATAAATTCTTTCTGATGGGCCACAGCATGGGTTCCTTTATTGCAAGAAATGTAATCCAGACCTACGACAAATATCATGGAGTTATCCTTTCGGGTACCGCCTATCCTCCCAAGCTCCTTACCTCCGGAGGCATATTCATTTCCTCTCTGGTAAAGAAATTTAATGGACCTAAGCATGTTTCACCGTATTTAAGCAATCTATTATTCGGGAATAAAAAATACACCAGATTATCGAAACGAACCGCTTATGACTGGTTAAGTAGAAGTCATCCGGTAGTGGGTTCCTATATGCATGATCCTTATTGCGGATTTACCTGTACTGCGTCTTTTTATAATGATCTCTTACGTTTAATAGCAAATGCATCCAAGAAAAAATTAATCCGGACAACAAAAAAGGATATGCCCTTGTATATCATTAGCGGTGAAAATGATCCCGTCGGTGGATATTCCAAAGAAGTAAAGAAATATGTTTCTGTCCTTAAAAAAATGGGATTTATTAATGTATCTTCAAAGCTTTACCCTGATTGTAGACATGAATTACTAAATGAAATTAATAACGAAGTAGTCTATAGTGATATTTTGCAATGGTTAACGAAGCGTATATAATATTATAAATAAATACGGAGGAATATCTACCTCCCTCATTACATTCATTCATTGATAATAAAATTTACCGTCTGCTAATGTATCAACTTTCTATTCACAAGATGGAATAACTATTGCAGCCGAATTGCTTATTATCACAGAAAACACGTAATGAGAGGTAAGTGATATTCCTCCGTTTATTAATAACGTTTTCATAATTTTTGTCTTAATGCTATTAATTATAATGCTATTAGGCTTATGATTATCAATCCTAATGCTATTAGTCTCTATTATTTATTTGCCTTGGGAGGTTTCGGTCCCATATATTGATAATAGTATGTTTTTATCATACCGTTATATATTTTTCGGTTTTTGTCAGCCTGTTTTCCTATATATTTTTGCGCTTCTTCAAAAGAAGTTATAATATAATATGACCATGAATCGAGAGAACCAAAAGCCTTTCCGATTTCTCTGTAAAGCTCCGGCATAGCAGACTTTTCTTCAAGTCTTTCACCGTAGGGTGGATTGGTTATAATAAAACCATAGCGTTTACTGCTGCTTAAATCCTTCATTGGCTTCTGTTGGAAATGAATAAAATGATCTACACCCGCCAATCTTGCATTCTGTCTTGCAGCCTTAATAATTTCACCATCAATATCATATCCCTGGATATTCATCTCGATATCCTTAAGCTGAAGATCTCTTGCCTCTTCTCTGGTATTTGCCCATATTACGTCCGGATACAATTCAGACCAAGTTTGAGATAAGAAATCACGGTTGATTCCCGGTGCGATCTTTGCTCCTAGCATAGCTGCTTCAATCGGTATTGTACCACTTCCGCAAAAAGGGTCTACTAGGATACGGTCCTTATTCCATGGTGTCAGCATAATTAAAGCAGCTGCCAAAGTTTCAGTAATCGGAGCTTTACTCGCCAATTTACGATATCCACGTTTATGCAGAGATTCCCCAGACGTGTCAATACATACCGTTACTTCATCTTTCAGAATTGTAACCCTGATTGGATAGGAATTTCCGCTTTCCTCAAACCACTCTAATTTGTACTTTACTTTCATTCGCTCTACAATGGCTTTTTTCATAATAGATTGTATATCGGAGGGACTAAAAAGCTTACTATTTACTGAACTTGCTTTCGCAACCCAGAATTTACCATCCTTTGGTATATACTCTTCCCAAGGGATTTTTTTTGTACTCTCAAATAGTTCATCAAATGTCTCTGCTTTAAAGGAAGCTACCTTAAGGAGAACTCTCTCCGTGGTGCGCAAAAACATATTTGCTCTGGCACAAGTTCTTTCATCACCCTTGAAACTTACTTTTCCATCCTCTACCTGAGTTATTTCATAACCCAGATCTGTTATTTCACGTTTTAACACCGCCTCAAGTCCAAAATGACAAGGTGATATATATTCATATTGCTTCATTTCTACCTCCGATATTTTGCGAATACACGTTTTCTCTCCTGCTATTTTATATCTCTTCCTACTTTAAGTCAAATTCTTTCGTTATTTACTTCTTTCTAATCTGCCATTATATGCATTAAGACCGCCATATAAGCTCTTAATATTATATCCATCTTTTAATAAATCTCTTGCCGCAAGCAAACTTATATTGCCACGTTCACAATAAAAAATGAGGAGATTATTCCGCAGCAGACTACCCTTCCTATCCTCCAGCTCTTCATAAGGAATATTAACAGCAGAAGGAATATGCCCTGCTTGGTATTCTTCTCTCTCCCTCAAATCAATGATTAAGACATTACTTTTACCGATATATTTTATTATATCATTAGTTCTTATTGTTTCGAAAGACATTCCAGTACTGTCACCACCTTTTCTATAAGCATAATATATTTCCTTATATATCTTATTCATCCGACAATTTTTTGCTCACAAAAAATCCCCTCCAATTTACTTTTTGGAAGGGATTTCTTGTTACAAGTAATATAAGCAATATAAATTAATAATTATTATCGGAATCTTCTAAGTCTCTTAAATTATTTCTGTTTGTATTGCTTGTATTATTTTTTGTTGTTGTATCCTGACATCTAGTACCGGATGCATTACGTGTTGTACCTGTTGTATAATTACTTGTATTATTAGATGTGCCCATTTTGTTGCTTGTGTTTGCATTTCTGCTGGAGTTTGATGTGTTTGCATTTCTGTTATTGTCAGAAGTTGCATTACTTGTGTTGGCATTACTTGTGTTGGCATTACTTGTGTTGGCATTTCTACTGGAATTATTATTGCTTGTTGAATTTCTAACATTTGATGTTTGATTATTATTGCTGTTTCTTGAATTGCTGTTGTTCATAATGGCCTCCTAATAATTTTATTGATTGATATTACATAGCTTATTATCTGCTTTTTTATTTGAAATATACATTCGAATTGATTACTATTTGCTTATTTTTTCCTTTTATCTTATATGAAATTTGACTCATTTATAAATTATAAAATTATGTTTACTTATTTAGTTTAATCATTAAACTTTACGAAAACGATTTAAATTAGTACTATTTGAAATAAAATACTCATCTCATTGTGCAATTAGCTTGAATTGGAAATAAAAAATGGAATATAAATATTGCAATATCAGACCATGTGTATTATAATAAAAAAGTGCTTTAAGCCATGCTTAAAACACACTATATAACCCCTTATTAATTATTTATACTCCCCTCATCGAAACGACCGCTTGGCTCCCCCTGGCGGTCGTTTCACGTTGTAAATTAATATTAACGTCTTCGAAACATTGAAAACAACAACAGAATCAATATAATAGGTAATCCAAATACAAACAATATACGAATGATGACCTGCCCGATAATAATTAATATCGCCAGTAACGCTAGAATGATTAGAATCAAAAGAAATTTATGATACCATTTTATATTTCCAAATGCAAATGACCGACTTTGCTTTGTTCCCTGACTTTCTTTTTCTTCTCTATTCAAATCATTTTCGTATCCGTTATTATAATACTTATTTTCGGTATATTTTCCTTTTTCTTTCGCTATCCGTTCACTTTCTATGATTGTACGCGCTATTAACCTTGGATCGCCCAATTCTTCAACAACACTTTTCTCTCGAAATGAGTCATTTCCAATATATTGACTATAATATTCAAGGTTTTGCTCAATGATATCCGGGCTGACTTCACCCAACAACGCTTCATTTAATATATTTAAAAATTCTTTCTTCTTCAATAGCAGCCAGCCTCCTTATTTTCGATACTTACTATTATACTGCTTAAGGAAAATATTTAATAGGTATTATATTCATTTACTAACAAAACATCCTGAAAAAACGACCGCATATAAAGCTTTACGGTCGTTTTCAGTAAAACAATTAATCAAAACAAATACAATCCAATAAAAGCTTTCCTTTTTCTACTTTAATTTTAACAGAGGATTCTTTCGCAAGCAATAAAGGTATCTTTGCTGTTCTTTGTTTTTCCTCATGAGAAGTCAACCATAATTCGATTATTAACTTATCCTCCTGCATTATGCTTATTACGGCATCCTCCTTACAGATATACTCAATCGTTACGGTATTAATGTCGCTTAAATCATAGATGGAATATACCGCAAATTCTTCGGCTTCAAGTTCCAATGCAAGCCTGTCCCACTGACAGTCGAAGGCAAACCTGCGTTTCTCAGGCTGATATAGCTCTACAATTTTCATACCGGTTTGCTTCCGATAAATATTTTCATTTGAATCAGAACGTAATCCACTATAGGAAATTCCTTTGCCAGGTAACTCGTCAAAATCCGTTGCGCGTACTCTGCAGCCAGGCTGACGGAAAACGAATTGCGTAACATAATCAAGGATATCGCAGTTTTCCAGCTTCATATTTTCCAAATATTGATTTAATGTTTCCTGCGCCTGCTGATAGCCAGGATGCTCTCCACCTTTTGTATAGGCTATTATTTTATCCCATCCCTCCGGAATTTTGACGGAGCATGGCGAATTAAAACAGCTCATTTTTTTCCATGGCCATAGATTATATCCAATTCCTAAAGATGTTGATAACGGATACATCGCTGTAAACCATTCCACCAGATTTTCACCTGTCTCACCAAGCCAAAGAGGTGTATCTAATTTTTCTGATAAAGACATATAGAGCTCATATGCAGAGATATCAGGCATACACGCATACCGGTGAAAATGAATGACCATATTGTCATCATATTTCTTATGAAATATTGCAGGATTGGTTGCCCAATGATGGCCTTCAATTGATATCAAATGTTTTTTATCGACTCTTCTGATAACAGCAATTGCTTCGTCATAATATTCTTCTAATCTAGGTACCAAATGTTCGAAATTTCGTTCCGCATTTCCCGGAGCTATCGGTTCATTTAATAAATCATATCCCGCGACAATCCATCTATCCTTATAACGTTCCGCCATCTTCTGCCACAGCTGAATTCCTTTTTGCCAGCTATCTGAATCTATAAATAATCTTGGTACATTATCAATACAGTCATCAATATTTGCACCGGTCTGGCCGCCTGGGGCACCGTGCAGGTCAAGGAATGCATATATTTTATATTTTTCACACCAGTCCAAGCAGCGGTCAATAAGCTTAAAACCTTCTTCCTTCCATATAATACCTGGTTCTGCTTCCATAAAGATTCGCCAATTCAACGGAATCCGTACGGAATTATAACCCAACTTTGCCATCAGTTCAATGTCTTCTTTTTGAATATAATTATCTCGAAATCTAGTCCAAAATTGATTAGCATATTCACTTCCCGTTAACTCCTGTATTACAGCTTCCATGCGGTTTGGGCGGTCAAACCGTTCACTTCCATAAGACCTCCACATATAACCTTCACATAATAGCCAATTACCAAGTCCCCAGCCGGTCAGTATGATTTCTTCCTCATTGCCGTTAACGATCGTTCTCCCTTTTGCATGTAAGAAACCGTTTACTCTTTCTCTGCTTAATTTTTCAACCATTTAAGTTCGTCTCCTTCATCTGCATCGTATTTTCCTGTCGTTTAAATAAATTTTACCATAGGTTCTCGAATGCGTAAACAAATATCATGATTGAGCAAAGTGCCAGTTTGCTGACACTTTCGCGCTTTGGTGGATTGCGAAGCAAAAAACTCCTTTACCGTGAGATGCGCATCCTGCACGGAGTGCTTTTTTTATTTCATAGGACTCCATTTCCTCCAAATAAAAAAAGTGTGCATAGCACACTTATAAGTATACTCTGCACACATCAAACGTGTGCTAGAAGATTCGAACTCCCGACCTTCTGGTCCGTAGCCAGACGCTCTATCCAGCTGAGCTAAGCACACACATTTCATATTAATATCTTCCTAAACATAAACCACAAAGAAACTTAGTCAGGTTCTTTGTGGTCCGCTTAAAAATAATGCCGGCGACCGGAATCGAACCGGTACGGGAGATTAGTCCCGCAGGATTTTAAGTCCTGTGCGTCTGCCAGTTCCGCCACGCCGGCATCAATGGGACCTATAGGGCTCGAACCTATGACCCTCTGCTTGTAAGGCAGATGCTCTCCCAGCTGAGCTAAGATCCCTGGGGAAATTCTATTTAATTTTAACTTCAAGATTAATTGCACATTAATTTTGAACGACCCAGAAGGGACTCGAACCCTCGACCTCCGCCGTGACAGGGCGGCGCTCTAACCAACTGAGCCACTAGGCCATATTATAATAAGTGGACCTTCAGGGACTTGAACCCCGGACCGACCGGTTATGAGCCGGTTGCTCTAACCAACTGAGCTAAAGGTCCAAACGATTTCATTCGGACTTGAACCGATAACCAGGCTGATATGTATCAGCCGCTCTGCCGATCGAGCGAAACGGTATACCGACAAATTGGCTATTTAAAATGACTCCAAGGGGATTCGAACCCCTGTTACCGCCGTGAAAGGGCGATGTCTTAACCGCTTGACCATGGAGCCGCATTTGTAATTATATCATATAATCGTAATGTTTGTCAACATATTTTATTACTTTCATATATGATATTAATATCCAAAAATTAAATTTTAATGCAGTAATGATGTAATATCGCAATGTCAAACCATTAGTCAAACTAATCATTTGCATTTCATTGCTTTTGTTAATCGCTTTTTAGCAATTAACTCCCCGAGTAGGGCTCGAACCTACAACCCCACGGTTAACAGCCGTGTGCTCTACCATTGAGCTATCGAGGAATACATTAACTACACACAAAAATGATTTAACATCCAAATTTAAGAGTATTACTCTAAAGAATACATCGTATTCTTCTAACAAACCATTTTAGGTCAAGCCCTCGACCTATTAGTAACAGTCAGCTCCATGCGTTACCGCACTTCCACCTCTGT